>DATJNO010000081.1:0-8268 GCA_035508055.1 Bryobacteraceae bacterium | reverse complement strand
CCAGGTCTGGTTCCAGGTCGCCAATACGCGCCTCGCCTTGGAGCCCGTTGCATCGGGCGCAAAGCCCGCCATCGAGCGGCTGTGCTTCCGTGTCGCAGGATTCGACAAGAAAATGGTCGCCTCCAAGCTGCAAAAGCTCCAGGTGGAAACAAACCCAACCCGCGATCACGCCCTCCGCTTCCGCGACCCGAACGGCTTCAGCATTGAACTCGTCGGCGATTCGCGGCGGGTTTAAGCAACCAAACCGTCGCCTGGCGAGACCACAGCGTTAGAACACCAGGCGCAGGGCGAGCTGTCCGATCCGCGGATTGTACGTCGCGGTGATCTGGCCCATCAGGGGCGAATCGATGGGTGTGCTGGCCAGCGGCGGCTGAAATTCGGTGTGGTTCAGCGCATTGAAAAATTCGGCGCGGAAGTTCAACTGAACCCGCTCGGTAAGATAGGTTCGCTTTTCCAGAGCGAGGTCCAGGTTCACAAGGCCGGGTCCGCGAAAAGCATTCCGTCCGAGGGTGCCGTAGGTGGCCGCAGCGCAACCTCCCGGCGTTCCTGGAGGCGCTGAACTGCTGAAGCACGCGGGCAGGTACAGGCCGCTTGGGTTGAAAAAGAAGTGGCCAGTAATCGGCGTTCCGTCCACCATCAGTGTTTCCTGGCCGTGCGGGTTATAGGTCTGAACCGGACCGCCCGACCAATCCGGGCGAACCAGATTTTGATCTCCATCGCCCGAGGGACCCGGTGTCACGCCGTCCTGGAACAGGCCGCCGGTAATGTCAACGGGAAGGCCGGATTGCCAGGTAAAAATCGGATCGAGTATCCAGCCCTGCGTGAGCCGCTTGGGACCGCTGGACCACGCCTTGTTGAAGGGCAGTTGCCATCCGGCGCTTAGGACGAAGCGATTGCGAATGTCCGTGTCGGCGGAAGCGTAAAACGCGTTCTGGTTGTAGTACGAAACGTCGTTGCTGTTGCGCGCAAATCCGTCGGCGTCGTCCAAATTGTGCGCCCAGGTGTAGGAGGCAGTAAAGAAGATCTGGCCGATACCACGGAGTTCGCCGGTCCTTTGGGTGAGACTCATGACGAGGGCATTATAATTCGCATTGGCAAGGTTTCCGAAGGTGTACGGCATCTGGCCGTATGCGTCGGGGATCTGTAATCCGGGCTGCGTGTTCAGGACTCGTGTCGTGGTGCCGATGAGGAACGGGTCGATGTCCTCCTGCGCGATCAGCTTGCGCGATTCGCTGCCGACGTAGCCGATCTCGGCGGTCATGCCATTGGCGACTTGCTGCTGGATGCTGAAGTTGTATTGCAGCGTATAAGGCGTCCGCATGTGCGGATTGATAAAAACGCTGCTGGGTCCGAAGGGAATGAACCCGGCGTTGACAAAATTGATGTCCTTCGAAATGGGCTTGGACGGAAACGGATTGATCACGCCGCCGGTTCCGAAAGGGTCGGACAAAAACGTGGCCGGACCGTTCGCCGGAATCTCCGACGGATCGAAGGGAACGAAGGCAGCGGAGTAAAACGGAGGCGTACCGTTCTGGTTTTGGTTGTCCTGCGCCAGGATCGTGTCGTAGAACACTCCGAAGCCGCCCCGGATGCTGGTTTTCCCTTTCCCGAACGGATCCCACGCGAAACCCACGCGCGGCGCGAAGTCGGTCCGGTTCGGAAAGTTGACGCCGGAAGGCGGCGTACCGGGATCGCCCGGAAAGACCAGTCCCAAAGGAGCGTTGGGATACTTCACCGATTGATCGCCGGGGATAATCATGTAATTGCGATTGAACGGATCGCGTTTCGGCGACTGGTATTCGTAGCGGAGGCCCAGCGTGAGAGTGAAGTTCGATTTCACTTTCCACTCATCCTGCAAATACGCGGCAACCTGATGGCTGCGCACCGCGCTAAAAGCGCCGGGATATTGATAGTAATAATCCGGAATTCCCATCAGAAAATCGGCCAGGTCGACGCCGGAGCCGATGCCGGCAGGACCGTCGAACGAGAAAGCACCGTTGCTGGCGAAGGCGAAGAAGGCGTTGTTCTGGACGTAGGCCAGCGACGCGCCCGCTTTAAAGCTATGCTTGCCGCGAATCCAGCTCACCGAATCTTCGTAGGCGTACGTCGTATCGGCGTAATAGGCCGGTCCGTTGATATTGAAGCCGAGCTGCAAGTTACTCGCATTGAGCAGCATCATCGCGGGGCCGGTCGCGTCGTCGGGGGTGTTCTGGATGCCCAGCGCGTTGGAGGTCGGCAGCTTGATCGCGGGGTTGTTCAGTGAATTGTAATCGCGCTGCGCCGTTAAGTGAAACTCATTCACGATCGTGGGCGAAATGACCTTGGTATAGCCGACGTTTCCGAAATAATTGTCGAAGGTATCGTCACCCGGAAACCCCGGGACGTTGGGCGCGCCGCTCTGCACGAATGGATAATCAAAAGGATTGTGGAAGCGCACGAGCGTGATGGCCAGACGGTCGGCGGCGGTGATGTTAAAGTCCGTCTTGATTGTGAATTCATCGCGATTGTCCAGAGCCGGGCCGTTCGGCGTAAGTGTGCCCGTGGGGCTGGTTGGAATCAGGTTATTCGTGATATAACCCTGCGTCACCGGACTGATGCTGGAGGGTGCGATGATGCCTTCTGCCGCCAGTTGCGGATTCGGCTGAAAGTAGGGATGCGTTTGCAGGAAGCCGACCAAGCTGGCGGGCGCACCCCCGGGGGCCTGCGAGAAGTTGCCCGCCAGTTCAGCCGGTGTGTAGGTGGTCACCTGTGGATTCACCTGGATCGAGTTCTGGCGCTGCCCCTGATAGCCGAAGAAGAAGAAGAAGCGGTCCTTGCCCTTCACGATTTTGGGAAGGGTGATCGGCCCGCCGATCGTGCCGCCGAACTGATTGCGGCGTAAAATCGGCCGCGCCTGGTACGCGCCGGGCGTGTCCTGATTGAAGAAGTTGTTCGCGTTGAAGTCGGTATTGCGCAAATAATCGAACGCGGTCCCATGCAGGGCATTGGTCCCGGACTTGGTGACCACGCTCACCACGCCGCCATTGCTGCGTCCGTATTCGGCGGAGTAATTGTTTTCGATGATGCGGAATTCCGCTACCGTGTCGGGATTCGGATCCACCACCGGCACGCCGTAGGTGACGGACGTGTTGTCGCCACCGTTCAGTAGGTAGGTGATGGCATTGTCGCGTCCGCCCGCGATGGTAAATTCGCCGCCCGGTACGCCGGCCGCGGTGTTTCCGCTGTTGAGCGCTACGATGGAGGGCGTCACGCCCGGCGCCGTCAAAGCCAGTTGCAGCGTATCCCGGCCGTTTAAAGGAAGGTCTTCGATGGGCGCTCCGGTGACTACCGTGCTGACGGTCGAAGACACCGTGTCCACCTGGCTCGCTTCACTTGCCACGGTCACCGATTCCTTCACGGACCCCAGCGCCAACGTGAAGTTTTCCTGGAGATTCGCGCCCACGTCGACCGTCACCTTGTCGAGCTGCGACTGTTTGAATCCTTCCTTTTGCACAGTGAGCCGGTAGTCACCCGGCTGCACCGTAGGAAATAAATATAAGCCCGCCTCGTTGGTTACCGAGCTCGATACGGTTCCCCGCTCGATGCTGGTCAACTCCACCGTGGCTGCGGGTATGATCGCTCCACTGGAATCGGTGACACGTCCTCGAATCGTGCCGTTGGAGGTTTGTGCCGCCAACGGGCCCAGGAGTACGAACAGCAGCAGTGCCGGACGCAAGCAGCGTACTGCCGCTTCCCTGCGCAAGTTGAATCCCTGAAAAGTAGATTGCATTTCTGAACGCGCCATGCTCGCTCCTATGACTCGCAGGTAGACGAAACCCAAGAACCGGCCAGTGGGCAGACGAAGCACTCGACCCTATATGAACAATGTAATGTTCCATAAGAATGACCTAATTCGGGCCCTTCTGTCAACAAGGAATTGACCCAACCTTAGGTGCGGACAGCGGATCGCGTTCCGCGCCACTCCGTCCAGGCACTTGCAATCGACGATGTTGCAGCGCAGTATTGCGCCGCGAGCCGGGCGAGGAACTCGAGCACCGCCCCGGAGATTATCGTGGTCCCGGTAGAACAGAATGCTCGGGCCCTGATCGCAGAGGGTGTGAACCGTTCATACCCTGCGCCGGCGGGTCTGAACCGACCGTGATCAGGGGACCGTTGCTGGCGACGCCGTTGACAGTGATCACCAAAGGGTAGTCGCCGCTGGAGAGCTGCGGTATCGTGATATTGGCTTGCGCCAGGCCCACGAATCCGGGAGTCAACCCGAGGAAGAAAACGGGAGCGTTCTGACCGCCGAGGGTTGCCGAAAAAGACGAAGTTGCATTCGAAAGCGGCGAAGAGGGCGCCGCCACTCCATCCCCTACTGGGTTGCTCAGCGGACCGACGCCGGTTAGATAGGCGACGATATAAGAGCCGGCGGCTACCCCATTATTGGTGTTATTGACGCTGCCATTCGGGTTCTGCGCAACCGCGCGATTGGTCCCGAATTGAAAGATTCCGGGCGAGGCGGCCGTGACCGAAGTGCTGAAAGGCCCGCTGCTGGCGCCCCCTGCGCTTACGATGACGCTGGCCGTGCCTACCGCAGTCTCGTAAGGAACCTGAAAATTGATCTGAGTGGGGCTGGCGTAGAACAGGGGAACCGCGGTGCCGTTCACCGTGACGCTCGCGCCACCCAGTGTCTTAGGCAAAGGCAGACTGGAGGATGACGCGGTGGAGGTCGCCAAGCTGGTGCCGAAAATCGTGGCGATGGCGCCGGGCGAGATGCGATTCGCCGCGAAGCTGGCGCCGTTGGTGACGGCGCCGATGCTGATGGGTACCGACAGGCGGAACACCGAGCCGAAGCCATTGTCCCCACCTTGGGAAGTTATCCCGTAGAAGTTCCCGCTGCTGTCTTGTAGCAGCACCATGCCGGTATAGGTCTCGTACGTATCGTCGGCGCCTTGCGGGGAAGAAAAGGATTGACTCTCGAAATTGTACAGGGTCGTCAGCGTACCGCCGGAGGTGATTTTGAAAATGGTGCCGAAATTATTGGCGCCGCCATAAACGGTGGTCCCGTAGAAGTTTCCGTCGCTTGCTTGCATCAGCCCAGTGGGGTTGACGCCGTCCGCGCAGTTCATCAGGGTGCAAAACGAGTACAGCGTCGTCGGTTGGAACGCTGGGGTGAGCTTGAAAACAATGCCATCGTCGCTGCCGTAATTGGTGTTGCCGCCGAGATTGGTAACCCCGTAGAAGTTACCGTCGGTGCCCAGAACCAGCGGGCCCGTGGGGCTGGATCCGTCGGTGCAATTGGGTTGGTTACAGAACTTGTAAACGATCGTTACGGTTGGGCTGCCGCCGGCAAAATTGATTTGGAAGACGGCCCCATTGTCATTGTTCCCTCCCCCGGCGCTGGTCCCGTAGATATCGCCGCCCGGGCCGAGAATCAAGCTGTTGGCCGAACAGCCGGAACAATTGGTATCCACGTTCGAGGGAATAGGAGTGAGAACGCCCCCGGGAGTGATTTCGAAGAGGGTGATGATGTTTATGCCATAGAAATTCCCGTCCTTGCCTTGAAGGAGCGGGGTATAAGGTCCGAAGCCGTCGTTACCGCTTTGGAAAGTGTATAGGGTGGTGAATGCGCCCCCGGGAGCGATTTTGAAGACCGTGCCACATCCGAGAGAGCAGTTGTTTGTCTGGCTGCCGCCCTGGTTGGTGGTCCCATAAAAATTCCCGTCGGTGCCCAGAACCAACCCCGCTGTGGGGTTAGCGCCGTCCGCCCCGCCCGTGAAGCTATGCAAAGTTGTGATTGCGCCCGATGGCAACGTGATCTTGAAGACCGTGCCGTTGTTGGAGGCCCCACCCACATTAGTCACGCCATAGAGATTACCGTCGGCGCCCAGCACCAGATTGCCGACTGGGTCAGAACCGTTTGCAAGCGTGAAACTCGCCAGGGTCGCGTAGGTGTAGTTCTGTGCCGGCGAGAGTTCCGCCGCGGCACAGCACAAAAGCACCAGGCACGCCCGCTGCAGAGTAAGGGCGTTGAATAAGCGAAATTGAAACATCCGCGCTAGAAGGCGCGGGTTCATCAATTTGAAAATCATGGTCGACGACCTCCGATCCATCTAGAGAGTGGCTTGGGCAACCTCAGGATTGCGCGAGTTTGTCCACAATTGTCGGCACTTCAATAGAGCCGGTCCGTCAACCCCTACGACTGAAGCGTCCATACGGAATTTCCATTCCGTACTTGAAATTGTCAAGCATTATACACCCGTGAACACTGTGGAGGCGCTCCCTGAGGATTGGACAGCACCTGGCGAACAGATTCCGGCTGGCGAACCTGGCGCTTGCAGTCAGAAACTTCGGGGGGGAAGGCGCTGACAGAAAATGGATTTCACTCTACCGCGAAAACCCACACCGCGCCGCCCTCGGGCACTTCTGGGAATTGGCCGGGAAGCGCCCGGTTGAGGCCGCCTTGCATCCCTTGAGCATCGCCGCCGTAGCCGGCGTACACGGCAAGATACTGCTTTCCATCCACCAGAAATGTCGTTGGCGGCGCAATGATTCCCGAGTTGGTGGGGAATTCCCACAACAACTTTCCCGTGGAAGCATCGAAAGCGTGGATTTTCCGATCGCTCGTTCCGCCGTT
Source organism: Bryobacteraceae bacterium (assembly GCA_035508055.1). GTDB lineage: Bacteria > Acidobacteriota > Terriglobia > Bryobacterales > Bryobacteraceae > Palsa-89. Next base: position 1,649 of record DATJNO010000081.1, on the reverse strand, counting down.
GAAGACCAGGCCGCCGGCCGTAGCCAGCATGCCGCCCCAATTGGATGACCGCGCGTAGCTGTGACTCCACACGCGCCTTCCCGTGTCGACATTCCATGCCTGTACTTCGCCGACGTGATCGGCGCCCGGCGCCACCAGGAACTGCCAGCGTGCGCCCGTGAAGGCTTTGCCGGGCGTGTACGTCACATCCGGCAGCCCGATGCCCGTGCCACAGGTGTTCTCGTTGGCGGGGACGTAAATCATCCGAGTCAGCGGGCTGAAGGACGCGGGAACCCAGTTCTTTCCTCCCCACCATCCCGGACAGAAGGATGCCAGCCTGCCGGTGGCGGGCTTGTGCGAGGGGTCCACATCGGGGCGTCCCGTCTTTGGATCGATGCTCTGGAACACATTTTGCTTCACGAAGGGTTTCGCTTCATGAAAGCGGATTGCCCCTTCCGTGGTGCGCTCCAGAAACCAGATATAACCGTCGCGAGCAACATCAATCAGACCTTTGATGGTCCGCCCGTCGCGACGATAGTCGACCAGAATGGGCGGTGAGACCTCGTCCCAATCCCACGAGTCGTTGGGGTTGTATTGGAAGTACCCCTTGATCTTGCCCGTTGCGACGTCGATCACCAGTGTCGAGCAACTGTAAAGATCGTCGCCCGGGCGCTGATCGCCGATATAAGGCCCCGGGTTTCCGGTCCCCCAGTAGGCGAGATTTGTCTGGGGGTCGTAATTGCCGGTGACCCAAACCGGAGTTCCGCCGTGTTTCCACTGATCGCCCTTCGGCCACGTCTCGCTACCTGGTTCACCAGGCGCTGGAATGGTGAAGGTCCGCCATATCTCCTTGCCGGTGTCCGCCGAGAATGCCGCGATGAAGCCTCGAATCCCGGATTCTCCTCCGGAGGCGCCCACCATCACCTTCCCGTCGGCAATCAGGGGAGCGAGCGTCACATAGTATCCAGTCTTGTAGTCGGCGATCGGTGTTCGCCAGATCTCCTGGCCGGTTTTGGCATTTAGGGCCACCAGCACGGCCTCCGGCAAAGCGAAGTAGACTTTGTCCTCATACAGAGCGACGCCGCGGTTGGTGTCGTTGAAGATAATGCTGTTACTGCCGTCCGGACGCGATCGCTTATAACGCCACAGGAGGTTGCCGCTCTGCACGTCAATCGCGATGACTTGATTCGTCGGCGAGGTAACAAACATCACACCGTCATTGACCAACGGCGCAGACTCATGCGGCTTTACGTCTCCGCTGGAGAAAACCCAGAGCGGACGCAGTCGTGCGACATTGCCGGTGTTGATTTGATGGAGCGGGCTGTAGCCCCATCCGTCATACGTGCGCCGGTTCATGAGCCAGTTTCCGTCCTCTGGATTTCTGAGACGCTCCGCGGTGACGGGTTGATAATGGCGCAGCACTGCGGGCATCGGCTCCTGGCCGAACCCCGGCGGCAGTGACCCAAGGGTGAGGCCGAGACAGGCAACAATTTTGGCCCGCGTACCGCTCATTGAGTTGTTGCCATCCTTTCGACGTACCAACGGGATCACGTATCCTGGCAGACCGGTTTCGAAACGTTATTCTAAATTTGATCCTCCCGCCGCTGCACGTCAACTTGCCAGGCTGCGGCTCCAGAACAGGGTGTCTGGAGATGGTGACGTCTGTAAGT
>DATJNO010000080.1:0-7411 GCA_035508055.1 Bryobacteraceae bacterium | reverse complement strand
TTGGTGCCGAAGCCGGCGCGCACCAGCTTCTGGACCAGGTAGGTCTCCTCGTTGGTGCAGCGCGACGAGGTGATGCCGCCCACGGAATCGCGCCCATACTTGGCCTGGATGCGCTTGAATTCGCTGGCGGCATGGCCGATGGCTTCTTCCCAACTCACTTCACGCCAGGGATCGGTAATTTTGGCGCGGATCATCGGCTTAAGGATGCGATCACGGTGCGTGGCGTAACCCCAGGCAAAGCGCCCTTTCACGCAGGAGTGCCCGTGATTGGCTTTGCCATCCTTGAAGGGCACCATGCGCACGACTTCGTTGCCCTTCATCTCCGCCTTGAACGAGCAGCCGACGCCGCAATAGGCGCAGGTGGTGACCACGCTGTGCTCCGCCTGGCCTTTGGCGACCACTGACTTTTCGATCAGCGTGGCGGTGGGGCAGGCTTGCACGCAGGCGCCGCAGGAGACGCATTCCGACGACAGGAAATCCGTTCCGCCCGCCGAAACCGTGGAGGCGAAACCGCGGCCCTGAATGGTCAGCGCGAAAGTCCCTTGCACTTCCTCGCAGGCGCGCACGCAGCGCGAGCAGACGATGCACTTGGAGGGTTCGAAGGTGAAATACGGATTCGATTCGTCCTTGGCGGACTTCAGATGGTTCGCGCCGTCGTAGCCGTACCGGACTTCGCGCAGGCCCACCACGCCGGCCATGTCCTGCAATTCGCAGTTGCCGTTGGCGGCGCAGGTCAGGCAGTCCAGCGGATGATCGGAGATATACAGTTCCATCACGCCGCGCCGCAATTTGGCGAGTTTGGGCGACTGGGTGCGAATCTTCATTCCCGGTTCGGCGAGCGTAGTGCAGGACGCGGGCGTACCGCGCCGCCCCTCGACCTCCACCAGGCACAACCGGCAGGAGCCGAACGCTTCCATGCTGTCGGTGGCGCACAGTTTGGGCACTTGAACGCCGGCTTCCACAGCCGCGCGCATCACCGATGTGCCGGCCGGCACCGTCACGGGCTGGCCATCGATCTCCAGAGTCACCATCGTTTGGGCGATGCGGAACGGCGTTCCGTAATCGGTTTCCTGAATTAGTGCCATGATTGTGTCTCCTGGTCCGTTCGAAGCGTCCCACTGGCCATCAGCGCCGCGGCCGGCGCCGGCTTATCAAAATCCTCCGGGAAATGACGAACGGCGCTTTGCACCGGCAATGGAATCAGGCCGCCCAGCGCGCACAACGATCCGTCAGTCAGGATTTCGCACAGTTCGTCGAGTAATTCGAGGTTCCGCGTGCGGTTCTGATTGGCGATGATGCGGTCGATCACCTCGACGCCGCGCGTCGATCCGATCCGGCAGGGCGTGCACTTGCCGCAGCTCTCGATTGCGCAGAATTCCATCGCGAAGCGGGCCTGCTTCGCCAGATCTACCGTGTCGTCGAACACCACGATGCCGCCGTGCCCGACCAGGCCCTTCTCGGCGGCGAAAGCTTCGTAGTCCAGCGCTGTGTCCAAGAGCGATTCCGGGAAATACGCGCCCAACGGCCCGCCCACTTGCACCGCCCGCAGCGGACGGCCGGTTCGAGTGCCGCCGCCGAAGTCGTAAATCGCCTGGCGCAGCGTCAGGCCGAAGGCTTTTTCCACCAGGCCGCCGTACTTGATATTGCCGGCCAACTGGATGGTCAGGGTGCCGCGCGATCTGCCGACGCCGAAGTCGCGATAGTATGCTCCGCCCTTTTCCAGGATGATGGGCACCGTGGCGAAGGTGACAAGGTTATTGACCACCGTCGGCTTGCCGAACAGGCCCTCGATCGCAGGCAGCGGAGGCTTGGGCCGGATCTGACCGCGCTTGCCTTCCAGGCTCTCCAACATCGAAGTCTCTTCGCCGCAGATGTAAGCGCCCGCGCCCAGGCGTGCTTCCAGATCGAACCGCTGGCCGCTTCCGGCGACTTTCGCGCCGAGGTATCCCTTCTCGTAGGCGATGGCGATGGCGCGCTGCATGGTCCGGAACGCGTGCGGATACTCCGAGCGAATGTAGATGTAGCCGCTGGTAGCGCCCACGGCCAACGCGGCGATGGTCATGCCTTCGATGAGAACGAACGGGTCGCCCTCCATCAGCATGCGGTCCGCGTAGGTACCGCTGTCGCCTTCGTCGGCGTTGCAGGTGATGTATTTCTGGCCGGCCTTGGCCGCCGCGACAGTGCGCCATTTGATGCCGGTGGGAAAACCAGCCCCGCCGCGCCCGCGCAGGCCCGAGGCGACTACTTCCTCGACGATCGCTTCCGGCGCCATGCCGAGCGCGCGTTTGAGGCCGCGGTAGCCGTCGTGCGCGGTGTAATCGTCCAGCGACAAAGGATCGACGATGCCGCAGCGCGCGAAGGTCAACCGTTCCTGCTGCTTCAGATAAGGAATCTCTTCGGTGGGCCCCAGGCATAGCGCGTGAGCCTTACCTTCCAGGAAGCCCGCGTCGAACAAACTGTTCACGGCCTCGGGCGTTACCGGCCCATAGGCGATGCGACCGGCGGGTGTCTCCACTTCAATTAGCGGCTCCAGCCAGAACATGCCGCGCGAACCGTTTCGCACCACCGTGACGTCCAAATGCCGCGCGGAAGCTTCGTTGGCGATGGCGCGCGCCACGCCGTCCGCGCCCACGGAAAGCGCCGCCATGTCGCGCGGAACGTAAACGCGAACGCTCACTGGCGTCTCCTTGCGTCGTCCACCAGGAAGTCGGCGACCTCGGCGGATACGCGGCCATACGGCTTGCCGTCCAGCATCACGGCCGGCGAGAGGGCGCAATTGCCCAGGCAGAAGACTTGTTCGACGGTCAGCGCGCCGTCGGCCGTGGTTTCTCCCAACCGGACGCCCAGGCGCTTTTCCAGATGCTTCACCAGCCCCTCACATCCCATAGATTGGCACGCCTCGGCCCGGCACACACGCAAAACGTGCCGCCCTGATGGAGCCTTTCTGAAATCGTGATAAAAGCTGATGACGCCGTGCACTTCGGCATGGGAAAGATTCAGAGCGTCGGCCACGAGCGGGACGGCCGCGTCGTCGATATAGCCGAAGTCCTCCTGAAGCGCGTGCAGGATCGGCAGCAGCGCGCCTGGCAAGTGCTTCAGCTCGGAGATACGGGTGGAAGCCCGATCTTGATCCCAGGCTTGCAAGTCGCTCATTTTAAGACGGTTTTCCTTCCGCTGCAGACCCCCCGCCAGACGGCTGCGGGCGAGGCCTTACCAGGCAAATTTTATCACACTGGAGCGCATGCCAAATGCACGGGTCAGGGCCGCAGCATGCAAGCCGCGCGTGTGGCCGGGCATTTGAGATAAAATAACGGAGCCTGCCTCGGTTGGTGTGGATTCTGCTCGCACTCTGAACCAGAGCGTCGTGATCCAAAAAAATCGACACCGGTTCGGTGTACCGGGTTAGCATATGACTTTGTCGCACGCGCACGAATCATGATTCTGAAACTGAATCACCTGCAAGGTAAGTCCGCCGCCGCCGGCGCCCAAGATGTGATCGGCACGGTCTATTCGCTGTTGGAGGAGGGGCAGATCGAGAAATCGCAGTTTGCCCGCCTTCAGGTGGAGCTGGACTGGATCCAATACAAACAGAATTTCCGGGAAGTGGTCATCGCCACCAAAGGCTACAACGCGCAGGGCGAGGCGGTGCCCATCATGGACATCCATGTGGACACGCGCCAGGTAGAACCGGGCTGCCTGCGGGGCGCATTTCTGCGGGCCCTGGCGCACACGCACCGCGACGCGCCGCAGCATGAAGCGGACCGGCTGGCGCTGGAAGACTTCCAGTCCATGCGCGGCAGCATTGTGTGGCAGTTCAACCGGCTTTATTGGAGCCGCCTGCCGGATTGGGAGAAAGCAACCGGAAAAGGCTACGAGGAGGCGCTGCCGGGCGGCGTTTCCGACGGCCATCATCCGCAGGCCATCGCCGACAGCGTGGGCGACTTCTGGACCCTGCTGCGGGACATGGACGCCAAAAAGCAGCTGCCGCCCGAAATTTTCGTGCTCGAAATCGGCGTCGGAACGGGCATGCGCTGCGGCATGTGGCTGAAGAAATTCCGCGAGCTGGATCAGCAGCGCGGCACCGACTACTATCCGAAGCTGCGGGTGCTGCTGGGCGACTACTCGCTGGCTACGCTGGATATGTCGCGCCCGGCCGTCGAGGAGCATGCCGATCTGTGCAGCTTCCTGGTGCTGGACGCGGTGAACCCGCTGAAAACGCTTTCGTTCCTGCGGCACAAAGTGCTGCAAGTCCACGCTACCAACGTCTACGACAACTTGCCCGACGAAGAGGTTGTCCGGCGCGACGGGCGGCTGTACTTCGTCCAGGTTCGCGCGTATGTCCCCATGACCGAAGTGGTGCGCCTGAGCACGGAGTTCGACGTGCCGATCGACCGCATGCGCTCCACCGTGGATCGCCTGCTCTCCGGCAGCGCCGATTTCCTGGGCGATTCCGCGCGCGGCGTCGCGTTCTGGATGGAGATCTGGAAGGCGGTGCGCCTGGAAGAACGCCTCGTTCTGGTGGAGGATCTGCCCGACTTCCCCTTCCCGGAGGGCCTGGACGCCGCCAAAGTGGAGGACATCCTGCAAAACGCGCCCGCCGATTTCCGCTTTCACTTGAGCTCCGGCGCTCTGGAAAGCTTCATCCACACACTGCCGCTGCTGCATCCGCGCGGATACCTGCAGGTGCAGGACATTTTCGTGACCGATCTGGATCAATACCGGCTGGGCTTTTATGGCCCGGGCAAGCTGGATGGCTCGCTGCTGAATTGGGTGAATGGTGCTTTACTAAGAGAGGTGGCGGAAAGGGCCGGCTACGACGTGCATTTCGCTCCGTTCCACTACCGCAAAGGAGCGCGGACTTCGGTTCTGTACACCACGCGCCGAGAATAGATCATCGATGAATCTTCCCACTCTTCCTACAACAATGGTCGGCAGCTATGCCATGCCGGGCTGGCTGGAGCGGCTGAAAACGGAGTATTTTGCCCGGCGCATCAGCCGGCACGATCTGGACGAGATTTACGACGCGGCGGCCAAAGCGGCGATCAAGGACGAAGAGATCGCCGGGCTGGACATCGTCACGGATGGCGAGCCGCGCCGCGACAACATGGTGGATTATTTCCTGGAGCGGTTTCCGGGCGTGCAGATTGACCGGTCTTCGAAGAAGTTCTACTACGATTTCTACGACAGTTCCGTGCAGGGCAAGCTGCCCATGGCGTCGCTGGGCCTGGTGACCGACTTTGCGTTTTTGCAAACGTTCACCGAGCGCGCCACGAAGTTCTGTATCACCGGTCCGCACTGCCTGACCAAGCGCATTCGCAACCAGTTCTACCCGAACGAAGAAGCGCTCGCGCTCGACCTGGCGCGCGTGATGAACCTGGAGTTGAAGGCGCTGGTGAAGGCCGGCGCGCGCTACATCCAGATCGACGAGCCTTATTTTTCAGGTTTTCCGGAAGACCTGGCCTGGTGCGTGCGCGCTTTGAATACCATGGTAGAGGGAGTGGATGCCAAGATCGCGGTGCATATCTGTTACGGTAACCGCTACGGCAAGCCGTCCTGGGAAGGCAGCTACCGGTATCTTTTCCCCGGCATCCTGGACGCGAAGGTGCAGCAGTTGACGATGGAATTCGCGCGGCGCGGCGGCGAAGATCTGGACCTCTTCAAGGAGTTTCCGAACCAGTTCGAGCTGGGCGTCGGCGTGATCGACGTGAAAATCCACGATGTAGAGACGCCGGAGATGGTGGCCGAGCGCATCCACAAAGCGCTGGATGTGCTGCCGCCGGAGCGCATCTTCATCCTGCCCGACTGCGGGCTGTTCCACCTTCCGCGCGACGTCGCTTTTGCGAAGTTGAAGGCGATGGTGGAAGGCGCCAAAATCGTGCGCAAGGAGCTCGGCAAATAGGATGGCGGTGGGTAATCCACTTCGGGACGCGCTCGCTGGCGGTAAGTTCTGCTACATGGTGGAACTCGTCGCAAGCCGCCTGACGCGCGAGGCCAAGCTCATGCAGGTGGCGACGGACCTGGCGCAGATTCCCGGACTGGTGGCCGGCGGCATTACGAGTTACGCCGGCGGGGCGATCGGGCACGATCCGATTCGCGTGGGCACGGCGGCCCGCGCGCGCGGCCTGACGCCGAACATCCACATCACGTGCGTGGATCGCGACCGGCTGGACGCCCGCAACGTGCTGGAGGATCTGAACGCGCTCGGCATCCACAATGTCTTCGCCATCACGGGCGATTATCCCAAGACGGGCCGGCCGGTTTCGACGACGACGCCGTCGGGCTATGATCTCGACTCCGTGCAATTGGTGGAGATGATCCATGAGCTGCGCGCCGCGGGGATGCCGTTCCACATCTCGGTGGCCGTTTCGCCGTTCAAGTACACCGAGCCCGATTGCGCGTATCAATACTTGAAGCTGGAGAAGAAGATCGCCGCGGGTGCGGACTTCGCCATCACGCAGCTCGGCTACGACTCGCGCAAGTTCCGCGAGCTGAAGCGCTATCTGGACGAGCGCAATCTCAAGACGCCGGTCTTCGGCAACGTCTACGTGCTTGGCGCGAAGCCCGCCGAGAAAATGTCCAAGGGCGAGCCGCCCGGATGCTGGGTCGCGCCGGAGCTGGTGGAGACGATCAAAGGGGAAGTCGCGAAGTCCAGCGATAAAGGCGTCGCCGCGCGTCTGGAACGCGCCGCAAAGATGGTGGCGATCGTGCGCGGGCTGGGCTACGCGGGCGCCTATATCGGCGGTGAGCATGGCGCCGACCGCGTGCGCTGGATTATCAAGCGGTCCGAAGAACTCGCGCCGCGCTGGGAAGAATTCGCCGAAGAGATCAGCTACGGACGCAAAGATGGGTACTACATGTACGAGGGGCCCAAGCAGGCGCCGAAACCTCGCGAGTTGAAGCAGAAGATCTTCGACATTATCGAACCGGCCAATACGCCGGCGCCGCTACGCAGTGCCCTGACCGGCATTTTCGGTTGGTTCGACAAGCATCCTGGCGCGGCCAACGCGCTGGAGCGCGCCGAGTACGCCTTCAAGCACGCGATGTTCGGCTGCCAGGCCTGCGGCAACTGCATTTTGGGCTTGATGGAATACGTCTGCCCGATGACCTGCCCCAAGAATCTGCGCAATGGTCCTTGCGGCGGCACGTTCAACGGCCAATGCGAAGTGGTGCCGGAGAAGCCGTGCATCTGGGTCGGAGTTTACGAGCGCGCCAAGGCGGCCAACCGCGTCGACGATTTGAAGGCTTTTGTGCCGGCGCGCGACCGTTCGCTGCAAGGCACCAGTTCCTACGTCAATTATTTCCTGGACAAAGACAGCCGCCCCGAACATTGGCAGCCGCTGATCCAGATCACTAACGTGCAGCCGCCGGCGCCAAAGCCGCCCGCGTCGGAACGCAAGGCCGCGCCCGAAGA
>DATJNO010000079.1:0-12467 GCA_035508055.1 Bryobacteraceae bacterium | reverse complement strand
TAGACTTCCGACTGATGTCCGCACGACTCCAAATCCCTTCCCTCGGCCAACTGAAATCAGGACCCGACCCCGGAAACATGACCGGCGGCTCGCGCTTCCTCCGCGCCTGCCTGCGTCAGCCCGTCGACCGTACGCCAGTCTGGTTTCTCCGCCAAGCCGGACGCTACATGCCTGAGTACCAGGCGGTCCGCCGCCACCACACGCTGCTCGAAATCTGCAAGCAGCCCAGGTTGGCCGCTGAAGTCACCATCACCGCCGCCGAGAAGCTCGACGTCGACGCCGCCATCGTCTTCGCCGACCTGCTCCTCCCTTTTGAATGCATGGGCCTCGACTTCGAGTTCCAGGCCGGCGAAGGCCCGGTGATCCACAAGCCCGTCCGCACCGCCGACGACATCGCCCGCCTGCGCACCGACCGCGCCGCCGAGCTCGGCTACGTCGCCGAAGCTATCGCCCGCGTCGCCGCCCATTTCAAGGACCGACTCGGAATCATCGGCTTCTGCGGCGCGCCCTTCACCCTCGCCAGCTACATGATCGAGGGCGGCGGCTCGCGCAACTACGTCCACACCAAGACTCTCATGTACCGCCAGCCCGACCTCTGGCGTCGTCTCCTCGACAAGCTTGTCACCGTCCTCCGCGATTACGCCCGCCAGCAGGTCGAAGCCGGCGCGGACGTCATCCAGGTCTTCGACAGCTGGGCGGGCGCGCTCAGCGTCGAGGACTACCGCGACTATGTTCTGCCCACCACAAAGACCCTCGTCCACGACATCCAGGCCGCAGGCGTTCCCGTCATCTACTTCGGAGTCGACACCGCCAGCCTGCTCCCCTCGATGCGCCAGACCGGCGCCGACGTCCTCGGCATCGACTGGCGCGTGCCGCTCGATGCCGCCTGGCACACCCTCGACAACGCCTGCGCCGTCCAGGGCAACCTCGACCCCATCACCCTCTTCGCCGATCCGGACCTCATCTGCCGGCGCGTCCGCCAGATCCTCGACCAGGCCGGGGGCCGTCCCGGCCACATCTTCAACCTCGGCCACGGCATCGTTCCCAACACGCCCGTCGAAAACGTCCAGCACGTCGTAAAGTTCGTTCGCGAATACGCCGCGGAGCTCCGCCATGACTGAGCGCACTGCGGTTCTTCTTCTCGCCCACGGAACTCCCGACTCGCTCGACGAGATCCCCGAATATCTTCGCAACATCACCGGCGGTCGCCCGCTCCCCGAGAGCGCAGTCGAAGAGATTCGCCACCGCTACTCGCTCATCGGCCCAAGCCCGCTTACCAGCCTCACCCTCGAACAGGGGCGGCTCCTGTCCCACGAGCTCTGCCTGCCCGTTTACGTCGGCATGCGCAACTGGAAACCCTACATCGCCGACGTGTTGGCCGGGATGCGCACCGACGGCATCGAGCGCGCCGTTGCCATCTGCCTCGCCCCCCACAACTCCCGCACCAGCGTCGGCCTCTACCGCCGGGCCGTCTTCGCCGCCTCAGCCGGAATCGAGATCGACTTCATCGAAGGCTGGGCCGACCATCCGCTGCTCGCCGACGCCTTCGCCGAGCGCCTCCGCGCGATGTGGAACCCCTTCAGCGCCGAAGCCGGCTCGCCCCTTCCCGTTCTCTTCACCGCCCACAGCGTGCCTCTTCGCACCGTCCAGGCGCAGTCCTCCGGAGATGCACCCGATCCATACGAAGTGGAAGCCAGGCGTACCGCAGCTCTCGTCGCTGAGCGGGTTGGCCTGGCTCCCTCCAGCTGGTACTTCGCCTTCCAGAGCCAGGGCATGTCCGGCGGCCCGTGGATCGGCCCCACCGTCGAAGACACGCTCACCGCCCTCCGCAGCCAGGGCATTCAGCAGATCGTGCTCCAGCCCGTCGGATTCCTCTGCGACCACGTCGAAATCCTCTACGACATCGACATCGGCTTCCATCAGTTCGCCGCCAATCTCGGCATGGAGCTGCGCCGCCCCGAATCGCTGAACGCCTCTCACCTGCTCATCGCTGCCCTCGCCGACCTCGCCCGCAAAGGGCTGGCGCGGCTCGAACCCGCCCCGTCCGCCTCGCGATGAAACGCATTGCCATCATCGGCGGAGGCCTCAGTGGTGTCGCCGCCGCTTACCAGCTCGCCCAGGAGTCCGCCGCCGACTTCACCCTCTTTGAGTCCTCAACCCGATTAGGCGGCATCGTCGAAACCATCCGCCGCGATGGCTTCGTCATCGAGTGCGGTCCCGATTCCTGGGTGACAGAAAAGCCCTGGGCGCGCGAGCTGGCTGTTGAGCTCGGCCTCGAAGCCGAGATCATTGCATCGAACGACCTCTGGCGCCGAACCTACCTGCTCGATCGCAATCGCCTCGTGCCCATCCCGGACGGCATGCGCATGATGGTCCCCACGCAATGGGCCCCCGTCCTGAATTCGCCGCTCTTCTCCTGGCAGGCCCGGCTGGGATATCTGCGGGAGTTTCGCCGCGCCGAGGAGTTGAAGCAGGCCGCCCTTGCCGACGGCGCGGACGAATCCGTCGCCACCTTCGTCAGCCGCCACTTTGGCCGCGAAGTGGCCGAAACCGTCGCAGGTCCGCTCCTCGCCGGCGTCTTCGGCGGCAGCATCGACACCCTCAGCGTTCGCGCCGTCATGCCCGCCTTTGTGAAGCTTGAGCGCGATCGGGGCAGCCTCATCGCCGCTCTGCAGAAACGCGAATCACTCCCCGCGTCTGTATTCACGTCTCTCAAATCGGGACTGGAAACGCTCATCGAACGTATCGCGTCCACGCTTCCTCGCGGCGCGGTCCGGCTCGAACACGATGTCCGCTCCGTCTCCCTCGACGCCGCACAATGGCGGGTCGAGGCTCCCGGTTTCACCGGCGTCTTCGACGCCGTCATTCTCGCGACGCCGGCCCACGTCACCCGCCGGCTGCTCACCCCGCTGCATTCCGAATTCGAATCGCTGCTGAACATGGACGCAACCTCGGCGATTGTCGTCGCGCTCGCGTTTTCCGCCGAGCATGCCGCGCGCCTGCGCATCCCGCGCGGTTTTGGATACCTCGTTCCCCAAAAGCCCCAGTACCATACCGCAGTCGACCAAGATCCTCAACTCCTCGCCTGCACCTTTGTCGATCAGAAATTTGCTCACCGCGCCCCCCATGGCGCGATCCTTCTTCGTGGATTCTTCGGCGGAGAAACGGCGCCCGCGCTCCTCGGCGAATCCGACGCCTCCATCATTGCGATTGCTCATCGCCGCCTCTCCCAGGCACTTGGCCCGCTGCCCGAACCCCGCATCTCGCTGGTCAGGCGCTGGCCGTTGTCCCTGCCGCAGTACGCCGTCGGACACCTCGATCGCATGGCGAACCTCACCACCCTTGTCCAAAACTTCCCCGGCCTCTACCTGGTCGGCAACGCCTATTATGGCGTGGGCCTGCCTGACCTCATCCGCGAGGGCCGTGACGCTGCTCGGCGCGCATCGCGAGCATGATCGCGAGCCGCGCGAATCCAAAGCGCGGAAATTCAGTCTGATCAAATAACCGTGGCAGTTGCCGCAGCCTGCACCCGAAAGGTAGCATCGGATGCGTTATGACCACGACTCTCGTGAATGCAGCGGCCAGCGGCACTTTCGCGCTGGGCGGCGATCTCCATATCCACCGCCTCGGCTTCGGAGCCATGCGCATCACCGGCGAGGGCATCTGGGGCGAACCAAAGGATCCCGAAAAGGCGAAGCAGGTCCTGCGCCGCGCCGTCGAGTTGGGCGTCAACTTCATCGACACCGCCGACTCCTACGGCCCCGAGGTAAGCGAGCGTCTCATTGCCGAAGCCCTCCATCCTTACCCGGCCGGCCTGGTCATCGCCACCAAGGGCGGCTTCACGCGCTCGGGTCCGAATCGCTGGGCGCCCGTCGGCCGGCCCGAGTACCTGCGCCAGTGCGTCGAGATGAGCCTGCGCCGCCTCAAGCTGGAGCGCATCGACCTTTGGCAGTTCCACCGCATCGATCCCAAGGTTCCGCTCGAAGAATCATTGGGCGCGATCAAGGAGATGCAGAACCAGGGCAAGATCCGCCACGTCGGCCTGTCCGAGGTCACCTCGACCGAGATCGAGCGGGCAAAGAAAACCGTTCCCATCGTCAGCGTGCAGAACCAGTACAACATCGCCCACCGCAAATATGAGTCGACCGTCGTCTACTGCCAGCACCACAAGCTGGGATTCATCCCCTGGTTCCCCGTGGCCGCCGGTGCTCTCGCCCGCCCGGGCGGCCCGCTCGACGCCGCGGCGAAGCGCCACCATGCGACCGTCGCCCAGTTGTCTCTCGCCTGGCTGCTCCACCACTCACCCGTCATGCTGCCGATTCCCGGAACCTCGTCCCTGGAGCACCTCGAAGAGAACATAGCCGCAGCCGCCGTAAAGCTGAGCGCCCACGAATGGCAGGAGATCGAGAACGACGCAAAGAAGACAAAGTAGCGAGTCACGACAACAACAACGGGCAGACCATTGCCGCTCTGCCCGTTCCCGTTTGACCAATATCAAAACGCGCCGAAATCTACGGTTGTACGATCACCCCGCAGGCGATACGTCCTCCGGCATTGCCGGTTGGATCGGTCTTCATGTCATCGGCGCTCGCGTGAATGATGATCGCGGTGCCCCCGTTGGCAAACACCGAGTTGGGTGCACTCGGATCAAGCGTCACATCCTTGTTCCACATGGTTGTCGAGACCTTGCCGTCCGCCTTCACGGTAAGGTTTTCAGGCATGTCCCCGTTGTGGTGGCCTTCCGGATTCTCGTACCCATGCTTTTTCCCGGCAGGATTGAAGTGCCCGCCCGCCGTCTTGAAGTCGGGCGGATCGCACTTCGCATTCTGGTGGATGTGGATCGCGTGCTCCCCCGGAGGCAGGTTCTTCAGATCGACCTTGACCTCGACTCCGGCCTTGGTCTGCTTGAGCACCACATCTCCGGCGTCTTTGCCGTCGGAGGTCTTCATGGCAACTTTGACGGATTTCGGACCGGCAGCGAACGCGGTTAGCGGCAAGGCTGCTATTGCGGACAATGCTGCGGTCAAAAGCAACTTCGAGGCTGTCTTCATGGAGTTCTCCTCGCACGCACAAGCATACCCGAACCGCAAAAACCGCGAGGAAACGAAGCCTGATTTTTCCGACCGCCGATCGCGACCGCATTTGCGCGCGATCAAAAACTGATTGGGTGGGCCCGGAGGGATTCGAACCCCAAACCAAGGGATTATGTGTTGAAAGAGGCGGCAAGCCTCCTTCACGATCCGTTCCTGCTTTGCGGCGGTTTCTTTAGGGGAGAGCGCATTTTTTGCGACCCTCCATCTATGGATGGTCACCGTGCCAGTTGCACGACGGTCGGTTTAATGTGATGTCCAGTCATACAAAGGAGGGATTTGAAGCTCACAGGCAAAAGCAATTAGTAGATGCTGGCGAAGGCTGTGCTTTTTCTTGCCTCGGACGATTCGTCGTACATCAACGCGGTCGAGCTGATGGTGGATGGCGGACCGACGGGCGCTCCCTTCGGAGTTCCCATTCTTCGCGGCTGACCGTGTAGGACAGATGCGCAGCGTAAGACAAGAAGACGGTGATATCCATCGAATCGCAGTGTGAAGAAAGGCTGTCATTGCAGGCTGGTCAAAAAGGCGGTTCGCTTTACGGAATTCTGCAGGTCAAGACAGTAATTTTCACAGTACCCTGACACTGCATTTGCCGTGAAAGGAGGCCTCATGAAGAAGGGTTATTGGGTAGTTGCTTATCGATCGATCTCGGATGAATCGGCGGTTAAGGCCTATGGGACATTGGCGCTCCCGGCGGTTGAGTCATTCGGCGGACGCTTTTTGACTAGGTCCACGAGCCAGATTCAGACCCACGAAGCCGGACTACAGCAGCGGACGATACTTGTCGAATTCGACAGCTATGAGATTGCCCTCGCGGCTCATGATAGCGAGGCTTACCAGAAAGCGCTTGAGGCACTCGGTTCCGGAGCGGAACGCGACTTTCGCATCGTCGAGGGTGCGTAAGATCTGTATAAGCGCGCATAATCAATAACGCATTGGCAGAGACGAAACCTATGTCACATCATTTCGATACCAAACTGGCGAGGGAAGATCCGAGCCTCAACCTCTGCGACTTTTATTTATTTGACGGCCCCTCGGGCAAGACGGTAATGGCGATGACCGTGAATCCGGATGTGGGATTATCGGCTCCGGATACGCTTCATCCAGAAGGGCTCTACGCGTTCCGGTTCGACCTGAACGGAGATGCGAGGGAAGAGGTTACGTTTAAGTTCAGGTTTGGTGAACCACGACACGGAGATGGCAGTGAGCATACTCACATTCAGCCGTTTGTGGTCCGGAAGGCGACGGGTGACGATGCTCTTCGTGGTGACGCCGGAGAGAGTCTGATTGAGGGTGAAACCGGTTCGGTCGCGACTAATTCGGGTCTTCGTGCGTATGCTGGGATTGCTCCAGAGCTATTTGCGGCAAATGCGGGATTCGGCACATTTATGACTGCTTTCTATAAGGACCAGCGCTACGATGGGAACGCCTTTCTGCATCAGCAGAATCCCTTTGCCAGGCGGAATGTTACGGCGATTGTGCTGGAGGTGCCCAGCGAACTGATTGGGAAGGGAACAATCAACGCATGGGCGACGATCTCTCTCTTCGGCCATGCGCCGGAGGTACAGGTTTCGCGTTGGGGCCTGCCTATGGTTACGCACATCTTCCTGAGCCCTCCGAGCGATCAAGAGCTGAAAGAACAATTCAACGCGTCGGTTCCGTCTGAAGATCCAGAGCGCTTCGCGAAGTCGATTGCGGAGTTTGCGGAGAAGATGATGACCTATGCTGGCTCGGCGGCGAATCCGGCTGAGTACGGGAAGCTGATTGCTGAGCGGCTTTGTCCGGATACCTTGCCCTACGAGCTTGGAACGCCCGCGGCATTTGAGGTGGCCCGCTTCAATGGACGCGCGCTGGGTGACGATGCTTTGGATGTGATGTTGACGCTGGCGGCCAACACGCCACTTGTCGATGGGCTTGCTCCCGACCGCGGGCGCATTCGCAAGGACTTTCCCTATTATGGAGCGCCGTATACGGCGGAGGAGCAGGTCGGGGTCACGCCGATGCCGCGCCCGGCTAAAAAGTAAGCGGTCTGGCTGCCTATATTTTTTACCGGCAGTTTCGTGCACGCACGTGAGAACTCCTGGTATACGCGGTGGTCTCATTGAGCCGGCAGCGCTTCCCGGACAAGTTGGTTTTAATACGTCAGGTTCCGGCCTGGTCCGACCCTAGCCAGGGATTTTGTTTTCAATGCAAATCACAAGCCTCGACCGCGATGTCGCCGTCAAGGTGCTCCCCGCCCATCTTTCCGCCGACGCCAGCCGTCTCCGCCGGGTCGAGCTGGAAGCCCAACCCGCCGCGCTGAATCATCCAAACATCTTGGCGACTTACCAGCTCGGTTCCTACCAGGGCGCGCCCTATTTAGCCAGCGAATTGCTGGAAGGCGAAACTCTTCGCGAGCAGAACGGCTCAGGGCAAGCAGAAGGCGGGCCCCACAAGGGGTTTTTTTGAGGTAATGGCGAGGCGGCGGGTGAACTTTTCTGGGCGGATTGTCGTCTAAGGGGATAACACTTCGGCCAATTGAGTGGTCCTGAGGGCTCACGGCGCGATTTTGCGTGCAGGGTACGGGTGTATGTGTGCAACGTCCCAACGTCACCCGATTTGCGCTGATGGAGTCGTGATCCAGGTGATTGGCGCTGGTCGCGTTAGCGCGAGGCGCCCGGTAACCCTATGTCTAGCGCTCGAAGGGGGCCGACGATGAACTCAGGGCAAAGTCACTGGAGCTGTTCGGTTGTTTGTGTGGTTTGTGTAGCACTTTCCGCTGTGGTGCTGCCCGCGGCGGGCCAATCGCTACCGAGTGCCGCTGCTTCCGAAGTCAGCGTACAATCGCGGGCCGAACGCGGCGATGCGTTGGCGCAATATCAACTGGCGTCGACGATCTTGGCCAGCAATCCCTCTCCCACGGATCTGCAGGAAGCTATCCAGTGGCTGCGTGCCGCAGCAGTCCAAAATAATCCCGACGCTGAGTTCGTGCTCGGGTATCTGTACGAACATGGCCAGGGAGTTTCGAAGGACTATGCGATGGCGTTGCAAAACTACAGCGCCGCGGCGGCGCAGCACCACGCCGCCTCGGAAAATAACCTGGCCTCGTTGTATCAAAACGGGCTGGGGGTGGCGAAAGATAACCACAAAGCCTTCGAATGGTACTTGGCGTCGGCGCAACACGGCGATCCGGTCGGGCAATTCAACCTGGCCTGTTTGTATTATGTCGGTTTGGGCACGCCCCGAGATGTTCCGGAGGCGGTGCAATGGTGGCGTGCTGCCTCGGAATACGGGTTGCCGGAAGCGCAGCTGCACCTGGCGTACTTTTATTTTTATGGAATTGTAGTGGAGCGTGATTATCAGCGGGCGGCGAAACTGGTGCGCTTCGCCGCTCGCGCCGGGCTGCCTGCGGCCGAAAGCAGCATGGGCTTCCTGTTCGAACAGGGCAAAGGGGTTCCGCTGGATTACGTGTCGGCATACACGTGGTATTCGCGCGCCATCGCTGCTGGGGATCACGCGAGCGTAGACCGCCGCAAACACCTGGCGGAGATTATGACCAGCAAGCAATTGAACGAGGCGGCGACGCTGTTGGAGGTGTCGCGAGGACCGGCTCCGTTGCCTGGTGCGCTGTCGTTGTCGAATGGTGACACGTTTTCGTTGTTGAGGCATTAGCGGCACGGAGCCGGTGAGACGAAATGGCGGACAGCGGCGTAAAGGTTCTGCTACAAAGGCGCGGGGAAAACCCACTCAGCGGGGTGTAAAGGCGCCGGTACAAAGGATCGGAAAATCCACTTGCAGCGGCGTAAAAGCACTGCACAAGAGGCGCGAACGCGCGGGAAAACCGACGGCGTGGCTCGCTTCGCGAAAACAGCTCAGCGTAGGGTTAGCAGATGGCAGCTACTTCCAAACCGTGGCCGTGAGATGGGCTCTGCGTGGTTTTGGATGGCGCTACTGCTCGTCGGAATTGGTGGCGGTGGTTGCGGATGGGGTGGCGTTGCCGCTGGGTTGAGACGCTGCGGGTGCTGCCGGCGTTGCTGGGGCGTCGTTGTGATGGCGGTGCAGCCAGGCGAACAGGCCGTGGTGCGTGGTGGTATTTTGCGCGGACTGCTGCGGGTTGGGCTGCTGCTGCGTGGTGGAGTTTTTGGCCACTTGTTCGCCGCCTGCGCCCATGGGGCCGGGATATTTGTGCCACCAGCCGAAGGATTTGGGAGCGTTGTAGAGCGCGATGGGTTTGGCCATACCGGAATCGTGGCCGTGGGATTTGGTGTGCTTGGCGTTGCTATTCGCGCCCACACCGGCGGGTTGCGGATGGGAGTGGTGCCACCACCAGCCCGCGGATGCCCTGGGAACCGCGCCGAGCGTGGTGAGCAGGCCGACGGCGATTACGCCGAAAAATGGTCGCTTCATGAGGATGTTCCCCTTCGCACGTTTTTAGCACGCGAAATCAAGGGGCCACTACTGTACTAAGGTACCCCTGTTGCTAGAGAGAGACGGGGTGGGGGGGAGCACGGGAATGGCGGTTTTGGGCGGTAATTGCGGCAAATTTTGAAATTATAGGTATAATCGCTGGAATTTGTGGTGGTTAGCCGGGATTCGCCGAAACGAGAGCAACTGGGAAGCAGGCTTTGGCTAGGTGTTGGCGATTGCGCGACGGTTTGGAATTGTGGTGGAAACTGACTCCCTCAGGGGCTAGAAGCCCTATTCATTGGGGCATGACTTACGCGAGGACTGAAAACCCTCGCCTCCTGAAAAATACTTTCTGCAAGCTGCTAACGGAGTAATGGGGCAATCATGACGCTGACCGCAGGAACAAAGTTGGGGCCCTATGAGATCGTAGGGCCGCTCGGCGCCGGTGGGATGGGTGAGGTGTATCGCGCCAAAGATACGCGACTCGAGCGCATCGTCGCGATCAAGATTCTGCCGGTACAATTCACGGCCGAGCCGTCTGCCCGGCAGCGCTTCGAGCGCGAAGCGAAAGTGATCTCGGGCCTGAATCATCCCCATATTTGCGTGTTGTTCGACGTGGGAAATCAGGACGGCGTGGAATATCTGGTGATGGAATATGTCGAAGGGGACACGCTGGCGAAGCGCCTGGAAAAGGGTCCGCTGCCAATCGAGCAGGTATTAAAGTACGGGGCGCAGATCGCGCAGGCGCTGGATAAGGCGCATCGCAGCGGCATCGTGCATCGCGACTTAAAACCCAGCAACATCATGTTGACAGTCAGCGGAGCGAAGCTGCTGGATTTCGGTTTGGCGAAGGAGTGCGCGCCCCTAGGTAACCTGGCGACGATCACGGCGACGGGTCCAGCTTCTCCGGTGACGCAGCAGGGCACGATTGTGGGGACGTTTCAGTATATGTCGCCGGAACAGGTGGAGGGCAAAGTCCTAGACGGGCGGAGCGACCTGTTTTCGTTGGGAGCGGTGCTCTACGAAATGGTCACGGGGAAGCGCGCGTTCGACGGTAAGTCGCAGCTGAGTGTGGCGTCGTCGATCCTGGAAAGAGAACCGGCGCCCCTTCGTGAGAGCAAGCCGGTGACGCCTCCCGTGCTGGAACACGCGATTCAACGTTGCCTGGCGAAGGATCCTGAAGAGCGCTGGCAAGCCGCCCGCGATTTGGGCATGGAGTTGGATTGGATTGCGAAAAGCGGGAGCAGCAGGAGTGGGGAAGCGGCCGCGGTTGTGGGGCGAGAGAAGAGATGGAGCCGCAACGTGTCGCGGTTGGGATGGCTGCTGTGCGGGGCGCTGGTGGTCAGCTTGCTGGCGGGAGCGCTCTGGTGGAGGAACAGGAAGGAGCCGGAGCGCACGATGGTGTTTACGGCGCCACTACCATTCCCGGTAAGAGATATGGCCATGGGGCCGGACGGGCGGACGGTGGCGGTGGCGGCGCATCAAGAAGGCGCGAACAAGGGACTGCTCTGGTTATATGAGATTGGAGCGGAAGAGGCCAGGAGTCTGCCTGGAACAGAAGGGGGAAATTTTCCGTTCTGGTCGCCGGATGGGAAGGCGCTGGGATTTTTTGCAGACGGAAAATTGAAGCGCGTAGATTTGCCGAACGGGCCAGTGCAAGTGCTGGCGGATGCGCCGGCGGGTCGCGGAGGCACGTGGAGTAAGGACGGAGTGATCTTGTTCACGCCCACGGGAAGATTGCAGAGCCAGATTCTGCGAGTGTCGGCGGTAGGTGGAACCACGAAGGTGCAAGTAGGACGCGACCCGGGGCTGGGCGGGGGCAGTCAGAGATGGCCTCAGTTTTTGCCGGACGGGAAACATTTTTTGTTTTTGTCAGCGATGGTTTCGTCTTATGGACGGAACGACGGGCTGTATGTAGGGAGCCTGGATTCCAAGGAGTACCACCTGGTGATGAATACCGAAGGACCGGGCCTGTATGCGGAGCCGGGGTACCTGCTGTATTTGCGAGACCGGGCGATTATCGCGCAACGGTTTGACGCGAAAACGATGCAGCTGAGCGGAGATCCGATGGCGGTGGCGAACGATCCGCAGTTTCTGCCGCGAATCCTACGGGTGACGTTTTCGGCGGTGGATACCGGGGCGTTGCTGTTGCAAAAGGGCGGGAACGTGTCGTTGTCGCGGTTGACTTGGTATAACCGGGAAGGGAAGGAAGAGGGGACGCTGGGAGAGCCGCAGGTGTATGCGAATCCGCGAATCAGTGAAAACGGAAAACAGGTAGCGGTGGACCAGACGGACACGGAAAGCCAAAACACCGATGTCTGGACCTATGATGTGGGGAGCGGCGGTGCGAAACGGCTGACGTTTGATCCGGCGCTGGATGCGAGGCCGGTGTGGAGCGGAGATGGGTTGAAGGTGGTGTTCGCGTCGAGCCGCGGGAATGCCTTCAATTTGTTTGTGAAAGAGGCGAACGGGGCGGAGCAAGAGAAGGCCATCTGCGAAACGGATATGGACAAGTATCCGAGTTCATGGTCGCGAGACGGGAAATATATTTTGTATCAAGAAGGACCGGACCTGAAATACCTGACGGTGCCGGAAATGAAGAGCACGCCGTATTTGAAGGCTACGGCGACGCTGCGGAACGCGCAATTTTCGCCGGATGGGAAGTGGGTCGCCTACGACTCGAACGAGAGCGGGAAATGGGAAGTGTATGTGACCTCGTTTCCGGAGGCGACAGGGAAGTGGCAAGTGTCGCACGGGGGAGGAGAGCAGTCGCGCTGGAGAGGGGATGAAAAGGAACTGTTTTACTTGTCGCCGGACGCGAAGATAATGGCGGTTCCGGTGAAAAGCGGAGCGGGATTTGATCCGGGGGTGCCGGTGGCGCTGTTCCAGACGAATCCGCGGGAAACGCTGGCGACCTCGGAGCAGTATGTGTATGACGTGGATGCGAGCGGGCAGAAGTTCCTGGTGAATGCGCTGGTGAAGGGAGTA
>DATJNO010000078.1:0-2959 GCA_035508055.1 Bryobacteraceae bacterium | reverse complement strand
TCTTCGGCCGAGATGCGCGGCTGGTCGGTCAGCGGCACCAGTTCGCCATCAATGCGCAGGTGCGGATAGTTGCCGACCTTTAAGTGCAAATCGCTGGCTCGCCGTTCGGTCGCAATACGAAGCAGATCATCAATATTCATGATTGTTTCCGTCAAGCGACTCGCTTGGACCGGACGTGGGTGGGGCACGGCTTCAGCCGTGCCGTTGGAGAGTCACAAAAGGATCGCGGCTTTCGCCGCTGGGGTGACTTTGCGTCCGATTCAGCTACACGCTCTCCAGCATCATCGCCCGAAACGTCATCGCGCCCAAGATGACCTAGGTAACGGCACTAGCTCTGCACAGCGACCGAGCAAGCGGAGTGGGTCGAGGGGGTGCCAGCTTTCCCGCTTAAGTGGAAGTTTGCCGCGGATGAACACGGATTAGCACGGATAAAGCCAGGATGGGCGGGCGCACTCGCGGCCCGTTTTCTTTTGCACCCAATCCTCGGAAGCTTACAATTCGCGGCATGATCCTTCGCCCATGCTGTGTAGTCCTCATCGCTTTCTGCTTCACCGCGTGTTGGGCGCAATCCCCAGCAAATGATCCGGCTCCCACTCCGCCCATGGGCTGGAACAGCTGGGACTCTTACGGCACGACTGTTCGCGAGGAGCAGGTCAAGGCCAATGCCGACTGGATGGCCGAGCATCTGGCGAAATATGGATGGAAGTATGTCGTGGTCGACATCCAGTGGTACCAGCCGAATGCGCAGGGGCACGACTACAAGCCAGGCGCGCCGCTCACTATGGATGAATACGGGCGGCTCACGCCGGCGGTGAACCGATTTCCGTCGGCCGCGAACGGCGCGGGATTCAAGCCACTGGCGGATTACGTCCACAGCAAAGGGCTGAAATTCGGGATTCACATCATGCGCGGAATTCCGCGGCAAGCGGTTGAAAAAAATCTGCCGATCAAGGGAACTGAGTACCACGCTGCCGATATCGCCGACAAAGAGAACGGCTGCCGCTGGAATCCGGATATGTGGGGCGTGGATACGACCAAGCCCGGTGCGCAGGCTTACTACGATTCGATTGCGGAGCTGTACGCGTCGTGGGGCGTAGATTTCATCAAGGCCGATGATATGGGAAGCCATCTCTATCAGCCGGCGGAGATCAAGGCACTGAGTCTCGCGATCCGCAAGACCGGGCGGCCGATGGTGCTGAGTATTTCGCCCGGGCCGGCGCCGATTTCGGAAGTCGAGTTCTTTGAGAAGCACGCGCAGATGTGGCGCATCTCCGACGATTTCTGGGACAGCTGGAAGCTGCTGCGCAAGCAGTTCGACTACATGCGCGACTGGGCGCCGTTTGTGGGCAAGAACGATACCTGGCCGGATGCCGACATGCTGCCGCTGGGCAAGCTGCGCGTAACCAGCGCGGAAGGTGGAGGCGCGCCAACGAAGTTCACTCCGGATGAGCAGCGAACGGTGATGACGCTGTGGAGCATTTTTCGCTCGCCGCTGATTTTCGGCGGCGATCTGCCGTCGAATGATGCGGCGACGACCTCGCTGATCACGAATCAGGAAGTGATTGATGTCGATCAGCATAGCCGCGGCGGACATGAGGTGGCGGAGGAGGGGAATATCCGCGCGTGGGCGGCGGAGGGCTCGCGTGGCGAGAGATACGTCGCGATCTTTAACGTTGGCGAAAGCGCCGAAGAGGCGAATCTCGGCTGGAATGAACTCGGGATATCGGGATCAGTGAAAGAGGTGCGTGATTTGTGGAGTCATAGATCTGTTGCGGTTGACGGCATTCACGCCGGGCTTCGTCCGCATGCGAGCGCGCTATATCTCGTTACGCCCGCTACTCCCTGATCTAATTTTCATTCCCAATTGTCATCCTGAGGCCCCAGCGCTGTTTGCGGGGCCGAAGGATCTCTACATTCCGCTGGGAAATTGCATAGATCCTTCGCCGCAAAAAGCGCGGCTCAGGATGACAATGCTGGAAGACAACGCTGGAAGTAAACGTTACTTCAGGCCTTCTACCAAATACAAATCTGCCAGCATGCGGTGGTAGCCGAAGACGCAGGTTCTACCGTCGGGCGTCATGAGGATGGGGCCGATGGTCTCAACTCCGGCCGGATCCGAGGGCACCAGCTGTTTCCACAGCGTGCGAGTCCCGTTTTGCAGGTCGATGCGGTACACGGAGGCCGGCAATTCTCCCGGTTGATAAACGTAAAGCGAACGAGCATCCGCGCTAAACGTAATGGGCTGCTCGCCCGAGTTGAAGCCCGGAATAGGTTTGGGATCGCCGCCGGCAACCGGATACAGGTATCCCTTTTCGTCCGGCCCGATTCCCGCCACCCATCGCGAATCCGGAGAAATCTGAAATTGCGTGCCATTCACTCCTTCCCCGGTAATGGCTTGGCTTCGGCCGGTTCCCACGTCCATAACGTAAAGCTTCACGCCCTTACCCGGTTCATTGCCCGAAAACAGGACCCGCTTGCCGTCGGGGAACCACCGGGCCCACGAGTGATTGATATTGTCGTGCGTAAGGTCTTTGGGTTCGCCCGCGCCTGTCGTGAGCAGTCTGAATTGCGACGGAGACGCCTGCGTCTGCGAAACCACCCAACTGCCGTCCGGAGACAACGAAACCGCGCCACCTTCTCCCAACAGAACGGCCGGCGAACCGTCGGTCTTGCGAATATAAACAGCATAGGAGAGCCCGCCGGATTTGGAATAGTCCAGCGAACCGCCTCCGCCTTCCTCATCGAAGAGAAGAGTTTTTCCGTCGGCAGAAATATCGGCGGGATAGGTGTAATCGAGCCACGACAGGTCGCGCTGCTTGGACTCACCATCGATGATGCCGACCAGTTCGCGCCGCCAACTGGCGCGCATCAGCAGAACACGTCCGTCTTTGAAAATATCGAAAATCATGATGGCGCCCGGCAGGCGGAGCACCATGCGCTCTTTTCCGTCGAGCGTGAC
>DATJNO010000077.1:0-78232 GCA_035508055.1 Bryobacteraceae bacterium | reverse complement strand
ACGAAGACGTTTTCTGTCGAGCCGCGCCACCAGCTCTCGTAGTTGTCGATCTCGCCTTCGTGCGGTGGGACGAAGTAGGCGATTTCCTTGGGCTCGGTGGGGTTGGAAAGATCGAAGACGCGGACGCCGGCGTTGAACCAGGCGATGGCGATGATTTCGGGGCGCGCGTGCCCGGGCGCGAGCCAGCATTGCGTATTGTGCGAGCCGAAGCGGCCGCGCGCGAAACAAAAATCGGTGTAAGGCGCATCGGGCGGGGCGACGGGGCGCGGGAACAACCCGATGATTTTCGGATTGCGCGGGTCCTTCACGTCGACGACGTAAGGCGTGTGGTAGACCTCGCGGCAATCGGCTTCCAGAGCCTCATGGGTCGCGACCACCAGGTTCGCCAGGCGCGGATGCGTGGGGTCGGAGGTCACCGGATAGCAGGTGTGGAACGGAATGGTGCCGAGCGCATTGAACTCGTACTGCACGTGCCCGTAGGGCTTGGGATGCGCGATGTCGCTCAGATCCATCACGTACATGCCGAACGCGCCGAAGCCGCCGTAGCCCACCTTGCCGCCGTCCTCGACGCGCCGGGGAACGCTGAGCGCGCCATGATTGCCAGTCCAGGAAGTGCGGTCGCCCGCGAAGATGTATTTCTTGTATTCCTCTTCTTCGCCGAGCCGCTGGCCGGGCACCCACCAGCGCGAGACCTCTTTCACGTTGGATGGGTCCGACAGGTCGACGATCATGATGGCGTTGCTGAACGGGCGCTGATGGTTCTCCATGCGCAGCTGATCGTCCCAGCCGCAATCAAGAAAGGCGTACTTACCGCCGTCGTAGAAGTTGTGATGCGTGCCATTGCCCTTGACGCCGGTGTTGTATTCCTGAAGCAAAATTGGCTTGGTGGGATCGGTAATGTCGTAGTTGCGGATGCCGCGCAGGCCTTTGTAATTGACGGATCGGTCGCGCAGCTCCTTGTCGTACTGGCCGTGCGGAAATTCGGGCGTCGCGGAAGTGAGCGGCGCGGCGGCGGTGCACATCATGATCCACTTCTTGAGCTGCGTGTTGTAGACGACGGCCCCCGGGCCTTTGGTGACGCCCTTGTTCATGACGACGGGCTTCTTGGCCTCGCTGATATCGACGAAGCCGCCGTTGGCAGGAAGCAGCCGCTGTTTGCCCTTGGCCCACAAGGCCATCAAAGGCTCTCCGCCGGCGATCGTGGAGCCGGGCAGGAACGCTTCCACCGCCATGTTGTGCGCGTATTGCTTGCGGTCGAGAAAGGTGAGCGCGCCCATGGCCAGGCGGAACGGAGGCGTGCCGCCGCCAGGTTCGAGTCCGGTAACCTGCGTGCGTGCTCCAAGTGCGCCGGTCAGCGTCGCGGCGGCCGCGCCCAAGAGCGAGCGCCGGCTCAGTCCTTCGGATTTTCTGGGATCCTGCATGCATTCACCTCGAAGCGGGGGAGATTGCCAGTTGCGGCACAGGGCAGTATATCCCAGCCGAATCTTGCGCAGGATAGTTCGAAAGGGCTAATTTCTAGCCGACCGGCACTTCCGGTTCGGGCGCGTGATGGTGCCGCAGCTTGACGTCTTTCAGCAGAATGTGCAGGATCACCGCGGCCGACATGAGGATCGCGCTGATGAAGAAAATGTCCTGCAAGCCATGAATCAGCCCCGTGCGAACGTTCCCCAGCAGCTTGTGCAGAACGTCCATGCCACCCGCGTAGCTGCCGAAAGTGGAATCCAGCTTCGGGCGCATCTGGCCGAGCAGCAGCGGATTGGAGAAGAGCTTCAACGCGCCCGCCGGCGTGGAAGGAACGCCCACGGTCAGGTCCTTGTGATAGCTGGTGAGCAGGACGCTTCCGAAGACCGCCACGCCCATGGTGCTGCCGATGGAGCGGAAGAAGGCTGTGGAAGCCGTAGCTGCGCCCATGTATTTTCGAGGCGCCGCATTCTGGACCGCGACCGTATAGACCGGTTGCAGCAGCCCCATGCCCAGCCCGCCGATCACCATGGCGCGGATCACTTCAATCGGACGCGTTTCGCCGCTCATGCGCGCGAACAGGATCATGCCGGCCGCAACCAGGATGGAACCTGCCACCGCCGCGTGCTTGTAACTGCGCAGGCGCAGGTTGAGCTGGCCGGTGATCAGGCTGCCGGCGACCGCGCCCATCATCATCGGCGTCAGCAGGTTTCCGGACTGTGTGGCGGAGACGCCCAGTACGCCTTGCATAAAGAGCGGAAGATAAATAATCACTCCGAACATGCCCATGCCCAGCACGAACACCGCGACGGAACACAGGCTGATGACCGGGTCGCGGAATAGCGACAAAGGAATCAGCGGCTCGATCGCTCTGGTCTCGGCGTACAAAAAGGCGACGAGCATGACCGCGGAAAGCGCCAGCAGCGCTTCCACGCGTGTGGAATCCCAGCCGTAATCGGTCACCCAGGTGAGTGCGAGCAGCAGCGGCACGATGCAGAAAATCAGGCTGAGGACGCCGGCCCAGTCCAGCCGGCGCTCGACGCCCTCCGGATGCAGCTCGGGGAATTGCCAATAGATGGCGATGATCGCGATGATCCCCACCGGCATGTTGACGTAGAAACAGGCGCGCCAGGAAACATGGTCGGTGAGCCAGCCGCCCAGTGTCGGGCCGAAGATGGACGCCAGGCCCCAGGCGGCTGCGAAGAAACCCTGGTACTTGCCGCGCTCCGCGGGCGAAAAGACATCGCCGATGATGGTGAACGCCAGGCCCATCATCATGCCGGCGCCGATGCCTTGCAGTCCGCGAAACAGGATCAGCTGGTTCATGCCGTCCAGGCCGGTGAAGTTCACCTTGCCGGCCGCCCCGCACAGCATGGACGTCAGCACGAACATGCTCGCTCCGCCCAGGAAAAACCATTTCCGTCCGTACATGTCGGACAGCTTGGCGAAGATCGGGACCGCCAGCGTGGAGGTCAGCAGGTAGGTCGTCGAGACCCAGGGATAGCGGTCGAATCCGGAAAGCTGCGCGATGATCCGCGGCTCGGCTGTGCCGACAATGGTTTGGTCCAGCGCGGCCAGCAAAACGGCCAGCACCAGCCCGGTCATCGTCGCGTACATCTGCGGACGAGTGAGCCGGATCAGGCCCGAGGTGTAAAGAGTGGCTTCGGACGTGGCCGCCATCTATTGATGTTATCCTTTTCGCGGCGGACTTTCCACGATGGCAGAAGATCCTTATTTGCGCGCCGCGATCGAGCAGGCACGAAAGAGCCTCGCCGAAGGCGGCATTCCCATCGGCTCGGTGCTGGTGCACGATGGCAAGATGATCGGGCGCGGGCACAACTGCCGCGTGCAGACCGGCAGCCCGATCGATCACGGCGAAATGAACTGCCTGCGCAACGCGGGGCGGCTGCCAGCCAAGGTCTACCAGAACAGCGTCCTCTATTCAACGCTTTCGCCGTGCCCGATGTGCAGCGGGGCGATCGTGCTCTACAAGATCCCGCGCGTGGTGGTCGGCGAAAACAAGACCTTTCTGGGCGCTGAGGATTACATGCGCAGCCAGGGCGTACAGGTGGACGTCGTGCAGGATGCCGAGTGCATCCGGTTGATGGCGGATTTCATTCGCACCAACCCCGGGCTGTGGAACGAAGACATCGGCGTTTAGCTGCGATCAGAAGCAGACGTGCTTGATGGTGTTGACCAACGCGTGCAAGCCCGCCGAGGCGAAGATGCTGGAGCTTTTCTCAAAAACTTTGCCGTAGGCGACGCCGGCGACGGTGGCCACGATCATGTAGCGCCAGTTGGGAAGAGGCTGGGGGCCGTTATCCAGATGCGCGCAGCCGAAGATGAATGCGGCTAACAACAGAGTTCCGAAGTTCGCGCCGAGCCGCTGCATCAGGGAGTTTTGAATCAGGCCGCGAAACAGAATCTCTTCCGGCAGCGCGGTGGACGCCAGGATCACGACATACTGCAGCGCGATTCCGGGCGCGCTCGAGCTGGGCATGTGAAACGGCGGCAGGAAGCCAACCGCGCGGCCCAGTGGGATGAGCGCCACCACGCACGCGGCGAAGCCGATGAGCAGAATTACCAGGTCGCGGGCCGTTCGCGGCAGGTTGTACTTCATGCTGGCCAGACGGCGGAACAGCAGAAAAATCGTCAAGCCCAGCAGGATCGAGACGCCGTAAGCTGCCAGGTGCAGCGGGCCCTGCGCCCGCTTTGCAATGAAGGACTGGCCTACGGAGAATTCCAGCGGAAACCACAGCAGCGCGATGCTGACGAAGTCCATCCAGACCGGAGCCGGGCTGCGGCGAACGAGAAACGCGCAGATCACCGGGGCGAACGTGTAGGCCAGGATCAATAGTGCCAGCGCGGCGCTGAGCGCGTGGAGTTGCACGGCCGCCGCCAGGAAAATCGCGGAGAGAAGCGGCGGTGCTGCGAATAAGAGAGCCGGACGCCGTTCAAACGCTGCCCGAAAGACCTTCTGCACCGGCGGACACAGCAACGCGAGGATCGCCGCCAGAAGCAACGCAGGAACCAACCACGGCATGAATGCTACTTTACTGCCTCGAGCGGCGTCCCATCGCGCGTTTCGTCGCTGGCGCGGCGCAGCACTTTGTCGCCGGCCTGCAGGTTGCCCATCACCTGAATCAGGTCGCCATCGGCGTAGCCCGTGCGCACATCCACCCATTCGGCGCGTCCGCTGCGGTCGCGAATGACAAAAGTGCGTTCGGTGGTGGTCACCACGCTGAGCTTCGGCACGAACAGCGCTATCTGCGAGCTGCGCACCGGCCACTTCACTGCCGGATACATGCCCGGCGCGAGCGTTCCGTCGCGATTCAGAACGTCCAGCTCCACCGGCATGCTGCGCGTCTTCTGGTCCAGCGCGTGCGCGATTCGCGCGACCGTCCCATAGTACGTGCGCTCCGGGTACGCCGGAACGCTGAACGCGACGCTAGCGCCGTTCACGATTCCACCCACCGCCTGCTCCGGCACCGGCACCACGACGCGCAGGCGCGAGACCTGCTGGATCACCAGCAGCATCGCGTCGGTGGTTGGGCCCACCAGCGCGCCCGGATGCACCAGGCGTTCCGTGACTACACCGTCGAACGGCGCAGTGACACGCAGATACGCCTGCATGTCCTGCTGCGCCTTCACCGCCGACGCGGCTGCCCGGCTGGCCTGCTCGCGCGCCGCCACCAATGCCTGCGCGGCTTCCACTTCCTTCTGCGCTTGAATCACTTCGTTGCCGGCCACCGCGCCGGGAGTTTCGGCGGCCTTCTTCAGCCGGTCGTACGTGCTCTGCGAGGCTGCCAACTGCGCCACCGCTTGCAGGCGGTCCGATTCGGCCACCTGCACTTTGGACTGCGCTTCGGCGATCTGCGACTCCAGCTCCGGCGCGCTCAGCTGGATGAGCAGTTCGCCCTGCTTGACCACGCTGCCGCGATCCACCAGCACGCGCTCGACGAAACCGGCGACCTTGGCGTGCAGCGAAACGCTCAAATACGGCAGGATTTCGCTCGGTACATCGAGCGTTCGGGAGACCGGCTTGGCCACCACGGTCGCAAGGTCCGCAGCCGGCATCGACGCGGCGTAGACGGAAAGGGGCGCGATGGCTCCGGCGAAGAGCGCGAGACAAAGCGGAAGTTTATTTTCCATCATAATAGCGGCTCGAAGAATCGGTTGGATCCAAAGATGGTGATGTGATGGAGGCCTTCCGTTGCAGAATGGCGTAAATGGAAGGCAGAATGGTCAGCGTCGTGAACGTGGACACGATGAGACCGCCGATCACCGCGCGCCCTAGCGGCGCGGCCTGGTCGCCGCCTTCCGTGATGCCGATAGCCATCGGCACCATGCCAAAGATCATCGCCGCGGCGGTCATCAAAATGGCGCGCAAGCGGCTGGATGCGCCTTCGCGCGCGGCATCCTGCACCGATAGGCCCTCGTGCCGGGAGCGTTCGGCGAACGTGACCAGGAGAATCGAGTTCGCTACGGCGATGCCGATCGCCATGATCGCGCCCATGAACGACTGCACGTTCAGCGTGGTGTGCGTCACCAGCAGCATCAGAATCACGCCGCACAGCACGGCCGGCGCAATGAGCATGATCGCGAAGGCCAGCCGCAGCGACTGAAAGTTCGCGGCTAACAGAAGGAAGATCACCAGGCCGGCCACCAGTAGCCCGATCTGCAGGTTCGAAATTGTTTCTTCGAGCGGCGGAATTTCACCGCGCAGCGCCACCGAGATTCCGCGCGGCGGGGCAGGGAGCGAGGCCAAAGCCTGATTGAGCTTCCGCGCCGCCTCTCCCAAAGTGATGCCGTGAATGTTGGCCGTCAGGCTCACTACGCGCTGGCCGTTGTAGCGTTCAATTTCACCCGGCATGGTTCCCAGCTTTAGCGACGCGATGTCGGCGAGCATCGGCTTGGGCTGGCCGTCCGGCATCACGGGCAGACCGGCCACCTGATCCACGCTTTGGATGCGATGCTGCGGCAGCTCTACCTGGATCTGGAAACCGTTGCCCGATACCGGGTCGCGCCAGTAATTCGGATCGGTGAAGCGCGAGGACGACGTCGCGGGCACTACCGAATGCACCACGTCCGCCATGGTCAGGCCGAACTGGCCGGCGCGGTCGCGGTCGATGTTGATATCCAGCGTCGGGTAATTCAGGTCCTGCGCGAACTGCAAGTCCCGCAGAAAATCCAGCTTCTGCATCGCCGCCCGCACCCGCTGCGCGTAGACGTAGTTGTCTTGCAGATTCACGCCCTGCACGGCCACTTCGATGGGCGTCGGCGAGCCAAAGCCCATCACCTGCGTGACGATGTCGCCGGCTTCAAACGAAATCTCCGTGCCGGGCAGCTCGCGCGCGCAATCCTCGCGAACGCGCTCGCGGAACGTCTCGCCGCCCACCGCATCCGGCTTCAATGCGATCTGGATCAGCGCTTCTTGCGGGCCGGCGGTGAACAGGTGAATCAGGTCCACCGGATATTCGGGCGGTTGCACGCCCATGAAGTCGCTGGTGATGGCCACTTTGTCGCCGGAATCGCGCTTGATGATGTCGAGCGCGTGCAAAACGATTCGCTCCGTCTCTTCGATGCGCGTCCCGCTCGGCGCGCGCAGCCGGATGCGATAGAGGCCCGTGTTCACGTCCGGAAAAATTTCGGTGCCGATGCGCGGCAGCAGCACGTACAGCAACCCGAACGCAACGGCCACGTACCCGATCGCCAGCGGCCACCGGATCTTTAGAATGACGCGCAGATACCCGTCGTAAAACGCGCGCAGGCGCCCGAACAATCCCTCGCGCTCTTCGCCTGGATGCGCTTCCTTCATGAGCCACGCCGAGAACACGGGCACCAGGCTGCTGGAAAGCACGTAAGACGCGATCATCGCGAATCCCACTGCCAGAGCCAGTGGCACGAACAACTGCCGGCCGGTTCCCACCATGAAGAACGAAGGAACGAACACCGCCAGCACGCAGAACATCGACAGCAAACGGGCCAGGGCGGTCCGGCTACAGGCCTCCACCACGGCGCGGGCGCGCGAAACGCCGGGCAGCATCTGGCCGTGGATGTTCTCAATCTCCACCGTCGCCTCGTCCACTAACACTCCCACCGCCAACGCCAACCCGCCCAGCGTCATGATGTTGATACTTTGGCCCGAAACCCACAAAAACACGACGGCTGCGAGCAGCGCGAAAGGAATATTGATGATCACGATCAGCACGCTGCGCCAGTCATGCAGGAAGATGAGCACCATCAGGCCGGTGAGCAAAGCGCCAAACAGCGCCTCGATAATCAGGCCGCGCATCGAGTTCCTGACAAACGGCGATTGGTCGAACTCCAGCCGCACGTCGATGTCCGGCGGAATGATCTTGCGGAAGTCCGGTAGCGCCGCCTTTACGCGATTGACCACGTCCAGTGTGGACGCGTCGGCTCGCTTGGTCACCGGGATGTATACGCTGCGCCGCCCGTTGACGTGCGCGTAGTCGGTGATGAGATCCGTTCCGTTGCTGATAGTCCCAATGTCCCGCAGGAAAACGGTGTTGCCCGAGACCGGGCGGATGGGCGTGTTCAGCAGCTCATTCAAATTGCCCCCGAGTGTCGCGTTGGTGCGCGAGATGCGTTCCAGCTTGCCCGTCCACATGTTGCCGGAAGGCATGATGAGCGAAGACTTGTCGACCGCCTCGATCGCTTCTTCGGGCGACACTTTGTATTCCTGCAGCTTGTCGGGATCGAGCGTGATCACGATGGTACGCTGCGCGCCGCCCAGCGGCGGCGGGGCCGAAACGCCCGGCAATGTCGCGAATAGCGGCCGCACGCGATTCAGCGCCAGGTCCTGCATCTCGCCCAGCGTGCGCGTCTGGCTGCTGAATACCAGTTGGCCCACGGCCACGCTCCCGGCATCAAAGCGCGTGATGAACGGCTCAACCGTGCCCGGCGGCATGAACGATTTCGCACGATTCACGTATCCCACCGTCTGCGCCATCGCCTGCGCCATGTCGGTGCCTTCGTGAAACACCAGCTTCAGCAGCGCGGCGCCCTGGATGCTTTTGCTGTCGACGTACTCGATGCCCGTGATGTAGAGGAAGTGATACTCGTAATAGTACGTGATGAAACCTTCCATCTGCGCCGGATCTATGCCGCCATATGGCTGCGCGACGTAGATGGCCGCCTCGCCCACCTGCGGGAAGATGTCGGCGGGCATGCGCCGCATGGCGAGAATGGAACACAGCGCCACGGCGACGATCGCCACTACCACGGTGATGGGCCTGCGGAGGGCGGCAAGAACGAGTCGCATGTTCGTTTACCTCGAAATCCTCACTGCGTTGCCTCGTTGAGGAACGGCTGGATGTCGCCGCGCGCCGTGTCCACCGCCAGCAGAGCGCGCCAGACGTTCAGGCGGGCCAAAGAATCGTCGATGCGGGCTTCGACCAGCACGCGCTGCGCCTGGGCCACCTCGTCGATGGAAGCTAATCCGGATTGATAGCGCGCCGTGGCTTGCTCGAGCGCGGTCTGCGCCGACGCCACGACGACGGGTGTGTTCGCCGCCACGCGCCGCGATCCGGCCAGCGTCGCCAGCGCGGAGTTGAATTGCTGCTGTAGATCTGCGGCGATTACCTGATATTGCGCCTGCTGCGCGCGAATGTGCGCCGCTTGCATCGCCTCCTGCTCTTTGATCGAGAAGCGGTCCAGGAAGGGGAAGGTGACCGTGAGGCCGACCGAATAATTCTCCACCGTCGGCGCCAGCCCATTGAAGGCGCCCAGCCGATCGCCATTCGTCAGCATGCCGGTGCCGCGCGCCGCCGCCAGACCTTGCAGCGAAAACTGGGGATAGTTGCTGCGCTCCAGCGAATGCAGTTGTGCCTGTTGCTGCGCGATCGTCGCAGTCTGCTCGCGCGCCAGCGGATTGGCCGCCGCGTCCAGCGCCGGCACGGGCCGCTCCGGCGGCAACTGGTCCACGATCCTGCCCGGGCTCAACGTGATTTGCGAGAGCGCCAGGCCGGTGAATTGCGCCACCGTGGTACGCGCCACGTCGATCGCCTGCTCGGCCTGGGCGAGTTGTGTTTCCGACAGCGCGAGTTCCGCCTGCACGCGCGACTCGTCTGCGCCCGGCCGCAGTTCCGCGTTCACCAGCGCATGAATCGTCTTCAGCAGGCTTTGCCAGCTCGCCACCGTTCCGCGCGCGGCTTCGGCGGTCTGCTCGGCCGCGATCATGGTCAGAAACGCGTCGGCCGTGGCCACCGCGACGTCGTACTGCGTCCGCTCCACGGTGGCTCGCGATTGCTTCTGTGCGGCGGTCATGGCTTCCACGTTCGCGCGCCGCAAGCCGAAATCGAACGGCTGCCAGCTCACCAGCACGCCCAGGCCGCTGTCCCACACGGTTCCAAAATTATTGGACGCGATGCCGTCCACGCCGGGGATGACGTTTTGCGGCAGCAGCAAGCCGTATTCGGTATTGCGCGTCGCGCGATTCACCTGCGCCAGGCCGTCCACGCGCGGCAGGTAGGCCGTTTGCGCCAGCCGGATCCCGGCCGCGGCCGCGTTCATCTCCTCCTGCGAAACGCGAATCGCTGGATAGTGCTGCAACGCGTCTTGCACGGCTTCCGGAATCGTCAAAGCGGTGGCCGGAGTCCCCAACAGTAGCCTTGCCAAAAACAGCGCAGCGATCGGGTTCTTCATTTGCCTTCAATCAGTTCTCGGAACAGTTCCCGTACTTTGCTTTTGGCCGCCGTCAGCGCTCTGCGCCCAAGCGGCGTCGCGCGATAGACCTTGCGGCGCGATTTGCCATTGCGCTCTTCCTTCGAGCGCAGGTAACCTTTCATTTCCAGGCTGTGCAGCAGTGGATACAGAGTCCCCGGGCTGATTTTGTAACCATGACGCGCCAGTTCTTCGGCCATCCCCAGGCCGAAGATGGGCTCTTCCACGGCGTGATGCAGCACGTGCAGCCGGATCAGCCCGGAATACAAATCCCGGTCCTGGTCCTCCGTATTACTATCGTGTTTCGTTTTCGACATTCGATGACGAATGGTGGTAGTATAGATCCCGGCCGCTTCACTTGTCAAAGAATTAATCTGAAGAAAGGAATTCTTCGATGCCAAAGACGCGCCGCAATTTTTTTTCCGACCTCGCCCTGGGGAGCGCTCTCGCGTTAACAGCCTGCCAAAAGACCGAGACCAGCGCCAGCACGGAACCGAACGTTCCCACCGGCCCCGCCGACGTCACCCTCCGCATCGGCCCGGTGTTGGTCGACATCGCCAAGGACCACACCATCAGCACCATCGGCTACAACGGCTCCGTTCCCGGCCCGCTCATCCGGCTGAAAGAAGGCGTGCCGGTGACCGTGGATCTGTTCAACGATACCGACACTCCGGAACTGGTTCACTGGCACGGGCAGATCATTCCCACCCAGGTCGACGGCGCCGCCGAGGAGAAAAGCCTCTTCGTGCCCCCGCACGGGCATCTCCGCTACCGCCTGACGCCTCAACCCTCCGGTTCGCGCTTTGTCCACACCCACGTCATGCCCATGTCCAACACCAGCATGGGCACCTACACCGGACAATTCGCTTTCGTGTACATCGAGCCGAAGAGCGAGCCCGGCGCTTACGACCAGGAAGTCATCCTGGTGACTCACGAATGGGAGCCTGTTTTCGGAAGCGAAGAAGAAGAGGACGAGGCTCTGCCGCCCCCGCCGCCGGGCGTCACCAAGCAGGAAAAGCCCAACGGCTGGGAGATCGGCTACCAGCGCTTCACCATCAACGGGAAGTGCCTCGGCTTCGGAGAGCCGGTGCGAGTCAAGGAGGGGCAGCGCGTCCTGTTTCGCATCCTGAACGCCAGCGCGACGGAGAATATCCAGCTCGCGCTGCCCGGCCACCAGTTCCAGGTGGTGGCGCTGGACGGCAATGCAGTGCCGCATCCTCAAGTGGTGGACGTGCTGGAACTCGGAACCGCCGAACGCATCGACGCCGTCGTGGAGATGAAAACCCCCGGCGTCTGGATCCTCGGCACGCCGCACGACGATGATCGCATGAACGGCATGGGTATCGTTATCGAGTACGCCGACCGCACCGGCCAGCCGCGTTGGATCAAGCCGGCCAAGAAGGTCTGGGATTACACCCTCTTCGGCGCCGCTGGCACCACTTCCAAGCCCGATGAGACCTTCGTGATGACGTTCGGCAAAATCAACGGCGGCACCGGAGGCTTCAACCACTGGACCATCAACGGGAGAAGCTTCGACGAGAAGGACACCCCGCACCCTCTCGAAACGGGCAAGCGCTACCGCCTGGTGTTTGACAACCATACCGACGACGCCCATCCGGTGCATTTGCACCGTAACAGTTTTGAGCTAACCAATGTTTACGGCAAGCCCACCGGCGGGATCCTGAAGGATGTCGTTCTGGTGAAAGGATATAGAAAGGTCGAAGCGGACTTCTCGCCGGCCAGGAACGGCCTCACTCTGTTTCACTGCCATCAGCAGCTTCACATGGACTACGGATTTAAGTTCCTGTTCGATGTCACCTAAGCGGCATTGAAAACACTAGCTTTGTGGGTTCGTTTCGCAATTCGATCGGTTTGGAAAACCTCTTGCACTCAGCCTGGGTGAGATATGAAGGTTTAGGAGGCTGTCCAATGTTCCGCGAATGGTTGAACCAAGAGCATCAGCGCTTACACATTGTGGAAGAGTGGCCGGATGGTCCTCAAAAAGAAGCAGCTTTAGGTTCGATCCGGTCCAAATTGAAAAGCCTCCTCATCCATCGTGGCGAAGAAAATGTGCCCCCTTGCCTCGTCTGCCAGAACCGCAAACTGCCTACCTTTGTCACACCGGACGCCAAAAAGTTCCAGATTGAGACAGAACGCACTACGGAATGGGCCGCTTAAGCATTTGGTACTGCGTTAGCCGCCTGAGCCCCACATACCGGCAACGGGTAAGTCAATAGTCCTGAGTTACTTCCGTTATTGCTAGTCAGGTATCGCCTTAGCTTACGATCATCTCATGGTGAAACTCAGCGTTGTTTTCACTTTTTTCGTATCGCTCTGCTCCGCGGCGACCTATTACGTCGCTCCCAAGGGGCACGACACTAATCCGGGGACCTCTATTTCTCAGGCGTGGGCTACTCTGCAACACGCCGTTGACACCGTCGCGCCCGGCGACACCATTTTGGTCGAAACCGGTACCTACACCGGGTGCCGCATCAGCATTCCGGGCGGGCCATCAGTGCCCAAGACCCTGCAGGCGGACTTAGGCGCCACTGTGGTCGTCAATCGGCCGGGCTCACGGAACCAGCACTTAAGCAACATCGAAATTGGCAATTCCGGCACCACCGTCACAGACTGGGTCATCTCCGGTCTCCAGGTGGTGAACGCTCCCGTCTACGGGATCGATGTCCGCAACACGGACCGCATCACCGTCCAGAACAATCACGTTCACAACGGTTTCCAGAGTGGCATTTTCACGGAGTCCTCGAATGATGTCGTCATCCAAGGCAACGAAACCGACCACAATTTTGCAAACGGCATCTATGACACCGGTGCCTCCTCGAACGCGCTGATCAGCGGCAATACCTCGCATGACAACTTCCAGGCCGGCATTCAACTCGATGGGGGCACGGCTGGAGGCGGCGGGTTTTTCTTCTTTGGCCCACAAGCGGCAGGCCAAGTCGAGTCTGCCACCATAACCGCCAATACCATTTACAACAACGGCTCTTTTGGAGCCGCGGCGATCGGTCTGGACGGCGCGGACGGCAGCCTGATTAGCAACAACCTGATTTACAACAACCATGGCACCGGCGTCGCGCTTTACGCGATCGATGGCGCGCACGGGTCCAGCAACAATCAAGTGCTGAACAACACCATCGTGATGGCGGCGCACGCGGGCTATGTCATCGATATTCCTCAAGCCAGCCCGCGCAAGGCGGCGCCCGAAGGCAACGTCATCGAAAACAATATCCTCTACGCGCCCAGTGCCAACCAAGGATCGATTCTGATCGCCAGTGCCACCGTCTCCGGCTTCGTCAGCGACTACAACGTCGTGGTGAATGTTTTCTCGGACAAGAACGGCGCCGGGAAGTCTCTGACGCTCGCTCAGTGGCAGGCGCTGGGCTACGACCTGCATTCCTTAATCGCCACGCCCGCGCAGCTGTTTGCCGATCCGCCGTCCGCGCCGCTCTATCAGCTGGCGCCCAACTCGCCGGCCATCGATGCCGGCACAACGTTGCCGAATGTGCCCGTGGATATCCTGGGCGTATCCCGGCCGCAGGGAATCGCCTACGACATCGGATGTTACGAAGCCCCGCAATCGTCGTCCGATCCCCAGCCGCCCGCTCCGATGTAGGAGCTACCGCAGCAGGTTGCCCAAGTCGGGAATAGGCACCGCGCTCTCTTTGAGAGCCGCGTCGTGGAATTCGGAGAGCTGGAAGCCCGCGCCCTTGCGCTGCTTGTAGGCTTCGCGCGCTTCCAGCCATCCCCGCCAGCCGATGAAGTACATCGGCAACTGGCACGAAGACAGTTGCGCGCGCTGCACCTTGGCCATCGCCTCTTCCTTTTCCTGGAAGGTGTCGTTGACCATCAGATCCATGGCCTGCTGTTCGGTCATGCCCATGGTCTGCAGGCGGATGTCGAGAATCGCGTTGGCGATGGCCCGCAGCATTTGTTTCAGCATGGTGAGCCGCAGCTCGGGGCTGTTGTTCAAAAAGCCTTCGTCCGACATCATCTGCTGGGTGTACTGCGCCCAGCCTTCGATGTACGGTCCGTTGCCGAAGATGGCGCGCAGCAGCCGGCGCGGCTTCGGTTGCAAGTTGTTCGCGATGGTCAACTGCACGTAATGGCCGGGCATGGCCTCGTGAATCGTAATCTCCATCATCCCGAAGCGATTATATTCGCGGAGTTTGGATTCGACGCTTGCCTTGGGCATGTCGGGCGAAATCGGCGTCACCCAATAGAATGCGCCCAGTTCCGGTTCCAGCGCTGGAGCCGGATTGAACCCGGCCACCGAGTAGATGCCGCGCATGAAGACCGGTGTGGGGATCACCTGCAAATTGCCACTGGTGGGAAGCGTCACCAGATGCTTGTCGCGTACGAAGGCCGTGGCATCCGCCAGATCCTTTTGCGCCTGATCCATGTAGGTGGCCGGAGTCGCGTGCTGCTTTGCGATTTTGTCCAGAGCTACGCGGACGGTTTCGGGCGCGGCCAGCTTGGCCATCTGGTCGCGGATGTCCTTGAGCGAGGCTTCGGCCTCCGCCAGCACCTGCTCGGGAGGCTTGCCGGAGATTAGCGTGTAAGCGAACTTTTTGTCGTACTTCTCCTTGCCCAGGCGCCAGTCGCTGGTCTTCTTTGATAAATCATCCTGCAGGTATTTGGTGAGGCCGCGCAAGGCGTCGACCGCCGGACCGGCGGCCTTGTCGTAATCCGCCTTCACGGCTCCGGGCGCGTGCTCGCGCAGCATCTTGTCGATCAAATCCAGGTTGCCATCGTTCTCCTCCCGCGCCACGCGATTCCATACCTCCGGCGCGTCCACCAGGTTGGCTTTCGCCTGATCGACCAGCGCGGGCACCGCTTGCAGGCGCGAGATGATGTCGCGATAGCGCGTTTCCATCGGCGCGTATTCCAGCACGAACGGATTGAACAGCGCGTTCCCTACCAGCTCTACGTACACCGTTGGATTGTGCCGGTAGCTTTGGATCTCGTCCAGCTCCAGCAGAGAAAGGTTGGTCTGGTTCTGGAGAATCTCGTAATCGGCCTGGTCTTCCGGCGAAAGCGACGCTGGCTGGATCTTTGCCAGTTGGTCGCGGAAATCGGAATAAAACTTGTGCTGTCCGGCGATTCCGGCCGGGCTGAAATCGTCCAACTTGCCATCCAGATGCACCCCGTTGTGCTCGTGGTAGCCGGCCGAAGTCGCTGAAACGGGCGACAGGGCCAGCGATCCATACACGAAATCCTCGGTCAGTTTGGATAGGTCCGGTTTCTCCACGGGCTTTGAGCAGCTCGACACCAGAAACGATACCAGGACTACGGGCAATGCGCTAAGCGTTCGCCGCATGTACTTTCTCCAGATCCGCCGCCTCGCCGAACTTGGAGCCAACCAGCTCGCTGTTGATGTTGCGCAGCAGGCCGGTGAGCACTCCGCCGGCGCCGACCTCGATAAACCGCTCGACGCCGAGCGAGGCCAACTTTTGAATCACTTCTGTCCAGAGTACCGGGTTTGGAACCTGGTGGTAGAGCCCCTCGCGCGCCTCGGCGCCTTGCGTGACCACTTCGGCCCTCCAGTTGTTCACCAGCGGCATCGCGAGATCGCGAAACTCCGTGGCGTTCAAATCGGCGGCTAAGCGCTCCTGCGCCGGCTTCATGAGCGGGCAGTGAAACGGCGCGCTGACGGAAAGCGGGATAGCCCGCCGCGCTCCGGCAGCCTTGGCCAGATCGATGGCTCGCTGTACGGCGCCAGCGTGACCCGAGATCACAACTTGATCCGGGGAGTTCAGGTTGGCGGCGCTGACTACCTCGCCTTGCGCGGCTTCGGCCAGGATGGAATCCAGCCTACCGTCCGGCAGTTTTAGCAGAGCGGCCATCGCACCTACGCCCACCGGGACCGCTTCCTGCATGTACTGGCCGCGCTTGCGGACCAGACGGACCGCGTCGGCAAATGCCAGCGAACCGGCGGCCACCAGCGCCGAATATTCTCCCAGGCTGTGCCCGGCGACGTAATCGGGCTTGACGCCCTGCTGCTCCAAAACCCGGCAGGCCGCGACGGAAACCGTCAGCAGAGCCGGCTGCATGTTTTCGGTGAGCCGCAGCGCATCGTCGGGCCCTTCAAAGCAGATTTGGGTGAGTGGAAGCCCCAGCGCGTCGTCAGCTTGGTCGAATATTGAACGCGCGACGGCGAAGTTGTCGGCCAGAGTTTTGCCCATTCC
This sequence comes from Bryobacteraceae bacterium, assembly GCA_035508055.1. Classification (GTDB taxonomy): domain Bacteria; phylum Acidobacteriota; class Terriglobia; order Bryobacterales; family Bryobacteraceae; genus Palsa-89. Next base: position 61,883 of record DATJNO010000077.1, on the reverse strand, counting down.
GACGTACTGCGACCCTTGGCCCGGGAAAAGGAAGGCTTTCTTCATAAGCAATCGAACACTTCAGTGTAGCCTCTTCTCGGGAGGCCGCAACGATTGCGGTCAAAGCGTTCACCGATTTTTACAATCCTTTGGACCTTGACTTGCGTCTGTACTAGCGACAGAAGGAGGAAGTATGAAGTTAATGGCTCAAGCACAACGCTCACTGCCCCAAATTGAGACGAAAGCATTCGTCTATTGTCCGATCTGCACGCACACGGTGGAAGGGGTGGTGGTTCATAGCGGCAGGACGGCGAAGGTGAAGGCGGGGCAGAAGTGCTCTCGCTGTTCGGCATCGCTGGATCCGGCCTACATTATGCGCCTGGCGCAAGCAGCGTAACCCACTGGTCCCGTGTTACTGTATGGTCAGCGGATGAAAAGAAAACGGTTGCCTCAGACGGTTCCGGTGATCGACCGCGAGCTTTTGGAGCAGGCGAAGCGGTCCATCATGGCTGACCAGATCCAGCGCGTGGAGAAGTGTTCAGTCTGTGGTGCAACCTGCGCGCCCAACTCGGCCGAAGGCTTGTGCTGGGTCTGCCGCCGGCTGAAGATCAGCGCCTGGGCGGATTCCGATCAGCAAAGCGTTCAGGAGTAGCGGGCCCGCTGGTAGACGAGCATCGCCGCCACCACGTCCTTCCATTCCCCATCTCAAGACTTGAAGCCCCGTGCCGCGGGTCCTGCCGTCGGCTAGCGTGCGGACTGGCAGTTCATCGGACCGATGGCGAGGTCTTTGAAGAGTAGAAGGGGCCCGGCCGGACACCCGCGCTCCCACACGTGCTTGACCCACAGATAGCCTTCGTCCTGGCCGGTGTAGCTCCAGTGAGTGGGACGAGTGGTAAACAGCAGCCAAACACGGCCGGTATAGCCGCGAGGAATCTTGGCATCCAGATCGGCGAAGACCGCGCGCTGCGTGGAAGCTCCGGGGCGGTCGTCATGCCCGCGCGCACAACAAGGCCAGCCGGTGTCGCCGAAGAGAGCATGCGGAGGTTGCCAGGCGTCCAGTCTCGAATACAAGAGGAAGCCTTCTTTGCAGCTGGCGTGCACCAGGATGAGGTCGGCGGGCGAAGCATGCCGTTGAAGAAAGGAAACCGCTCCGGCGATGTCTTCTTTGGCGAGGTCGCGCGGCTGCATCATTTGGCTCGCGGCGGCGAAGCCGGCCAGGCCGAAGCACACCGCGATAGCTGCGAAATCCACCACCGGCCGGTCCATCCAGTGGTGAATTGAATCCTCGGCGGCGGCCGCGGCCAGGAGTACGAAAAGAGGCACGGCGAAAAGGCGGGTTCGAGGGCTGGCAGGGTACCACCCCAGTGCGCTGACTGCGGCCAGGAGCAGACACGGCAGCACGCAGATGAGGAGGGCCCAATCGCGCGAAGAAAACACGCCGCGCCTGTAGCGCAGGATGAGGCGGCCGGCCATCAGCGCGCAAAATACAAGAGCGGCGGCCAAGGCGGGGGTCATTCGATGATCCACGTCGGCGGCCCAGTAGGCGTGCAGGTCGGGCGACAGGTTCGGGCGAATGGTGACGAAGTACAGCGCGCCCAAGAGCGCCGCGGCCAGGGCGCCGAGCCACACGGCCCTGCGGAGAGATCCCTGTCCGGCCAAAGCCAGCACGATGCCCGGAACCAGGAACGCGGTGGAGTAGGCCAGCGGCAGCGTCACCGCGACGACAGCCATCAGCCCGCCGAAACGTTTGGCGCCCGGTTTCTGAAGATAGGCGAAGCAGGCGAGCAGAAGGAACGCACTGGCCGCCATCTCGCCGCTATACGGTTTCAAGGTGCCCGCGTACTCGATGGCGGTGGGATTGAGGACCACGATGGCCGTGGCCAGAGCGGCGACGCCCGGCCGCAACAGCCGGCGGCTCACCAGCAGCACGCCGGCCGCGGCCAAAATCGCGAAAAGGAGAGGAACCACGCGGAACGCCGCGTTGGACGGTCCCGTGATCCGAAGGCCTGCCCTAGCCAGCAGCAAGAACAGCGGTGGAGTCGTTTGCAGCCAGCCGGGGTAGTAGAACATTCCGGAGAGCGACGGCGCCAGAATTGAATTCGCGACCCAAGCCTCATCCAGCCACAGGCTGCGTCCGATTCCGTAGAGACCCAGACCAAGAACCGCCGACAGCAGCGCGGCCGCGGCGAAGCGGGAGGCGAGCTTCACTCCCGCTATGATAGCCGGATGGAAGGTTCGCGGAGCGGGTTAGCGCGTGGGGTGATTCCGATCCGCAAAGCGCTCTGGAGTGGCGAGCGCGCGCTCGTAAACCAATGCCGCCGCTGCCACATCCTCCATCCCGACACCTAAAGATTTGAAGATGATCACGCGCCGCGGATCGAAGTGCCGCTTCAGCTGGTGTAATTCCGCGACGTTCGTCCAGCAATCCGCGAGGATCAGGTCGCCGGCTTCGATCTTGGCCTGCTCGAGCGAATCCACCGCGATCAGCCCGGCGCGACGGACCAGCGTGGCCGGAAGCTCCTGGCGATCGGCGCGGTTGGATCCCATGGCGTTGATCATGGTTCCAGGCCCGATCCAGCCATCTTCGACGACCGGCTCGGCGGCGTTGGTCGCGGTAATCACAATGTCGGCGCCTTGAACCGCTTCTTCGGCTGAGCTCGCCGCGATGGCGGAGCATTCCTGGGCGAACTGGCGGCGTTTTTCTTCGCTACGGCTCCAAACGCGCACGGTTTCGATGGGCCGGACTGCGCGGGTGGCTTCCACTTGAGTTCTGGCCTGGAATCCCGAGCCGATGACGCCGAGCGTGCGAGCCTGGGGGTTGGCCAGCAAGTCCGTCGCATAGCCGGAGGCGGCGCCGGTGCGGATCTGCCCGAGATAGTTCGCCTCCAGGAAAGCCAGCGGCCGGGCGGTCTGGGCGTCGTACAACATGAAGTAGAAATAAGCGCCGTAGCGCGGGTTCGTGGAGTAGAATTTCGTGCCGAAATAGTTGAGGAAGGAACCGGCCATGCCGTGCAGCATCGAGCCGGTGTCGAGCGTCAGACGGCGTCGCGGCAGATTTTGAGCCCGGCCCTCGGCCAGCGCTTCAAAGGCGCGGCGCATCGCATCGATGGCGTCGCGCATCGGAAGCAGCTCGCGGACGTCCGCTTCGGTGAAGAAGAGCATGAATTGGAGCTAGGCCCTGACCGGATCGGCGCGTTCGGGATCGAGACCCAGTTCGCGGATGGCGGATTGGGCGCGCTGGGCGTCGAACTTGCCATCGCGAGCCAGGCGCGCCAGAGCCGCGGCGGCAATCGCTTCGGCGCCGTTCTCGAAATGCTTGCGGAGATGTTCGCGGTTGTCGCTGCGTCCGAAACCGTCGCAGCCGAGCGAGACCACGCGGCCGGGCAGCCAGGGGGCGATCTGATCGGCGACTACCTTCATGTAGTCGGTAGAGGCGACGATGGGAGCATGAGCGCCGGCGAGGGCTTCCAGCAGATACGGTTTCCGTTCCGGTTCGGCCGGGTGCAGGCGGTTCCAGCGCTCCACTTCGAGCGCGTCGCGCCGCAGTTCGTTGTAGCTGGTGACGCTCCAGACGTCGGCGGCGACCTGATAAGTTTCCGCCAGGATCTTCTGCGCGCGCAAAGCTTCGTTCAAGATGGGTCCGCTGCCGAAGAGGTGGACTTGCGGCTCGCCGTCGGAGGCCTGATAGCGATAGATGCCGCGCAGGATCCCTTCGGCCACGCCTTCGCGCATCGCCGGCTGCGCGTAGTTTTCGTTGTAGATGGTCAGATAGTAGAAGCGGTCTTCCATCAACTCATACATGCGGCGGATGCCGTCCTGGACGATGACGGCGATTTCATAGGCGTAGGCCGGATCGTAGCTGTGGCAGGTGGGCACGGTGCTTGAAAGCACCAGGCTGTGGCCGTCCTGATGCTGCAGACCCTCGCCGGACAGCGTGGTGCGGCCGGCCGTTCCGCCCATCAGAAACCCTTTGCCGCGCGAATCGGCGAAGGCCCAGATCAGGTCGCCGACGCGCTGGAAGCCGAACATCGAATAATAGGTGAAGAAGGGGATCATGGGCACGCCGTAGGTGGCGTACGAAGTGCCCGCGGCCGTGAACGACGCCATGGAACCGGCTTCGTTGATGCCTTCCTCCAGGATCTGTCCGTCCTTGGCCTCTTTGTAGAACAGGAAATTCTCGCTGTCGACGGGTTTATAGAGCTGCCCGCGGCTGGCGTAGATGCCGTATTGCCGGAACAGCGACTCCATACCGAAGGTGCGCGCTTCGTCGGGAATGATCGGCACGATGTACTTGCCCACCGAGTGATCCTTGAGCAAAAGCGTAAGCACTCGCACGAACGCCATGGTGGTGGACACTTCGCGGCCGTGGGAGCCGGCCAGCGATTCGGCGAATATCTCGAGGGAGGGCGCGTGCAACTCGATCCTGGGCACGTTGCGCGCGGGCAGACTCCCACCCATCGCTTCCCGCCGCTCCCGGACGTAGCGCATCTCGGGGCTGTCTTCGGGCGGTTTGTAGAACGATGTCGTGTGCACCGTTTCATCCGGGATGGGGATGTCGAAGCGGCGGCGGAAGTACAGCATTTCGTCTTCGTTCAGCTTCTTCTGCTGATGGGTGACGTTGCGGCCTTCGCCGGCCTCGCCCAAGCCGTAGCCCTTGATGGTCTTGGCCAGGATCACGGTGGGTGAGCCGGTGTGTTTCACGGCGCGCTGATAGGCGTTATAGACCTTTTGCGGGTCGTGGCCGCCGCGTCGCAGGGCGCCGACTTCCTCGTCAGACATGTGCTCGACCAGCTTCAACAGCTCGGGATACTTGCCGAAGAATTCCTTGCGGACGTAAGCGCCGCCCTTGGCTTTGAAATTCTGGTATTCGCCGTCGACGCACTCGCCCATGCGCTTGATCAGCAGCCCGCTGGTGTCGCGCGCCAGCAGGTCGTCCCAATTGCCGCCCCACAAGACTTTAATGACGTTCCAGCCCGCGCCGCGGAAGGAGGTCTCGAGTTCGGTGATAATGTGGCCGTTGCCGCGAACCGGCCCGTCGAGCCGCTGCAGATTGCAATTGACGACGAAGATCAGATTATCCAGCCGCTCGCGGGCCGCCAGCGTGAGCGCACCCAGCGTTTCGGGCTCATCGCTTTCGCCGTCGCCGACGAATGCCCAGATCTTGCGGCCGGTAACCGGGATGACACCGCGATTTTCCAGATAGCGCATGAAGCGCGCCTGGTAGATGGCGTTGATCGGACCCAGTCCCATGGATACGGTGGGGAACTGCCAGAATCCGGGCATCAGCCAGGGGTGCGGATAAGACGACAGGCCGGGATGCTCGCGCAGTTCGTGACGGAAGTTCTCCAGGTGTTTTTCGGTCAGGCGGCCTTCCAGAAAGGCGCGCGAATATTCGCCCGGCGAGGCGTGGCCCTGGAAGTAAACGAAGTCACCGGGCTGATCGCCGTAGCGGGCGTGGAAGAAATGGTTGTGGCCCACTTCGGTCAGCGTGGCCAGCGAGGCGTAGGTGGAGATGTGGCCGCCGATGCCGGCGTCGTGTTTGTTGGCGCGCACGACCATGGCGAGAGCGTTCCAGCGGATGAGACTCTTGATGCGGCGTTCGATGGCGCGGTTACCAGGGTAGGGAACCTCTTCCTCTACCGGAATCGTATTAATGTAGGGTGTCTTGAGGCCCTGTGGGGCCTGCACTCCGTAAAGGGCGGCGTGGTCGATCAGGCGGCCGAGCAGGTAGGCGGCGCGTTCCGCCCCCCCCTCCTCCACTACGCCGTCCAGAGATTCAAGCCACTCGCCGATTTCCTGTTCGTTACGGTCCTCGCTGGTTACGGGGTTGGTGACAAGCATGGTGATATATCTCTTCCAACATAGCACTACCTGCGGGTGGTTCTGGTGACTCTGCCAGGCCGGAAGCGCTTGACGATGACCGCGTTTCCACCGGGGCGGTTGCTGACCCACTGGGGCAATTAGAACGATTTTTCGTGTTATGCTTTTCAACGAAGGCCCACGGTGGCTCGCGCGAAACTCATTGTCACTACCGCGATGGTGTTGTTGTTTGCTCAGCTCCATTGCGTTGCGGCTTGTGCGGCAGACGTGTGTTCCACCGATTGTGGTAGTACTAGATCCATTCCCCCCTGTCACCGGCGGCACGATCACTCACAGGATGGAAATCGGCATGTGTGCTCCTTCCAGCGCATCATCTCATCCGCGACCACGCCCGATACGCAGCACTTCGACGCACCGGTTCTTTTCGTGATGGGTCCGGCGCCGGCCGTAACGGCGGTGGTCCTTCGCGCTGATGCAGTGATGTGGATGGTCGATTTTTCAGACGGCTCTCCGCCTGGCGCCGCAGATACCTCTCCCACTATTCTCCGTATCTAGCCTTTTCCGGCCCACGTTCGTGATTGCATCGGTGTGCGTGTGCGCACGCAGGCCGACGCGCATTTCGACAGCCAGATACAAGCTAGCAAGGAGATGTACATTGAATCCCCGAAGGAAATTCTTCAAGAGTCTTTTTGGAATGGGTACTGGAGCGGCGCTGGCCCAGGCGATGAGCGCTCAACCAGCGCGCGAGGACTCGCCCGCCGTGCCCGCCGTGACGCTGGACGGCTGCGACCTCCCGTTCACGATGGATCAGGGAGTAAAAGTGTTTCATCTGATCGCGGAGCCGGTCAAACAAACCATCGTGCCGGGGCGAACCCTGGATCTGTGGGGCTACAACGGAAGCGCGCCGGGTCCCACCATCCAAGCCAACGAAGGCGACCGCGTCCGAATTATTCTGGACAATCACCTGCCTGAGCCAACGAGCATTCACTGGCACGGACTGGAGCTTCCCATCGATATGGACGGTGTGCCGGGAATCGCCCAAAACTCCGTGGCGCCGGGCGGGCGATTTGTTTACGAATTTTCGCTGCATCAAAACGGGACCTTCTTCTATCACTCTCATATGGCGATGCAGGAAATGGTGGGAATGCTGGGAGGGTTCATCATTTATCCGAAGGTCCCCTACAGGCCCCGGGTGGATAAAGACTACGTGATCGCGCTCCAGGAATACGCCGTGCTGCCAAACAGCACGATTCCGAACAGCATGAGCATGGAGTACAACTGGCTCACGTTCAATGGAAAATCCGGTCCTGCTTCGACGCCCCTGGTGGTCAAGCTGGGAGAACGGGTGCGAGTGCGCATCTTCAACCTGGGAATGGATCACCACCCGATTCATCTGCATGGGTACACGTTCTGGGTGACCGGGCACGAAGGCGCGCGGCAGCCGGAAGCGATCTGGGCCCGCGGGGACACGGTGCTGGTGGGCGTGGCGCAGGCGCGGGACATCGAGTTCGTGGCGGACCGTCCCGGAGACTGGATGCTGCATTGCCATCTTCCGCATCACATGATGAATCAAATGTCGTCGAACGTTGGACCGATCACGCGCCTGGGGCGGGGCATGCAGGCCGGCGCCAGCATGCAGGGGGGGATGGGCATGTTGCGCGGCGGAAATGCGACCGCGGACAACAAGGCACCCAGTCTCGGGCGCGGCCTGGGCGTGGGATCGACGGCCGAAGTGGCGCAAACAAACGGACCGCTCTCGCGGAGCGGGGAGGAGATGCTTCATAGCGATGCCGCCGGGATAAAAATGCCCCAGATTCCGAAGAACGCGAATCAAATTCCGCTGTTCCCTCAGGACGCCTTCATGGAAAGTTCGATGATGGCCATGGATAAAGAAGTGGAGAAGCCGGAGACGTACGGGTTGCCCGCGGGGTGGAGCGGATATATGGGTGGAATGATGACGCTGGTTCGAGTGCTGCCGCCGGAACAATACGGCAAGATCATGGAGCTCAAGGCGGCACAAGGCGCCAGGGAGAACAGCAACCGATGAAAGCGATTCTGGCGAGCGCCATCATTGGTTTGAGCTGGATCCCGATACAGGCTCAGAGCAGCGGCAAAAAAAGTTTCGTGCTTTACGGCAAAGTGGAGGCGGTGGACACGGCTGCGAAACGGCTTACCGTGACCAACGAACCGATCGCAGGCTGGATGGACACCATGACCATGAGCTATGCCGTCGGCGACGAAGACGCGCTCCAGCGTGTGAACGCGGGCGATCGGGTGACTGCGAAGGTTTATGAGGGCGACTTGACGTTGTATGACCTCCAGGTGGTAAGCTCCCCCCACGTTGTTCTCCGCCTGGATGAGCTGGAAAAGATGGCTTTGGCGAGCAATCCTACCATGGCGCAGGTTCGAGCGAACCTGCAGGTGGCGTCCGGGCTGGTCAGGCAAGCCGGCCTTTATCCGAATCCCGTAGCGGGCTATTACAGCGACCAGGTTCGCGGGGGATTGTATGGCGGCGGCGAACAAGGGGGCTTCATCAGCCAGGATATTGTTCTGGGAGGCAAGTTGGGCGCCGCGCGGCGGGTGGCGCTGCTCCAGGCGAACGAAACGGCGACCAGCGGAGAAGTTCAGCGGCTGCGCATCCAGAACAATGTTCGCGCGCTGTTTTATGAAGTGCTGGCCGCCCAGCGAATGGTAGAGGTGCGGCAGAACCTGGTGAAGCTGGCGGGCGACGCGGTGGTGACGTCGGAAGAATTGGGGAACGTTGGACAGGCCGACCGACCGGACATCCTGCAAGCCGAAGTCGAACAGGAACAGGCGGCTGTCGGGTTGCGGGTCGCACAACAGAATTTGGAAGCTTCCTGGCGAGTGATGGCGGCCGTAGTTGGAAAACCCGACTTGCCCAGGGCGAATCTGGAAGGCGACCTGGAAGCAATCCCCGAGTTGAATTACAGCGAATGGACCGCGGCCGCTTTGCGCGACAGTCCCGAGGTGAAGCTGGCACAACAGGGCGTGGAGCGCGCGGAAGCAGAACTGGTGGAAGTGCGCAAAGCCCCGATCCCCGATCTGCAGATCACCGGAATTTTCTATCAAAACTATGAAGCTCTCCCCAACGGGAAGCCGGCGGGGCTCATGGGCGGAGCGCAGGTGGGAATCCAGCTGCCGGTTTTCGATCGCAATCAGGGAAACATTGCGGCTGCCAAAGCTCGAATCGAAAACGCCAAGCAGAATCTGGTGCGCGTGAAACTCGAGCTGCAGCGCAACCTGGCGGACCTGTTTCGCGGCTACGATTCCGCGCGGGTGACAGCGGAGCAATACAAGACGCAAATGCTGCCGCGGGCGCAGCAGGCCTATGAAATGTATCGCAGCAATTATCGGAAGATGGCCGGGGCGTATCCGCAGGTGCTGATTTCCCAGCGTACTTTGTTCCAGTTGCAGACCGATTATATCCAGGCGCTCGAAAACACCTGGCAAAGCGGCTTACTCATTCGAGGATTCGGGCTGACCGATGGCTTGGTCGCGCCGGGGATTATGGTGAGCCCCAGTGCTGGAGGCACGGTTCCAGGCTCCTATCCGGTTCGATAGGAAGGACGGGCGTAGCATATTGTTGCGCCGCCGGAGTTAGGCGTTGACCAACTCGGGCTGGCGCGCCGGCTGATAACAGCAAAAGGGATCGGCCTCCAGGTAGTTCCCGGTCAAGGCGTAGGCCCGGGCGCGCGATCCGCCGCAGATTTTGTGGTAGTCGCAGCAGCCGCACTTGCCGTGTTTGGCGTCCGGGTCGCGCAGCAGGCGGAACAAGGTGGAGTTCCGGTAGACATCCACGAGCGAGTCCTCGCGGATATTGCCGGCGGACAGTGGCAGATAGCCGCTGGGGAAGATCTCGCCGGTGTGCGAGATGAAAACGAAGCCACTGCCCTCGCTGACGGCGGTGGTTCTCCACAACAAGCGGCCGTTAGCGCCGCCTTTGCCGCCGTGCTCGGCTTTGAGGCGCTGGGCGATGTAACGGCGGTAGTGGAGAGCCTCCGTGGTCTTCACTTCGAATGGGGCGACTTTGGAGATTTCGTACAAGAATTCGAAAACCTTCTCGCACTCTTCGCCACTGAAGTCTTCTCCGGGGGCGGGTCCGGTGGAAACGGGGAAAAAGAGGCTCCACATCTTGGCTTCGACTTCGGCCACGCGCTGGGCGATCTGGGCCAGGCGGGACAGGTTACGGCGGGACAGAGCGGTCTGGACCTGGGTGTCGAGGCCGATCTCGCCGGCATGCCGGAGGGCGAGCATGGCTTGATCGAAGGTGCCGGTGGTTTGCCGGAAAGCGTCGTGGGTAGGGGCATCTGGCCCATCCAGGCTGACCGCCATGCGCGAAATTCCGCATTGCTGGAAGCGATCGATCGCCGCGGTGGTGAGTAAAGGGGTGGCGCTGGGCGTGATGTTGGTGCGCAGGCCGATGGACACGCTATGGGTAACCAAGTCAAAGATATCGGGGCGCTTTAGAAGGTCGCCGCCGGTGAAAACCATCAAAGGATTGCCGAATTGCTTGGCTTCTTCGAGGAGGCGGTAGCCATCTTCGGTGGTTAGTTCACCGGCATCCCGTTCCGGCCGAACCTGGGCGCGGCAGTGAACGCATGCGAGATCGCAAGCCTGAGTTGCTTCCCAAACGATAAGCAGTGGCGAGAGATTGAAGTCCATAGCGGCTCTGGTGTGGAGTAGCGAGCATTTTCCGGGCCACGGGAGGGCGTGGGGCGGCGTGCTATTATAGTGAGTACTTACTTATGGAAGCCCAAGACCGAACCCAGGAAGTTTCGAAGCGCGAGGGCGCCCCGGTCCGCGTGGCCCGGATGCCCGGCGGGGACCGCCGCCGGCAGCTGCTGCGAGTGGCCATCGACAGCTTCGCCCGCAACGGATTCAGCGGGACCAAGACCAAGGACATTGCCGCGGCCGCCGGAGTGAGCGAGGCCATCCTCTTCCGGCATTTCGCGAGCAAAGAGGATCTGTATCACGCCATCCTGGACGAAAAGGAAGCCACCCTGGGCGGGGACCGGTGGCTGACGGAGATGAACGAACTGGCCGAGCGGCGCGATGACCGGGGGGTGTTCCGGCACGTGGCGCGGCAGATCGTCCGGTCCTTTCGCGAAGACGCGGCCTTTCACCGGCTGCTGCTCTACGCCTCGCTCGAAGGACATCTGCTGGCGGATCTTTTTCACGAGCGGTTCGGGATGCCGACCGGAGACTTCCTGACCCGCTACATTGCGTTGCGCCAGCAGGAAGGTGCGTTCCGGAAGTGCGATCCGGGAGCGGCTTTGATGTTTGTGATGGGCGCGACCATTCATTACGCGATGGTCCGGCACGTTTTCGGGGTGGAGAAGTTTCCCGCGGATGAAGATGGGGTGGTCGAACAGTTCGTGGGCCTGATTTTGAGCGGTCTGGAACAGGGGCCGCAGGCGGCGCGTACGGCGAAAGGAAAGCAGAAGTAATTTCCATGGCACGCAGTGCAATCTTCGTAAAAATATGGACGGGTTTGGCGGCGCTCGCTTTGCTTGTCACGGCCGGGTGCAACAACGCGGGCAATGCTCCCATTTCTCTGACCGAGGCGGCTACGGGGCCGGCCAAAGTTCTTAAGATCGCTACCGTGCGTGCGGTGACGCGTGAGGTGTCGTCCTCGGTGCAGGTGACGGGAAGTTTCTTGGCCGAGGAGTCGTCGGATGTCGCCCCGCCCGCGGCGGGGCGGGTCATCGAAACGCCGGTGGATGTGGGCGCATTTGTGAAAGAAGGCCAGGTTCTCGCCAAACTGGAGGACCGCGACGCGCAGCTGCGCTTGCAGGCGGCGCTGGCCAGCGAGCAGCAGGCCGAGGCGAGTCTGCGGCAGGCGGAGTCACGCATCGGGCTGTCGCAAGGAAGCACTTTCGACGCGAGCCGGGTGCCCGAGGTTCTTTCGGCGAGGGCTTCGTATGATTCGGCTCTGGCGGAGGCAAGAATGTCGGAGGCGGACGCGCAGCGCTACGGCAGCCTGATCAAGACCGGGGATGTTTCCGAGAGCGCGTACGACAAAGCGCGCACGCAGGCCGACACAGCCAAGGAGCAGGCTAATTCAGCGCGGCAGCTGTATGAAGCGGCCATCAATTCGGCGCGGCAAAATTTCCAGGGTGTGATTAACGCTCAGGCATCGCTGGCCGGCGCCCGGGCGCAAACCGCCATTGCCCGCAAAGCGGTCGAAGACACCGTGATTAAGGCGCCCTTTGCAGGCTCCATCAGCGCGCGCCCCATCGCGGTGGGCCAGTACGTAGCGCTGACGGCCAAGATCGCCACGGTGGTGCGGGTCACGCCGCTGAAGCTGGAGCTGCAGGTCCAGGAATCGGACGCGCCGAAGCTGAAGCTGGGCGAAGATGTGGAGGCGAGCGTTCCCGGCTACCCCGGCCGCATGTTCCAAGGGGCGGTGACCGCGATTAATCCGACGGTGGAAGCCAACTCCCGCACCATCGCGGTGGAGGCCAAGTTCGCCAATCAGGATCTGGCTTTGAAGCCTGGCATGTTCGCTACGGCGCGTATCTTGCTGAGCGGCAGCAGCATGGGAATTTTTCTGCCGCGATCTTCGGTGCTGACCGACACGAGCACGAATTCGTCACAGATCTTTTTCGTTCGCGACGGCAAGGCGCGGGTGGCGGTGGTGCAACTGGGCGCCAGCGACGGAAACATGGTCCAGATTTTGTCCGGTATCTCCCCGGATTTCGTGGTGGCGAACAGCCACCTGCAGGATCTTTACGACGGCGAGCCGGTGGATACCGGCGCGGGCGCGGGAACAGGAGAATAGCGTGCATAAACTCGCAGAAATCTGCGTCAAGCGGCCTGTCTTCGCCACCATGCTGATTCTGGCGTTGATGGTGGTGGGAGTTTTTTCGTTCTTCACGCTGGGCGTCGATCTGTTTCCCAAGATCGACCTGCCGACTGTCTCGGTCACGGTCAGCAATCCGGGCGCTTCCGCGGAGGAGATCGAAACCGACATCACGAAGCGGATTGAAGACTCGGTGAACACGATCAGCGGCATTGACGAGCTGCGCTCGACCTCGGTGGAGGGGCAGTCCACCGTGGTTATCACGTTCAACCTGGACAAGAACGGCGACGTGGGCGCGCAGGAGATTCGCGACAAGGTGAACCTGATTGTCAACGATCTTCCGGATACGGCGAAGGCGCCGGTGGTGCAGAAGTTCGACCCGGACGCGACGCCGATCATGGAGATTGCTTTGTCGTCGCCGCGCCCGCTGCGCGAAGTGACCGAGATCGCGGACAAGATCATCAAGCCGCAGCTCGAAAATATCAACGGCATCGGGCAGATTCAGCTGGTGGGCGGCTTGAAGCGGGAAATCCGCGTGTGGGTGGATCCGGACAAGATGCGCGCGTACAACCTGGCGATCTCGGACGTCGCCAACGCGCTGCGCCAGCAAAATATGGAGATGCCCGCCGGCAACGTGAACGCGGGCGCGCGCGAACTGGCGGTGCGTACGCTGGGCCGGCTGGTGGATCCGGCGCAATTCAACGAAATTGCGATTGCGCAGCGCGGCGCCTACGTGGTGAAGCTGCGCGATATCGGGCATGCGGAGGATTCACAGGAAGAGGCCACCACCGCGGCACGCCTGAATGGGGAGCCCGCGGTGACGATGGTGGTTTCCAAGCAATCCGGACAGAACACGGTGGCCGCGGCCGATGCTCTGAAGGAACGCGTCAAGCAGGTGGAAGCGCTGCTGCCGAAAGACATCCACATCCAGATCACCAACGATCAGTCGATTTTCATCAAGGCGGCGGTGCACTCGCTCGAAGAGCACCTGATTGAAGGCAGCATTCTGGCGGCGGCGATCGTGTTTGCGTTTCTTGCCAATATCCGCACCACTCTGATTTCGGCCGTGGCGATTCCGACGTCGATTGTGTCGACGTTCGCGCTGATGGCCGCGATAGGCTTCGATTTGAACCAGATCACTATGCTGGCGCTGACGCTCATGGTGGGCATAGTGATCGACGACGCCATTATTGTGCTCGAAAATATCTACCGCTTCATAGAAGAGAAGGGCATGTCGCCCTATCGCGCGGCGATTGAGGGCACCAAGGAAATCGGGCTGGCGGTGATGGCGACCACGCTGTCGCTGCTGGCCGTGTTCTTGCCCATCGGTTTCATGGGCGGCATCGTGGGCCGGTTCATGTCCTCGTTCGGTTTTACGGCATCCTTTGCGATTGCGGTCTCACTGCTGGTGTCCTTCACTTTGACGCCGATGCTGACGTCGCGCTTCATCAAGGTTCTTCCGAAGCACGAGGGCGAGAAGCAGGAAGGGTCGAAGGATTCGCGATTCTTCCGCTTTCTGGACCGGCATTACACGCGGATGTTGGAGTGGTCCATGGCGCACCGGAAGTCCATGGTGGCCATTAGCGTGGGGGTGATTTTGAGTTCGGTTCCGCTGTTCATGATCGTGGGCAAGAACTTTATTCCACAGGACGACCGGTCGGAATTCGCGGTGAATGTACGCGCCTCGGAAGGAACATCGCTGGCTGCGACGGTAACCATTACGGAACGGATTGCGCGCGACATCCGCGCGCTGCCGGGTGTGAGCGCGACACTGACGTCGGTGGGACTTGGATCGCAGTCGTTTACCGGTTCGAGCGCCGGCGAATCGAACAGCGCTTCCATTTACGTGAAGCTCAAGCCGCGCGACGACCGCAAGGACACACAGAATCAGTTGATGGCCAAGGCGCGCGCGATTCTGACGCACTATCCCAAAGATCTGCGCACCAGCGTCGGCCAGGCGGCGAATGGGCCGGGCGGCGGGGAAGCGGATGTGCAGTTCACCCTGACCGGACCGGATCTGGACAAGCTGAACGGCTACGCGCAGACGCTGCTCGACAAGATGAAGCAGATTCCGTATGTAGCCGACGCGGACACGTCGTTGGTCTTCGGCAAGCCGGAGCTGCGAGTGGAAATCGACCGGCAGCGCGCGGCGGATCTGGGCGTGCGCGTCAGCGATATCGCGCAGGCGTTGAACACCATGGTGGCCGGCCAGGTGGTTTCGTCGTTCCCGTCGGGGGGTGAAGAATACGACGTAAGGGTGCGCGCGGATATGCAGTACCGCACCAGCGCCGTGGGCCTGCGGCAACTCACGGTTTTCTCGACCAACACGCGCGGCTGGGTGCCTCTGGACCAGGTGGTTCGCATCCGGAGCGGCGACGCGCCCTCCAGCATTGGAAGGCTGAACCGGCAGCGGCAGGTGACGCTGAGCGCGAACGTGCTGCCGGGTGGATCGCAGCAGAAGATCATTTCCACGCTGAATCAATACGCGGCCGATCTGCACATGGATCCCGGCTACAACACCGAACTGGTGGGAACATCCAAGGAGCTGAGCCGCACGGGCTACTATTTCATCCTGGCCATCGCGCTGACGTTCATCTTCATGTACATCGTGCTGGCCGCACAGTTCGAATCGTTCCTGCATCCGTTTACGATTTTGCTGACTTTGCCGCTGGCGATCCCGTTCGGGATCCTTTCGCTGTTGCTGTTCGGCCAGTCGGTGAACATCATGTCCGGGCTGGGGCTGCTGCTGTTGTTCGGGATTGTGAAGAAGAACGCGATTCTGCAGATCGACCACACCAACGGGCTGCGCGCCACCGGCATGAACCGCTACGACGCCATCCTGCAGGCGAATCGCGACCGGCTGCGGCCGATTCTCATGACGACGACCGCGCTGGTGGCGGGAATGCTGCCGCTGGTAATTTCCAACGGCGAAGGATCGGCCAGCAACCGGTCCATCGGCGTGCTGGTGGTCGGCGGGCAAACGCTGTGTCTGCTGCTGACGCTGCTGGCCGTGCCGGTTTTCTATTCCCTGTTCGACGACATGAAGGAGCTGCCTTTGTTCCGCAAGATTTTTGGCCGGCGCGAAGCCAAACGCGCCGTGCCCGCACTGGACGTGGCCCATCAGCCTATGCATTTCCGCGAGGGGGAAAGCGTCTGATGCGCGGATTGTTTTTCTTCAGACGGGCGCGTCTGGCAGCGCTGGCGGGAGCTCTCAGCGCCGCAGCGGCGCAGCAAGGCCCGAGTGTTTCGCCGGGCACTGCGCAGGAATCCGTGGCGAAGTTTCGTCCGGCCGAACCGCAGAGCAGCACGCTGGTGCCTCCCGTGCGTCCGTTCCGTATTCCAACGCGCACGGGCATCGAAGGCCAGATGGAGCTGAGCCTGGAGCAGGCTTTGTCTATGGCGCTAGCGAACAACAAAGATATCGAATCGTCGCGGATCGACAAGGAAGAATCCGATTACAACCTGGAGGGTGCTTTG
Organism: Bryobacteraceae bacterium; assembly: GCA_035508055.1. Lineage (GTDB taxonomy): Bacteria > Acidobacteriota > Terriglobia > Bryobacterales > Bryobacteraceae > Palsa-89. The sequence goes on along the minus strand of DATJNO010000077.1, from coordinate 45,784 downwards.
GGCGCCTTCGACGCGCACATGGACCTGAACAGCTACTGGGAACAACAGATCCAACCGATCGGATCCACGCTGGGCGGCTCGGCGACCGGCGCCGTGCTGAACAAGACCTGGCTCTCCGATCCGTCGGTGACGCAACCGATTCCCTGGTACGGCGGCTCGGTGAAGACGGATCTGTCGTCGGCGAATTCGTACTCCAACAACTCGTTCCTTTCGTTGAATCCGCAGTATCCGACGTCGCTGAATTTTTCCTACACCCAGCCGTTGTGGCGGAATCTGATGTACGACAGTAACCGGCATCAGATCGACGTGGCCAAGAAGAACCGCAATCTCAGCGACGAACAGTTCCGGCAGCGCGTGATGGACGTGGTAGCGCAGACGGAGCAGGCTTACTGGGAGCTGGCGTACGCCTACAATAATTTGCAGGTGCAACTGGAGGCAGTGCGCATCGGAGTGCAGCAGGACGAGAGCAACCGCAGACAGGAACAGCAGGGCCTGCTCGCGCCTATCGATGTGGTGGCGGCGCAGACGCAGTTGGCGAATTTCGAAGTGGGAGCCTACACCGCACAGTCCGGGTTGACCAGCGCGGAGAATACGCTGAAGGCTTTGATCCTCGCGGACCGGGTGGACGGCTTGTGGCACCAGGCGCTGATTCCGGTGACACTTCCCGACGTGCGGGCTCCGATTGTCCCGCTGGGCGACGCGGTCGCCGAGGCGCTGGCCAACCGTCCGGAGCTGGCGCAGGTGAAAATTTCGGCCGAGATCAACGAAAAGGACGTGCGTTACTACCGGGACCAGACCAAGCCGGAGGTGGATCTCACGGCCACCTATACGCGCGCCGGGCTATCGGGCATCCTGCTGCCGCCGGGTCCCAATCCTTTTACGGCAGGTTTCGGGCCGCTGACGGACCGCTTGAATGAACTCTCGGCGCTGGCGGGGCTCACGCCGCTGCCGCCGGTGTCGTTCGGATCGACGGCTTTGCCGCCGCTGCTGGTGGGCGGCTACGGGCAATCGCTCTCCAACTTGTGGAATGGAAGCTTCCCCACCACCGAGTTCCAGCTCCGCGTTTCGCTGCCCCTGCGGAACCGCGCGGCGGAAGCCAATCTGAGCAAGTCGGTGGCGGAGACGCGGCGCATCCGGAACCAGCGGCAGCAGGTGGAGGAGACGATCGAATCCGGCGTGCGGGACGCCATCGAAAATATGCAGATGGCTCAACTTCGGCTGCAGGCAGCGCAAGTGGCGCGCGCATCGGCCGAAGAACAGTATCAGAGCGAGCAACGGCAGTTCCAGGCGGGAACATCGACGCTGTTCCTGGTGCAACAGCGCCAGGCGACTATGATCACCGCGCGCAGCCAGGAGCGGCGTTCGGAGGCCGATATGACCGAGGCGATTTCCAACTACCGTCTGGCTACGGGCACGATTTTGGCCGAGCGGAACATCTCGTTGCGTTAACCTTCTCGTCAGGGCCGCTCGCCCGCCGCCAGCCGATCGTCGATCTCATCCAGAACGGCCTCACAATGCGCTGCGCTGTCGATCACATAATGCGCGCCCGCCTGCATCAGCACGGCGCGCGCGGCTGCGATACGCCCGCGGCGTTCCTCTTCGGGCAGCGCGGCGAGATCGGGAGCGCTCAGGCCCACTTGGTTGCCCGTGGCTGCAATCCCGATCGTCCACATGCCCGCGTTCAAGCCCTCCTCCACATCGCTGACTGTGTCGCCAATCTTGACGGCCGCCGCGGTGGCGCTCAGGCGAAACTCGAGAGCGATGCGCAGGCACATCCCGGGATGAGGACGGCCGCCCGCGGCGTCGCCGGGGCAGAAAGCCAGCTCGGGGCGGTAACCCTGAGAGGCGGCCCGCATCACTAACAGGTCCAGCATGGGGCGCGTGTAGCCGGTGGTGCTTCCAACGCGGAGCCCGCGTTCGCGCAGCCTGCGTGCGGCTTCGGCCACACCGTCGATCACTTGCGAGTAGTCTTCGAGAATGCTGACTTGGAGCGGAACAAATTCGGCGAACAGCGATTCCACCTCCTGCTCGCCCGGCCGCTGTCCGGTATTCCCGCGCCACTGCGACTCGACATGGGGCAGAGCGAGAATCCGCCGGATGTGATCCTTCTTGAAGATGCCCATATCGCGGCGGGCGTCCGCATCGCTGAGCGGGATGTCATGGCTGCGGAACAGCTCAGTGAGGGCGCGCACGGGCGCGAGCGAGCCGTGGTCGACCGTGGTCCCCGCCCAATCGAAAATCACCGCCTCCAGCATGAGCCAATCGTACGAAATCGGAATGAGTGGCGGAGATTACAGGTGTGTAAGGTCCGGAGTGCGCGGGGACGGGCCGCTAAGGTCTATGACAGTCTATGACAATTGTGTGACAATAGCGAAATTGGGGATGACGAAGGCCAACGCCAGCACCGAGACCCGGCAGTTTGCCGCGGAACAAACCAGCAGGCTGTTGAGGCACCTGGCTTTTCAGATGAGCCACACGGTGAAGTCGTGCACGCCGGACTCGGTGCATGATGTGCGGGTGGCGATCCGCAGGTTCACGCAGGCCATCGCGGTGTTCCGGCCGTGCCTTCCCGGCAAGGACATGCGGAAGATCCGCCGGCGTTTGAAGGATGTGATGAAGGCGGCCGGCCAGGTCCGCGACTGTGACGTGGCGTTGAAGCTGCTGTCGAAATCGCGGCTGCCCGACGGCGCGCCGATCCAGTCGAAGGTGCGAAACCGGCGGAAGGAAGCCGCCCGCGTTCTAGTAGGCGAGTTGAGGAGCTGGACGGAGAGGCAGACTTCGATCAAGTGGCGGGCAGCGCTGGAGAGCGCGCTGGCCAAGGGCGACGACGATTTCGGCCGGCCTCCCATCGAGGCGACTGCGCGGAAGACATTGCGCCGGATGACCAAGGATTTCTTGGAGCGCGGAAACGAGGCGGCCGGTTCGAAAGCCTCGGCGCAAGATCTGCACCGCTTCCGGATCGCGGCCAAGAAATTCCGCTACTCGCTGGAACTGTTTGCTCCTTTGTATGGGGCATCCCTGGAGCGCGGGCTGGCCCACATGAAGACGGCACAGACGATGCTCGGAAGCGTCAATGATTGCGAGGCGGTGGCCAGCCTGGTCGCGCAGTTGGGCGCGAGCGCCAACCTGGTGGCGCGGTTGAAGAAGCGGCAGCGCAGGAAGACGGACGAATTCCGCGAGTATTGGGCCGCCGAGTTCCATGCCAGCGAGCAGTTGCGAAGCTGGATGGATCTGCTGCGCTTGCGCCCGATGAGAAAGCCGGTTGCGCGCGCCGGCACGGTCTCGCCCAAAAAGATGCCAGCGGCGAAGCTGCCTGCAAGGCCCCCAGCCGAAGCAGCCTCCGGCGGCGCTTAGCGCAGTCCGAAGACGAACAGCCCGCTGCCCGCGGCCACGGCGACATACTGCTTGCCATTCACCGAGTACGTCATGGGTCCGGACGAGACGTGGCTGCCGAGGAGGACCTTCCACAGCAGCGAGCCGTCGCGAGCGTTGAGCGCCAGGAAATAGCCTTCGCGATTGCCGGTGAAGAGCAGGTCGGACGCGGTGGTCAGGATGCCGCTATCGGTCATCTCGGTCATTTTAAATTCCCACTTGCGCTCGCCGGTCTTGGGGTCCATCGCGCGAATAACGCCGAAGCCGCTGTTTTCACTGCGGCTGTTCAGCTGGATGCCGCGCAGCGGCGGAACCGGAGATGTGGCCGATCCGCCGAAGTAGAGCTGGCCTTCCTTGTATTCGTCCTTGGTTTTTACGTAAGGCGCGGAATAGCCGTCCCAGGCCGGAATGTAGAACAGACCGGTGCGCGGGCTATAAGAAGGCGAGTACCAATTGGTGCCGCCGATGGGGCCGGGGTAGATCAGGGTGCCTGTGGCGCTGGGTGTCATACCGCGGGCCCGCATGGGACGTCCGCGTTCGTCGAGGCCGGTGGCCCAGTTTACTTTCGTGAACGGTTTTCCCAGCAGGAACTGGCCGCTGGTGCGGTCCAGCACATAGAAGAATCCGTTGCGATTGCCCCAGAGCATGACTTTGCGCCGGCTGCCCTGCCAGTCCATTTGCGCGAGCACGGGAACCTGGACGGAGTCGTAATCGAACTCGTCGTGCGGGGTGAATTGGAAATACCATTTCAGTTTGCCGGTGTCGGCATCGAGCGCGACCACGCAATCGGTGTACAGATTGTCGCCGGCGCGGTAATCGCCATTCCAGTCGGGGCCGGGGTTGCCGATGCCCCAGTAGGTGAGGTTGAGATCGGGATCGTAGGAGCCAGTCATCCAGACTGAGCCGCCGCCGTGCATCCAGGAATCGCCGGCCCAGGTCTCATGGCCAGGCTCGCCGGGTCCGGGGATGGTGTAGAAGCGCCAGGCTTCGTTGCCGGTCTTCGCGTCGTAGGCGGCGATGAATCCGCGGATGCCGTATTCGCCGCCGGCGGTCCCGATGATGACTTTGTCTTTGACGATCAGCGGCGCGAGCGTGGCTGCATAACCGGCTTCAGGATTGGCGATCTGCTTGTTCCAGATGGCATGGCCGGTTTTGGCATCGATGGCGATCAGGTGCGCGTCGAGGGTGGCCATGAACAGCGTGTTGCCCAGAATGGCGAGGCCGCGATTCACGCGGCCGCAGCAGGGGCGGGCTTCCGTGGAAGGCACGTAGGAGTAGATCCAGAATACGCGGCCGGTGGCGGCGTCGATGGCTACCACATCGTTGGGAGCTTGCACGGTATAAAGAACGCCGTCGACGACCAGCGCGGTAGCTTCAAATTTTTCCGTGGAGCGCGATTGAAAGACCCACTTCAGCTCCAGATTCTTCACGTTCTCGGGCTTGATTTCGTTGAGCGCGCTGTAGCGCTGGCTTTCGACGCCGCCCGAATAGGAGAGCCAATTCTGCGGCTCTTGGCCGGCGCGCAGGATGCGATCGAAAGAAACCTGGGCGCTCAGCGTGCCGGCTGCCAGAAGGAATGCAAAGGTGATTCGAGTCATGAGAGGTTCAGATTCCTTTCAGCGAGACCAGGTAGGCGACAAGGTCCGACAATTCCGCAGGGCTGAGTTTGCCCCGGTAGGAAGGCATAGGAGATTTCGCGAGGAAAGTCAGCTCGCGCAAGTTGGATCTGTCGAGCGAGAGCAGGCGCCCTTTGGAATCGATCACCTGAACGCCGAACGTGTCGTAGCTGAGCAGCTTTCCCGTGACCGCCGTGCCGTCCTTCGTGACTGCGTGCACAGTGCGATTTTCGTCCAAGATGTGGGCGTTGGGATGGGCGAGGGAGTCCTCCAGTTCGTCCGGCTTTCGGAGCGACCCGATGTTGCCCAAGTCAGGGCCGATTAACCCGCCCCGGCCACGCACGCGATGGCAGTTGAGGCAGCCGCCCTTACCGTCGAAGATTACCTGGCCGCGCACGGCGGCTTCGGCATCGGCTCTGGCCGAGGCAGCCCGCGAACGCAGATAGAAGACGATGTTTCGCGCGTCCGGGTCCGAGATGCTGGAGGGGGGCATGGCTGTTCCGGCGATGCCTTTGGTAATGATGGCGACCAACTCAGAGTCGGTAGCGGCGTGCCGGAACCTGCCGTGCATCAGATCGACTCCGGAGATCGCTTCGCCATCCGCGCCGTGGCAGTTCATGCAGTTAGTGCGGAAGAGATCGGCGCCGGCTTGGACATTCTCCGGGCGCTGCTGGGCGCACAAAGCGCCGGTTAGAACTACCAAAAGACAGAGTCGAAGCATCCCCATGACCTGTGCAGTGCGTTTTCGCTGGGAACCATCTTATTCCAAGCGGTCGCGCCGGTGCCAGGCCGAGAGCAGGTGATGACGCCAGCGACCGATCCTGATGTATCCGATGACGCCAATCTGGCGATAACCCGCTTTCTCCGGTGACCGAAAGGCGGCCTTGTTCTCGGGAACTACGACAGCGACGAGGCGGCGGTAGCCCAGCGCGCGGAAGTGACGCAGCATTTCGATGGCACGAACGATCGCGATGTTGCGGCTTCGAAAACGCGGGTCCGTGTAGTTGTTGTAAACGTATACTTCGCCGGGGGTGAGCTGGAGGTTGCAACCGAGGTAATCGATGCAGACCGAGCCTTCCGCGCTCCAGCAGGCATTGACGATGGAGCCTTGGTGGCGAGCGATGAAGCATTTGCCGCCGCGATCCAGCCGGCCGCGGACCTCGGCCGCATCCAGGCCGGGATGGAAGGCTACGTACTCGCCGGCCTCGCTGGGCTGCAGGAGTGAGATCTCCACCGGAACCGCGGCAACGGCGGATGGAATCGGATCGCTGAGCGGACGCTCAAACAAGACCATACGGCGGTAGACGGTTTCACCGAGGATGTGGAACCACAGACTGCGGAGTCCTTCCTCGCGCAGCACTTCCCATGCCCGGCGAGGCATTTCGTCCCACAGTGGCCGGGCAGTTTTCTTAGGGGCAGCAGGCATCGCCCGCTTTACTGGCGCAAGGAATAGACAAACAGCACGCTTCCGGCAGCGACCGCGACGTACTGGCGCCCGCCGACCGAGTAACTGATGGGCACGGACGCAACCTGCGCGCCGACGACCTTCTTCCACAGCAGCTCGCCGTTGCGCGCGTTCAGCCCCATGAAATAGCCTTCGCGACCGCCGGTGAAAAGGAGATCGGAGGCGGTGGTGAGGATGCCGCTGTCGATGACGTCGGTCATTTTGAATTCCCATTTGCGCTCGCCGGTTTTGGGATCGATGGCGCGGACCGCGCCGTAGCCATCGCCTTGCTTGCGCGTGCCGATCTGCGGCGGGTAGATCAGCGGGACAGGCGATTTGGGAAGCACGCCGGTGTAGAGACGGCCCTCGGAGTAGTCGACTTTTTCCTTGACGTAAACCGAATAATAGTCGTCCCAAGTGGGAATGTAGAACAGGCCGGTGCGCGGGCTATAGGAGGGCGAAAACCAGTTGGTCGAGCCCTGGTTGCCGGGATAGATTTTCGTGCCTTCCGGAGTGGGGACCATGCCGGGCGCGCGGATGGGCCGGCCTTTTTCGTCCAGCCCCACGGCCCAGGTCTCTTTGGCGAATGGCGCGCCTCGCAGGAACTCGCCGGTGGTGCGGTCCAGCACATATTCGAAGCCGTTGCGATTGGCCCAGAGCATCACCTTGCGCGGCGTGCCTTTCCAATCCATGTCGGCCAGCACGGGGACCTGCACGGAGTCGAAGTCGAAATCGTCGTGCGGCGTGAACTGGAAATGCCATTTCAGCTGGCCGGTGCCGGGGTCGAGCGCGACCACGGAATCGGAGTAGAGATTGTCGCCCGGGCGCTGGTCGGAGTTCCAGTCGGGACCGGGGTTGCCGACGCCCCAATACGTCAAATTGACTTCGGGATCATAAGAGCCGGTTACCCAGACGGACCCGCCGCCCTGCTTCCAGCTGTCGCCGCCCCAGGTTTCATGGCCCGGTTCGCCCGGCTCGGGGATGGTGTGGAAGCGCCAGGCTTCCTTGCCGGTGTGGGCGTCGTACGCAGCGATGAAGCCGCGAATGCCATACTCGCCGCCGGCGGTGCCGACGATGACTTTGTCCTGGACCACGAGCGGCGCGAGTGTGATGGCGTAGCCGGCGTCAGGATCGGCCACTTGCGTGTTCCAAAGCGGGCGGCCGTTCTTGGCGTCGACGGCGACGAGATGCGCGTCGATGGTACCCATGAACAGCGTGTTGCCGAGGATCGCCAGGCCGCGATTCACGCGGCCGCAACACAGCCGCGCTTCGGGTGATGGAGTATAGGAATAAATCCAGAAGAGCCGGCCGCTCGCGGCATCGAGCGCGACGATGTCGTTGGGAGGCTGCACCAGATACATGACGCCGTCAACGACCAGCGGCGAAACTTCAAACTTTTCCGTTGTGCGTGCCTGAAACACCCAGACCTGATCCAGGTTCGCGATGTTTTGCGGCGTGATCTGGTTCAGCGGGGAATAACGCCGGCTGGCATAGGAGCCGGAGTACGTGAGCCAGTTCTGCGGCTCGCGATCGGCGTGCACCAGACGCTCGAAGGTGACTTGAGCCGAAAGAGGGCCGGCGGCAATCAGCAGCGCAAGCGTGGCGCGGAGCATAGAAATTTCTAGAGTCCTTTCAAAGAGGCCAGATACGCGATCAGATCGGCGAGTTCAGCCGAGCTGAGCTTGCCGCGAAACGAGGGCATGGGCGAGTTCTTGAGGAACGAATATTCGCGGAGACCGGCCTTGGAGAGCGAGACAAGATTTTCGTGCGAATCGATGAGCTGCAGGGAGAAAGTGTCTTCGTTCAGGATTCTGCCGGTGATGGTGGTTCCGTCGCGGGTGACCGCCCGGACGTAGCGGTTTTCAGCCAGGATTTCGGCGTTCGGATCGAGGATGGAGCGCTCGATCTCGGCGGGCATTCGAAGCGCGCCGATATCGCTCAGGTCGGGGCCGACGCGCGAACCCTTGCCGTTGACGCGGTGGCAATTCTCACATCCTTTGCTTTGGAAGATTGCCCGGCCACGCGCGATTTCGGCTGCATTCGACGTTCCTGCTTCGTTCTCTTCGGCGCGCTGCCTTAGATAGGCGACGATGCTGTGCGCCTGTGCGTCGGTGAGGTTGGCCGGGGGCATGGGCGTTCCGGAGATGCCCTGCTTCATGATTGCGACCAGCTCATTGTCCGTGGAAGCGTGGCGGAATTTGCCGTGCATCAAGTCGACGCCGGAGACGAAGTTGCCGTCGGGGCCGTGACAATTGGAGCAGTTCACCTGGTAGAGCTGCTTGCCGGTATCGGCATCCGGGGAGCCTGGCTGCGCGTAGCCGAAGCCAGCCGCCAGCGTCATGAGCGCGCAAACAACTCTGAACATGAATCTCGCCCGCTATGGTAAACCCGGCTGCTCGGCGGGGTCAATGCGGCCACCTGTATAATTTGGCTGGAAGGAATCAGAATGCGGAATCGAAGCGCGCGCGTTGTTGCGCGAGTAGTGGTGCGAGTTTTGCTGACGGCCTGGCTGGGCGTGGCTGCTCTCTCCGCCCAAACCGGGACGGCGAACGGCGAATGGCGGTACTACGGCGGAGACGACTACAGCACGAAGTACTCGCCGCTGGATCAGATCAATCGCGACAATGTGAACAAGCTGGCGATCGCCTGGCGCTGGAAGGCGGAGAATTTCGGGCCGCGCGTGGATGCGAACTGGGAAGTGACGCCGCTGATGGCGCACGGCGTTTTGTACTTCACAGCCGGCATCCGGCGGGACGCCGTGGCGGTGGATGCGGCCAGCGGCGAGACCTTGTGGATCTATCGCCTGGACGAAGGCGCACGCGGCGATCATGCCGTGCGGTTCAACAATCGCGGGCTGGCCTACTGGACGGACGGGCAGAGCGATGAGCGCATTCTGCTGATCTCGCCGGGCTATCAACTGATCGCGCTGAACGCAAAGAATGGCCGGCCCATCGAGACGTTCGGCCATCACGGCATCGTGGATTTGTTGCCGGGCCTGGACCGGGAAAACATCAAGCCGGGCGTGATCGGCGCGACGTCGCCGGCGATCGTAGTGCGCGATACGGTGGTGGTCGGCTCCGCGCTCAAGCTGGGAACGGCGCCCGAGTCCAAGGACAATGTGCCGGGTTACGTGCGCGGCTATGACGTGCGCACGGGGCAACGCCTATGGACGTTCCATACGATCGCGCAACCGGGCGAATTCGGCAACGAAACCTGGGAAAACGGTTCCTGGAAATACACCGGCAACACCGCCGTCTGGGCGCCAATGAGCGCGGACGAAGAACTCGGCTACGTCTATCTGCCGGTCGAGACGCCGACGGGCGATTATTACGGCGGCGAACGCCCGGGCAACGATTTGTTCGATGAGAGCCTGGTGTGTTTGGATGCGCGCACCGGGAAGCGCATCTGGCATTATCAGATCATTCATCACGGCATCTGGGATTGGGACAATCCCGCCGCGCCGAATCTGCTGGACATCACGGTGGACGGGAAGAGAATCAAGGCGGTCGCGCAGGTGACGAAACAGGCGTTCGTGTACGTGTTCGATCGCGTCACGGGCGCGCCCGTATGGCCGATTGTGGAGAAGCCGGTGCCGCAATCCAGCGTGCCCGGCGAAAAGACATCGCCGACGCAGCCGTTCCCGACTAAGCCCCCGGCTTTCGATCGCCAAGGTGTAACGCCGGACGACCTGATCGACTTCACGCCGGAGCTGAAGGCCGAAGCCCTGAAGATTGCGTCGGAGTACCGGATGGGGCCGATTTTCACGCCGCCTTCGGTCTTCGACGCGGGCGGAAAGAAGGGCACGCTGATGCTGCCGAACGCGACGGGCGGCGCCAATTGGCAAGGCGCGGCCGTCGATCCGGAGACCGGCATGCTGTATGTTCCTTCCGTGACTAATCCGATCGTGGTTGCGCTGGTGCACGATCCGAAGCGTTCGGACATGCAGTACATCGGGAAACCGGAGACACAGCCGAAAGTGCACGGGCTGCCGCTGGTGAAGCCGCCTTACGGGCGCATCACCGCGTTTGACCTGAACACGGGTGACCAGGCGTGGATGGTTCCGAACGGCCAGCCGCCGGAGGAGCTCAAGGACAACCCGGCGCTGAAGGGCGTCGACACCAGCAAATTCGGCAATCCGGAGCGCGCGCCGCTGCTGGTTACCAAGACGCTGCTATTCGCCGGAGACGGGAGCGGGCTGGCGGCCGGTTCTTCGGGCGCTGGCGGGCCGATATTCCGCGCGCTGGATAAACAGACTGGTGCGACCATTTTCGAGATGAAGCTGCCGGGCCATGAGACCGGCCTGCCGATGACCTATATGGCGAACGGGAAGCAGTACATTGTCGTCGCGATTGGCGCGCGGGGGATGGCGCCGGAACTGGTAGCGCTGGCGCTCGGGGAATCCGCTTCCGCTGAGCGGCGGCCCGGCGGGGAAGAGTAACCTGAATCGGCGCTGGATTCAGAGTCCAAACGCGGCTGCATAGCGGACCGTGCCGCGAATTCCGTCCAGAGCGCCGAGGATGAGTTCCAGGGCCATGAAGGCTTCGCGCGGGAAGGGACTTTCGAGATCGCGGGCTTTCTCACACGAGAAGCCGAAGCGCGGATAGTAGTCCGGGTGGCCGAGAACGATCACGATGCGCTCACCCTGGTCACTGAGGAGATTCAAGCCATGCCGCAGCAGTTGTCCACCGATGCCCCGACGCTGATGTTCCGGAAGCACAGCGAGCGGCGCTAAGGCCGCAGCGGGAATCGGGCCATCGGGCGCGTCGATCCACATCCGGCTGAACAGAATGTGTCCGACGACGCGCTGGTCCAACTCCGCGACCAGTGACAAGAGCGTCGTGTCCCCGGCTCGCAAGCGATCGACCAGGTCGGCTTCGTCCGGACGGCCAAACGCGGCAGCGATCACGCAGCGAACGGCCGACTGTTCCTCGACTCCCGGGACCTCGGAGCGGATGGTAAGATCCGGCACATGGTCGATTGTAGCCAGTAGTCCGGTTTGACGGAAGGACGAAACATGAATCCAAGAGAACTCGCGATCGCCTGCGCCGGTCTTGGCCGCATGGGCGTGGGAATCGCCAAGAACATCCAGAATTCCGGCTGCCGGCTGACGGTTTACAACCGCACGGCAGAGAAGACGGCGCCGTTCGTGGCGGCAGGTGCGAAGGCCGCGCGCAATCCGCGCGAGGCTGCCGCGGGCGTTGACATCGTTGTTACCTCGCTCATGGACGACGAGTCCGTGCTCACGACGCTTCTGGGGGATGACGGCATGCTGGCGGGCATGCGGCCGGGCGCGATTCACATCGGAACGAGCACGATCTCGCCCGGCGCCAGCAGCCGCATCGCGCAACTTCACAAGGAGCGCGGCAGCCATTATCTCGCGGCACCCGTTCTGGGACGGCCCGGCGCAGCCGCGGCTGGAAAACTGATGACGTTCGTATCCGGCGAGCCGGAGATCATCGAGCGCGCGCGGCCCGTGCTCGAGTGCTATACGCAGAGCATTACCCTGCTGGGCAGCGATCCGTCGGCCGCGCCGAGCATGAAACTCGTCGCGAATTTCTTCGCCGCGAGCCTGCTGGAGGTGGTCGGCGAAGCCTTCGCGTTTGCCGAGCAGCGTGGTGTGCTGCAGCCCATGGCGGCCCTGCTGAAGGGTTTTCTGGCGCCGATGGGAGAATACATCGACCGCATCTCGCAACGGAAATACGACGAACCGGGTTTCACGCTGGAGGCGGGATTTAAGGATGTGCGGCTGATCCTGGACGCAGCCGGCGAAGTTCACGTGCCGCTTCCGCTCGCCAGTCTTATCCGCGACAAGTGCCTGGCGGCGCAGGCGCATGGCTTCAGCCAGCAGGACTGGTGCTCATTTACCGAGATGGCGCGGATCCATTCCGGCCAATGACCGGCTCGCGATGCCGATCGAACCACAGCGCCCCTAGCGGGATCAACCACAGCGCCAGGCTGAACCAAGCCAGGAAGCGCGCACTCGGCGGCGGCGAGCCGAAAGCGTTGGAGACGTAAGCGACGATCAGAAACAGGATGTATCTGACGCCCGTCGTTTACACGTATATGGCAGGCATCCTGGAACGCCATCGCGCGCCGCGCGGGGCGCGTCTGGAAGCCGCCCTGCAGTCCGGTGATTGAAGAGACGAACTGCCGACGAGCCGCCGAGACGGCCTGCTACCATTCCCTCTAGATGCTCGATGTCGTGCATGCGATCGAGAGGTTCGGCTACCAGAGCCTGTTCCTGGCGCTGCTCCTGGAAGCGCTGGGCCTGCCCGTTCCGGGGGCGCTGGCTCTTCTAGCGGCTGGCGCGGCGACGTCCGCGGGCGCCATGCATCCGCTCCTGGTGGTGGCGGTTGCCGGAGCCGCGATGCTCACCGGTGATTGCGTGCTGTATATGCTCGGCCGCTACTCCGGCTGGGCTTTGCTGAGTTTCTTGTGCGGCGTTTCGCTCAGCCCGGAGACGTGCATTTTCCGGACCTCGAGGTGGTTTTATGAACGTGGGAGGACCACGCTGCTCTTCGCGAAGTTCCTTCCCGGGGTGAACAGCATGGCGCCGCCGCTGGCCGGGAGCATGAACATGCGCGTAGGCCAGTTCCTTCGCTTCGACATTGGCGGAGCGGGCCTGTATCTGTTCGCCTACGGAGCCATCGGCTATCTCTTTCGTGACCTGTTTGAATTCATCGCGGGAAGAATGCGGCAGTTCAGCCTGGTGGCGGGTTGGGTGATCGTGGCCGCCGGCGCCGTCTACTTCGGCTTGCGCGCCTGGCAGTACATCGTGCAAGGCCGGACGCCCTTCATTTGGCGCGTGAGCCCAAAAGAAGTCGCCGAACGCCTAAGCGGCCAACCTTCCGCGATTGTGATTGCCGACGTTCGCAGCCACGGCTACTACGACCCGGAGGAACAACGGGTTCGTGGATCGATCCGCATCGAACCCAATAACCTGGAGGCGGCGCTCGACTCCCTGCCCAAGGACACGCCGATTTACCTCTACTGCACTTGACTGCGCGAAACCACCAGCGTCCGTGTGGCGCGCATACTGCGGGACAAAGGATTGGAGGCCTACGTCATTGCCGGCGGGTTGAGAGCCTGGCGAAAGGCGCGCTACCCCATGGAACTGGTCCCCGCCGAGGACGTCGAACTGTTGCCCCGGTTTAATTGACTTTGGCGTAGCCCGTCCCGCGCGGAAATCAAGTAGAATTAGCCGAAGTAGGGAACGGCATTTCGGCACGTCGCTAGGGGAAGCTCAGGAGGCGGTGCACATGAACGCACCGGTGGTCTTCGGGGATGTCGCGCCAGCACGGGGCAGCGCGCGGCGTGCAACTCCCCTGCGGCTGTTCCTGGTGGAATTGCTCGTGCTAACACAACTGGCGGCCCAGGCGCCAACTCCCCCCGCGGACTCCAACGCGCCGGAGATGAGTTCTCGTGACGCGCCCGCCACGTTCAGCACCAAGGTAAACCTGGTTCTTGTGCCGGTGGTTGTCCGCGATGGCGAGGGGCGCGCCGTGGGGACGCTACAAAAGGAAGACTTCCAGCTTTTCGACAAAGGCAAGCCGCAGATCATCGCTCGCTTCTCCCTGGAGAAGGCAGGCGCCCCGCCGATTGCCGTGGATCAAGCTGTGGATGCGGCTGCTCCGGACAAACCCTCCGCTGCTCCTCCGCCGCCCATCGCGGAGCATTTCGTCGCCTATCTTTTTGACGACGTCCACACCGACGCAGGCGACCTGGAGTGGGCCCGCCGGGCCGCCGGGCGCCATTTCACGGAATCTCTGGATCCCTCCAGCCGCGCGGGCATTTTCACGACGTCCGGGCAAGTCACGCTGGATTTCACCAGCGACAAGGACAAGCTGCGGCAGACGCTGGCCCGCATTCAACCGCGGGCGGGCGCGGTTTCGCAATCCTCCACTTGTCCGGTGATGGATTATTACACAGCGGATCTGATCTTCAACCAGCACGATCCCAACGCGCTCGCCGCCGAGGCCGCGCAGGCCCTGGCAAGCTGCGTTCCGCCTGCGCAAGCCAATACTCCCCAGGCACTGCAGCAGGCGCAGCAACAAGCGCAACAAGTCGCGCAATTGGCTGCCCAACAGATGATCAACATTGGCGAGCGGGAGACGCGCCTGCCGCTGATCGTTCTGCAGGATTTGATCCGCCGCCTGTCCGCGGCGCCCGGCAGCCGTACGATTGTTTTGATGTCCCCGGGGTTCTTCATCCCCTTCGATCTGCGGCCGGATGAAACCGAGGTCATGGATCGGGCGATTCGCGCCAACGTCATGATTAGCGCGCTGGACGTACGGGGGCTTTACACCCTGATTCCCGGCGGCGATGCCAGCCAACCCAGCACCTCCACCGTAATACCGCAATACCAGCAGGCGAGCGCTTTGGCGAACTCCGACGTTTTGGCCGAGTTGGCGTACGGTACCGGCGGAGCGTTCTTTGAAAACAGCAACGATCTGAAGGGCGGACTCGCGCGGCTGGCCGAGCCGCCGGAATATCGTTACGTGCTGGGCTTCAGCCCGCAAAACCTGAAATTCGACGGCGCGTTTCACAATTTGAAAGTTGCTTTGCGAAACCGGAAAGGCCTGACTCTGGAAGCGCGCCGGGGTTACTATGCTCCCAAGCACGCCGATGATCCCGCCGAGGATGCGAAGCAACAGATCGAGGAGGCCCTGTATTCACGCGAGGAAATCCAGGACATTCCCGTGGACCTGCACATGCAGTTTTTCAAGTCCAGCAATGTCAGCGCCAAGCTGGCCGTCCTGGTTCGCGTCCAGTTGAGAAGCCTTCGTTTCCAGAAGGCCGACGGGCGCAACAATGACAACCTGACGGTGCTTTCCGGCCTGTTCGACCTCGACGGCAACTATATTACCGGCATTGAAAAAGTGGTGGAAATGCGTCTCCGCGATCAGACGTTGGAGAAGCTGCTTGCCTCCGGCATCACCGTCAGAACGAATTTCGACGTGACGCCGGGCAATTACGTGATTCGGCTGGTGGTGCGCGATGCCGGAGGACAAACGATCGCGGCCCGCAACGGCGCCGTTCAGATTCCTTGAGAGGAGGCTCAGTCGTGAATTTTCCTCGAATTGCATTCTTCGCCCTGGTGCTCGGGCTGTTCAGCGAACCGCCCGCGGCCCGCACGCAGACGCCTGCGCCTTCCGGCGCCGTTATCCAAACCGAAACCAAACTGGTTCTGGTGGATACCGTGGTGACTGACAAGAAGGGCAACTACATCCAGGACCTCGCTCTGAAGGACTTCCATGTCTGGGAAGACAACAAGGAGCAGGCGATCAAAACGTTCTCCTTCGAAGCCGCCCCAGCCTCGCCTCTGCGGTCCCAAAGGCACTACATGATACTGTTCTTCGACAACTCCACTATGGGTACGGGCGACCAGGTACTGGCCCGGCAGGCCGCGCTGAAATTCATCGACGCCAATGCGGGCATGAACCGCCTGATGGCGATCGTTGATTTCGGCGGCAGCTTGCAAATCGCGCAGAACTTCACGCAGGACACGGAACGGTTAAAAAATGTGATCAATGGCGTGAAATTTTCCGCGGTGGCGCCCAACGCCGGATCCACGGGACTGGGACCCGTCCCGCAGTTAGCTACGGCGGCGGCCGGTTTCGGAGCACGCGACGTCATTCTCTCCTTACGCAGTCTGGCCAAGAGCCTGGGGGTTGTTCCAGGCCGCAAAACGCTCATTCTGTTCACCGCCGGGTTTCCCCTGGATCAAGAACTGCTCTCCGAGGTTACGGCTACCGTGGATGTGGCCAATAAATCCAATGTCGCCATCTATCCCATCGACGTGCGCGGCCTGGTTGCGCCGAATGGCAGTTTGCGGACGCCGCCGTTCCCTGTTCCCGGCTCGCCGCGGGGGCTGAGTGCGTTTCTGCAACCGGTCGCCTTCACACCCGGCTCCATGGCCTTTTTCGCGATGCCGCAGCACGGCGGTGGGGGCGGTGGCGGCGGTGGCGGTGCGGGAGGAGGACACGCGGGAGGCGGTGGTGCACCCGGCGGCGGAGCGCCTGGCGGCGGGACCGTGGGAGGTGGCGGACGCACGGGCGGAACGCCTGGCGGTGGAACGCCCGGCGGCGGTACATCTCCCGGGGCCGGACGCACGGGCGGTGGGACTTCGGGAGGAACGAACGGAGCCGGATACCCGGGCATGTACGGCAACCCCGCCTGGAACAACCCCTACAACCAATCGCGCATGCTGATCCCCAAGCTGCCGGAAAGCACGACGGTCAACCAGAACGTCATGTTCGCGCTGGCCGCCGGCACGGGCGGCTTTGTGATTCATGAGACGAACGATTTGTTGGGCGGTTTGGAAAAGATCGGCAAGGAGGAGGATGAATATTACATTCTCGGCTACACGCCTCCGGACTCGGAAGAAGGAAGTTGCCACACCTTACGTGTGAAAGTGAATCGGGGCGGCACGGAAGTGCGCTCGCGCAGCGGCTACTGTAACGCCAAGCCGCAGGACTTCCTGGCCGGGAACCCGGTCGAGAAGGATCTGGAAAATCACGCCGCTGCTTCGCAGCCCGGCAACGTGGCCGCTTCCATGCAGCTTCCGTTCTTTTACACCGCGGCCAATGAGGCGCGCGTCAACGTCGCCATGAACATTGCCACCGATTCGCTCAAATTCGAGAAGCAGAAGGGCAAATACCACGCCGACATCAATGTGCTCGGAATCGCGTATTTCCCGGATGGCTCCGTGGCCGCACGCTTCAGCGATACCGTCAAGCTGGAAACCGAAGACAAGAAACAGATGGAGGCTCTGAAGGAAAAGCCGCTGCATTACGAGAATCAATTCGAAATCGCGGCCGGCCAGTACAACCTGAAGGTCGTCTTCGATTCGGGCGGTCAGAGCTTCGGCAAACTGGAGATGCCGTTGACCGTGGATCCCTATCAGGCTGAGAAGTTCGAAATGAGCGGCATCGCGCTGAGCAAAGAATACCATCCGGCCAACGACTTGGGTTCAAGTTTGGATGCGCTGCTGATCGAAGACCACACTCCGCTCATCTCGCAAGGCATGCGGATCATCCCCGCCGGATCGAACCAGTTCAAAAAGACGGAACCGCTGATATTTTATGCCGAGATCTACGAGCCTCTGATCGTGAGTCCGGATCTCCAGAAGCCTACCGTGGTCGGTCTTCAGTTGCGCGTGCTGGACGCGAAGTCCGGCCAGCAGAAAGAAGACACCGGCGTGATGCGCGTGGAGGTTCCGGCCAAGAGCATGCTGCCGGTCATTCCGGTGGCTGGCCGGATACCGACAGATCCTCTCACGCCCGGCGCTTATGTAGTGGAACTGCGAGCTTTGGATTCGGCCGGTAAGGAGTTCAAACGCTCCGTCAACATGCAAATCGAGTAGTCGCGGGCTCTGCGCTCCTCTAAAACCGGGCATCCTGGCCGATAAAGAGGATCAGGAGTAGGGAGGTTCACGCGCGGCAGCATCGCGCGCGCCCATCTCCGATTGGAGACCGCTTGCTGCTGGTCCATCTCGGCCTGCTGATTGTCGTCGGCTCGGTGGTTGCCGGCTACCTCGTGGAACGGGGAAACCTGTGGGTGCTGATGCAACCGGCGGAGTTGTTGATTATCGCCGGCGGTGCGCTCGGCATCGTGCTGATCTCGTCTCCGGCCCGCAACCTGCGCAACCTGCTGAAAGCGGTCCTTTCGATTCGCAAACAGCGCCCCTACACCCGGGATTCCTATCTGGAAGCGCTCAAAGTGCTGTATGTCTTGTTTCAGCTCGGCCGCGGCGCGGGACGTCTGGCGCTGGAAAACCACGTGGAAACGCCGGAAGAGAGCGAGGTTTTCCTCGCTCACCCGAGCCTGCTGGCGGATCGGGAAGCGACTATGTTCATTTGCGACTCGTTCCGCATGGCGCTCTCCGCCGGCCTGAACGCCGAGCAAGTGACACGCCTGATGGCACTGGACATCGATGTGCAACGCTCCAGCCGGTTGCAACCCTTGCGCACCCTGACCAACGTCGCGGATTCTCTTCCCGGGTTGGGCATCATCGCCGCGGTCCTGGGCGTGGTCGTTACCATGCAAGCCCTGGGCGGACCGGCCGGCGACATCGGCCAGAGGGTGGCGGCCGCGCTGGTGGGCACGTTCCTCGGCATCCTCGCGTGTTATGGCGTCATCAGCCCAATCTGCGGCCATCTGGACTGCCTCAGCCGGGCGCGTTCGGAGTTCCTCCAAGTGCTGCGCGCCACCATCACTTCGTTTTTTAGCGGCGCCACGCCGATGGTGGCTGCCGAGGCCGGCCGGCGCTCCATACCGCTCGACCTGCGGCCAACCTTGGAAGAAATGGAATCCGAGTTGCGGCACGAAAGGATTCCGCTCAGCCAGGCCCAGCAGGAAGCCATGGCGGCCGCGGGCATTGCACCGCAAAGCGAGTGAGCCGGCATGTTCGATCCATTCGAGGGCGACCGCCGTCAGGAGGATGAGTTCGGCCATCGTGGCGGCGCGTGGAAAGTGGCGTATGCCGATTTTGTCACCGCTTTGATGGCCTTGTTCATCGTGCTGTGGCTCATCAGTTCCGGCCGCGAAGTGCGCGAGGCCGTGAGCGGCTACTTCCGGGATCCGCTGGGCCACAACCGGCTGTCGGGAACCGCTCATGCAGGCTCCGGCGAAAGCCTGGCCGTCGACCGCAACAGCGTGCAGCAGCTGCGCCAGAGGATGGAGCAGGCCCTGCGCGATCTGCCCGGCTTTCAACAATTCTCCAAGTACGTGCAGTTCAGCTTGACCGGGGAGGGGCTGCGCATCGAGCTGATGGAGAAGGAAGGCGGCATGTTCTTCGACAGCGGCAGTCCCCGGCCCACCGCCAATGGCGAGCGGCTGTTCGAACTGCTGGCCCAACAGATGGGATCGCTGCCCAACACGATCGCCATCGAAGGCCATACCGACGCCCGGCCGTTTCGTTCCCAGGGCCTGGATGCCTACGGCAACTGGGAGCTGTCATTCGATCGCGCCAACATGGCCCGCCGCATCATGATGGCGTCCGGGCTGCGGGAGGGGCAGGTCACTGAGATCCGCGGCTATGCCGATAATCGCATCTTGATCCCTTCTGACCCCGCCGACAGCCGGAATCGCCGGGTGTCGGTCATTGTGAAGTATCGCAACCCCTGAAGTTTCTTCATGCCCGCTGGGCCGATCGATAATTGGGCTGATAGACAATTCAGGCTGATAGATAATTTAGATCGGCCTCATAATACGCCTTCCCTCAGAAATCGGCTGGTGGATACTTGAAGCTTGGAACAGGCGGCATATAACGGATCGGGTGCGCCCGCCGCGAGATCTGACGCGCTGCGCTCCACCGCAACCTGGCGCGAAATCGAGCAGGAATTCTTTTCCACCGGCGACGCTTCGCGCGTTCAGCGGGCCTTGACCGGCGCGGTGGACGCCCTTGTCAGGGGTGCATTCGGCGCTTCGGTTGAACCGCGGCTTCCCGAGGGCACCGCCCTGTTAGCCGTCGGCGGATACGCCAGACGGGAGTTGTTTCCTTATGATGCGGTGGACCTCCTGATCCTGCTCGAGGGCGAATCCGCATGGGCCAAGCTGCGCGAGCCGCTCTCCGAGTTCGTGAGTTTGTTGTGGGACGCCGGAGTCCGGTTGAATCACACCGCGCGAACCGTTTCCGAATGCCTGGAGTTTCGCGAACAGAACCTCGATTTGAGTCTGAACCTGATGGACGCGCGATTTCTGGCGGGCGATCCGGCGCTCTACCAGCGGCTGGAGAATCAGTGGCCGCCGTTTCTCGAAAAATCGGGTCAGAGACTCATTCCGCATGTGGTCCGGCTGGCGCGCGGCCGCCATGCGAGCTATCAAAACACGGTTCAACACCGCGAGCCGGACGTTCAGGATACACCGGGCGGGTTGCGCGATATTACCGTAACCAACTGGCTGAACCGGCTGGCCCGGCACACGATTCCCCCCGGTCAGCTGGCGGAGCCCGCCGCGTTTCTCTCCACGATTCGCTGTTGTCTGCACTATGCCTCACGGAGCGATCGCGATCTACTCACCGCCGCCGCGCAGCAGAGCATTCTCGCGCAGCCGTTCGTGAGCGGCCGGAGCGGACGCGGCCTCACCGCCCGGGGATGGATGCGGCAGTACTTCGAGCACGCTCGTCTGGTTTGGAGCGAAGTGCGGCGTGTCTTGGACGATTGCGAAAGAGGCGAGAGCTCATTGGTGGGAAGCTTGCGCGACTGGCGCGCCCGGCTTTCCAACAGCGAGTTCACGGTGGCGCGGGAGCGCGTCTATCTGCGCAGTCCGGCGCAGTTGGAAAGCGACCCGGCGGTGATCTTCCGGCTGCTGGAGTTTATCGGACGCCACGGTATTTCGCCCGCTGTCGAAACCGAGCAGCAGCTGGCGGCCGCGGGTCCGGCGCTGGCGGCCTATTACAGTCAGCCCAGGCCCTTGTGGGGCACACTGGAAAGCCTGCTCTCGCTGCCGCACGCGCCCTTGGCTCTGCGCACGCTGCACAACGCCCGCCTCCTGGCCCGGCTGTTCGCGGAATGGGATCGGATCGCGGATCTGGTCCCGCTCGAACCCGAGCACCGCTATACGATTGATGAACACACGCTGCGGGCAGTGGAAATCGCCGCCGAGTTGCGCGGCGCGGCGGACCCCGGGCGAAAGCGCTTCTCGGAACTGCTGTCGGAAATCGATAAACCGGCCGTTCTGGCCTTCGCGTTGCTGTTTCATGACATCGGCACAGCCGCCGAAACTGGCGATCTGGCGGAGCTGTCGGCTTCTTTGGCGCGCCAGGCGCTGGCCCGAATTCGAGCACCGGAGGAGGATCAGTCCGCCGTCGAATTTCTGGCCGCGCATCAGTCGGTGCTCGCCGAGGTGATGGCCATCCGCGACCTGGACGACCCCGCGACCGCGCGCCACCTGGCCGAGCGCGTGGGCACCATCGAGCGGCTCAAGCAGCTCACCCTTCTGACCTACGCCGATATCGCCGCCGTCAGAGGGGACGCCATCACGCCCTGGCGTCTGGAGCAGCTTTGGCGTGCGTACGAAATCACGCGGCTCGAGCTTACCCGTGAGCTGGAGACGGACCGCATCGGCGAAGTGCCGCCATCCGTGCCGGGGCACCCGGCCTTTCTCAAAGGCTTCCCGGTGCGCTATCTCCGCGCGCATACGCAGGCCGAAATCGAGGCGCATGTGCGTCTCTTCGAAGAGAGCCGCCCGACCGGGTTTGCCGTTCAACTGGAGCGCATCGAGGGTGCTTACAAGCTCACCATCATCGCGCGCGATATGCCTTCCCTGTTTGCTTCCTTCGCCGGCGCGATTTCCGGCTTCGGCCTGGATATCTTGAAGGCCGAAGCGTTTTCCAACGCCAAGGGAGTGATCCTGGATACCTTCGTGTTCGCCGATCCGCAGCGCACACTGGAGCTGAACGCCCCGGAGGCCGAGCGGCTGCTGGACCTGATCCGCCGCGTAGCGCTGGGGAAGACGGACGCGCACCACGCTTTGCGCAGCCGGGTCCGGGCTGACGCCAAGAAGCGGACCGTTCCGCCCGAGGTGCACTTTGATTCCGACGCCTGTGACCGGGCCACTTTAGTGGAAATCACCGCCCAGGACCGCCCCGGGCTGTTGTATAGCCTGGCCACGGTTTTCTCCTCCACCGCGTGCAACATTGACGTGGTGCTGATCGACACCAAGGGTCACCGCGCCATCGACGTCTTCTATGTGGCGCACGACGGCCAGAAGCTGACGCCGGAATTACAAGCCATGCTCAGGGAGAAGCTTCTGGCGGTCTGCTAAGGCGGTTCCCCCATTTCCTCCCGCGACGCCGGGGACTACAATGAGTGGTCATGCCACTCCATCCCCAAGCGAAAGCACTCCTGGACCAAATGGCGGCTGCCGGCGGCCGGCCCATGGAAGAGATGACCCCGGCGGAGATTCGCGCTGATCGCGCCGCGAAGGCCGACGCCATGGCCGAAATGGCCGGGCCCAGGCAGGAAGTCGCGCGCGTGGAGGATCGCACGATTCCCGGCCCCTCCGATCCGATCCCCGTCCGCGTATATTGGCCGCAGGATAAGGTGGATCTTCCCGGGCTGGTCTACTTCCACGGCGGCGGCTTCGCGATTGGCACGCTGGACAGCGTCGACCGGACATTACGGGCGCTGTGCAACGCCTCGGGCTGCGTGATCGTCTCGGTGGATTACCGGCTTGCGCCGGAGCATAAATTCCCCGCGGCCGTGAACGACGCCTTCGCGGCGGTGAAATATGTCTCCGGTCATGCCGCCGAATTTGGCATCGATCCCGCGCGCATCGCCGTGGGCGGCGACAGCGCTGGTGCGAACCTGGCCACGGTGGCCTGCCTGATCGCGCGGGAACGGGGAGGCCCGGCTCTGGCGTTCCAGCTGCTGGTGTACCCGATGGTCGACTACCTGGACGACAGTCCCTCCATGCAGGAATTCGGCGAGGGCCACTTCCTGACCCGCAGCATGATCCGCTATTTCTGGAATCATTACCTGGCGCGGCCAGACGATGGCCTCCACCCGCACTGCTCCCCCATGCAAGCGCAGAGCCTGGAGGGCATGCCGCCGGCCCTGGTGATGACCGCCGAATGCGATCCGCTGCGCGATCAAGGGGAAGCCTATGCGGAGCGCCTCAGCGACGCCGGCGCCTCGGTGGCGCTCATGCGCTACGAGGGCGCGATTCATGTCTTCTTCAATCTGTCGGGAGTGATCGACGCAGGGAAGGATGCCATCGCAGACGCCGGCGCGGCTCTTCGGGCGGCTTTAATGTCGGACGCGGAAGCCGCGGCGGCTTTAGGGTAATGGAGGGGAAGCGGAAGGCGGTTGATCCGCCCTCCGCCCGGATGGACTAAATGTCGTAATACAGCGCGAACTCGTAAGGATGCGGCCGCAGCCGTACGGCATCCGCCTCGCTCTTGCGCTTGTACTCGATGAAGGTTTCGATCAGGTCTTCGCTGAAGACGTCGCCCTTAAGCAGGAAGTCGTGGTCTTCTTCCAGGCAATTGAGCGCCTCGTCGAGGGAAGCCGGCATCGAGGGCACGCTCTTCATCTCCTCCGGCGAAAGATCGTAGATATCCTTGTCGAGCGGCTCGCCCGGCTCCACGCGGTTGGCCACGCCGTCCAGTCCCGCCATCAGCATCGCGGCGAAGGACAGGTACGGGTTGGCGCTGGGATCCGGGGGCCGGAACTCCACGCGCTTGGCCTTGGGGCTGGCCGAGTACATCGGAATGCGGCACGCGGCCGAGCGATTGCGCCGCGAGTAGGCCAGGTTTACCGGCGCTTCGTAGCCCGGCACCAGCCGCTTGTAGCTGTTGGTGGTCGGCGCGATGATCGCCGACAGCGCGCGGGCGTGCTTCAGCAACCCGCCGATATAGTGCAGCCCAAGCTGGCTCAAGCCGGCATAGCCGTCGCCGGCGAACAGCGGCTTACCCGCGTTCCAGATGCTCTGGTGCGTGTGCATCCCGCTGCCGTTGTCCTGGAACAGCGGCTTCGGCATGAAGGTCACGGTCTTCCCGTGCAGGTTGGCCACGTTGCGGATGACGTACTTGTACAGCATCATGTTGTCGGCCGACTTCACCAGCGTGTCGAAGCGCTGGTCGATTTCGCACTGCCCGCCGGTGGCGACTTCATGGTGGTGGCATTCGATATTCAAGCCGCACTGGATCATGGTCTCCACCATCTTGGCGCGGAGATTCTGGTAATGATCCGTCGGCGGCACCGGGAAGTAGCCTTCCTTGTAGCGCGGCCGGTAGCCCAGGTTGTCCTTTTCGCGTCCGCTGTTCCAGCGGCCTTCATTGGCGTCGATATAGTAGAACCCGGAATGCTGGTCCTGATCGAAGCGCACGTTGTCGAAGATGAAGAATTCCGCTTCCGCGCCGAAATAGGCGGTATCGCCGACGCCGGTGTTCTTCAAATACAGCTCGGCCTTCTTGGCGATCCAGCGCGGGTCGCGAATGTAGTTCTGGCGCGTGATCGGATCGATTACGTCGCAGACCATCACCAAGGTCGGCACCTCGTAGAAGGGATCCAAAAATGCGGTTCCGGCATCCGGGATCAGCAGCATGTCGCTTTCGTTGATGGCGGCCCATCCGCGAATGCTCGAACCGTCCATGCCGAAGCCTTCGTGGAACGAGTCCTCCGAGAGCTCCGTGATGGGATATGAAACGTGATGCTGCAATCCAGGGATGTCGCTGAAACGCAGATCCAACTGCTTGGCGCCATTCTTTTTGGCGTACTCCAAGACTTCCTTCGGGGTCATGCACCCTCCTCAAAAGTAAACTTGTTTTCTTTTTGGAAAAACAACACTAGCATAACGTACAGACGGACTGCGGCGCGCGGCGGACCGATGCAATCTTTGAATGGGCTGGATAAAAGTTTTAGAAGGACAAAACTCTTAGGAGGGGGCGGGGTAAGGGACGAAACGCTAGCGCCGGACGCCTTCCGGGTCGGCCAGCTCAGCCGCCGCCAGCGAGTTCCTCAGAACCGCCTGCAGCAGCGCCCGGGTGTCTTCGGTGCGCGGATCGCGCAGCACTTGCGCCGTTTCGCCGCACTCCACGATGCGTCCCTGTTGCAGGATGGCGATCCGGCTGCACAGCGACGCCACCGAGACCAGGTCGTGCGAGATGAACAGCAGGGCCATATCCAGCTCGCGATTCAAGCGCTGGAAAAGAGCCAGAATCTCGGATGCCGTGATCGCATCCAAGGCGCTGGTAGCCTCGTCGGCGATCAGCAGCCGGGGCCGGTGCAGAACCGCCATGGCGATTAGCACGCGCTGCGCCTGGCCGACGCTCAGCTGGCGCGGATACCGGTTGAGGAAGGCGTCGTCGGCCGGAAGATTCACCCGCTCGAACAGCTCCAGCGCCTGGTCTTTCCAAGCTACGCTCAAGCCCGTCGCATGCGCGCGCCAGGCTTCGGCGATCTGCGTGCCGATCTTCAGTGCCGGATTCAACGACGCCAGCGGGCTTTGCAACACCAGCGCGATGTCGCTTCCGCGGATCCGCCGCATCTCTTTCGAGCCGAGCCGAAGCAGATCGCGGCCGTCGAACCGGATTTCGCCGCGCACCGTGCCGCCCTTATGATCCAGCAGCCGCAGCAGGGCCAGCGCGATGGTGCTTTTACCCGAGCCGCTTTCGCCCACCAGGCCCAGGATTTCGCCCTCGCCGATCTCCAGCTCCACGTCGCGCAGCACGCCCGGTTTATTCGGGTAGTCCACCGTCAGCCGGGCTTTGAGCAGCGTGTTCATCGTTGACTCAGTAGCGTCTGGCCGAAGCTCAGGCGGTCGGCGTTCCAGTAGAGCTGCGGGCTCAATACGGCCGGCGTCACGTTCTTCAGCTTGGGGGAAACCGCGGCCAGTGCGTCCGGATTGACCAGGAAAAGCATGGGCGCGTGCTCGGAGATCATCTGCTGCACC
This sequence comes from Bryobacteraceae bacterium, assembly GCA_035508055.1. Lineage (GTDB taxonomy): Bacteria > Acidobacteriota > Terriglobia > Bryobacterales > Bryobacteraceae > Palsa-89. Next base: position 19,954 of record DATJNO010000077.1, on the reverse strand, counting down.
TTGTCGAAATACGCCTTGCGCTTGCCGGCATCCTGCGAGGCGGCTTGCGCCTGCATCAAATGGTCGATCTCGGCCTCCCAGGCGGTTTCGGGCGTCTTCTCGCTGGGATTCCATTGGTGGTTGGCCGCCGAGCTCAGCCAGATGTTCATTTGCGCACTGGGGTCCAGATCGACATTGGTGAATCCCATCAGCACCGCCTCATAGTTGAAGCTGCGGCTGATGCGCTCCACCAGCGACGGAAAATCCAGCGTAACGACATTGAGCTGGATGCCGAGCTGCGCCAGATCCTGCTGGATCAGCGCCAGCGTGCGTTCATGCAGCGGATTGCCGGCGTTGGTGATCATCGAAAACTCCACCCGGTGGCCTTCGTGATCGAACAGCGCGCCGCCCGAGCGGTAAAACCCGTCCCGCTGGAGCAAGTCCAGCGCCGCCTGATCCGAACACACGGGCGGCTTCAACGCCGCGTTCCGCCAGAACCGGTTGGTGACGGAGACCGGCCCGGAGGCCGTGTGCGCGTGGCCGCGGTAAACGATGCGGACAATGTCGTCGCGGTGAATGGCGGAGGAAATCGCCAGCCGGAACGCGTCGGAGCGGAACCAGCGGCGCTTGTATTCCAGCAACGGCGAGTTGGCAACCTGATTGAAAAACACCACTTCCCAGTCGAGCGACGGCCCGGAGTCCACCACCGCGTGCGGCATCTCCGCCGCGAGCCGGTCATACATTTCCGGATCGAGCTTGTTGATCAGGTCGAGTTCGGCGCGCCGGAAGCGCAGCAGCTCCAGCTCGCGATTTTGCTGAATCTCCAAGCGAATCGAATCGAGATAGGGCAACTGGCGCCCGTTGGCGTCGTGCTTCCAGTAGTTGGGATTCCGCCGCAGCAGCACGTAGCTGCCCGGCTTGTAGTCGGCTACCACGAATGGCCCCAAAACGGCCGATTCGGCGCGCTTGGAATGCGCCGAAAGAATGGCCACTTGATCGAACTGCGACGCGAGCGCGGCGACCGGCCCCGGAAACCGCACGCTGGCGCTGAGCGGCGAGGCGCACCGGGTCGCGACATCGCCGGGCGCCGAACGGAACGCATCGCCCGTGGGCGAGTGCAGCGAGGGATCCATAAGCTGGTGCATGGTGAAAGCGACGTCTTCACAGGTGAATGCCGATCCATCCGAGAACCGGACGCCCGGCCGCAGCTGAAAGTCGATGCGCCGGCCGGCTTCCGACACTTTCCAGCGTGTAGCCAGCTCTCCTTCCAGTTCCTGCGTGTAGCGGTTCAGGCGGATCAGTACGCCACCGGTCAAATAGCGGATCGTTTCGGACGGCTCGTCTTCCACCAGCAGCGGGTTGAAGGTCTTCGGATCGGCGCGCAGTGAAAAACGCAGTTCGCCGCCGGGCTGCGCGGCCCGTGTGGAGGCAACCAGGAGGAATGCGACCGCCAGGCGTTTCAGCATGCCGTCTGATCCTCCGTCCGCAGCAGAAGCTGCAGGCAACTCACCAGCACCACCAGCAGCACCACCGGCGCCAGCATCCATGGATTCTGCAGCACCGCGGTATAGTTTTCCAGCTCCCGCAGCAGGCTGCCCCAGGACGGCAAGGGCTCGGAAACACCCAGGCCGAGCAATCCGAGGTTGGCTTCGCTCAGGATGAACAGCGGCACCGAAATCCAGAACTGAGCCAGCAGAATCGGCCGCAGATTGGGCAGCAGATGCCGCCAGAACAGCCGCCAGGAGGGCACGCCGCTGGCGCGCGCCAGCAGCAGATAATCCGAGTTCACCAGCGTGCGTGTACCCGCGCGAATGATGCGCGCCGGCGTCGCCCATCCCAGGCAGCCGAGCAGCAGAAACGTGATGGCGACGGACGTGACCGGCGAAGTATTCAACGGCAGCAGCGCCCGCACCGCCAGCAGCAGGAAGAGCCAGGGCAGCGAGAGGAACAGGTCAATGCCGGCCGTCAGCGCGCGTTCCCACCTGCCGCCCAGATAACCGGCTGTGCCTCCGATGACGCCGGCCAGCAGCGTCGCGAGCAACGCCGCAGCGGGAGCGAGCAGCAGTGACACGCGCGTGCCGTACAGCAGCCGCGCAAAACGGTCGCGCCCGAGGTCGTCGGTGCCCAGCCAGAACTTCGCCGAGGGCGGAGCGCTAATGGCGTCGCGAAATTGGTCGGAATACGAAGCGTGCGCGAGAAAGCCGGCGCCGAGCGAAGCCAGCGCGACGAAGCCCACCACGGCCAGCGCGAATTTCTGCCGGACCTTCATTCGCCTGCCACTCCTCGCGACGGACTCCATCGGGCGAGCGCCAGATCCGCCACGCTATTCACCGCCACGGTCATCAGCGCCACCAGAAGCGTAATGGTGACCAGCAGCGGAAGGTCGCGGTCCAGGGCGGCGCGCCAAGCCAGTTGTCCGATGCCGGGGGTGTCCGAAACGACCTCGATCGGAATCGACGCGCCAAATGCCAGGCTCACCGAAATCCCGGCCAAAGCGGCCAGCTGCGGCGCCGCGGGCGTGAAGACGTGCGCCCACAGGATGCGCCAACTGCTCAAGCCCTTGGCCTGCGCGGCCAGCACATGCGGGCTTTGATAGGTCGCGACCAGCAGGTTCTTGGAGTACCGGTAGACGTGCGGGAACACGACCAGCGCGATGGCCCAGCGGCCGGGCGCGTCCATCCACAGGAAGATTAAAGCCACGACGGCGGCGGGAGTAGCCAAACACAAACCGCTGGCTAGCGACGGCACCAGGTTCGAACCCGGCGCGCGCCACCACACCGTGAGCAGCGCCAGCAGCAACCCCAGCGTCGCGCCGCCCAGCACTCCATAGCTCAGCGACACCAGGGTCAACGGGAGGCGTTCTTTCAGCAATTCCGCTACCGGCCGGTTGAGCGAAGTCGAAAATCCTAAGTCGCCGCGGGCGAGTCCACCGAGATAGCGCGCGTAAAACAAGGCGATGTTGTTATCTCGCGCCCGTTCGGCGCGAATGGCTGCCTGGCTCTGCGCACCGAGCCGGCTGTCCAGCTCCCGCTCGTCGACGCCGAAGCCGGGGCTGAGACGCACCAGCGTGGCGCCCAGCAATCCGCCCACGAGTGCCGTCAGCAGGAGGCGTCGCGCTTGCCGCAGGATCAGGCCGGCCATTTGAGCCCCTACCAGGTGCCCGTGGGCTCAAAATCGAAGCCCCGCGGCCCCACCACGCTTAGTTTCTGTTTTTGCTTCGCGATGTACATGCGGCGGTCCGCTTCGCTGAGCAACTGGTCGGCGTCCATGCCGTCGTCCGGAAACAGCGCGTGCCCGATGCTGAGCGAAAGCGTTTCCGTGGCGCAGATATCCTGGCCGGACTCCGCGGTGATGGCATTCAATCGCGTCAGCTTTTGCGGCAGCTGGTCCATGCGCAATCCGGGAAGCACCAGTACGAACTCGTCGCCGCCCATGCGCGCCACGTAGTCGTATTCGCGGCAGGATTCCTTCAGCTTCCGGGCCACCGAACGCAGCACCCGGTTGCCTTCCAAATGCCCATACTTGTCGTTCACCTGCTTGAAGCCGTTCATATCGCAGACCAGCACGATCAGCGGCGAGTTCAGGCGGCGGCAGCGCGCTAGTTCCCCGTCCAGGTGCAGGAACAAGGAGCGCGCGTTGGGCAGGCCGGTCATGTAATCGGTTGCGGCGGAGCTTTCGGCCTGCTGGTACCGCAGGGCGTTCTCAATCGACAAGGACAACTTCGGCGCGATCGCCAGCAGGATTCGAAGGTGATCCTTGATGAACGCGTCGCGCTCGCTTTGATACAGCGTCAGAACGCTGACGGTGCCGTTCAGACCGATCAGCGGCACGGCCAGAGCGCTGCGCATGGTGGTGAACCGGTTCTCGTCGGCCAGATACCCCGGCTCGACCGCCGGATTGCCGTTGATAATCGGCTTGCGGTTCTCGGCTACCCAGCCCGACAGTCCCTGGCCCAGCGGAATTTCCAGCGAGGAAAACAGACGGAAGTTCTCGCCATTCACATACTCGGCGCGGAGGCGGTCCTCGCGCAGAACGTAGATGGCCAGCGAGTCGTAGGGGATCATGCGCTTCAGCCGGAGGGCCAGCAGAGACAAGGTTTCGTTCAGGCTGAGCGAATTGCCCAGGTCTTGCGCCAACTCGAACAGGTTTTGCACTTCCTGGCGCGCGGCGGCAATGGAAGTGAGAAAGTCGGCCGGTTCGGCGGCGCTCGGCGCGGGGCGCCGGCTGCTCTCGAAGCCCGCCGCTGGCGCCAGCCCGCGTTCAATCTTGAGATGCGTGGACAGCGTGGCCCGCTCTACTTCCTTCGCCTGCGCCATTGCCTCCAGCTGCACGTAGCGCCGCTTCAGGATCTCCACCACGCGCGGATCGAAACTGACGCCCGACTCTTCGAACACTTTCTGCATGGCTTCGTCCAGCGGTAAGGCCCGGCGGTACTGGCGGTCGCTGGCGAGCGCATCCAGGCAATCCACCGCGGCCAGAATGCGCGCGCCGATGGGAATTTCCTCGCCTTTCAACCCGTCCGGATAGCCGGAACCGTCCCAGCGCTCGTGATGCGAGCGCACGATGGGCGTCACCGGGTAGGGGAAACGCACGCGCTCCAGAATCTCGGCGCCCACCACGGGGTGAATCTTCATCTTTTCGAACTCTTCCCGCGTCAGTTTCCCGGGCTTCGAGATGATGTGCTCCGGGACCGCCAGCTTGCCGATATCGTGCAACAACGCGGCGGCCCGCAACGCTTCCACCTCCGGTTCGCGCAGGCCCAGCTCTTTGGCCACTTCGATGGCGTAGACCTGAACGCGTTGCAGGTGATCGTGCGTCGTATGATCCTTGGCTTCAATCGCCAGCGCCAGCGCTTCAATGGTTCTCAAATGCAGAGACGCCACTTCTTCGGCGTGCTTCTTTTCGTCTTCCATACGCCCCATGTACAGGTAATAAGAGCGGTAGACCAGATAGACCACCGGCACCGCCAGTAGCGACGTCTGCCAGCCGAAGTGCCGGTTCAGCGCGCTGGCGGCCGCCGCGATTACCGCGCCCAGCAGGTAGTAGGGGAACGACCAGAAATAGCACTCCCGCCAGACGTTCCGCAGTGCCTTTTTCTCGGTGAGCGCGATCGCGCCCGCCACCGGAAAGGTATTCATCGCAAAAAACACCGTCGTGGTCACCAGCAGCCGCAGCGGCGCTTCCAGGTTCCAGTGCAGCAGCACCGCCGAATGGTACACCGAGCAGGTGGCCGCGATCGTGATCGCCATGCTCCCCAGATTGAACAGCACCTGGTGCAGCTGCGGACGTTGCCGGTAGTTCCACAGGCACTGCATCAGAATCGCCGTGCATCCGATGAACATCGCCTCCGGCGGGCTCAGCTCCACGATGCCCAGCAGGATGATGATGAACAGCACGGAAAGCGCACCGCTGATCGCCGGCAGAGCCACTTTCAAGCGCGACGCAAAGAGCGCCAGCGCCAGGTAGCAAAAGAACCGGAACAGATCCTGGGATTCCCACTGGCTGAGCTCGACGAACGCGACAATCGCGCCGAGAATGACGAACGCGGTGATGTAGATCCTGGCGAAGACAGACATTCGTTTTCTTGTCGTGAACGCAAGCATCCGGCTAGAGCGGACGTTGCAGCTTCCCTGCCAAAACTGGCGTTCGTATCCAGTTGAATCATCGGCGGATAAAGACTTCAGCGTTAGCCGGCCGCGCCAATTTGTCGATCCGCTCCGGGCCCGTGCGACATTCTGTCCCGTCCCGCCTAGAACGATTGCCGTGCCCGGTTCGGTGGTTGTGCTTAGCCGTTTGGGACTTATGTACCATGCTGCACCCCATGCAAAAGGCCGAAAAGCCCAGTAGCTGATCATGGGCTTCCAGCTACAGACCTTCCTGGGGATGCAGGCGATTTTTTCCAGCCCTGCCATGCAGCAACTTGTCGGGTTGGTGGAACGCATTGCCCAAACCAACGCCGCGGTCCTCATTACCGGTGAAAGCGGTTCCGGTAAAGAGTTGATCGCGCGGGCGGTTCATCACTATTCCCTGCGCTGCTCCAAGCCCTGGGTGGATGTCAGCTGTGCGGCCCTGCCGGAGCACCTGGTGGAGAGCGAACTGTTCGGCTACGAAAAGGGCGCTTTCAGCGGGGCGGATTCACCCAAGCCTGGCCTGTTCGAATTAGCCAACCACGGAACGCTGTTTCTGGACGAAGTCGGCGAGTTGGAACCCAGAATGCAAGTAAAGCTGCTGCGCGTACTGGACGGTGTCGCTTATTACCGGCTGGGCGGGACGCGCAAGATCAGCGTGGATGTTCGTATCGTGGCTGCTACCAACCAGGAACTCGAGCGGGGCGTAGAGACGGGAAAGTTCCGCGGCGACCTGTATCACCGCCTGGGGCAGATCTGCCTGCGCGTGCCACCGTTGCGGGAGCGGATGGAGGACATCGTTCCGCTGGCGGAGCACTTTCTCAAGCAGACCTACCCGAACATGTTCTTTTCGAGCGAAGCCCTGCGTTCCCTGCAACAGCATTCCTGGCCAGGCAACGTACGCGAGCTGCGCAACGCCGTTACCAAAGCCGCGGTGCTGGCGCGCGCTTCCGAAATTCACGCCGAAGACCTGGCCCTCGGTCCGGCCCGGCTCTCGCCGCAGCCGGCGCCTGTGGTCACCGTACCCAGCACCAATCTGGACGGTATGGAAAAAAGCACCATCCTGCGGGTGCTGGCCGAAACCAAGGGACATCAGCAACGCGCCGCCGACCTGCTCGGCATCTCGCGCCGGACGCTCAGCCGTAAGCTGAAACTTTACGGAAGGGAGGCGGTGGGCCAGTCCTATGCGTCCTAGGGGCAAAACACCGCTGGCCGCCACCACCGCAGCCGCGGAGCGCCGTTCCGAATACCGTTACCGCGGAGAAGGCCCGCTCACGCTGTCCTTCGACGACCCCTCGCGGCGGGAGATCAAAGGCCACCTGGTGGACTACAGTAACAGCGGCTTCCGGGCGGTCCACGCTTATCGCGCGTTGCATACCGGTCAGGTGGTGGACTTCCGGCATAAGGTCGCCGGCGGCAGGGCCCGCGTCATGTGGAATCGCATCGCCGACGATCGCGTGGAAACCGGGTTCCTCGTTCTTAAGTAGCCGCGACGAAATCGCGCAGTACAGCCGGCGGCACGTCCTCCCGCAGTAAATCCAGAGCGCTCCGCAGAATCCGCGTCTGCAGCGCGGCATCTTTGGCCGCGCCCAACGGATAACCCAACGGAAAATCCACAAATAGCGCGCGCGGCGGGTTCACACGTTCCGTCACCTCCCGCAGCAACGTGACCGATACGGTCGAAATGCCCGCTTTTTCGATCATGCTCTGGATCAGCCCGACCGACTGGTGACACATCGGTCAAACCGGCGTGAGCAGCACCGCATCCACGCCGTCGCGGGCGAGCAGCCGGGCCACTTCCGGAGCCGTCTCGTCGATCAGCCGGCCGGGCGCCGCAATCGAGCCCATGAAGCTGAAATGGCGTGGAGCCACCGAGCCGATGATGCCGCCCTCCGCCAGGGAATTGAGCCGCTCTAATGGCAGAGCCAGGTTCTTATCCGCGGTGATGCCGGCCAGATCGAAGGCGTCGCTGCGATGCGCGATGCGCAAGGCGCTCAAATCACCTCCACTGGCGATGACGCGATAGGAACAGTCTCCACCCCGAATGGACGTGTCAAAGGGAGGCTGATCGGGAGCGTAGAACGCCGCGGTGGTGACCACTGCCACGCGCGCCTCCCCGAGCGGTTTCTGCAGAGCCGCGCCCGGCCGCCAGTCGACGCGCCGGTACGGGTAAGCTTTCATGAAGAGCTGATAAGCCAGCTTGAGATCGGAAACCTTCGCCATGCTGCCACGTTCTGTAAGATGAAACTTCCTTTTGCCGCGCCGTCTCTTGACGATTATGGAGGAAAACCAGACCTTCGCAACGACGTCCAGCCTTAAGGCACGCCACCGGCTGCCGCTGGCGCTGACGGGAAATGCTCTGCTGCGCATCTCGAGCGGCGCGAGTGCGGTGCTGGTGGGCCTGTATCTCGCCCAACTCGCGAATCATGGCGCCCGGGTCGATGCCGCTCTGACCGGTACGCTGGGCGCCGCTTCGTACGCCGCTGAGTTGGCCTTTGCAGTCCCCCTGGGGATGCTCTCCGATGCGATCGCGCCTCGCGCGCTGATGACCGGAGGGGCCCTGCTGGGCGCGGTAGCCACCCAGCTTTTCGGCCTGTCCGGATGGGTGAGCATTTTTTTCCTGAGCCGCGCGATGGAGGGCTTGGGAGCGGCTGCCGGAGCTCCGCCTCTGCTGGCTCACATCACCGACGTTACGGAGGGAGACGCGCGGTCGCGGGCCTGGGCCATGAGCTACTTCGAGCTGTCGCTTTTGGCCGGCCTCGCGCTGGGCGGGCTCGCCGGAGCCCAGCTCTGGCGCTCCTATCACACCAGCGCGTTCGCGGCCGTCGCTTCGATTTACCTGTTGAGCGCGGGCTTTTTCTATTTCGGTGCGGCGGGGAGCCGGGGACACGGCCGCCGCGAAGCATTCGCCGGTTTTCGGCGCGCCCTGCGCGAGCCGTCTTTACGACGCCTGGCCCCCGTCTGGCTGTGCGTCAACGCAATCATCGGACTTTGGCTTGGCCCGGCGTTGACGTTTCTCTTGACCCAGAAGACGCGTGGCAGCCAGTTCCTTGCGGGAGTCTTCGCCGATCAGCCCGAGCAGGTAGGATGGATGCTGCTCGGGTATGCGCTGCTGTTTGGCGCCGGCGTCACGGCCTGGAGCGTGTTTCTCCCTCGTATGCCCATCGTTCGGGCACTGCGCATTTCGCTCGCGGCTATGTTTGCGGTCTGCATCGGACTCTTTCTCCTGAATCACTCCCTCGGCCGCGACGCTGGCATGCGCTGGGCGCTGGCGGCGGTGACCGCGGTTTGCGTCATGGTGGAAAGCGGCTTCACTCCCGCGGCTTTAACGCTGCTGGCCGGCGCGGTCGGTGCGCAAGCCGGACGCGGCGCCGCGATGGGCATTTATTCCGTGCTGCTGAGTGTCGGGGCCATCGCCGGATCGCTGGCCGCGGCTGCACTGGGTAACCGGTTCGCGGTGGATGGCCTCATCTACGCTACCGTGGGGATGGCCGCGCTGGCAATGGCGCTGCTCGACCGGATCCATCCGGCGGAAAGAGTGCATGGCGTCGCCTGACTTCGATCTGGTGATCCTCGGCGCGGGCTCCGGAGGCCTGACTGCCGCAGCCTTCGCCGCGCAGCTTGGCGCCAAAGTTGCGATCGTCGAGAAGAATCGAATCGGCGGCGACTGTACCTGGACCGGCTGCGTGCCGAGCAAAGCCCTGCTGAAGGCCGCGAAGATCGCGCACCAGGCGCGTACAGCTTCGCGATTCGGTATCGCGGGAGGCCAGCCGGTCGTGGACATGACCGGCGTGCGCGACTACGTGCGCCAAGCCATCCGGAAGGTCTACCGCTTTGAGAGCCCCGAGGAACTGCGCCGGCAGGGGATCGAAGTGATTCCAGGCGCCGCGCAATTCATCGACGCTAACGCGATTACGGCTGGCGAGTCGACGTTTCGTTCGAAAGCTTTTCTGATCACCACCGGCGCGCATGCCCGGATCCCGGAGATCGCCGGATTGCGCGACGTTCCCTTTCTGACCTACGAGCAGATCTTCGACAACGCCACCTTGCCTCGCGCGATGATCGTCGTCGGCGGCGGGCCGGTTGGGATGGAACTGGCGCAAGCCTACCAGCGCCTCGGCGCTTCGGTCACGGTCGTAGCCGAGTGCCTTCTCCCGAGAGACGAACCGGAGGTGGGCCAGCTGCTTCGTCAGGTTATGGAAAGCGAAGGCGTGCGATTTCTGGACGGTCGCGCCTTATCGGCACGCCGGGAAGATGGCCAGATCGTCGTCGCGACCGGTCGCGACGAAGCGCGCGGTGACCTGCTGCTCGTCGCAACGGGCCGCAGTCCCTGCCTGGCTGGTCTCGCCCTGGAACAGGCCGGCGTTCAGTACACGGACGCCGGAATTCCAGTGGATGATCAACTTCGCACGAACGTCAGGCACATCTACGCCGCCGGCGACGTCGTGGGTAGTTATCAGTTCACCCATCTGGCGGGCTGGCAGGCTTTTCAAGCGGCTCGCAACGCGCTCCTTCCCGGCAGCAGTTCCGGCCGCACCGAAGTGCTTCCCTGGGTGACGTTCACTGATCCCGAAGCGTCTCATGTCGGACTTGCCGAAGAGCAGGCGCGTGCAAAATTCGGCGACACCGTCAAAGCCCGCCGCTGGGAAATGAGCCGCACCGACCGCGCCGTCTGCGAAGACGACGAAGCCGGCTTCCTGAAGATCATTGCCAGGAAAGACGGAACCATTCTGGGCGCCACCGCAGTGAACTCGCGCGCGGGCGAGATCGTCGCCGAATTCGCCCTCGCGATCCGTCATAACCTGAAAGTGGGCGACTTGGCCGCCATCATCCATCCTTATCCGACCTACGCCACGGCCGTCCAGCAGCTAGCCGGAGAAATGGCGGTCGAGGAGTTGCTTTCAGGCGCTTCCGGCAAGATGATTCGCAGGCTGTCGAAAATCATGCGCTAGGAGACTTATGAAGAAGGATGCTGATTATGTCTTTTATGAACTGACCCGCAGCATTTGCCCGCAATGCCGCAAAGTGGTGGACGCCCAGATCCTGCTGCGCGCCAACAAAGTCTACCTGCGCAAGCGCTGCCCGGACTGCGGCCCCTTCGAAGCGCTCGTATACGGCGACGCCCAGGCGTACACCTCGCACGTCCGCTACAACAAGCCCGGCACGATTCCGCTGGCCTTTGGCTCCGAAATTCGCGCAGGCTGCCCCTACGATTGCGGCCTCTGCCCGGATCATCAGCAGCATACCTGTCTCGGAATCATCGAGGTGAACAGCGCTTGTAACATGAATTGCCCGCTGTGCTTTTCCGATGCCGGCCCGGGTTTCAATCTGACGCTGGAAGAAGTGGAGCAGATGCTGGACGATTACGTCCGCACGGAAGGCAATCCGGAGGTGATTCAATTCTCCGGCGGCGAGCCGACCATTCACCCTCAGATCATCGACTTCGTGCACGCCGCAAAAGCGCGCAATATCCCGTTCATTATGCTCAACACGAACGGCAAGCGGATCGCCAAGGACGACCGCTTTCTCGAACAACTCAACCAAGCCCGCCCGTCCCTCTACTTCCAGTTCGACGGCTTCGAGCCGGAGACCTACCGCATCCTGCGCGGCGAGCCGGACATCCTGGACGAGAAGATCAGGGCCCTGGACCGCCTGGCGCAGATTGGCCTCAACGTCACGCTGGTTCCTGCCATCGAGCGCGGCGTGAACGAGCACGAAGTGGGTCGCATCGTCGATTTCGCAATCCGCCATCCGGCCGTGCGCGGAATCAATTTCCAGCCCGCATTTCACGCCGGCCGTCACGTACAGCATGACCCGCTACGCCGCATGACGATTCCCGACGTTCTGCAATTGATCGAAACGCAGACCGCTGGCAAGTTCACCGCGAGCGACTTCGTGCCCGTTCCTTGTTGCTTCCCCACCTGCAATTCGGTCACCTACGCCTTCATCGACGGCGATCAAGTGACGCCTTTGCCACGCATCGTGAACGTACACGATTATCTGGACTACATTACCAATCGCGTCATGCCGGATTTCAGCCTGCAAATCAAGGGCGCGCTGGAAGGTCTGTGGTCCTCGTCATCGGTGGCCGGATCGCCCAAGTCGGCCGGCCAGCTCGCGTTTTCCTGCCAGGCTTGCGGCATTCCCGAAGGCTTGACCGTGGGCGCCATCGCGCAGCACATGCTCATGATCATGCTGCAGGATTTCATGGATCCCTGGACGTTCAATCAGAAAAACCTCATGAAATGCTGCAAGGAATTTCTGCTGCCGGGTGGCAAGCAGGTTCCCTTCTGCGCGTACAACACCGTCGGCTATCGCGAACAGGCCCGGGCTCAGTTGGACGCCATGGAGCCGGATCGGCGGCGCGCCCGCGCGGAAGGCCGCCCTTACGAACCACGGCCCGTTTCGTTTGACTTCGAGCGTAGCTCCAGTCGTCTCCGCGTGGTGCCTTCATGAACGCGGCCAACACGACCAAGCAATGCTGCGCTCGCCTCTACGAGAGCGACTTCGCCAAGCTCCTGCTCGGCGATTCGTTCCATCCCGGAGGAACCCGGCTCACCGAGCGCCTGGGCGAGTTGCTTGAATTGACGCCCGAATCGCGTGTGCTGGACGCTGCCTCGGGCAAGGGCACGAGCGCGATGTTCCTGGCCGGGCGGTTCGGCTGCCAGGTGGTGGGCATTGATTACAGCGCGCAAAACGCAGCGGAGGCCAATGCATTAGCCGCATCCCAGGGCCTCAGCGCACGCGCGCGCTTCGAAGCGGCCGACGCCGAGCGCCTGCCCTTCCGGGATTCCTCCTTCGACGCGGTGATTTGCGAATGCGCCTTCTGTACTTTCCCCGACAAGCGGGTCGCCGCCTGTGAATTCGCGCGCGTCCTGCGCCCCGGAGGTCGCGCCGGCTTGAGCGACCTGACGCGCGGCCCAATGCTGCCGAAGGAACTGGATGGCTTGCTGGCATGGATTTCCTGCATCGCCGATGCACAGCCGGTGGATCAGTATGCGGCCTATCTGTGCGCGGCGGGCCTGCGACTGCGTCATACCGAACCGCACGACGAAGCGCTCCTCGAGATGGTCCATCAGGTCCGCACCCGGCTGCTCGGGGCCGAGATCTTGATTGGCCTGAAGAAGCTCGATCTGCCCGGCGTCGATCTGGCCGCAGCCAAGGCGCTGGCACAAGCCGCGCTCGCCGCGGTTCGGCAGGCTAGCGTCGGCTACGCGATCCTCGTAGCCCAACGCCCAGCCTAGCGCGCCGCCCGCACATCCCTTAACGAAACCTGCGGGAAGTAAGGCCCGAGCGGCATCCGCTTCCACCAATCGCCGGTTGCCCGCCGCATCGCGAAATCGGTGAACGAATAGTCATACAGCTCGGCTCGCACATATTTGGGCGGCGACCCGGGAAACGGATTCTTCGCGAGTAATCCCAACACCTCCGGCGAGCCCTGCAACAAACGCACCATGAAATTGCCAAACCACGGCGACGCCTGGTAGCTGGAGAGCGCCGCGAACCACATCTGCCAGTCCAGCCGCGGTTGATAGGGCGCTACCCAGTGCGGCGGCGTGCGTAAGTCGCCCGGCTTGTACTCGAACTGATAGTCCAGCCAGGTTTGCCCGTCATTCGACCCCTGGACCAGGATCTCCGGCCGGCTCGTGGTCATCGTGGCGAACAAGCCGTAGGTGTTGACGATCTGAAACGGCTCCATCGTGCGCACCAGCGCGTTCGGCTCCGGCTGGCTGACCAAAAACATGTACCAGAGTTCGGAAGCGCTCAGCACCAGGACCACCGCCGCGGCAGCCACAACTACCGCGGAACGCGTTCGCGCGGTGCGAGGCCGCAATCGCAATCGCTGAAGCGCCTGATCGTCAAACAGAAACACGCACAGCGACATGGTCAGCAGATTGAAAAACGTGTAGTTGCCCGTGACAAAAATCAGCCCCTGCAGAAGCAGCAGCGCGCAGCCGCCAATCATTCGCCAGCGCCGCGGCGCGAAGAACAGAAACGGCGTGACCAGCTCAACGCCAAACACGAACGCGGTGGACAGCTTCTGAAACCACAGCGGCAACTGGTACATGAACCAGGCCACCGGCGTCGGCAGCGGCTGCGTCAGGTAGTGATAGCTGAGCGCTGTCAGATCGCGCCAGACCGGGTCGTGACTGGTCAGCTTCACCACGCCCGACAGGAACGTCAGGCGGAACAGCAGCCAGCGGAACAGCCACACCACGGTTTTGGAGTTTCCCAGGAAGATCGCCAGGAAGCCGGCTTCCAGCAGCAGCGAGTCCCATTGGAACGACAAGAAATCCTGACCGGCCGTACACAGCGACAAATACAGGACGTACAGGCAAATCAGGGCAGCCCTCTCGAAAAATCCCACGAACAACACGATCGAAATCGCCACACCGGCCCAGCACGTGGCGCGTAGCAGCGCATCGCCATGTCCCAGCCAGAACAGCGTCGGCGCCAGCCAATACCCGCGCACTCCAAAGCTCCGGGCAATGGCTTCGAGATAGCGTCCGGTGGGTTCGATTCCGCGCCCCCCGATCAGCCCTATGATCTGTCCGGCCAGCGAGGCAAAAGCGATGAGGTAAATCACAGCCAGAAGCCGCACAACCAGCCATTCGGTCCGGGCGTATTCCAGAGGCTGGATGCGCTTGCCGAACGTCAGACGGGTCACATGGTAAAAAAACGTGCGCTGGGCCGCGATCAACCGGTAAGCCGCCTCCGAAGCGGGCGCGAATCCCGGCACGTGGTCGTAGATCCAAAGCAGCCAGCCCAGTCCCGTCGCATAGGTCAGCGTGGTGAACACCGCGCGCGCGCCGCCGATCACCTCTCCTTCCGGCATCACCAGCTGAACCGACTGGCCGAATTTCTCCTGCGGAATCTGTGGGTAACGCGGCCCCACCTCCTGCGATGGTGCGTAGTCCACTCCTTCGGTCAGCTGTTTCCAATACTCAACCCAGATCTTGCAGAAGCCGCAGCGCCCGTCGAAGATCAGGAGAGGATTTTGCGCCATGCTTTACTTTAAGTCCAGAGGCGAATTCCATTCTTCATAGACCGATTGACAGCCTTCCGGAAGTGCTAGAATTGTAGGCAGACCGATGCAACCTACGCGAAGCATCGCGACGTCTATTCAGCTGAGCGCACCAGAGGTGTAGTACTAGATTATGTCCGCGCACGATAATCCAATACCTTACCAGGGGGGGAGCACTCCGCAAAATAGTAATGACGCGGACGTTCACCTGCAGAGGCTGTTGGCTTCCGAGATGGAGGAGTCCTACATCCATTCGTTCATCCAGAACGTTAAGGATCTCATTCATCCGCAGAAGCTTCCGCCTTTGGAAGTGACCTCCAAGCCAGTGCCCGTGCAGGAAATCTGGGGCTTTTACGGCGGGCAGGAGAAGCAGGCCGGCCTGAGTTCGGTGCTCATCCACGTCGCCGTGGTCGCGCTATTGGTCTTCCTCGGGACAAACAAAGCCGTCCAGCAGGCTGTCAAAGAGCAAATCACGCTCATTGCTCCCGACATCGCGCCTTATAAACCGACCGTGAAGCAGAGCAAAATGGGCGGCGGCGGCGGCGGTGGCGACCGTTCTCCCACGCCCGTCAGCAAAGGGAAGCTGCCCAAGTTGGCCGACAAGCAGTTCGTGCCGCCGATGATTCCGAAAACCGAGCCCAAGCTGGTGATGGATCCGACCTTGATCATTCAACCGGACGCCAACATCCCCAAGGTGAACACGGATCAATTGGGCGACCCGCTGGCAAAGGCCGGATTGGCCTCCAATGGTTTTGGCGCCGGCGGCGGTATGGGTAATGGCCGCGGCGGCGGCATTGGGCCCGGCTCGGGGCCTGGCTTCGGTCCCGGATCCGGCGGCAATATGGGCGGCGGCGCCTATCGCATCGGCGGCGGAGTCTCTCCGCCCACGGTGATCTACAAAGTCGAGCCGGAGTACTCCGAAGAGGCCCGCAAGGCGAAATTCCAGGGCACCGTGGTTTTGTTCGTGGTCGTCGACGAGCACGGAAATCCGAGGGACTTGAAAGTGATCCGCCCGCTCGGCCTCGGTCTGGACCAAAAGGCCATCGAAGCCGTGGAGAAGTGGAAATTCAGCCCCGGCAAGAAGGACGGCAAACCCGTTCCGGTTCAAGCGACCATCGAAGTCAACTTCCGCCTGCTGTAAGAAAGACCGCGTAAATGCCCACCGCCCTGGTCACTGGCGCGAGTCGTGGCGTCGGGCGGGGTGTGGCGATCAGCTTGGCCGAGGCCGGATTCGACGTTTTCGCAACCGGTCGTACCGTTCAGACCGCCGACTTGCCACCCGCGATCACTCGAATCCCCTGCGACCATCTGGATGACCAACAAACCGCGGCGGCATTTGACCATGTTCGCGCGCACGGCGCCGGTCTGGAGGTTCTGGTCAACTCGGCGTGGGGCGGCTACGAGCGCATGGTTGAAAGCGGCGCCTTCACCTGGCCCCTGCCGTTCTGGGAACAACCGCTACACCGCTGGAGCAGCATGATGGACGCGGGAGTCCGCGCCGCCTTCGTAACCGGCGCGCACGCAGCACGGCTGATGGTTCCCCAGGGCCGTGGACTCATCGTAAACATAAGCTACTGGGCCGCGCGCAAGTACATCGGCAACGTGCTCTATGGGGTAGCGAAAGCCGCCACGGACAAGCTATCGGCTGACATGGCCCACGAACTCCAGCCCCACGGCGTGACGGCGGTCTCCCTTTATCCCGGCCTCGTGCGAACCGAGTCCGTTCTGCGCGCGGCGAAGGAGGGCTGGTTCGATTTGTCCAACAGTGAAAGCCCGGAGTTCATCGGAAGGGTGGTCGCGGCTCTGTACTGCGATCGGGGATTACCGGAACGAAGCGGCCAAGTGCTTCTCGCGGCCCAGGTTGCCCTCGAATTGGGCGTGCAGGATAGGGACGGTGCCCGGCCTGCGCCTCTGACCATCGAGACCGCCTGAATTAATAAATTTGTCGGACTGGTTCGATAACGCATTCAGGGGTTCCCTTGGGATGAAGGAGAACGTCTGCATCGCGATCGTTGCTCCGGTCCAGCCGGAAGACTTCTTCGACCTGCTATGGGAGGGCGTCTGGGAGGCGACCTTCGACCTATCTTCCTTCGGAGTCGAGGTGCAGAATCTCACCACCAAACGCGCCGATGTGGAAGGCCAGCGGCGGATTCTCACGGATCTGCTGGAGTCCGGCGTGGACGCCATCGGACTGATGCCGGCGCACGCCAGCGCGCTCGACGATCTGATCGATGAGCACGAACGGCGCGGCACGCCCGTCGTGACCGTACACGGCGACGCCCCCGCGAGCCAACGCTCGGCCTTCGTGCGCGCGCTTTTGGCGCAGGCTGGCGCGCTCGCGGCCGAATTGCTCGTCAAGTTGATGGGCTGCTCCGGGCGAATTCTTTCCTTTCCGGGTTCGCTCGATCAGTTCCACTACGGCCGCCGCTACCAGGGATTCCGCGAGGTCTTGGCGGGGTGCAAGGGAACTGTCCGGGAATCGGCGTGTGCCCTTAGCCTGGACGATCTGGCGGCCCTGCCGGAGGCGGATCAGCGAAAAGTTCTCGGCCAGGCAAACGGATACTATGTCGGCAACCACGACCTGCCGGAAATCGCCGCCATTCTTGAGAACCTCGCAATCCACGCACCCTGCGTGGGCTTCAGCAATACGGCGCGCGTCCGGCCCTACCTGGATCGCGGCGTTGTCTCGGCGGTGGTCGACGAGAACCGCCATCAGCAGGGTTACTTCGCGGTCCAAAAAGCGTACGAGGCGATTCTCAAGCGCGAGCAGCACGCGCACCCGGGCAACGTGCGCATTCCGAACACCGTGATCTTCGCCGCCAACGCCTCCGAAATGGAAGACTCACTGAAAGACGCATTCGAAATGCTGGTACGGCAGCGCACCGGGATCCTGTGCTCGTATAAAGACAAACTGGAGCAGGCCAACGCCCAGTTGCTCAGTCTGTCCGTTACCGACCCGCTGACCGGTTTATACAACCGCCGGCGGTTCGAGGAAGTAATGGCGCAGGAAGTGGCGCGCGCTCTCCGCTACGGGCCGGTTTCGCTGCTCCTCGTCGATGTGAACCTGTTCAAGCAGGTGAATGACCGCTACGGGCATCAAGCCGGTGACGGGGCCTTGCGGATCGTGGCCGGAGTCTTAAGGTCCTCTTGCCGCGCCACCGACACCTGCGCGCGGCTGGGCGGAGATGAGTTCGCCGTCATCCTGCCGCATTCGAATCCCGCCGCCGCGTGCGTGGTCCGGGACCGCATCCTCGAACGCATCGCCCGAAGCAGAGTGGCGTGCGAGAATGGCGAGTTCGCGGTCAGCCTGAGCATTGGCGTCGCGACACTGCCGGACGACGCAGTTGACGCGGAGGGGTTGATCGCCGCAGCCGACGCCGCGATGTACCAGGCTAAGCACGCTTCCCGGCTGACCCCGGCGTGACCTTTCGGCAGCAATAGCCCGGTGGCGGCGTGTTAGCATCGGTCCGAAGCGACTATTTCCTATGTCGAAACTCTCGATTCGTGATTTGGACCTGAAGAATAAAACCGTGTTTATCCGGGTGGACTTCAATGTCCCGTTGGCGCCCGGAGGGCAGGAAATCACCAGCGATAAGCGGATCCGGGCGTCGCTCCCGACCATCCAGTACGCGCTGGAACAGGGCGCGGGTTTGATTCTGGCCAGCCACCTGGGGCGTCCCAAAGGCAAACCGAACCCTGAAATGAGTTTGAAACCGGCGGCGGCGCGGTTGGCGCAGTTGCTCGGCCGGCCCGTCAAAATGGCGCCGGATTGCGTCGGCCCGGAAGTGGAACAGATGCGGCCCAAGCCGGGCGAAGTCCTGCTGCTCGAAAACCTGCGGTTTCATCCCGAGGAAGAAAAGAACGATCCGGGCTTCTCCAAGCAGTTGGCCGCGCTCTGCGACTTGTACGTCAACGATGCGTTCGGCTCCGCACATCGCGCGCACGCCTCCACCGTCGGCATGATCCAGTTCGTTACCCAAGCCGCATCCGGCCTGCTCATGGACAAAGAACTGGAGTATCTGAGCAAAGCGATCCACCATCCTGAGCGGCCCTGCGTGGCGATTCTCGGCGGCGCGAAGGTGTCCGACAAGATCGAAGTGATCGAAAACCTGATGAAAGTTGTTGATCAGCTTTTGATCGGCGGTGCGATGGCGTACACATTCCTGAAGGCGCAAGGCCAGCCGGTGGGCAAATCGCTGGTGGAGGAAGACAAGGTTGAGCTGGCGAAGGATCTATTGGCGCGGGCCGGAAACAAGCTGGTGCTGCCCAAGGATCACGTCGTAGTGACCGAGCTGAAGCCCGGCGCCGATTCTGAAGTGGTCGCGCAGGTGCCCAACGGCAAGATGGGCGTGGACATCGGCCCGGCGACCATCGAGGCTTACTCCGCCGTCGTCGGCAAAGCTAAAACGATCATCTGGAACGGCCCCATGGGCGTGTTCGAGATGCCGCCGTTCGACAAAGGCACCGTCGCGCTCGCGAAAGCCGTGGCCGCGTCGGGCGCCGTCTCGGTGGTGGGCGGCGGGGATTCCGAGAAAGCCATCAAATCCGCCGGCGTCGCCGACAAAATCTCGCACATCTCAACCGGCGGCGGGGCGTCGCTGGAGTTTCTGGCCGGGATTGAGCTGCCCGGCGTCGCCGCGCTGCCCGACAAGTAACACCGCTTGCTGATGCGCGCGGCTCAGTAACGGAGCCGCGACCGTCAGGGAGCCGGTCTGGCGTTCTCGCGCTCGATCTGATGAATGATGATTGGCGCGAGATCGCGCATTTCACGTGGCAGCCGCACTCTTAGCATCAGCAGGTCAGGATTCGTGCCCTGCAATATCGCCGCGCCCTCGATCGGATCACCGCTCGCCTCTACCCGGTAGGTGGTTCCCAGGCCTTCTGAATTCGCCGGCGTTTCAAACTCGACCAGCCGTCGACTTTGAACAATCAGCTTATCGTTTGGATATGGGCCGAACACGATTCCGTCACCGAGACCGCTGTTGATCAGAGACTGCGGAAACCACTTGTATGCGGGGAAGACCCGCGCAATCACGCGAGCAACCTCCGAACTCCCTGACCCGCCCCCGGTAGTACTCGCAACTTGTATGACTGGACCGGCTCTATTGGGCGATGAAAAATCATCCCACATAGACTGCGGTGCGATGAATAACGCACCACCGCTCGATCCGTAAATGCCGAAGCAATGCCAACCGCGCGGCGCAAGAACCCCAGGGCCTGTGTCTTTGTAATAGGCGAGCCGTTCGGCCGTTCTTGTGCCCATCCGTACTTCCCGGTCATGACCCTTCGGTGCCTGCACCGGACCAGCTTGCCCGTCCGCGGC
>DATJNO010000076.1:0-13491 GCA_035508055.1 Bryobacteraceae bacterium | reverse complement strand
GGATTGCGTACCTGCACGGTGTCGCTGAGCAGGCATTCTTCGGTGGTGAGCAGCAGGCCAGCGCCGTTCGCGTCGATGCTTCCGCCTTCCAGCACAATGCCGGGCTCGAACCGGCGTAGCTTGCGGCGCTTGGCGATGAAGGCCGGAATGCGGTTATCCTCGCGCCAATTGTCGTACTTGGCCCAGCCGTTGAAGATCCAGTCCGTGACGGCGACTTCGCCTTTGCCGTTGCGCACGAAGATCGGGCAGGTGTCGCGGGTCCAGCTTCGGTTGGTCGCGTGGCGAAAGAACTCGATCGCGTTCCGGTTGGCCGCGCACTTGGCGAGAATGCGCCTCACCCCTTTTTCCGCGGCGGCGTCCTCCACCAGGATGCGGACCTTCTCCACTTCGGCCAAGCGCCGGACGATGTCGCCGTATATCCAGGGAATGGGCGCGAATTTGCCCGGCCAATCGCTGCGCTCGTGCGGCCAGGCGAGCCACGTGGCTTCATGCGGCTCCCATTCGGCCGGCAGACGGAAGCCGAGTTGTGCGGGCGTCAATCGATCCACCGCCGGAGGATCGGAGAGTACGCATCGATGCGCCGGTCGCGCAGGAAGGGCCAGTTGCGCCGGACCTCCTCCATGCGGCGCGGATCGCACTCGGCGACCAGGATTTCTTCGTTGGTGCAGGACGCTTCGGCGATCACCTGGCCGAAGGGATCGGAGATGAACGACGATCCCCAGAATTCCAGGCCATGCTCGGGCGCGCCTTCGTAGCCGACGCGATTCACTGCCGCGACGTAAATGCCATTAGCGATGGCGTGCGCGCGCTGGATGGTGCGCCAGGCGTCCAACTGCGCCGCGCCGTACTTGGCTTTTTCGGAAGGATGCCAGCCGATGGCCGTCGGATAAAAAAGAATGTTCGCGCCGGAAAGGCTCGAAAGCCGCGCCGCCTCCGGATACCATTGATCCCAGCAGACCAGCACGCCCACGCGCGCAAAGCCGGTATTGAAATTGACGAAGCCGGTGTCGCCGGGGGTGAAATAGAATTTTTCGAAGTACAGCGGATCGTCGGGGATGTGCATCTTGCGGTAGATGCCCTGGATTTCGCCCGCGGCGCCGATCACCGCCGCGGTGTTGTGATACAGTCCAGCGGCCCGGCGTTCGAACAGCGACGCCACGATCACAATTCCTAACTCGCGCGCCACGCGACCCAGCGTTTCGGTGGTCGGCCCTGGAATCGGCTCGGCCAGCGCGAACAGTTCGGCGTTCTCCTCGCGGCAGAAGTACTGCGACCGGAACAGCTCCTGCAGGCAGACGATCTGCGCGCCTCGTCCGGCTGCTTCGCGGATCTTCCAGATCGCCTTCTCGACGTTCTCGTTGGGGTCGAGCGAGCAGCTCATCTGCACCAGACCCACACGGAACTTGTCCGCGCTCGAAAATTCCATGCTTCTATTGTGGGGGCAGGAGCGGTTACGCCGCAATGAAAAAGCGGTTACATGTACAGGCCGCCGTTCACGTTCAGCACATGCCCGGTGATGTAGCCGGCTTCTTCGCTGGCCAGGAAGCGGAC
The DNA here is from genome assembly GCA_035508055.1 of Bryobacteraceae bacterium. GTDB lineage: Bacteria > Acidobacteriota > Terriglobia > Bryobacterales > Bryobacteraceae > Palsa-89. The sequence continues at coordinate 11,940 of DATJNO010000076.1, read as the reverse complement.
GGCGGCGGCGACATCTTCGGCGCGACCGATGCGCTTCAACGCGACGTGCCCGATCATGTTGTCCCTCAACTCCTGCGACAGACCCTTCGTCATGTCGGTTTCGATGAAGCCGGGCGCCACGGCGTTCACGGTGATGTTGCGGCTGCCCATCTCCTGGGCGATGGCCTTGGTCAGGCCGATGATGCCGGCCTTGGACGCGACATAGTTGGCCTGGCCGGGATTGCCCATCTCACCGACCACCGAAGAAATGTTGATGATCCGTCCCCAGCGGTCGCGCAGCATATGCTGGAGCACCTGCTGGATCGCGAGAAACGAGCCGGTGAGGTTGGTGGCGATCACCTCGTCCCAGTCTTCCTTCTTCATTCGCAATGCCAGGCCGTCGCGCGTGATGCCCGCGTTGTTGACCAGGATGGACACCGGGCCGAGTTCCTTGGCGGTCTTCGCGAACGCATCCTTGATGGACGCGGCGTCCGCCATGTCGATGGTGGCGGCGTAGGCCTCGTGGCCCTGTGCGCGGATCCCGGCGGCCAGTTCATCCAGCAGCTTGGCGTTGCGAGCGGCCACGGCGACGCGGCATCCGGCTTCCGCCAGCGCCAGCGCGCACGCCCTTCCGATGCCCCGGCTCGCGCCGGTGATGAATGCGGTTCGATTTGTCATGAGGCCAAAGTATCCATCATAGTAAAACGAAGGCGCTCGACATCTTTCTATGGCATATGACGACCTGCGGGACTTCGTCCACGCGCTCGAAAAGCACAAAGAGCTGAAACGGATCTCCTTCGAAGTGGACCCGAAACTCGAGATCGCCGAGTTCGCGGACCGCGCGGTGAAAGGCGGCGGCCCGGCGCTGCTGTTTGAAAAACCAACCGGCAGCCGCGTGCCGGTGCTGATCAACGGCTTCGCCAGCATGCGCAAGATGGAGCTGGCGCTGGAAGTGGACTCGGTGGAAGAAGTGGCCGGGCGCATCTCCGAGTTCCTGCAGTTGCGCATGCCGGAAGGCCTGGTGGGAAAGCTGAAGATGCTGCCTATGTTGGCCGAGGTGGGCGCATTCTTTCCCAAGATGGTTTCGAATGGGCCGTGCAAGGAAGTAATCCGGCACGACAATTTTTCGCTGGACGAATTTCCGATCCTGCAGTGCTGGCCCCAGGACGGCGGACGGTTCATCACGCTGCCCATGGTCTTCTCGCGGAACCCGGACACCGGCAAGCGGAACTGCGGCTGCTACCGCATGCAGGTCTATGACGGGCGCACGACGGGCATGCATTGGCAGACGCACAAGCAGGGCGCGGAGCACTACCGGCGCCTGGTCGCCGAAGGCAAGCACAAGCGCATGCACGTCGCGGTGGCCATCGGCTCGGACCCGGCCACCATGTATTCGGCCATCCTGCCGCTGCCGCCCGATCTGGATGAAATGATGATGGCCGGCTTCCTGCGCAGCAAGCCGGTGGAAATGGTGAAGTGCGAAACGTCGGACCTGGAAGTGCCCGCCAACGCCGAGATGGTGCTGGAAGGCTACGTGGAGCTTGGCGAGCAGCGCCGCGAAGGCCCGTTCGGCGATCACACCGGTTTCTATTCGCTCGAAGACGACTATCCTGTGTTTCACATCACCTGCATCACGCAGCGCAAGAACCCGATTTACGCCACGACGATCGTTGGCCCGCCGCCCATGGAGGATTTCTACATGGGTAAAGCGGTGGAGCGCATTTTCCTGCCGTTGATGCGCCTGCAGCTGCCGGAAATCCGCGATATCTCCATGCCGGCCGAGGGCGTGTTCCACAACCTGATCCTGGTGTCGATCCGCAAGTCCTACCCGCTGCACGCGCGCAAGGTGATGCACGCCATCTGGGGCCTGGGGCAGGCCATGTTCAGCAAATGCATCGTAGTCGTGGACGAGGATGTGGATGTGCAGAATGTGAAAGAGGTAGCCTGGAAGGCGCTCAACAACATCGATCCGGAGCGCGACATTCAATTCGTGCTGGGGCCGGTGGATTCGCTGGATCACTCCAGCCGCCTTGCCAACTACGGGTCGAAAATGGGGATCGACGCCACGCGCAAGTGGAAGGAGGAGGGTTTCACGCGGCCCTGGCCGGATGTCATCCGCATGCCTGCGGATGTCAAGCAACGCGTGGATCAGCTCTGGAAGAAGGCGGGACTTGGCTAAGTCGATGAAGAACTTCGCAACTCTCCGAGTGGGAGCACCCGCCGAAATAGTAATCCATCCTACGCAATCCAGCCAATCGAAAGATTAGTGTCAGATTCTTTTGATTGACCGAAAGTGCAGCCGGGAGTATACAATGCATAAATGTCCAAGCGTGCTCTTACACTTGCACCCGCCGGCACTCCGGCAGGCATGTAGCCACTCTGGCGCTACAAAAGGTGACGCTGCGACAAGCGGAGGAGGATGGAGACTCAGCCTGGAAGCGGCTCGACACCGCCGATTCGTTCGGGACCCGATGGCATGGGCATCCTTGCGGCGGAACTCGGCTAGAGCCATGACTCCTCCGCCCATCTTCATCGTGGGTGCGCCACGAAGCGGGACCAGCCTGCTGCGCCAGATGCTCAACCGGCATCCAGCCATCGCGATTTGCGACGAAACTCACTTCTTCCGCCTGATTTATCAGAAGCGCGGGCGGAAGGCATTCGGCGATTTGAACGATCCGGCCAACCGCCGCCGGCTGGCCCTGGACTATCTCTCGCTGCCGCCCACGCGCAAGCTCGGGCTGGATCAGGCGAAGCTGGCCGAACGGCTGACCGCGGAGGCCGTCAGCTATCCGGCGATGTTCGCTTCCATTCTAAGCTTCTATGCGGAATCGGAAGGCAAACAGCGCGTTGGCGAGAAAACTCCCAACCATGCTTTAGCCGCCGAAACCTTGTGTGAATGGTTTCCGGGCGCCGTGGTCCTGCACCTCGTGCGAGATCCGCGCGACGTGGCGGCTTCGCTGATGCGCATGCGCTTCGGCTCGTCCAGCGCGGTGCTGAACGCGCGGACCTGGGTCCGGCTCAATCTGGCCGCCCGCCGCTCCAGCCATCGGCGGGAGTACCTGGAGGTGCGCTACGAGAATCTAGTGAAGCAGCCGGAACTGGAGTTAACCAGAATTTGCCAGTTTGCCGGCGAGGACTATTCGCCGCGCATGTTGCAAGCCGAGCAGTCCTCCACCCAGCTTCCCAACGAAAAAGATCGGCATCTGACTCCCTTGACCGAGGCGCGCCAGGGCCGCTGGCGCCAGGAACTCTCGCCGCGGCAGGTGGCGCAGATCGAATGGGCCGTGGGACCGCAGTTGGAAAGGTTCGGATACGAGCGGGAGACCGGCAAGGCGGCCTTGACGGTGGTGTTGCCCGGGCTGGGTAACGCCGCCATGGCTTCTGTGGGGCGGAAGATTTCCCAGCTTCCGGCTCTGCGCGTGTCCGTTCCGAAGCAAATCGGGAATTTCGGCTATCTTCTCCGGCGAAGGACTGTGCTAAGCTTGCGGGCGTCGCGGTCCGGGTCTCGATGAACCCGTCTCCCATTTTCATCGTCGGGGCGCCACGCAGTGGAACCAGCCTGCTGCGCCAGATGCTGAACCGGCACCCGGGCATCGCCATCTGCGACGAGACGCACTTCTTCCGGTTCCTGTACCAGAAGCGCCGCCGCAAGGCGTTCGGCGACCTGGGCGATCTGGAAAACCGCCGCCGGCTGGTCACTGAATATGTTTCGCTCCGCTTCACGCAGCAACTGGGACTCGACCGCGAAAAGCTGACCGAGCGGCTGCTTGCGGAAGGCGTTTCCTACCCGGCGATGTTCAGCGCGGTGATGAAGTGTTTCGCGGAGTCGCACGGCAAGCAGCGCTGCGGCGAGAAAACCCCCAACCACGCCCTGGTCGCGGAGACTTTGTGCGACTGGTATCCCAACGCCGCGGTTTTGCACCTGGTCCGGGACCCGCGCGACGTGGTCGCCTCCCTGCTGCGCATCCCCTTCGGCTGGTCCAGCGCGGTCGTGAATGCGCGCACCTGGCTTGGATTGAATCGGGCGGCCCGCCGTTCCAGCCACCGGCCGGGGTACCTGGAGGTGCGCTACGAAACCTTGGTGACGCAACCGGAGGAGGAACTGGCGAGAATCTGCCGCTTCATCGGCGAGGAGTTCATCCCCTGCATGTTGCGGCCGGAACAAACTTCGCCCATGCACCCCGGTGAACAGGACAGGTATCACGCTCCCGTGACGACGAGCCGTCTGGGCGCGTGGCGCAGCGAGCTCACCCAACCGCAAGCGGCCCAGGTGGAGTGGGTTGTGGGGCCCTACCTGGAGGCATTCGGATATACCCGCGAAGCGCCACGCGCCTCCCTGGCGACAATTCTGGGTGGCGTCAGCTTGGCGGCGGTCGCAGTCACGGGGCGCACCCTCGGCAGGATGCCGGCGCACTGCTACTACTGGCTGGCGCCAAAAAAACTGGCAAAATTCGAGTATTGGGCCCGGCGCAAGACCTTGACGTCGGAGCAGGGGTCCAAGACTCGGAGCCGATGAACCAACCTCCTATTTTCATCGTGGGCGCGCCGCGCAGCGGAACCAGCCTGCTGAGACAGATGCTGAACCGGCATCCCGCGCTGGCGATCTGTTATGAGACGCACTTTCTGCGGCTTGTTTACGGCACGCGTCAGCGGCGGGCTTTCGGGGATTTGAGCGATCCCCAAAACCGGCGCAGGCTGGTGAACCAGTATGTCTCACTTCCGTACACGCGGGACCTGGGAGTGGACTGCCAAAGGCTGGCGGACAAGTTGATGCAGGAGGGCGCCAGCTACCCGGCTATTTTCGGTTGCGTGTTGGACTTCTATGCCGAATCCCAAGGCAAGCGGCGCTGCGGCGAGAAGACGCCCGGACATTCGCTGTACGTCGAAACCCTGTGCGAGTGGTTTCCGGGAGCTATCGTTTTGCACATTATCCGGGATCCGCGCGACGTGGTGGCGTCCTTGATGCGCATGCCGTTTGGCTCGCCCAGCGCGATGGTCAACGCACGCACGTGGCGCCGGTATGCGCTGGCCGCGCGGCGGTCCAGCCATCGGCCCGAGTATCTGGAGGTGCGCTACGAAACGCTGGTGAGGGAACCGGAGCAGGAGCTAACTCGAATCTGCCGGTTCCTCGGCGAGGAATTCTCCCCCTGCATGTTGACCGCGGAACGGGAGACGCTGGGTCATCACGGCTATCGATCGCCGGTAACCACGGAACGGCTGGGCGTTTGGCGCGGGAAGCTCAGCCGGCGCGAGGTGGCGCAAGTGGAATGGATGGCGGGCAGCGAGCTGGAGGCTTTTGGATACGCGCGCGAGGTCCCCGCGGCGTCAGCGGCCACCATCCTCGCCGGCGCCGGATTCGCCGCCCTGACCGTGGCGAAGCGTGCCGCGCCGAAGCTCCCGGCTCTGTGGCAGCGCCTTTTTGCACCTGGGGAAATCGCGCAGTACGAGGATCGCATTCGCGAGAAAACCGGCGCGGACAGCTCCGCGCCCAGGATCCAGCCCCGATGAATCCCGCGCCTGTCTTCATCGTCGGCTCGCCACGAAGCGGCACAAGTCTGCTGCGCCAGATGCTCGACCGGCATCCGAGGCTCGCGATCTGCTACGAGACGGATTTTCTCCGCCTGATCTACACAGAAGAGCGGCGTAAGGTATTCGGGGATTTAAACAGCCGGAGCAACCGCGAGCGGCTGGTTCACGAATACATCAAGCTTCGCCCCACGCAGCGTCTGGGTGTGGATACCGCCCAGCTTGCCGCCAGGCTGTTCGAAGAAGGCACCAGCTACCCGGCTTTCTTCGCCTGCGTGCTGCGTTTCTATGCCGAATCGCAAGGCAAGCAGCGCAGCGGCGACAAGACGCCCGGGCACGCCTTTTTCGTCGAGACGCTGTGCGAGTGGTTTCCGGGAGCTCCGATTCTCCATATTGTCAGGGACCCGCGCGATGTGGTCGCTTCCTTGCATCGCACGCCTTTCGGCTCGCCCAGCACTATCATCAACGCTCGAACCTGGCTGCGGCACAATCTGGCGGCCCGCCGTATCCGCGACCGCCCTCAGTATCTGGAAGTCCGCTACGAAACCCTGGTGATGCAGCCGGAGGAGGAACTGAAGCGCATCTGCGAGTTTATCGGCGAGGACTACTCCCCGTCCCTGCTGACGCCGGAGCAATCTTCCTCCGCGCATCCCGATGGGTGGGACCGGTATCAAGCTCCTCTCACTACGGCCCGCCTGGGTTCCTGGCGGGATAAGCTCACCGCGAAACAGGTGGCCCAGATCGAATGGGCGATAGGCCCGCACCTGGAGGACTTCGGATACGCACGGGAAGGCCCGCGCGCCTCAACCATGGCCATCCTGGCCGCCCGGGGTTTCGCCAAACTCTCGTTCGCTCAACGGCTGATTGCGCGGGCTCCCGCGCTTTGGTACCGTCTGTTTGCGCCTCGAGACATCGCAAAATATGAATATTGGACCAGGCGGAAGATGTGGATGAATGACGAGCCGCCGTCGAGGGCTGCATCCCGATGAGCGCCCCCCCGATCTTCATTGTCGGCTCGCCGCGCAGCGGGACAAACCTGCTCTGCCGGATGCTGGACCGGCATCCGAACATCGCGGTTTGCGGAGAGACGCACCTGCTCTCGATGGTCTGGCCGCGCCGCCGGGCTTTTGGAGACCCGGCGGATCCGGCACGGCGCGCGAAGCTGGTGGACGCGCTGCTGGCCACGCAGCGCATTCAGTTATTGAGATTCGACTCGGCCAAGCTGGCGCAGCGGCTGAATCGCGAAGGTGTCAGCTACCCGGCGCTGTTCACCGCTCTGTTGCAATACTACGCGGCGTTCGAAGCGAAGCCGCGCTGGGGCGAGAAGACACCGCAGCACGCTTTCTTCAGCGAACTGCTGTGCGAATGGTATCCGGGCGCGGTGATTCTGCACCTGGTGCGCGATCCCCGCGATGTCGTGGCTTCCTTGCAGCGCATGCCCTTTGGCTTCACCAGCGCGATCCTCAACGCGCGCACCTGGCTTAAGTGCAACCAAGCGGCGCGCGAGTCCCGCCATCGTCCCGGATATCTGGAGGTGCGCTACGAATCGCTGGTGCTCCAGCCCGATCGCGAACTGGAAACGATTTGCAAGCACATCGGCGAGGACTTCAGTCCGCGGATGCTGGAAGCCGAACAGCCCGCCAGCGTCGCTGCGCTGGAGGCGGACCGTTATCTTGCGCCGCTGACGACCGAGCGTCTGGGCAAATGGCGGGAGCAACTGACCTCGGACCAGGCGGCGCAGGTGGAATGGACTCTCGGAGCGGAGCTGGAGAATTTCGGGTATCGTCGCGAAGCCCCACGCGCCTCCGCCTCGCTGGCGGCCCGCGGGCTGGCCGCGGCTGCATTCGACCTGGCTCGCCAGGCGATTCCCAAGCTTCCCGCGCTTTGGTATCGCTTCACGGCTCCGGCGGATCTGCGGCGTTACGAGTATTGGAGACATCCGCACCTGGGAACCTACACGCGCCCCGAAGCGGCGCCTCATCCGGAGCGAGCCGGATGAACGACGGACCGGCACGAAAGTCAATGGGATCCGTGACCCCACGGCGGCGCGGATCGCGAAAGTGAGGCATCATCCATGAAAGCCTGGGACTGGGCATCCACCAAACAGGTTAAGAGTGAAATCGCTCGGCTGCAGAAGCTGGGGTGGTATCACAGTATCGAACTTCCTGACGGCCGGGTCACTCCGGGGATTCAGTCGCTCGCCACCATGCGTAAGAGGCTGCGTCAATTTCCATTGCCCGACGACCTCCGGGGCAAGCGCGCCCTCGACATCGGGGCATGGGATGGATGGTTCAGCTTTGAGATGGAAAAAAGGGGCGCGTCGGTGGTCGCGGTTGACGCCGTGCAGAGCGAAAAATTTCTGGAGGCGCGCGAGCTGCTCGGTTCGAAGGTCGAATTCGTGCTGTCCGACGTGTATGACCTGAACCCGGCCCAGTTGGGGAAGTTCGACGTGATCCTATTCCTGGGCGTGCTCTACCATCTGAAGCATCCTCTGCTCGCGCTCGAGAAGGTTTGCGCCCTCGCTGAAGATCTCGTGTGCGTTGAATCCCATGTGACGGACGATAAATTGAAGAGCGGTCAAAAGCCGTGCATGGAGTTTTATGAGACGACCGAGTTAGGCGGCCAGTTCGACAATTGGGTGGGACCGAATGTCGCGGCTTTGCTGGCGTTCTGCCGCGCGGCCGGGTTTGCCCGGTCAACCCTCACCAGCGTGATCCGTCGCCGCGCCCACGTAGCCTGTTTCCGGAAGTGGGATCAACAAGCCGGTCTGGGGGCGCCGCCGCACGTCGTCAGCGCGGAGAACAGCGCCTCGCACGATCAAGCCTTCGCTGGAGATAAGGATGAATACCTGTCGATTTGGTTCAGGTCCTCTCAACGCAAATTGACGGTTTCCGATGTATTTCCGGAAATTGGCCCGTACGGCGCCCGTCCGGCCGTGCTGGTCCAGGTGGGTGATGACGGCTGGCAGGCCGTGGTGAAACTTCCGCCGGGATTATCCCCGGGATGGCACGATCTCAAGATCCGGGTTCGCGACAGCGCCTATAGCAATATCGTGCGTCTCGGTGTGGGTGCTCCCGCGCTCGAAGCCAATGAGGTTGGCGTCGACGTAACCGAGGGGATCGCGATCGAAAGCGTTGCAGATGGCAGAACCTGGGAGCGATTCCAGGTCCGAATGCGGCCGCAGGCGACCGTGTCGCTGTGGGTTCGAGGACTGCCGGCGGGGTGCAGGCCGGCGAATGTGACCGTAAGAATGAGCGGACTCCATCTGGCGTGCCACTTTGTTTCGGAACCCGATCCGGCCGGGCTGCGCCAGATCAACGCGCGGCTGCCCGCGGGGCTCCAGGGCGGAAAAACGTCGATCCTGATCGCGGTGGGAACCAGTGTGTCGGAGCCGGTGGATATCGAGATTCTTCCGGCGCTGTGAGTCCACGGGAACATCAGGATGCTACACTAGAGACGCTACGGCGGCTGTAGCTCAGTTGGTAGTAGCGCCAGATTGTGGTTCTGGATGTCGTGGGTTCGAATCCCACCAGCCGCCCCACCGGTCAAAAGTTTCGCGCTATTGGACGTCGGTCACCCTCCCATTCAGGAAGGTGATCTTCATGTCCTTGTACACATAAATCTGCTTCTCGCCGAGATTCACCACCGTTAGCGGCTGACCCAGGAGGGCCACCACCTGATCGGTAGTCTGGCCCAGGCCGATGACCGCCGGCCCAGAGGGCGTTTGGGGCGGCGCCGGATTGGCTTCCTGCGCGACGGCTCCGATCTGAGCGGCGGCGTCAGGATCCGGCCGGACAGCCGAAGCGAACGGCGTGTCGACAACCGGACCGGCGGCAGAGGACGGCAAAGCGGGAATTCCGCCCTGCCCCTGATGAGACTGCAGGTCTGTCAGACCTTGGTCAATGCGGGCGCGCAGCTGGTTGTCCATTTCCTGCAGATCCTGGACCCCGACGGAGACGATGCTGCCGCACGCGCAATCCTGGCCTTTACTTGCTAGCACGATGGTCTCCGCGTAGCCGGAGTTGGGCGCCGGACGGCGGCTGAGCCGGAGCACATCGCCTTCGGTGATGGCGCACCCGCCACCGCCGGCAAGAGAAACCTCCAGCGGACTGGAGACGACGAAAACGCCAGGCCCATTAGCGGCGAAAATGGGCGGCACGGCGCCATAGGCCGGAGCGGCATTGGCGATGGTGCTTTCGGCATCGGCCTGTTCCTGCTGGAGCTGCCGCTGGACTTCATCCGCGATCGCCTGCTTGACCGCGGGCGTCAGAGGGACTTCGCCGGGCGGATAAGGCTGGAGCGCCAGCGCCGCATCCAGACGGGCTTGGTAGGCGTCCTCTAACGTCATAGCCAGCAGATAATCCGTGAGCCAGAACGCCGGGCTCGAATACACGGCGTAAGGTGTGAAATACCAGCCATAATACGCATACCACGGGCTTCCCATCCAGCCCCAGGAATAAGCGAAGCCGGCTCCCCAGGGCCGATAGGCCCACGCATAGAAGCCGGGCCTGTAATAGCGGTACGGAGTGTAGACGTTAAAATTGAAGCCGCCGTAGCGATAGGGCCGGTACACACTGGCATAGGTGTGGCCATGGTAGAAGTACGTGCGTTGGACGAAGTTTTGGCCACCGACGGTTAGCGGCCGTTGGACATAACCGTGCTGTCCGCCGGCATCGGCAACCACCACCCGGCCGCCGGGGCGCTGGGCCTGGACGCGCTGGAAGCCCCCGGGTTGATGCGTGACCACCGCGCCGGAGGGGGTGCGGGCCTCGTGGGTCCGGCCTGCCATGGTTGGAGCGGCTGGCGCATGTCCGGGAATCGGTGAAGGCTTACCCTGCGCTGCCGGGTACCGGCCGGAAGGCGCCTGCGGCTGCTGGGCCCGCGTTCGAGGCGGAGGGTAACTCTTGACATTGGGTTCTGGCGGCGCCTGCCTGGCTTGCGCCGGCGCTTGTGTACGCATTCGCGGAGCAGGCTGAGGCTGTTGAGCGCGGGTTGATGCCGGCGCCTTCATCGTTCTCGGCTGTGCCGGGACATTCCTGGCGGCCGTCTGATGCGGCTGCGCGCCTCTTCCTTTTTCCTCGTGCTGTTGAGCCGGAGCGATGCTGGAAAACGCAAAAAGTGGAATTAACGTCGCGGCCATCACCCGGATGGGCGCGATCTTCAGATTCGTCATTTGCTCCCCCTTGAACGGTGAACAGAAGGCAACACAATGGAAGAGCAGGAGCGGTGCCAGTGCCCGTTACGGTTTAGAACCCCATGAAAGCCAGCCGTTTCTTGAATCAAGACGGGATTCGGGCCAGTGCGCGAACCGGGCTGCGCGACATCTCGCAAGTTGTTGGTGGGGCTGGCGGCTCAGCTCAGCGCGGCGCGGATTTCGCCGCCGATGCGGTCGGCGGTGGCGGGTGCGAGCAGAATACCGTTGCGATAGTGGCCGTAGGCGAGCCAAATGCGGCTCGAATCAATGCGGCCGATGTGCGGTTCCGAGTTTGGCGTCGCGGGCCGTAGGCCGGTCCAGGCGCGTTCCGGCTCCAGGCCGTCCAGAGCGGGCACGAGCTGGGCGGCGCGAGATCGAAGATCGGCGATCCTGTCCGGGTTGAGAGCGCGATCAAAGCCCACGTTTTCGAGGGTGGATCCAGCCACCGTAAAGCCCCCGGCGCGCTGCAGGACATAGGTATGGCCATGGCGAATGGTGGTACCAAGAGACCCCGGCTCGAGGCGGTAACCGAGCAGGTGCCCTTTGACGGGGAACGACGCCGGCAGTGTGTGAGGCTGGCCGTCGATGGTGACTTGAATGTCCTGGCTCCAGGCGCCGGCGGCGACGACGGCGAAGGCCGCTTCAAAGGAGCGATCGCGGAGGGTGGCCGTGACGGACCCGGCTCCGGCCTGGAGAGAAACCACGGGGGTTCCCTGAACGATGAACGCGCCGCGGTTGAGACAGGCGGTTTCGAGCGCTTGCATGAGCGCTTGCGGGTCGACCGTGAGATCGTCCGGGTAGTGAATGGCGCCGACAGCGCCGTCGCGGAGAAGCGGGGCCAGTTCCTGGAGGTGCCGGTTGGAGACAATGTGCGAGCGGATGCCGTAGCTGCGCTGGCGGGCGGCGCGATCGGACGAGGCGCGGAGTTCGTCTTCGGTGAACGCGACATCGACGGCCCCCGAGTGTCGCAGCTCCACCGGGCAGCCGCTATCGCTGGCGATGGAGGCGGCGAATTCGTGGTAGCTCGCCAGGCTCGAGAGCGCGAACTGAAAGACTGGCGAGGACGTGTCGAACCCGTCGGGAGGCCCGAGCATTCCAGCGGCAGCCGAGCTGGCCTCCGCGCCGACGGACTTGGCGTCCAGCAGCATGACGCGGGTATGCTGGCGGGCCAGGCGCCAGGCGATGGATGCGCCGATGACGCCGCCGCCGACCACCAGGACGTCGAATGCGAGAGCGGGCAT
>DATJNO010000075.1:0-126417 GCA_035508055.1 Bryobacteraceae bacterium | reverse complement strand
TCCGGCTCCGAGATTCCGTCGGTGTAACAGACCAGCAGGTCGCCGCTTTCGAGCATGATCTTGTTTTCTCCGTAGCGCGCGAACGGAAAGGCGCCCACTACGGTGCCGGTCACCTCGAGCGGCTTGGCGCTACCGGCGCGGAATAGAATCGGCGGCGGATGTCCCGCTGTCGTGTAGGTGAACTCACTGGTCTCTTCGCTATAGAGCGCGAAGAAAAAGGTCGCGTATTTTTCCGGCGCCGTCGTGGCGTGCAGCTGCTTGTTCAATTCCGAGACCATGCGCGCCGTCGAATACCGTGTGCCGTTTGCCGGCGGCCCCGCCAGCTCCGCGGTCGCGCGCAACTCCATGCGTAGTGTCGCCTGAATGGTGGCCATCAGCAGCGCGGCCGAGATCCCTTTGCCCGCGACGTCCCCAATCGCCATTGCCAGCTTGCCGTCCACCATCTGGTAATCGTAGTAGTCCCCCGAAACCATGCGCGCGGGGCTGCAGCGGCCCATCACTTCCAGCGTCTTCAACACCGGCGCGGTCTTGGGATAAAGCTGCTCCTGCACTTCGCGCGCGATTTCGATTTCGGTTTGCAGGCGCTCTTTTTCCTTGGCCACCGCCAGCAGCCGCTCCAGGTTTTGGGTCATGCCGTTGAACGATTGGCTGAGCTCGGCCAGCTGATCGCGGCCCTGGACCTTGATCAGGTGCGAAAAATCGCCGTGCATCACGCGCTGCGTTCCTTCATACAGCGAGTGCACCGCGCCCGTGACGGAGCGGGATAGCGAAATGCCGATCGCCAAGCCGACCACGCCCACCACCAGGAAGGCGATTGCCACCGTCGCCAGCAAAATCGGCAACAGCCCCTGCAGTTCGTCCGCCTTCTGGCTGAGGATGACGGCCAGCACCGCGGACAACCGTGTGTGCACCAACAGAAGAGCCGAGCGTGTCGCCGACGGCGTCATCCAGTCCGCTGCCGTCACCTGCGAAGGCCAGAACATATCCAGGTCGAAGGTGTTCACCGCGGGCGGCAGAGCCGAGCTGGCGGTCTCGTTGCCGGCCGGCTGTATTTCCAGCTCCGCCTTGTTCGCCTGCCCGGTGGATTGCGGGGCAGCGCCCGAAAACTGCAGGAAATAGACATCGCCCAGGCCCGGCACCATCCCACTGAGAGATCGACGCGTCAGCGGCACCAGAGCCAGAACCTTGGTGTCGTCACGCACCGCGAGAGACCAGGCATAGTAGCGTCCATCGCGCTCCACCACACCGCTGATGTCGCCAGCCGCCGCCGGCGGCAGTTCCAGAGCCGCAGTAGCGGGCCAGCGTTCGGTTGTGCCACGCTCGGAAACCAGGAACATCGCTCCGGGATAGCGTGCGCCATAGATCTCTCCCACGTTGGCGAGCCGCGCCGCGTGGGACTCCGAGCCAGCCTGCAGCAACAGACTGGTCGCCGCGCGCATCGCTTCAATGCGCCGGTCCAGTTCCGACCGCACCAGATAAACCGCCACCTGGTCGGCCACCATGTAGTCGCCAATGCTCGTCAGCGTCAGGATCAGCAGAATCGGGATCACTGCGATCAGCAGGTAGGCCACGATGAGGCGGTTGCGCAGCCGCCAGATCAGCTTCCGGATGCCGATGCGCGCCAGCCGCAGAACCACCAACGCGCCCAGCACGAAGGCGGCAAATCCCAAAAGGGACGCCAGGACACCTTTCGCCGAGGCGAACAACAGAATCAGGTAAAGCGACAGAACCAGGGCGCAGGCCTTTTCGAGCCAGCCGATCCGCTTCCAGATGGATTTGAAGTCCAAGGTCACACGCGCGACTTGGCGATTTGCGGGGTCTCGGGCACCGGCTCCGGCAGGGGCTTTTCCGGCTCCAGGAAGTACTTGGTGAGTTGCTCCTGGAGGATCTGCAACGCCGCCTCCGGATTGTCGGCGTATTGGAACAGCCGGACATCTTGCGGGTCGATGGTCTTGTGCTTCACCAGCGCGTCGAAGTTTAAGACTTCCTTCCAGAACTTCGACCCGTACAGTACGATGACGATCTTGCTCTCGAGCTTGCGGGTCTGAGCCAGCGTGAGAATCTCGAACAGTTCGTCCAACGTGCCGAAGCCGCCCGGAAAAATCACCAGCGCCTTGGCCAGGTACGCGAACCAGAACTTCCGCATGAAGAAGTAGTGGAACTCGAACATCAGCTCCGGCGTGATGTAGGGATTGGGGCGCTGCTCGAACGGCAGCCCGATGTTCAACCCGATGGTCTTGCCGCCCGCGTCGCTCGCGCCCCGGTTGGCGGCTTCCATAATACCCGGACCTCCGCCCGAGCAGATCACGAAGCGCCGTAACGTCGCGTCAATCTTGCTGGACCATTCCGTGATCAGTCGCGCCAGCGTCCGCGCGTCGCGGTAATACTCGCTCAGCGGCCCTTCCTCGTGAATGCGCGCCGAGCCGAAAAAGACTATGGTGTCCTGAATCTTTTCGTCGCGGAAGTGCGACAACGGCTCCAGGTATTCCGAGAGAATGCGCAGCCCGCGCGCATCCGGGCTTTCCAGAAAAGTCTCGTTGAGATAAGCCACCGGTCGGCGGCCATGATTGGATGGGTTTTCGATCATTGCGAGGTCGGGGCGCCTTCCAGACGCTCCAGACGCTTTTCCAATTGTCTCACTGTCCTGAGCAGTTCCGGCAATTTCGGAAACGCCGTGATCGCCCGCAGCCAGAGTTTGCTGTCGAACGCCGGTGACCCGGAAACCACTGAGCCCGCTGCCACGTCGCCGCCAATGCCGCTCTGCGCGTAAACCACGGCGTTATCGTGAATCGTCAGGTGACCGGACACGCCCACCTGGCCTGCCAGCAGCACATTCTTCTCCAGGATCGACGTCCCTGCCAGCCCGGTCTGCGCGCAGATGATGTTGTCCTCGCCTACCACGCAGGCATGCCCCACTTGCACCAGACTGTCGATCTTGGCGCCGCGTTTCACCCGCGTCTCGCCCATCGAAGCCCGGTCGATCGAGGACAGTGACTGGATCTCCACGTCGTCCTCGATCACTGCCACGCCCGACTGCACGATCTTGAAATGCGTGCCTTCCCGCGTCTTGGCGAATCCGTAGCCGTCGCCGCCCACTACCACGCCGTTCTGCAAAATTACGCGGTTGCCGATCCGGCAGTATTCGCGAACCACGGCGTGCGAGTGCGCTACGAAATCGTCGCCGATCTCGGCGCCTTCATAGATGACCACCTGCGGGTGCAGCACGGCGTTTTTACCGATGACCACGTGCTCGCCGACTGCGACGAAGGCGCCGATGGACGCTCCTGCGCCGATCTTGGCGGTCGACGCGATGGCGGCTTGCGGATGGATGCCCGGCTTCGGACGCGGCGGCTGGTAGAACATCGCGAGCGCCCGGGCGAAATCGTGGTACGGATTGGCCGAAATCAGGCTGGCCGGCGTGGTTTCGGGAAGTGGCTCAGAGACCAGGACGGCCGCCGCCCGTGTGCCCTTCACTTTGGGTGCGTACTTCGGGTTGGCAAGAAAGGTCAACTCGCTCGGCCCGGCCTGCTCGAGGCCCGCCACGCCGGTGATTTCAATCTCGCCGTCGCCCTTCAGTTCGCAGCCGAGCTTTGCCGCCAGTTCGCCGAGGCGAATCCGCTGGATGGTTGTCATAATCGATAACAATAGTATGCCTCTCGGCTTTCGATTGATCGCAGCAGTATGGCTGTTTGCCGGGACCATTGGCGCGCAGCCGCTGCCGAAGTTCATGGGACGGCAAGTCACGATCGTGCAGCCGGAACACACTGAGGACGGTTTCCCGAAAGGCCCGGCATCTGTGTGCCTGGAAGGGACACCGAAGAGGGTCTGCTACGCTACATGACGACTGGGGTCTACGATCTACAGGGCCAAGTAGACATTCTGAAGTCAGAGGAACCGGAAATCCTCCGCCGCCTAAGCCGCGTTGTATCTTCACATTAGTCTCAGCTCCAACTTGGACTTGACAATAACGCACTAAAGTTTAATAATGGTCCTAGGCTAATAGAAGATACCCGTAAGTTCAAACCCAAAGGATAGACGCAACATGAGCAAAATCATAGGCATAGACCTGGGAACGACTAACTCGGTCGTCTCCGTCATGGAGGGTGGCCAGGCCGTTGTCATCCCCAACCAGGAGGGCGGCCGCACCACGCCGTCCGTGGTGGGCTTCACCAAGTCAGGCGAGCGCCTGGTCGGCACGGTGGCCAAGCGCCAGGCCGTGACCAACCCGGAAAACACCATCTACTCGATCAAGCGCTTCATGGGCCGGCGCTTCAACGAAGTCAGCCAGGAAATGAAGCTGGTGCCCTACAAAGTGGTCGCCGGCGAGAACAGCGACGCCCGCGTCGAGATCAACGGCAAGCGCTATTCGCCGCCCGAGATCTCCGCGATGATTCTGACCAAGCTGAAGGAAGCGGCCGAAGCGTATCTGGGCGAAAAGGTGACCAAGGCGGTCATCACGGTCCCGGCCTACTTCAACGATTCGCAGCGCCAGGCCACCAAGGACGCCGGCCAAATCGCCGGCCTGGAGGTCATGCGCATCATCAACGAGCCGACGGCGGCCGCGCTCGCCTACGGGCTGGACAAGAAGAAGAACGAAACCATCGCCGTGTATGACTTCGGCGGCGGCACGTTCGACATTTCGATTCTTGAGGTTGGCGACGGTGTGGTGGAAGTGAAGTCCACCAACGGCGACACCCACCTGGGCGGCGACAACATCGACCAGCGCATCATCGACTGGCTGGTGCAGGAGTTCAAGAAAGAGCAGGGTATCGACGTCTCCAAGGACCAGATGGCCTTGCAGCGCCTGAAAGAAGCGGCCGAAAAGGCCAAGATCGAGCTTTCCACGGTGCTCGAAACCGAGATCAACCTGCCGTTCTTGACCGCTGACGCCAGCGGTCCCAAGCACATGAACGTCAAGCTCACGCGCGCCCGCCTGGAGCAGATGGTGGCCGATATTCTCGAGCGCGCCATCGGTCCCTGCAAGCAGGCCCTGTCGGACGCCGGCGTCACGCCGCAGCAGATCGACGAAGTGGTGCTGGTGGGCGGTTCCACGCGTATGCCCAAGGTGCAGCAACAGGTGCGGGACCTGTTCAATAAGGAACCCAATAAGAGCGTCAATCCTGACGAAGTCGTCGCGGTCGGCGCGGCGGTTCAGGGCGGTGTGCTGGGCGGCGAAGTGAAGGACGTTCTGCTGCTCGACGTGACGCCGCTGTCGCTCGGCATCGAAACGCTGGGCGGCGTGTTCACGCGCCTGATCGAGCGTAACACTACGATTCCAACGCGCAAGAGCGAGATCTTCTCCACGGCGTCCGATAGCCAGACCTCGGTGGAGATCAAAGTCTACCAGGGCGAGCGCTCCATGGCGGCCGACAACAAGCTGCTCGGAGTGTTCCAACTGGTGGGCATTCCGCCGGCTCCGCGCGGGATTCCGCAAGTCGAGGTCACCTTCGACATCGACGCCAACGGCATCCTGAACGTCACGGCCAAGGACAAGGCCACCAACAACGAGCAAAAGATCACCATCACGTCCTCTTCGGGCCTCAGCAAGGACGAAGTGGAGAAGATGGCGCGGGACGCCGAGTCGCACTCTTCCGACGACCGTAAGAAGAAGGAAGAGATCGAAGCCCGCAACCGGGCCGACGCGATGGTCTACAACATCGAAAAGATGCTGAAGGAACATCGCGACAAAGTCAACGCTTCCGACGCCAAAGCGGTGGAGGACGCGCTCGAAGACACCAAGAAGGCGATGCAGGAAGGCGGCGTGGACCGCATCAACCAGGCCACGTCCAAGCTCGAAACCGCCAGCCACAAACTGGCCGAGGCGATGTACAAAGCCTCTAGCCAGCCCGGTGGTACGCCGCCGCCGGGAGGCCCGTCGGACGACGGGCAAGCGCCGGGAGCGGGCGAGCAAAAGCCCAAAGACAACGTGGTCGACGCCGAATTCGTCGACGTGGATGACAAAAAGTAAGTGACTGGTGGTTGGTGAGCGGTGGCTGGTAGCTGCCGGTCACCAGCCCAATTGCAAGGGCCACTAGGAACCGACAATGCCAGCAACAAGTAAGCAAGATTACTACGAGGTGCTCGGTGTCCCTCGCTCCGCCAAGGAAGACGAGATCCGCAAATCGTATCGCAAGCTGGCTCGCAAATATCACCCGGACTTGAATCCCGGCGACAAAGCCGCCGAGGAGCGCTTCAAGAAGGTTCAGGAAGCTTACGATATCCTGAGCGACGCGAAAAAGCGCCAAGTCTATGATCAGTACGGATTTTATTCCGACAACATCCCGCCGGGAGGGCCGGGAGCGGGGCCCGGCGCCGGAGCTCATGAGCCGGGCATGGGCTTCGGTGGGTTCGATTTTTCGGAATATGTGAACCAGGGCGCACCGGGCGCAGGCGCTCAGGAGGCCGGCGGCTTCCGGGACATCTTCAGCCAGTTCTTCGGTGGCCGGCGTGGTGAACGGTCCACCGTGGGACCCGAGAAGGGTTCGGACCTCGAATACGGCCTGAACATCGACTTCTGGGAGTCCATCAAGGGCACGCAAGTGCGGCTGAACGTGACGCGCCAGGAGGTATGCGATCACTGCGGCGGCACCGGGACGCTGGGCGGCTCCTCCACGGTTTGCCCGGAGTGCGACGGCACCGGCAACGTCACGCAGATGGCCGGCGCCATGAAGTTCAGCCTCACCTGCCCGCGCTGCGATGGCAAAGGCCGGCTGCGCAATGTCTGCCCGACTTGTCACGGCGACGGCCGGATCGCGCGTACGGAGTCGGTTGAAGTGCGCATTCCGCCGGGCGCACAGTCCGGTTCGCGTCTGCGAGTAGCGGGGAAGGGGAATGCGGGGCGGCAGGGCGGGCCGGCGGGTGATTTATACATTACGGTTCGCGTGGAGCCGCATGCGTTCTTCCAGCGCGACGGTGACGACATCCATATCCAAGTGCCGGTGACGGTTTCCGAAGCCGGCCTGGGCGCGAAGATCGAAGTTCCCACCATCGACGGACGGGCGCTGCTGAAGGTGCCGCAAGGCACGCAGAACGCGCAGAAGTTCCGCCTGCGGGAGAAGGGCGTCATGAACGCCCGCAAGAACAAGCGCGGCGACGAAATCGTGGAAGTAGTGATTCAGGCGCCCAAGGTGCAGGACGAGCGGACGAAAGAGCTGCTGCGCGAGCTGTCGCAGGTGAACCCGGAAGATCCGCGCCGGGAGATGTGGAGCAAGGTGTGAGCCATGGCTAAACCACGTTCCAAGGCAGCCTATATGATCTCGGCTGTTGCCGAGCAGTACGAAATCCACCCGCAGACCCTGCGCCTGTATGAACGTGAAGGCCTGCTCACGCCCTCCCGCAGCGAGGGCAACACCCGGCTCTACACCGATGACGACCTGGAGCGCCTGGAAGTGATCCTGAAACTGACGCGCGACCTGGGCGTGAACCTGGCGGGCGTCGAGATCATCCTGAACATGCGCGAAAAGATGGCGGCGATGCAGGAGCAGATCGAGAAGTTCGTCGCCACGCTGAATCAGGAAATGTCGGAGCGGGTCCGGCAGCCGGCCGCCGAATCGAAGCGGTCGCTCATCCCCGTCGTCCAGATGCCCCCGCCCGCGATGGTGGACCCGATCCAGAAGGTGGAAGTGAGACGGAAGAAGGCGGAAGGCAGAAAGCAGTAAGCCGAAAAGCAGAAAGCAGTATCCCGCCGAGGTGCTATCCGATCGCGGTGAGATATTCTTTCCAAATTGCTGGCGACATCATAGTGAATCCATTCATCGCCGCTGGCTAGCGCTCAGCGCATCGAGTGAAACATGAACGCGTGCCTTTCGTCCTGGAACCGCACCAGTTCCCGTGGCCGTTCATGTTCCATCAGCCATTCGCGTCCTTGCGGCGTGCCGTCCAGTAATTGGTACGCGTTCTGCTCCACCCACAGCGGCTGTTTCTGGCTGTGCGCGTAGTCGAGATCGCGGTCCATCTGCGTCACGTCGGCGCGCTCCAGGGTCATCCAGGCCGCCTGCTGGTTAAAGTAGCTGATGGTCCAGAGATCCGGATGAAACGTGTGGAACACAATCGCGCTGCCGGGCGGCCAGGAGTGGTGTTGCGCCAGGGCGAAGCGCAGCGGCGCATTGAATTGGACACGCGACTGCGGATAGGCCAGGAAAACGAAGTTCCACAGCAGCAGCACCGCGGCGAACGCGAATCCCGCCAAATGATTTTTCAACACGTCTTCGAGCACGGTGGCCGCCAAGAACACCAGTGGCGCCAGATAGAACAGACGGTAGAACGTGTTCTGCGGCATCCAGAAGAACAGAAACGCCAGGTAGACGCCGGCCCATACCAACAAGTGCGCCTGCGGCCGGGACCAGCGCACGGGTAAAGCCCACCAGGCATAGAACAGCAGCGCGGCCACCGCGAACGCCAGCAGCGCGCTCGCGGCGATGGACAGCGGGTTCCACACAAAGTCTTGCAATCGCCCGCCGAACAGCAGCCGCAGCGTCCCTCGGAGCGTGTATCCGGCGTCTCTCAGCAGGTTGAATGAGAAACCCGAATCGGGCGAGTGCGAAGTGATCCAGGCCCAGAAACCGCCGGCCGCGCCGCCGGGAACCGCCGCTCGATATGCCCACGCATACGCTACCGCCAGCGGCGCCAGCGCTTCCACGCAATAAGCCGCCAGCAACCCGCGCCGTTTCCACAACAAGAGAATGGCCACCGGGAAGAACAGAATCGCCAGTTCATGAAACAGCGCGGCTCCGGCTTGTGCCAGGCCCGCTACGACAGCCGTCCGCGGATTCTGGATCAGAAGATACGCGCACAGCAGCAGGAAGATGGCCGGCACGTAGGCATTGACATCGGTGGCGAACTTCCACCAGGTCGCAGAAAAGCCGAAGATCCACGCCGCCAGCGTGCTGCGCCCGCGCGACCAGCCCGTGTTCCGCAGCGCGAGGTAGAGCAACACCACGGCGAATCCGGCCAGCAGGCAGTTGAGCGCCTGCAGCAGGTAAAGGGCGCGAAACTGGCCGCCGCCCAGCTTGTAGAGCGCTGCTCCGCACAGCTCGTAAATCAGATGGTTGGGGTGAACCAGTTCGCCGGCCGGAAGGTTCTTTTCAATTCCGATGGCGAAAGCAACGCCGTCCCAATAGTAGTTGCGCGACGGGAAGAGCAGATAGACGATCAGTGGAAACAGCAGCGCTATCCGTGCGCGCCTCATGAACCGGGTTCCTTAGTGCATGGTCTGCAGATAGGCGCCGCTACTGGCGTCCACGAACACCGAATAGTCGCTGGTGCCGACCGACTCGCCCCAGATGACGCGCCACGCCGGATCGGGAAATTTCCGGGTCTGCTCCAGCAGGAAGACGACCGGCTTGGCGGGGTTCTTCTTGATGTACTCCTGGCTTTTTTTGGACGCGGTCTCGAGCGCCTGGTCGGAGTCCACCTTCAAAGCCGCGATCGCGAAAGGCGTGGACGCTCCATGCGGTGAATAGTCCTCTTCCATGCCGGGAAACACGCCTTCATGCAGGCTCGGCTCCTCGTCCACCGATGAGTACGTATAAGTACGCGCCTTGGCCCGCGAGGGCGAGACCAGAATCGCCTGCCACACGCCGGCCTTGCCATTCTCCGATTTCACCTGCGTGAGGTTGACGCTGGTTAACTGAAGAAGTTGGGCGTCGGTAGCCCACACGCGGGCCTGCGGGTAGATCCGCTGGAAGGCCTGACGGCCCGTCAGAGCCTCAGGTGCTTTCACGGGCGCCTTCCCGGTTTCCTTGGGCGCTTCCGAACAAGCCGCGAGAGTCAGGAGGGGCAGTGCCCACAGCAGGTGCTGGCGCAATCGCATCACCTCATTGTCGCCTGGATGCCGGATAGCTCACAATCGCCTTTTGTTATCGGGGCTATAATGGCGACAGGCTGGAGGGCGAAATGACCAGGCAGCTTCTGTTCTATGGTTTGTTCGGGCTGGCCCTGAGCCTGGCAGCCTCTGCCCAACCCCCCGGACCTGGGCCTGTCTCGAATCCGGCGGGTGGTTCCATACCAGGCGCTTCTCTGCCCGGGGGTCTGAATCAACCAGGAACCTATCCCAGCTCCTTGGAACAGGAACACGCGGCCTATGTCACGGGCAAGGTGATTCTGGAGGATGGCGCCCCTCCAGCGGATCCGGTAGTGATCCAGTTGGTCTGCCACGGCGTGCCACGCAGCGTCACCTATACCGATTTGAAAGGACATTTCAGCCTCGATCTGGCCGGGCGCTCGCTGATGACAAGGTTCGCCGAGCCAGCCGACGGATCGGACGGGGTCGACCGGCCACCGGGGAGCCCAGGCCTCAGCCCGCAACTGAGCGGCGACCAAGCCGGCGCCGCCGATTTTG
Organism: Bryobacteraceae bacterium; assembly: GCA_035508055.1. Taxonomy (GTDB): domain Bacteria; phylum Acidobacteriota; class Terriglobia; order Bryobacterales; family Bryobacteraceae; genus Palsa-89. Next base: position 116,078 of record DATJNO010000075.1, on the reverse strand, counting down.
GCCAGGCGGATTTGTTGAACTGCGAATTACTAGCCAACCATGCCGGTTTTCGATCCGATTCAGTGCAACTGGGGGCCCGCCGCTTGAACAATCCGGATGTCGGCACGTTGACCCTGCATCACTTGGCGGGCGTCCAAGGACTCACCATCAGCTCCACTAGCGCCTTGGCTCCCAAGGATGCAAAGAAGGCGATGGAGAAGGGCGTGAGGGCCGGGGCGGAGAAGAAGTGGCCGGAGGCGCAAAAGCAGCTCGAAAAGGCCGTCGCCGCTGATCCGAAGTACGCCGCCGCCTGGTACGAACTCGGTAATGTGCAACGGGTGCAGAACAATCTGGAGGGCGCCCGCCAGTCCTATGCGAAAGCGCTCGAAGCCGACCCGGAATTCGTGATGCCCTACGGGATTCTGGCCAGCATGGCGGCGAAAGAGAAGAACTGGCAGGAGGCGGCCGACGCGAGCAACCACTTGATTCAACTCGACCCGGTGGACTTCCCGGACGCCTGGGTCCTCAACGCATTCGCCTATTACGGCTTACGGAAATGGGACTTGGCCGAGAAGAGCGCCAAGGAAGGTCTGGCGCACGATCCGCAGCATCACTATCCCAAGCTGAATCAAGTCCTGGGCGCATTGATGGCCATGGAGCGGGACTACGCCGGCTCGGCCCAGAACTTCCGTGAGTACCTCCGCTACGCGCCCAACGCAAGTGACGCCGAGCAGGTGAAAAAGGAGTTGGCCGACCTCGAGAAAGTGCTGGAACCTCAAGCAAACAAATAGTAGTACCGTTTAGTACCCTTTTCGACCAGAAAGTACCTTGCCCGTAGTGTCTGCTACGTTAAACACTGTTACAGGACACCATGGAGAGAGCCGACCTGGAGCAGTGGCGAGCCAAAGAAGTCGCTCGCCTTCTGACGCTCGTCGAAACCCAGCGCCGCTACTACCAAGACATCGTAGCTTCCATTCCGGTGGGACTGCTGGTGCTTTCCTCCGACTTGGCCATCCTGCTGGCGAATGGGGCTGCGCGCCGGATCCTCGGACTGCGCGGGGGTGATTCGCCGCACCGGCGGCTGGACACCATTCTGCCGGCTTGGGTGCTGGACCGCGTGGAAGAAGTGCTGCGCACGGGCACGGCGCAAACCGGGCTAATGGTAGAAGAGGAACAGGAACCCCAGCGCACGCTGCGCATCGGCATTCTTGCCATGCGCAATTGGGACGACGAGGGCTCGAAAGAGGCGCTGCTGAGCGTCGAGGATTTGAGCGCGGTGGAACTGGCTCCCGCGGTCGCGGCCGAAGGTGCTCCGGTGACGGAAGGCGCGCCGCCGGCGTTCCCGGCCAGCGAGCTGATCGATCATCAGGACGCGGTCACCTGGGCGGCTGAGCTGCCCGGCATGAAGTTCGTTTTCGTCAGCCCGCAGCTTGAGAAGCTGCTGGGCTTTCCGCCGGAATATTGGACCGCGAATGAAAATTCGTGGCTGGACCGGGTGCAGGAAGCCGACCGCGAGTGGGTGGCCAGCTCGTACCAGCGCGCGATCGGGCGCGGCGAAGAGCACTTCTGCGAGTTCCGCGCCGTGGCGGCCGATGGCCGCGTCCATTGGGTCCGCGAATCCTCCCGCGTTCATGCACGCGGCGAAGAAGAAACCAGCTATCTAGTGGGGCAGACGACCGACGCGACCGAGCGGCGCATGCTGGAAGACCAGTTGGTGCAATCCGAGCGCGTCGAAGCGGTCTCGCGCCTGGCCAGCCGGCTGGCGCACGACCTGAACAATGTGCTCATGATTCTCACCGGCTACGGCGAGGAGCTCTTGAACGGTCTTCCGCAGGGCAGCGCGCTGCGCTCCGACGTGCAAGAGATCCTGGCGGCGACCGAACGCATGAGCGGGCTGACCGGGCAGTTGCTCTCCTTCGCGCGGCGGCAAGGCGCGGCGGCGGTGACTTTGGAACTCGAGCCGAGCTTGAGCGCGATGAGCCAACGCTGGAGCGAGGTGCTGGGAACCGGATTCACGCTGGAGTTGCGGCTGGCGCCGGAAGTGAGCACCGTCCAAGCTGATGCAGCGCAACTGGAGCAGCTGATCCATGCGATCCTGACGCGGGTCCGGCAGGCGATGCAGTCGGACGGGCCGGTCACGATCGGAACTTCGCGCGCGCGAATCCGCGAGGACCTGCGCCGAGCCAACGCGCCGCTTCCGCCGGGGGCGTATGCGGTAATTTCGATCGCCACGCCGCTGGCGCACCTGGAGGGCGAGGCGAAAACCAGCCTGTTCGAGTGCTCTTTGCCCGGCAAAGAGCCCTGGGATGAAACCGCCGCCGCGATGTCCCGGGCTTACGGGACCGTGCGGCAATGGGGCGGCGATATTTCCGTGACCAGCAGTCTCGACGGCGGCAGCGTCTTCCGCGTGTTTCTCCCACGCGTGGAAGCGCCCGCCGAGGCGGAGGCGGTTGTGCCGCTCGCTCCCGCCGTGCCGGAAACACAGCCTCCTGCTCCGGAACCCCCAGCACCGCTGGCGACGATTCTGGTGGTGGAAGATGAAGCCGGCATCCGGGCGCTGGTGCGCAAGATCCTGCGCCGGCAGGGCTATGAAGTGCTCGAAGCCGCCAACGGCGAGGATGCGCTGGCGCTGTGCAAAGAGCACGCCGGAGCCATCGACCTGCTGATCACCGACGTACTGATGCCGCATATGGGCGGCCGCGAACTGGTGGACCGCTTGCGTGGGCAAGGCCGCGAGATGAAGGTGCTGTACGTGTCCGGGTATACGGAAGACGCGACCATCTACTCGGGTGAATTGGCGGCCGGAACAGCGTTTCTGCAAAAGCCCTTCACGCTGGGGTCACTGCTGGACAAAGTGAAGGAAGTGCTGGCGCACTAGCGCCGGGCTAGCGGTACATCGAGCTGTAGCCGAGCTGCTGCTTCACGAAGTCGCGCGGGTAGGAAATATCGACCTTGGTGAGCTGGCCTCGGGGATCAAACGCCGCCGTCAACTGGGGATTGATGCCGGCCCAGTAGGTGGGCAGGTCCAACTTCTTATAGCGGGCCACGACTTCGTCGCGTAGAGCCGGGTCGAAGTGCACGGCGTACTTGTCCATTAAGGCTTTGGCCGCGTTGTAATCACCCTCGGCCTTGATGCGCATTAGTTCGGCGAGCAACTGGCCCACGCCCTGCCGCATCTTGCCGAAATCACGGATCTCCAGATAGGTCTTGCCGTCGCGTTTCACTTCGGCGATGGCGTCCGTCTTGTCGCGAATGTAATTGACGATCAACTGGCGGTCGCGATCGTGGTCTTCTTCCAGGGTGTCGCCTTTCGGAATGCGGCGTAGCTGGGTGATCGACACGCGAACCGCGGCGTAGTACATGGCTTTGGCGACGTCCGGGTTCGACTCCAGACCGAGTTCCCGCACTTTCGGATCCCAAACGTTCCATAGCGCCATCAGGTCAGCGCGCGCTTCCTCGAGAGCTGAAAAATATTCCTTCAAATAGTAGGTGGGTTCGTGCGTGAGTTTGGGGTCCAGCTTGCCGGAGCCATGGCCGATGATCTCGTGAAGGCCGGTCATGAGGTCTTCTTCTTCGTCACCGTACTTCTTGCCAAGCGCGATTTCCTCGGGCGAGGCGGCGAATTCCTCGAGCATGCCGAAGCCCGCCGCATGCGAGAGCGCGCGGGAACTGCCGGTGAACAGAAAACTCTTGCTGCCGTACTTCTCGTGGACTTCGTCTTCGTTGGGCAGATTGTCGCCGACCGTGGTGACATTGAAGTCGCCCGTTTCGATCACGGTCTCGACGGCGTTGGCGAGCGGTGGCTTAACACCTTTCTTCTTATATTGCGGCAGCCAGGGCGCGTGATCTTCGAAATATTGGGCGTTCGCGGCGATCTTGCGCATCAGAGCCTCCACCTTGTTGTCGGTGATGGAGACGAAGCTTTGGGAAGTTCCCTTAGCGCCGCGGGCGTCGCGGTAGACCTCGATGAAGCCGTTGGCGAAATCGACGGGCACGCGGTTCTGCACCCAGTCGATGTCGAAATGCAGCCAGTCCTTGGGATCGCCGGTCTCGTAGTAACGAATGAGGTCCTGGATCACCTGGGCCTGCGCTGGTGTTGCGACGGCGGCCGCTTTCCTCAGGTAGGAATTCGCGGTCGCCAGGTATTGCGCGTAGAGGCCCGCGGGAATGGTGTGGTTGGTGGTGCCGGCACGGTAGACCTGCTCTTCGAGCCGGCCATTCACTTGCTCCAGACGCGAGTCGAGCGGATAGTGTTCCGTGAAACCTTTCAGGTTGGCGAGCTTGACGCCGAAGTAAAAGTTGTTGGCGCTGGCCTGGAGAATGTCTTGGCCCGCGGGCGGGTTCTTCACCGTGACCGAGGGCTCGAAGTTGGGGTCGAACAGCGAGGCTTTCAGTTCTTCGGTTTCCTTGCGCCAGCGATCTTGTGTATATCCGTGCGCGCCGTGGCGCAACGCAGCCAGGCCGGCGGCCTGGAATTCATCGAAGGTGAAATCGGGGAGGAACTTCTGAGCCGTGGTCTCGTTGTGGTTGCCGCGATTGGCCCAAAAGAGCTTGGTGAACGCCAGAATTTTCTCGTAGGCGGCGTGATCCACGCCCTGGGGATGCGAGACGATCAGCTCCAGCGCGCGCTTCTGGCGCAAACCGAAGCGGGAGAGTTGGTCATAGATGATGGGGTTGATGGCGATGGAGGCCTGGGACAGCCAGTAGGCGAGCGCCTTCTCGCGGGGGGTCAGGGTGCGGAAGCTACTCGCTTCCAGTTGCACGAAGCCGGTAGCGCCGACGCGGTCGGCCGGGCCCGCCGGTTGGCACCAGGCGAGCGGCGCGAGAAGACAAATGTAAACGGCCAGCTTCATACGAACTGCCAGTTCTTACCAGAATACGAAGGATTCTTCCTCGCAGACCAGGATGATGGGCTGGCCTCCGGTGGAAATATGGGTGGCGTGCGCCAGGACCTCCTTGCCGCCGTCGGATTCGATGCACTGGGTGAGCGCGTCCAGGTTAGAGAAGTGCACTTCCACCAGGCGATAGGCAATGACTTTCCCCTGCGGCGAGCCGGTGACCTTGGTCAGCACCAGACGGGTGATGCCCTTGAGCTTCTGCTCGTACATGGGGACGTGCTCGTCCAGGTAAATTTTTTCGAAAGCCTCCACGTCGTGAGGCCGGGGATAGATGACGACGATTTTTACGCTTTGAACGGCCATGCCACCTAAGTCTTCAACATCTTAGCATTACCGTGTTGCGGCGCGGCGATGGTTTTCGGGCGAGAGCGCTACTTTAACTATGATTTACATATTACCAAAAACCATAGTAAACTACGTCCATGCGTGTTAAGATCCCGCGGGTTGCGATCCCGGGTTTGTTGGTATTCAGCGTTTTGGCGGCCCATCGTGCTGCCGGACAAGGCGAGACAACGAGCGCGATCAGCGGCCAGGTGACCGACCAAACCGGCGCAACATTGCCGAAGGTGGAAGTTGTCATCACGGCGGCGGAGACAGGGCTGCGGCGCATGACGAAGACCGACGAGGCCGGCCGCTTCAGCTTCCCGCAGCTCCGGCCGGGTGTCTACGATGTCGAAGCGGAATTGCAGGGATTCGAGCGGCAGCGCCGCGCTGCGGTCGCGGCGGGGCTGGGGCAGACGCAGGAGGTGGATTTCATGCTGCCGGTTGCGGCGGCGCGAGCCGACATCGTTGTGGGCGGGGAAGCACCGCTGATCAACACGGAGAACCCCAACACTGCTACGACGCTGGATGCGAAGGGCATCGAAAATCTTCCCAATCCGGGCTCGGATCTGACATATCCGGCGCAGTTCGCGCCGGGCGCGCTGATCAACACCGCAGGCAGTTCGAACGACTTCGTGGGCGCGCAAAATGGTTACGGAAACTTTCAGGTAAACGGACTGCCCGCGCTCTCCAACGCTTACATTGTGGATGGACTGGAGACGAACGATCCGTTGACGAATCTGAATAGCGGGCTGGCGACCAACCTGGTGCTGGGGTTGAACTCGATTTCCGAGGTCACGGTCAACACGACCTCGTACGCGGTGGACCAAGGGCGGTATGGCGCGTCGCAGGTCAATTACATCACCAAGTCCGGCACGAATTCCTGGCACGGCAACCTGTACGAGCTGTGGAACGGATCGAGGCTGAACGCGGCGGACTTCTTCACGAACGCGACGGCCGGCAATCAGAAACCGCGATCGACCGTAAATCATTTCGGCGGGAGCCTGGGCGGCCCGATCCGTCGCGACAAACTGTTCTTCTTTTTCGACTTTGAGCAGTTGCGGATCGCGCTGCCGATTGTGACGCCCGTGACGGCGCCGAGTGCCGCATTCGCCGGGTATGTGCTGGACCAATTGCAGCACGGCGGCGTGGACAGTGTCTCGGGCGCAGCGTATCCGGCTCAGCCCGGGTTGGTTCCGTTCTACCGCAATCTGTTTTCGCTTTACGGGAACGCGCGCGGGACACCCATTCCTGTGCTGGGATGTCCGTTCAACGCAAACGGCGCAGCGGCCATGGGAGGTCCGCCAAACGGGGATGGGTGCGCGCTGCGGCGCAGCGTGTCGCAATCCAGCGGCGATCACGAACAGGTGATCACCGCGCGCGTGGATGACAATCTGAGCGCGGCCGATACGGTGTGGTACCGGTTTCAGTCTGACACGGGGCTCCAGGCCGCTTATACGGACCCGATCAATCCGCTGTTCAACGCCATTTCGTCACAGCCGTTGTATTCCTTCGCCGCGGGCTACACGCATCTGTTCAACCAGCACCTGGTGAATTACTTCAACCCTGCGTTTTCGTGGTACGAGAGCCTGTTTGGGCCAGCGGATCCTGCGCAAACCCTGGCGGCATTTCCGATTGTCTTGCAGGGCGTGGGTACGAACGCGCCGTTCACGACGCTGGGCGGGCTGGACGATAATTGGGTGCAGGGCCGGCGCGCTGCGCGCTTTCATTTGAACGACAATCTGTCGTGGATCCTGGGGCGGCATGATTTCAAGTTCGGAGTGAGTTCGCGGCTGCTGCGCCTGAACGACTACGACTTCGGCACGTACACAACGCCGCTGGTTACTTACGCGACGCTGGCGCAGTTCATTTACGGGGTAGCCTCGACTGCGACGCGAGCGTTTCCGCTGGCCGCTTCGGAACCGTTCCGATATTTGAATGCGGACTTTTATGCGCAAGACTCGGTCAGGCTTACACCGCACTTGAACTGGACCTTTGGGGTACGACTGGCTTACAATTCGAATCCGGAGAATCCGCACGCACTGATTGCGCGGTTGCCGGGATCGTTCGCCGCGCTGGCGCACGATGTAAATCAGCCACTCAGCGACGTTTTGCAGACCGGGCTGTCGGATCTCTTCGCAGCAACACCCTGGGCCATCTGGCAGCCTCGCACGGCGGCAGCGTGGCAATTCGAGCCGGGATGGGTGCTGCGCTCGGGGTTTGGCGTGTTTTCAGACATTCTGCCGGGCAGCGTGGCGGACCTGGTCGGCGGGAATCCTCCTTACGTGAACACATTTCAGGGCGGGCTGCTGGGCGCGGCGGGCGGGCTGGCGATCGCGCCGGGCGTGCCGGACAGCGCCATCGACAGCACCGCCGAGGCGAATCAGGCGTTCCTGGCAGGTTTTCGGAGCGGCGAGCTGTCGTGTGCGTCGCCGCTTGCCGTGGTGGGACATTGCCTGCCGCCCGTGGCGCTAACGGCGGTTCCGGATGGAGAACTTCATACCCCCTACTTCCTGCAGTGGAGTCTGGCGGTGGAACATCAACTGGGCAACTCGGGCAGCGTGCGCGCCCAGTATGTCGGCACTCGGGCGATCAACCTGCCGTACCAGGTTCAGGTGAACGGATACCAGACCGTTTGCGAAGGATGTTTCGCGCCGTTTCCGTACGAGCAGCCGGTGGATGCGCGGTTTGCTTCCGTGAATCAACTTGCGACCGGCGCGAACAGCAACTATAACGGGCTGCAGTTGACCGGCGAGAAGCGTTTGAGTCATGGACTGCAGGTGCGCGTGAATTACACCTGGAGCCATTGTCTGGACACGGTGTCCAACGGTGGTTTCCTTTCGTTTTCGTCGGCTGGCATCTTGTCGCCGCTGCCCGGCGAGCTGGGCCGGCAATACGGCAACTGCGATTATGACGTGCGGCACAACTTTAACGCAAACTACGTTTACGAATTACCTTTCAAGACGAAGCGCGCCGCGCTGGCGCAGTGGATCCAGGGATGGCAGGTTTCGGGGACGGCGTTCTGGCACAGCGGTCTTCCCTTCTCGGTGTTCAGCACGCCGTATTCGGCGAACGGGAACGGCATCCTGCAATCGAGCGGACCGCAGTTTGCGACGGTGATTTCCGGCGTGCCGCTGTACGCGCATCAGCCGATCGCGGGCGTAACACAGCCGGGGACGATTCAATGGCTGAACCCTAACGCTTTTCTTTCCTCGGTGGATCCCAGCACCGGGGCGTGCACCGGAGGCGACAGCGTAGCGAATTGCCAGTTCGGCGATTTGGGGCGCAACAGTCTTCGGGGGCCGGATTTCACCTGGAGCGACTTTTACCTGACCAAGCACTTCCGGCTGACCGAGAAAGTGGCGCTACGCGTGGAAGGGCAGTTTTTCAATGTCTTCAACCATCCCAACTTCGCGCTACCGTCCGCGGTGGTGGCCGGAGTTCCGGGCCGGCCCCAGACGCAGAACGGTTTTGGCGCGATCAGTTCCACGACGTCGCCGCCGACCGGGTTGTTGGGCGTTGGTTTGGGCGGCGACAATTCGCCGCGCATGATCGCGATCCAGATGCGCTTGGAGTTCTGACGCCGTGTGATATCTTCGTTGGAGTCTTATCGGGACGAAGGTATGAATAGACGGCTGGATGGGCCTCGGCGCGGGCTGATGATGTTGGCGATCGCGCTCGGCCCGACGCTGGCGTACGCGCAGGTGGACATCTCCGGCGAATGGGCCAGCCGCTTCACTTGGGACTACCTGGAGCGCTTACCGGGTCCCGAACTGGGCGACTATCTGGGGCTGCCGATCAATGAAGCGGCGCGATGGAAGGCCAACAGTTGGGAAGCGTCCGCGCAGACGATACCGGAGCGCCAGTGCATTCCGCACGGGGCGGACTATCTGTTCAGCCGCGCGGCATTCCCGATGCGCATTTGGGCCGAAGAGGATCCGGCTACCCAGAAAATCATCGCTTATCACATTCGCGCTTACGCCTGGAGCGTGGAGCGGACGATTTGGATGGATGGGCGGCCGCATCCGTCGAAGTACGCGCGCCACACCTGGCAGGGTTTCTCGACGGGCGTGTGGACCGGCGCCGGCCTGACGGTCACCACGACGCATCTCAAGTTGAATTATCTGCGCCGCAACGGCGTTCCGCGCAGCGATGAAGCAACGCTGACGGAGCACTGGGTGCGGCACGGCAATTACCTCACCTTGCTCGATTACATCGACGATCCGGTTTATTTGACCGAGCCGCTCATGCGGACGTCCGGATATGTATTGGATCCCCAGCAGCAGCTGGAGCCGTTTCCCTGCGAGCCGGTGGAAGAGGTGGTGCGGCCGGAGGGCCTGGTGCCGCATCATTTGCCGGGGACGAACACCGACATTCAGGAGTTTCCGAAGAAATACGGGCTGTCGCCGGAGGTCGCGATGGGCGGCGCGGCGACGATGTATCCGGGCGGTGTTCCGAAAAGTATCGCGTTCAAGACTGCGGCGACGGAGTCCAAGCCTGAGGGTCTGGAGATTCTGCCGGTCCAGAAGAACATCTACATGCTGGCGGGCGATGGCGGGAACATTACGCTGCAGGCCGGGAAAGACGGCGTGTTGCTGGTGGATACGGGAGGCGCGGGTTTGAGTTCAGCGGCGCTCGAGGCGATCCGCAAATTCACGAGCAAGCCGATCCACTACATCCTCAATACCCGATTTGCTCCGGACCACACGGGCGGCAACGAAGCTTTCGGCAAAGCGGGGAACACCATCATGGGCGGGGACGTGGCCGACGACATCCGCGGTCTGGACAAAGGCGCGGCGATTCTCGCGCACCAGCGCGTGATGGATCGCATGAGCGCTCCGGAGGCCAAGCAGCCGTTTGGCGCGTTGCCCACCGACACGTATCGCAGCAAGCAAAAGGACCTGTACTTCAACGCTGAGCCGGTGGTGCTGCTGCATCAGCCGTCGGCCGTGAGCGACGGCGACAGTTTCGTCTTCTTTCGCGGTTCGGACGTGATTAGCACGGGCGACGTTTTCGTCACGACCGGCTATCCGGAGATTGATTTGGAGCGCGGCGGAAGCATCCACGGCGTCATTGACGCGCTGAACCGGCTGATCGAGCTGACCGTGCCCGAGGCTTTGCAGGAGGGCGGAACGCTGGTAGTTCCGGGGCACGGACGAATTTGCGACGAAGCGGACGTGGTGGAGTATCGCGACATGGTGACCATTATTCGCGACCGGGTGCAGGACATGCTGCGCAAAGGCATGACGCTGGAGCAGGTGGAGGCGACGCGGCCGACCCAGGATTACGATCCGCGCTATGGCGACGGCAGCGCGTTCATCGAGACGGTGTACCGAAGCCTCAAGGGAAAGTAGACATGCGCGGAGCCGTCCTTTTCTTAGTCTTTCTGTCGGCGGGAGCACTGCTGGCGCAAGAGGACGAAGAGGAGCCCTCAGCTCAGAGCAAGCCGGCCGCGCCGAAGACCGCGCGCGAGCAAGCCCCCATCGACCTGACCGGCTACTGGATTTCCGTGGTTACCCAGGACTGGCGCTGGCGCATGGTGACGCCGAAGAAGGGCGATTATCCCGGCATTCCACTTAACGCGGAGGGGAAGAAGATCGCGAACGCCTGGGACCCGGCCAAGGACGAAGCGAGCGGTGAGCAATGCAAAGCCTACGCCGCACCAGCGATCATGCGCTTGCCCGTGCGCTTGCATGTCACCTGGCAGGACGACAGCACCCTGCGCATGGACATCGACGCCGGGACACAAACGCGCTTGTTTCACTTTCGCGGTTCGAAAGCAGAGAGCGGCGCGCCAACCTGGCAGGGCGATTCGGAGGCCCAGTGGGAACTGGTCCGCACGCGGATTCCACCGCACGCGCCGGGTCCGGTGCATGGGGGAAACCTGAAGGTCCTGACGGCGCATCTGCGGCCCGGCTACCTGCGCAAGAACGGCGTGCCGTACGGAGCGGGCGCCAGGATGACGGAGTACTTGGACGTTTTCAGCGAGCCCAGCGGCGGGCAATCGCTGCTCATCACCACCATCATTGAAGATCCGCAATACCTGAACCAGCCGATTCTGTTGAATACGAATTTCAAGAAGCTTGCCGACGCGACCGGTTGGAATCCCACTCCCTGCTCGGCGCGTTAGGGCGGCAGCGCCCGCATTGGTCCGCGCGATTACCCGCATTTGCTCCGCCGGTGCTACTGCATAAAACTTAGGCGTCCACCGATGGAGATGGTGTAAACGAAAATTCACGGACTCCTTGGCGCGCTTGGAATCATCTGGGCTACACTCGGTGTGAGAGCGCGAGTTGCCGGCTTGCAATCGTCCGCGGCTCTCCAGGAAGGTCGTAGGCTTACACTTATGTCCACCTCCGCGCAAGTAGATCCCCGACTACCCACCACGAACCGCCTAGACCAGCTGTGCGTCAACACGATTCGGACTTTGGCGATGGACGCGGTCCAAAAGGCCAACTCCGGACATCCGGGCACGCCGATGGCGATGGCGCCGGTGGTTTATTGCCTGTGGCAGCGATTCCTGCGATTCGATCCGGACGATCCAATCTGGCCGAACCGCGACCGCTTTGTCCTGTCGGCGGGTCACGCGTCGATGCTGCTGTACTCGATGCTGCACCTGTGCCAGGTGAAGGCGGTGGATCCGGACTACGAGACGCTGGGCAAGCTGAGCGTCACGCTGGACGACATCAAGAATTTCCGCCAACTGGGCAGCAAGTGCCCGGGCCATCCGGAGTATCGCTGGACGTCGGGCGTGGAAACGACTACCGGCCCGCTCGGACAAGGCGTTGCAACCAGCGTCGGCATGGCGCTGGCGTCGCGCTGGATGGCGCAATATTTCAATCGTCCCGGCTTCGAGATGGTGAGCTACAACGTCTATGCGCTGGCCGGCGACGGCTGCATGATGGAGGGCGTCAGCGGGGAAGCGGCGTCGGTGGCCGGGCACCTGAAGCTTTCGAATCTGTGCTGGATTTACGACAACAATCACATCACCATCGAGGGCAATACGGCGCTGGCGTTCAGCGAGGACGTCGCAACGCGATTCCTGGGGTATGGCTGGAACGTGACGCGGGTGGGCGACGCCAACGATCTGGAGATGCTGGCACGCGCATTTCATACTTTTCAGGCCACGACGGACCGGCCCACGCTGATCATCGTGGACAGCCACATTGGTTACGGCGCTCCGCATAAACAGGACACTCACGCCGCGCACGGCGAACCGCTCGGCGAGGAGGAGATCCGGCTGACCAAGCGCAATTACGGCTGGCCGGAAGACGCCAAGTTTCTGATCCCGGATGGCGTCTATGAGCAGTTCCGGCAGCAAGTCGGGGACCGTGGACGCGCGGCGCGCGAGGCTTGGGCGGCGAAGTTTGCCGAATATCAGCGCCAGTTTCCGGAGATGGCCGATCATTTGAATCAAATGCAGCGGCGCGAACTGCCCGCCGGATGGGACGCGGAAATTCCGTCGTTCCCGGCGGACCCCAAAGGGATCGCGAGCCGCGACTCGTCGGCGAAGGTGGAGAACGCGATCGCGAAGCACCTGCCGTGGCTCATTGGCGGAGCCGCGGATCTGGCGCCATCCACAAAGACGCGGCTCACGTTCGACGGCGCGGGCGATCTGGAAGCGGAAAGCTACGGTGGGCGCAACATGCACTTCGGCATCCGCGAGCACGCCATGGGATCCATCCTGAACGGTTTGTCGACCAGCAAAGTGCGGCCGTTCGGTTCGGGCTTCCTGATCTTCAGCGACTATATGCGCGAGCCCATCCGGCTGAGTGCGCTGATGGAGCTGCCGGTGATCTATGTGTTCACGCACGATTCCATCGGCGTCGGCGAAGACGGGCCGACGCATCAGCCGGTGGAGCAACTGGCTTCGTTGCGGGCCATCCCGGGCCTGATTACGCTGCGGCCGGGCGATGCGAACGAAGTCGCCGAGGCATGGCGCCTGATCATGCAATTGCGGCATGAGCCGGCGTGCCTGATTCTCTCGCGGCAGGCGATTCCGACGCTGGATCGCACCCGGTACGCACCCGCTTCCGGCCTGGCGAAGGGCGCCTACGTTTTGGCCGATGCGCCGGGCGGGGCTCCCGACGTGATCCTGATCGGAACCGGCAGCGAGGTACCGCTGTGCGTGGACGCCTATGAAGACCTCATCGCCAAGGGAATCCAAGCGCGGGTAGTCAGCATGCCGTCCTGGGAGATTTTCGAGCACCAGACCGAGCAATACAGGGACAGCGTGCTGCCTCCGGGCGTGAAGGCGCGGGTGTCGGTGGAACAGGCATCGACACTCGGATGGGACCGCTATGCGAGCCGCAAGATCGGGATGAATACGTTTGGCGCGTCGGCGCCGTTGAAAGAATTGCAGAAGAAGTTCGGCTTTACGCCGGACGCAGTCGTCGCGGCAGCCGAGGAAGAGCTGGCCAAGGCGCAGTGATGCCCGCCCAGCTTTGAGAAACACCCTAGGAGATCAGAATGGCCTCAACGCTTACCACAACCACAGCCACCACGAATCCGCTCCGGGAGCTTACCAAGTACGGGCAGTCGATTTGGTTGGATTATATCCGGCGCAGCTTAATTGCGGACGGAGAATTGAAGCACCTGATCGACCAGGACGGACTGGGCGGAGTGACCTCCAATCCGGCGATTTTTGAAAAGGCGATCACGGGAAGCACCGATTACACGGATGCGCTGCTGGAGCTGCAGAAGCGCAAGGAACTGGATGCGATGGGCATCTACGAGATTCTGGCGATCCAGGACATTCAGGACGCCGCCGACATTCTGCGTCCGGTGTACGAGCGCACGCACAAGCGCGACGGTTACGTGAGCCTGGAGGTTTCGCCGTTCCTGGCGCGGGACACGGAAGGCACCATCCAGGACGCGCGCCGGCTGTGGAAGGCCGTGAATCGCCCCAATCTGATGGTGAAAGTTCCCGGAACCGTGGAAGGCATTCCCGCCTTCGAGCAACTCATCAGCGAAGGCATCAACATCAACGTCACTTTGTTGTTCGCGCTGGAACGGTACGATGAGGTGGCCAAGGCTTACATCGCCGGGCTGCAGAAGTTCGTGAGTGGCGGCGGGGATGCGAGCGGCGTGGCCAGCGTCGCCAGTTTCTTCATCAGCCGCATCGACAGCATGGTGGATGGGATAGTGAAGGCGCGGTTGAAATCGTCTTCCGATCCGAAAGAGCAGACGCTGCTCAAGAGCTTGCTGGGCAAAGTCGCGATCGCCAACGGCAAGCTGACGTACCAGCGCTACAAGGAAATTTTCTCCGGCGCGGCGTGGGAGGCGCTCGCCAAGAAAGGCGCGCAGACCCAGCGCGTGCTGTGGGCCAGTACCAGCACCAAGGACCCCAGCTACTCCGACGTCATGTACGTGGAGGAACTGATCGGTCCCGACACGGTGAACACAGCGCCGCCGCAAACGGTGGACGCGTTTCGCGATCATGGCAAACCGCGCGCCAGCCTGGAAGCCGGCCTGGAAGCGGCGCAGGGCACGATGGAAACGCTCGCGGCCGTCGGCATCTCCATGAAAAAGGTCACCGACGACCTGGTCACGCAAGCCGTGAAGCTGTTCGCCGAACCTTTCGACAAGCTGCTGAATGCCGTCGACGCCAAGTGCAAATACGCATCCCAAGCTGAAGTGGACCCGCAGACGTACAGCCTGCCCGAGAATATCGGCGCGCAACTGGCGGAAGCCATCGACGATTGGAAAATGGCCGGCAAAGTGCGACGCTTGTGGGCGCGCGACGCCAAGCTGTGGACGGGCACGGATGAGAGCAATTGGCTGGGGTGGCTCGGCATTACCGAGGACCAACTCGCGCACAAACAACATCTGGAGAGTCTGGCCAAGGACATCCAGGCGGCCGGATTCAAGCATGTGCTGCTGCTCGGCATGGGTGGCTCCAGCCTTTGTCCAGAAGTCCTGAAGATGACCTTCGGCAAGATCGACGGCTTCCCGGAGATCTTTGTGTTAGACTCCACCGACCCGGCGCAGGTGAAGGCGTTCGAGAACAAAGTCGACCTGGCCAACACGGTGTTCATCGTCTCCAGCAAGTCCGGCACGACGCTGGAGCCGAACATCTTCAAGCAGTACTTTTTTGAGCGCGTGCAGCAGACGCTGGGCGCGGGCAGTGCCGGCAGCCGCTTCATCGCGGTGACCGATCCGGGCTCGAAGTTCGAGCAAGTGGCGCAGGCCGACGGCTTCCGCCACATCTTCCACGGCGTGGCGAGCATTGGCGGCCGTTATTCGGCGCTCTCCAACTTCGGGATGGTGCCCGCCGCGTCGATGGGCATGGATGTGCTGCGATTCCTGGATCGCGCGGATGTGATGGCGGTGGCCTGCTCTTCGTGTCTGCCGGTGGATAAAAATCCAGGCGCGCTGCTGGGGCTGATCCTGGGAGTGGCCGCGCGCAATGGCCGTGACAAAGTGACGCTGGTCACTTCGCCGGGCATTTGGGATTTCGGCGCATGGCTGGAGCAGTTGCTGGCGGAATCCACGGGCAAGGAAGGGCATGGCTTGATTCCGGTGGATCGCGAGCCGCTAGGCCCGCCCGAAGTCTACGGCCACGATCGCGTCTTCGCTTATATTCGTCTGGATCAGGGCGCTGACCCCGGGCAGGACCAGGCCCTGGACGCTCTCGCCAAAGCCGGGCATCCGGTGGTGCGCATCGCGCTATCGGATATCTACAACCTGGGCCAGGAAATGTTCCGCTGGGAGATTGCGACAGCGGTGGCGGGCTCGGTGATGGGCATCAATGCCTTCAACCAGCCCGATGTCGAAGCCAGCAAGATCGCCACGCGCAAGCTCACCACCGAATACGAGAAGACCGGATCGCTTCCGGCCGAATCGCCGATCCTTTCCGATCAAGGCGTCGATCTGTTCACGGACGAAAACAACGCTGCGGCGCTCGCCTCGGCCGCGGGCGGCGACCGGACTCTGGCCGGCTACCTGCGCGCGCATCTGAACCGGTTGAATGCGGGCGACTATTTCGCCTTGCTCGGCTACATCGAGATGGACGCGGCGCACCAGCAAGCCTTGCAGGCGATGCGCACCGCGGTGCGCGACAAGAAACGTGTGGCCACGTGTCTTGGCTTCGGACCGCGCTTTCTGCATTCGACCGGCCAGGCGTACAAGGGCGGTCCCAACTCCGGCGTTTTCCTTCAGGTCACCTGCAGCGACCAAGCGGACCTGGCGGTGCCCGGCCAAAAATACACCTTTGGCATTGTGAAAGCGGCGCAGGCTCGCGGCGATTTTCAGGTGCTGGCGGAGCGCGGCCGCCGTGCCTTGCGCGTTCATCTGCGCGATGTGGAAGCCGGTCTCGCCACGCTGCGGACGGCCATCGCGAAGGCGTTATCTTAAGAGAATCATCGCGCGCTCGCGTAGGCGGGGCGCAAGTGTATACGAAGCGGAGAGGGGAAGCATGCAACTAGCGGAAGAAAGCGTTGCAAAAGGGAACGGCGGGGCGGCCGGACGCCCGGGCGATCCGTGCGTGATGGTGATCTTCGGCGCATCCGGCGATTTGACGAAGCGCAAGCTGATTCCCGCGCTCTACAATCTCGCCAAGGATAATCTTCTGTCCAAGGAATTCGCCCTGGTGGGATTTGCGCGCAACGAGATGTCGAGTGAACAATTCCGCGACGCCATCGGCAAGGAGATCGGAGATTTCGCCACCACCAAGATCGACCCCGACCTTTGGCACTGGTTCTCGCGCCGAATTTACTATGTATCGGGCGATTTCTCCAACCCGGGTGCCTACCAAACGCTGCGGGATCAGCTTGCCGCGATCGACAAGGAACACGGCACGCGGGGCAATTACTTCTATTATCTGGCGACCGCGCCGAGTTTCTTCGGTCCCATCGTCACGCAGCTGGGCGAAGCCGGGCTGGTGAGCGAAGAACAGGGCTGGCGCCGCGTGATCATCGAGAAACCGTTCGGACACGATTATGAATCCGCGGTGTCGCTGAATAAGGAGATCCGCAAGGTCCTGGACGAGAAACAGATCTATCGCATCGACCATTATCTGGGCAAGGAGACGGTGCAGAACATTTTGGTGTTCCGTTTCGCCAACGGAATCTTCGAGCCGATCTGGAACCGGCGTTACATCGATCACATTCAGATCACGGTGGGCGAAACGGTAGGCGTGGAGCAGCGTGGCGGCTACTATGACAAGGCGGGCACCTTGCGCGACATGGTGCCGAACCACATTTTTCAGCTCATCTCGCTGACCGCCATGGAGCCGCCCGTCTCCTTCGATGCCGACGTGGTCCGCGACGAGCAGGCCAAGATCCTCAAGGCGCTTACGCCCATGACCGACGAAGAAGTGCTGATCCGGACCGTGCGCGGTCAATACGGAGAAGGATTCGAGAACAGCACGCGAATGCCCGGCTATCGCGCCGAGCCGATGGTGCCGCCGGACTCCCGCACGGAGACCTTCGTCGCCATGAAGCTGTTCATCGACAACTGGCGTTGGGCCGACGTGCCGTTTTATCTACGGACCGGCAAGCGTCTGCCCAAACGCACCACGAAAATCGTGATTCAATTCAAGCGAGCGCCGTTTGTGCTGTTCCGGCGCACGGCCGTGGACCGGCTGGAGCCCAATCGGCTGACCCTGCACCTGCAGCCCGACGAAGGCATCTCGCTCACCTTCGGCGCCAAGATTCCGGGCCCGGTAGTGCAGATCGGCGGCGTGGACATGAACTTCAACTACACCGACTATTTCAACGCCACGCCGCAGACCGGCTACGAGCGCCTGTTATACGACTGCATGCTCGGCGATGCCACGTTGTTCCAGCGGTCCGACATGGTGGAGACGGCCTGGCACGTGGTGGCGCCCATCCTGGACGTTTGGGACGCACTGCCCCCGCGCCGGTTCCCCAACTATGCCGCGGGCACGTGGGGACCGCCCGAGGCCGACGAACTGCTCACCAAGGATAGTCGCCACTGGAGCAACGGATAAATGATTCTGGCCGGCGATATCGGCGGCACCAACACCCGTCTTGCCTTCTTTGAAGGCACGCCCGACCACCTAACGCCGGTGGTGATCGACATTTTCCCCAGCCGCGAACACAAAGGTCCCGGAGAGATCGCGCGGGTGTTTCTCGCCAAGCACCAGCGCTCCGCCGATGCGGCCTGTTTCGGGATCGCGGGCGCGGTTCGCGACGGCCGCGCGGAGACGCCGAATCTGCCGTGGGTGGTGGACGCGCACGAAATCGCCCGGGAACTCGGCCTGCCCGAAGTTCACCTCATCAACGATCTGGAAGCCAATGCGCACGGCATCGCGCTGCTGGACGAATCGGATCTGGTGGTCATGAATACGGGCGTGCGCATCGCCGGGGGCAATCAAGCGTTGATCTCGGCCGGCACGGGATTAGGCGAAGCCGGGCTGGTGCCGGACGGCCAGGGCGGCTACCAGCCGTTCCCTTCCGAAGGCGGCCACGCTGATTTTGCGCCGCGCAACGAATTGGAGCTGGACCTGCTTCGCTATCTGATGGGCCGTTTCGAGCATGTCAGCTACGAGCGCGTCCTGTCGGGCCCGGGCTTGCACAACATTTATCAGTTCCTGCGCGACACGGGACGTGGTGAGGAGCCCGCCTGGCTGAGCGATCAGATCGCACAGGGCGACCCCTCCGCCGCCATATCCAAGTCGGCGCTGGAAGGCACATCCGCGATCTGCACGCAGGCGTTGGACGTGTTTGTCTCCATCTACGGCGCCGAGGCCGGCAATCTGGCCCTGAAGGTTTTGGCGACCGGCGGAACATTTGTCGGCGGCGGTATTGCGCCGCGCATCCTCCGCAAGCTCAGCAGCACCACGTTTATGAAGGCTTTCAGCGCCAAGGGGCGGGTCAGTTCACTCCTCAAGGAAATCCCAGTACGCGTGATCACCAACGATAAAACCGCGCTGCTGGGCGCCGGGCGCGTAGCCGCGCTGAGCCTCAAAATTCCACTCTCACGCTGAGCTGGACCTGGCGCGGCGTTTCGTTGAGCGGAGTAATGGCGGGAAAACCGGGCTGGAAGCCTTGCCGGCCGAAGGTTGCGCTGCCGAACGTGGGCGAGGGCGGGTTCGTGAACAGCGCATCCGGATTGCCGAGATTCGCGTGATTGAGGAAGTTATAGGCGTCGGCCCGAACCTTGAGTCTTCCGCCTTCACCGAGCCACGGCAGCGCAAAGGCGCGGGCAAGCGAAACATCGACGCTGTAGAAACCGGGTCCGCTGAAAGCGTTGCGTCCCAGATTGCCCAGCGTGCTCGGCGCTGCTTCCGCGAATGCGGCGGGATTCAGCAACTGCATTCCGCCGGCGACCGGCACAGGGTTGGCCAGCACGGCCTGGCTGGGATCAATCAGGTTCGGACGGTTGTTCAGGATCAGGCCTTGGCCGGGGACCACCGTGGTTGTGCCAATCACGCTGTAGGGCAATCCCGATCGAAAAGCCGCTAACTCCGCCACGGTCCAATCGCGGAACAGCGCTCCCGCTTTCGATCCGGCAAACGCGCCGGGCACATTCCAATAGGAGAAGATCACGAAGTTGTTGGGCTGATCGTAATCCGAATTGGCGCGGTCCGCCTGTGGATTGAACTGCTCGGAAAACGTGGCGCGGCCATTAGAGTTGGCGGTAGTGGGAATGCTGGTGAAGCTCAAGTCAAAGAAATCGCCGACCAGGGGGTCGCTCTGATTGTCGATGAAATGGCTCCACGTGTAAGAAGCCTGCACCATTCCGCTGCCGGTGCGGTAGCGCGCAACGGCGGTCAGAGCGTTATAGTTCGAAAATCCCTGGTTGGCGCGGTACGCAATGTCCGGAAGGTTAGGGTTGTAGCGGCCGGCCGGAGTAGAAAAGTCACGATTGACGATATCCGTCGTGACTAAGTCGCGTCCATAAGTCCCCAGGCCGTTGACTTCCAGAGTCAGGTTATTGGTGATTCGCTGCTGGACACCGGCGAAGTAACTGTCCGCGTAGCCATCGCCCAGCCCCGGAGCGATCAACGTCAGGTCGGGAAAATTGCTCGCCAAGGATTGCCCCTGGAACGTTGCCAAGACGCCGGAGACCGGCGCCAGGTAGTTGGTTTGACCCGCCGGCAAGGCCAGCAGCGGCAAGATGAGGTTGTTGTTGCGGACGTTTTCCCAAAGGTTGTCGAAAGGGCGGTCGTAGAATGTTCCAAATCCGCCTCGCAGCAGCGTGCGGCCCGTTCCGAACAGATCGTACGAAGCGCCCACGCGTACCGCTACGTCATTGGAAGAACCAAAAATCTGCCCTTTAGATGACGTCAGCGTTGCGCCCACCAGTTGCTTCGCCAGCGTGGAGCCAGCGCCAAGCTCGACGAGCGCGTCCTGGTTGGGCCCGGTGTTTTGAGGACCGCCGTAGAATTCGTCGCGCAGTCCGTAGTTGATGGTAAGCCTCGGAGTCAGCTTATAAGTGTCCTGGGCAAACGCGTAGAACTGGGAGTAAGTGTAAGTGCGATTGAAATTCGGCTCCTGAACCACAGGAAGAGCCAGCCTGTCAATGGCCGCCCGGAAGTAACTGGGATCGTCAAGCGCGAACGACACGATGTTGGAAAACAGGTACTGGCCGTCTTGCCCGGCGGTCAGATATCCGTTAGAACTGCGCCACAACCCTCCTCCACCGGCGGTGACCTGGTGCTGTCCGCGCGTCCAGATTACGTTGTCCAGAAGCTCCCCAGTGTGGTTGTTGTTCTGGTAGGCGTAGAAAGCGGAGCTGCCCGGCAGCGTTACGCCGGACTGCGCGATGCCATTGACGTAATAGACGTCGCTGGTGGTGAGCGTCGGAATTTCCGGATGCGGGCGATTCCAGCCCAGATCGTCGCTGCTGTAACTGGCGCGGGCTTCGTTGGTCAGATCCGGGCGGAAGGCGCGCGTGTAGCTGACGCCGGCCGCCACGGTGTCCTGATCCAGTCCGGAATTGAACCCTGGATAAGGCGACCAGATGAAATCCGGCTCCGAAATCCGGTTGATCAACACGCGCCCCATCAGGCGATCCTTGCCGTTGGCGGGATTGTAATCCAGTCGCTCAATGGCCAGCGTGCGATTCAAGGAGACCGGAGGTGACAGCGTCTCCTGAGTCAGCACACCGTTGCCCTGCGTGGTGGCGGGGGTCGGATATTGCATGAGTAACTGGCGCGCCAGCGAGCCTGGAGCGGTGAAGTTCGTCACAAAGCCGGGCGAGGGCAAGAGGAATGTATACGGGCTTTGCTCGCCACGGCTTCGAAAGTACTCGTAGGCGCTCGAAAAGAACAATTTGTTTTTCACAACCGGCCCGCCGACGAAAAACCCGGGCTGGTCCTGCTTGTCAAACGGGCGCGTCGCGCCGGCGAGATTTAGCTGGAAAGCGTTGGCGTTCAGGGCATCATTCATCAGGTAGAAGTACGCGACGCCGTGAAACCGCGGACCACCCGATCGAGTGATGGCGTTGGCCACAAAGCCGGATGTGCGGCCATACTCGGCGGAGAAGTTGTTGGTCGAGACGCGGTACTCCTGAATCGCTTCGGGCGCGACGACCGTCAGGGGTCCGGTGACCAGGTAGTTGTCATTTTCCAGCCCGTCCAGCAGGAAGTTCGAGGCCGTCGGCCGCTGCCCGTTGACCGCGAGGCCCAAGCCGCGCCCCGTAGCCAGGTCCGATGTGACGCCGGGCTGCGTGATCAGCAAAGCGTAAACGTCGCGGCCTTCCAACGGCAGGTTGCTGATTTCGTCGGCATCGATCACCTCCGAGACCGTCGATTCGAGCGGCGTCCGCCGCCCTTGCTGCGAGTCGAATGATCCCGACTTACTGGGGTCGAAGTCAGGCCCATAGAATGGAACGATGGTCTTCGAACCGGGCAGAAACACGCTCTTGTATTGGCCCGATTCCCAGACGTCACTGAGGGGCCGCAGGCGAAAATCCAGCTCGATGCGCGCTGCGACAGTCAGCTCCAGCTGCTGGACGTCTTGCGACTGATACTGGGGCGCCGTGACGCGGATTTCATAGAATCCCGGCGACAGCAACGGCAGGTAGTACAAGCCAGAGGCGTCGCTCACCGCCGCCCCGGCAAGATTGCTGGTGGAACTCGAATAAAAGACGTTGGCGCCGGCGACCGGCCGGCCCGTGACCGAGTTCACCAGCTTGCCGGAAATCAGCCCTTGGGTGGTTTGCGGGAACGCGCCCGCGACGCACAATGCCGCCAGTGCCAGCATCCGGGGAAGTGAAGTCAAGGTGGCCACTCTAAAGCGGGCGGGCCGGACCGCCGTAGTAACATGCAGATTACCATGAAGAAGAAATGGAGGCGCTGGGCGGTGGCTGCTCTCATCGCCGTGGGCAGCGCGGTGGGGGCCGTGTCGCTCGGCGGCATCCGCTTTTTCCACATCCTCAATTTGAAGGCGTATGACGCGCACTTCATCGTGCGCGATTTCCTGCGCAGCCGTCCGGCGGTCTCGAACATCGTCCTGCTCACGGCCGACAAGAAAGCCATGGACACTTTTCCGGAATTGCGCGTGTTCTGGAACGGGCATTACGCCAACGCCATTCGCGCCGCCGGACAAGCGGGCGCCAAGGTCATTGCGCTGGACCTGGCCTTCGGCGTTCCCATTGACCAGTGGCAGCCGGGCGCGGACGAGTTGCTCGCCGGCGCCATCAGCACCTCGCCGGTTCCGGTGGTTTGCGGCTATGTTCCCGAGCTGAATAGTAATAAGTCCTCGCAAGCAATCCCGGTGAATATGATAGCTGCGGCATTGGGCCTCAGCGCGTTCGCCAACCTGACCAGCGACGATGACGACTTTATCCGCAACCAGGAACTGATGGAAGCTTCGTCCTCCAACCCCGCCGATCCACCGCCTGCACGATCCCTGGCCATGCGGACCGTTGAGAAATACATCGGCGCGGACGCCCAATTCCAGAAGGGCGCCCTGATGCTGGCGGGCCGCCCGATTCCGATCTCGGGCCAGCGCTCCATTGCCATCAACTACGCCGGGCCTCCCAACACCATCCCCAGTGTTTCGCTGGCCGTTTTCGAGGCCGCGGCTAAGGCCGGGAACATGGCGCAGCTTCGGAAGTGGGTGCAAGGCAAGATCGTGCTGGTAGGCACGGATTTTGTGGACGACCGCTTCGATACCCCGTTCTACACTCTGTTCAGCGGCTCCAAGTGGACCATGCCCGGCGTGGAGATTCACGCCAACACTGTTCGCACGCTGCTGGAGGGCCGTTATCTGCTGCCCGTTCCGCAGTGGCTGCGAGTGATGGTGCTGCTCGCGGCAACCGGCCTCACGGTGCTGATCATCACGTCTTTGCCTGCCGGCCGTGCGGTGAGTTTCATGCTGCTCGAGGTAGCCGCTATTCTGATCCTCACGCATTTGGCTTTTGAGGCTGGGTCCGTCCTGTCCACTTCGGAGCTGCTGCTGGCCACTTCCCTCTGCCTCATTGCATCGGTGGTCTATCGTTTCGCCACGGAAGAGACACGCGGCAATCTTTTCCAGCGCGCCGTGTCACTGTTCGTCGGCAAGCAGCTGGCCACTTCCCTCGAAGAAACTGAGGCGATCGCCTTATCGGGTAAGCGCGTGGAAGTGACGATTCTCTTCACCGATATCCGCGGTTTTACGGCGTTCACCGAACGCGTCTCGGAGGAACAGGGCCCGGAAGTCGTAGTCCAGCTCTTGAACGAATACCTGGCGACGATGGTCAGCATCATCGTGATGTATGGCGGACATGTCAACAAGTTCATCGGCGACGGCATCCTCGCGGTTTTCTCCGACGACGACGAAGGCGCTGCTCCCGGCGATCACCCGGTACGAGCTGTCCGCTGCGCTGCCCGGATGGTGACCGCGCCGAGCCAGTTCGAGACCGGCGCGGGCATTCACACCGGACTCGCAGTCGTGGGCAACGTGGGATCGGCCGATAAGATGGAATTTACCGTCTTGGGCGACACCGTGAACTTGGCCTCACGCCTGGAGAGCCTGAACAAGGAACACCACACCAAGCTGCTCATGAGCGGAGCGACCGAGAGCCGCCTCGGCGGTCAGGTGGAAACCCTGCACTTGGGTGAGGAGCCCGTGCGCGGCAAATCCGTGCCAATCGATTTGTACACGGTGGCTTCGCTGGTGGTCAAGGCCGCGGTCAATGCATAAGCTTTCCTTTCCGATCATTCTTCTGCTGCCGCTGGTTCTCGCGAACGCCGACACGAAAGAGGAGCCGGTCGGCCTGGTGCTGTCGGCTACGGGGAGCAAGCTGCTTCGCGCGGATACCGAGACCCCGCTCACCGCGCGTCCCGGCGATTTGCTGTTTGCCGGCGACGGCCTGCGCACCGAAAGCGGGCCGGCTTCATTTCTGTTTTGCCCCGCCAAGGCCATCGATACACTGGGTCCCTCCGGTGAAGTGCGCCTGGACGCCAAGGCGCCGAAGGTGAAGACGGGAAAGATATCCGAGCAGCCGGCGCGGGCCTGCACGCTGCCGCAAACTTTGCGCGTCGCCGCCGCCAGCCAGCAGCACTACGGGGTCAGCATGACCCGCGGGCTCAACAAGCCGGAGATCCCGCCCACGCCGCACGATAAACTGCCTGCCGGCGTTCAGGCCGAGCTGTCGCCCTACGACGCCGTGCTCGCGGATAATTCCAAGGACCAGGCCGCGCTGGTCGCCGAAGCCGCCATTTTCGAAAACCACAAGCTCCCCGCCAACGCGCTCGATACGTACTACAAGCTGCGCCAACAGTGGCCTGACGCGGTTTGGATCAAGAGCAAGATCTTCGATCTGGAAGACACGCTCGCGACACAGGCGTCTGCCGTCGCGGCAGCCGCAACCCCGGGAGCACAGACCTATGCGCTGTTGGTCGGCGTTTCCAAGTATGCGAAGCCGGAACTGTCTCTTCAGTACGCTGACGCGGACGCCGACGTCTTCAGCAAGCTGCTGGAAAGCCCACGCCTGGGCGGCGTACCCGCGCAAAACATTCTTCTCCTGACGAACGAAAAAGCGACCACCGCCGCAGTGCGCAACGGGTTTCAAGACTTTCTGAAGCGTCGCGCCGGTAAGAACGACACCGTGATCATTCTGATCGCCGGGCACGGCACGGTGGAAGTGCCCGGCAGCAAGAACGCATTCATCCTCACGTATGACTCGGACCCGCAGGACCTGAAAAGCACCGCGCTCGCGATGGACGACCTGCAGTCGCTGTTTGAAGAGCAGCTCGCCAAAGTAGGCCGTGTGCTGCTGTTTGTGGACGTTTGCAAGGCCGGCACCATCGGCACCATTCACAACACCACAGTCAATTCCAACGTGCAGCAGCTGGGCGACATCCAGGGCGACCTGTTCGGCCTTCTCGCCAGCCGCCCGCGTGAAGTGTCCGAGGAAGGGCCCCAATTCGGCGGCGGGCACGGCGTTTTCAGCTATTTCGTGATCAAGGGCCTGGAGGGCGCCGCCGACGAGAACAAAGACGGGATCGTTACCGCCGACGAGCTGATCAAGTACGTCAGCGATCAGGTGCCCATGGCCACCGCCAACAAGCAACATCCGCGCGAGTTCGGCAACTACGACAACATGATGCGGCTATCGGACGTCGGGAAGCCGGGCATCGATGTCGCGCATTGGCGCGTTTTGTTGGACTCGCAGAACGGCGGGCCGCTGTACCTGGCTGCGGCGGGTTCGCCCGGACAGCTGCCACCCGCTCAACCGCCGGCCAGCCTGGAACCCTTCGCCGCAGCCCTGAATGCCGGCCGCATTTTGCCTACAGATCAGGACAATGCGTTCACGGCGCTCGCGGATCTGAAGGCCGCCCTCGCGCCGGAACAATACCGGGAGCAAGAGAATCAGTTGCGCGTGGCTTTGGAAAACAAAGCGCAGCAAGTCCTGCTGCGTTATCTGGCCGGCGACGAAACCCCGCAGACGCGCCAGGAGTTCGAGAATGGGTCGCGCTACATGGCGGCCGCCCGCCAATTGACCCAGGAGTCGTTGTATCTGGAGGGACGCCAGGACTTTTTCCAAGGCCGCGCGATGCTCTTCGACAAGAAATTCCCCGAAGCGGCGGCGCTGCTGGAAGAGTCCGTGCGCATCGATCCTGGTGCGGCCTACGGATTCAACGCCCTCGGCATCGCCTATCTGGAGCAAGCCGAATACGACAAGGCGATTCCGGCTTTTCGCGACGCGGCCCACCGCGCGCAGCATTGGTCCTATCCTCTGCACAACGAGGCTCTAGCGCTGGTTGAGACCGGTGACTATCGCGCGGCGATTCGCGCGTATCAGGAGGCCATCCGGCTGACGCCCGGGTACAGCTACCTGCCTTATAACCTCGGCCTGGTGTATCAGCGGCTAAATCGTCGCAAGGACGCCGAAGCGGAGTATCGAAGGGCGGAAATGCTGGCGCCCAATTCCGCCGAGCCGTACAACGCCCTGGGCACGCTGAAAGCGTCGGAGGGCAAGCGCGCGGAAGCGGAGCAGCTCTATCGCGAAGCACTGCAGAAGAATCCCCAGCTTCTTGCGGCGCGCCACAATCTGGCGCTGTTGCTCGGCTCTGAAAAGGACCGCCAAATGGAAGCGATCGGCCTGTGGCGCGAAAATCTGCAGCAGTCGCCCGGCTACCTGCCTTCCCGCCTCAGCCTGGCCGCAGCTTTGGCGGATCAAGGCGACAACGCCGCTGCGATCGAGGAATACCGCCAGGTGCTGAAGTCCAAGCCCGATTATGCCGCCGCGCATATCGCGCTGGCAGGCATTCTAGCCAAGTCCGGCGCTCGTGATCAGGCGCTTGAACAACTGCGGCTGGTCTCACAAGATTCCAGCGATCCGGCAGTCTTCGAGCAGATTGGCGATCTGGAGGCTGCCGGAGGTCATACGACTTCGGCCAAACAGGCATATGACTCCGCGCTCGCACTCAAGCCGGATCGAGCGACACGCAAAAGAGTCACAAACAAGCTGAAATCAATGAACTAGGCGGGAGAGAGAGAGCGGCGCCCGCGTTTGCACGGGCGCGCCCTCTTCCAGGGCCACAGTTCCTGACAAGGGTGCGGCCTCAAGTTGTAAGACGCTCGAGCCCGGCAGGTTGTTGCTCGGGTATTTAGGGTATTTTTCCCCTAGGATCTCAGCGTTTCTGCCCAGCCACCGCCCCGGATGCAGTCGCCTTGACGGCCGGAGCCCCGGCCGGCGAGCTTTGAGGACGCGAAGCAGAAGCAGGCGCTTCGCCGCGTGTGATGTCAATCCCGCCCTTAAAGTACGCGCCATCGTCGATCACGATTCCCGCCGTCTTGATGTCGCCCACGATGGAAGCTCCGGTGCGCAACGAAACGCGGGTTTCCGATTCGACATTGCCCTTCACGGTGCCGAACACGACCACCTCTTTGGCCTTGATGTTCGCATTCACCTTGCCGGCCGGTCCCACGGTGAGCCGGTTCCGCAGTTCCAGCTTACCTTCCAGTTCGCCCTCCACGACCAGCTCCTCCTCGCTCGAAATCTCGCCGACCACTTTCATCGACTTTCCAAAAACCGTGCGGCCCGCCGGACCACCGGTCTGCTGCGAGGTGGCCGCAGGCGGCGGCATCGAACTCGCAGGTCCCGGATGTCCGGGTGTTTGTCCTTCGTTTGGTTTGCCCCACATAAGAACGCACAAATAGCACGCCGTCGGCCAAACGGGGCGGCACTGATTCGCAAAGTCTTAGCGCTGCGACCGGCTGCACTTTTTACCCGGCCTAAGGCGATTCCTTTACTTCTTACGCTGGAAGAACTTTACTTTGTCGATTCCCGCGTCCACGACAACGTCGAAGAATCCGATCATCATCTCATCCCAGCTCTGTTCGCCGTAGCGCACCTCGGCTGTCGGATCGGGATTCAAGGGATTGTTCGCTGAATTGTCGAAATGCGCCACCCACAACAGACGCGTGCCGGCTTTGAGCAGGCGCGGTTGAGCGAGCTTGTAGTTGATCTGCCAATGAAAATTGTAGTGGCTCACTTTGAGTAACGTTTCCACCTGGCCATGCGGGCCTGGCAACAGAAACGCGAAGTCTTTGCCGCGCAGGTGCATATGCGGAAACAGGCTGATCAATAGCGCGTCGTTGGGCAGCGTGCCCCACACCTGGACGCGATAGTCGGGATCGCCCGGCGGAATCACAAAAGTGTCGTTGCTCATTTGCAGAGAGAGCACTTCCTGCCTGGGGCGCTGTTTGGCGAAGATCAGGCCGATGCGGGTGCGATCCTCGGTGGCTTTGCCGTACGGGGTGTAGTGCATCTGCAGCACAAGATCGGAACCGGCCGGGATCCGCTTGGCAATACCCGGCGCCCAGCCGTCGTAGGAGTTGCCGGGCGTATAGACCATCAGAATGTCGCTGGTGGTGAAGCCTTTCGAGAGCGGCACCGAGAAATTCATCCCGGTCGGCTGGCCCTGGAGCCACTTTGATCCCGGCTCGCGGATGTAGACCACCGCGTGGTGCACCGTG
Source organism: Bryobacteraceae bacterium (assembly GCA_035508055.1). Taxonomy (GTDB): domain Bacteria; phylum Acidobacteriota; class Terriglobia; order Bryobacterales; family Bryobacteraceae; genus Palsa-89. The sequence continues at coordinate 87,499 of DATJNO010000075.1, read as the reverse complement.
GCGGGATCGCTCGGCCGTACCTCCACCTCCTGCACCCACTTGTCCTCGGTGAAGTGCGTGGGCAGAATCAGGTATTGATATTGGACGGCTCCTTTGGCGGGGATCGGGAAGGCCTTGGGCATTTCGAACACCTGATCCGGCTTGCCGACGTTCCAGCCTTGTACCCAATGGCGGGTCGGAGGCGCGTCCTTGGGATCACCTTCCTTGGCTCCGGTGTCGGCCCATTCGGCCAGAGTGTGGAGGTCGGCTGAGGAAAGCGAGCGGTCGTTGGCGAAATGCCCACAGCAGGGATCGGCGAACCAGGGCGGCATTTTGCGCATCACCACCTCGGTGCGGATGGCCTTGGCCCAGGGGCGTGTTCCGGCGTAGGTAAGGAACGGCATGGGCGCGATTTCGCCGGGCCGGTGGCACTGCTGGCAATGCTTTTGGAGAATCGGGAGTACGTCTTTGTAGAAGACCGGCTGCGCGCGGCTGGCGATGGCGGCGGCCAGGACGGCGGCCGAGCTAGCGAGCCAGCGAAGCAACGTATTTGTCGCGGCATTGCCGGGAGCAGAAATAGAAAACCTGGCCTCCCACCGTTTCTTGAATCGACGTGTCGCTGGCGATATACGTTCCACAAACCGGATCTTTCTTAAGTTCGCGGGTCCGGGTTGGTTCATTCGATGCGTGCACGCCGGCCCGCGGCTGATCGGGCGCCCGCGTGGCTTGTCCAAAACCCTTCACGACGATCCCGATGACGGCGCGCAGAAACAGGATGACAATCGCGGTCAGCAGCAGTTCGAAGAGCGCACGGAACATTCGCTGCTTTAATTCTAGCGCCTGCGAATCGGGGCGATCCGCGCTACTCTTCTTTGGCGGCTGCCTTGCGGGCCGCTTCAATGCGGGCCTGCGCGTGGCGGATGCCGATCAACGCGGCGGCGATGTCCATTCCCAACGCGGGATTGATCATCGCGTCCTGCGCGTGCTTCAGGTCTTTTTCCGCCTGGGTCACGTCGATTTCCTGTCCCTTGTCGGCGTAGTCAGTGAGCACACGCACGACGTTATCATTAATCTCCAGAAATCCGCCGCGAATCGCGATCGAGAACCGGTGATCCTCCGGCGTGGTATACGTCAGAGCGCCGATGCCCAGCTCGGAGAGCAGCGACGCGTGATCGGGCAGCACACCGATGAAGCCTTCCCGGGCGGGGATCTGCGCGCGAACGGCCTTCTCCCGCGCCAGCAGGCGTTCCGGGGTCGCGATCTCGATGTCAAAGGTCTCGGCCATCGCTTAGGCGCCTTGCTTAGCCAGATCCTCGGCGCGTTTCTTGACGTCCTCGATGTCGCCCTGCATATAGAACGCCTGCTCGGGCAGATCGTCGTGCTTGCCTTCCACGACCTCTTTGAAGCTGCGCACGGTATCGGCCAGAGGAACGTATTTGCCTTTGAAGCCGGTGAACTGCTCTGCGACGTGGAAAGGTTGCGAAAGGAAGCGCTGGATCTTGCGGGCGCGCGCCACGGTCTGTTTGTCATCGTCGGAAAGTTCGTCGATGCCCAGAATGGCGATGATGTCCTGCAGATCCTTATAGCGCTGCAGGATCTGTTTCACCTGTTGCGCGACGTTGTAGTGCTCCTCGCCCACGATGCGCGGATCGAGAATGCGCGAAGTGGACGCCAGTGGATCGACCGCCGGATAGATGCCCTGTTCCACCAGGCTGCGCGTCAGGTTAGTGGTTGCGTCCAGGTGCGCGAACGTAGTGGCCGGCGCGGGATCGGTGTAGTCGTCGGCCGGAACATAGATCGCCTGAACCGATGTGATGGAGCCTTTCTTGGTGGAAGTGATGCGCTCCTGCAATTCGCCCATTTCGGTGGCCAGGTTGGGCTGGTAGCCGACCGCCGAAGGCATGCGTCCCAGCAGCGCGGACACTTCCGAACCCGCCTGCGTGAAACGGAAGATATTGTCGATGAACAGCAGCACATCCTGGCCTTCTTCGTCGCGGAAGAACTCGGCGACGGTGAGGCCGGTCAGGCCCACGCGCAGGCGCGCCCCGGGCGGCTCGGTCATCTGGCCGTAAATGAGGGCGACCTTGGATTTTTTGTAATCGTGCGGATCCAGCACGCCGGATTCCTGCATTTCGGTCCACAGATCGTTGCCTTCGCGCGTGCGCTCGCCGACGCCGGAAAACACCGAAACGCCGCCATGCTTCAGCGCGATATTGTTGATCAGCTCCATGATGACAACGGTCTTGCCGACGCCCGCTCCACCGAACAGGCCGATCTTGCCGCCGCGCAGATACGGCTCCAGCAGGTCGATGACCTTGATGCCGGTCTCGAACATCTGCAGTTGGGTGGCCTGCTCCTCGAACGCGGGGGCGGAGCGGTGGATGGGCCACTTCTTGGCGGTATTCACGGGCCCCATCTTGTCCACGGGCTCTCCGATGACGTTCATCACGCGGCCGAGCGTTTCGTTGCCCACCGGCACTTCGATCCCATGCCCCAAGCTCACGGCTTTCATGCCCCGCACCATCCCGTCGGTGGGCTGCAGCGCGATGGTGCGCACGCGCCCTTCGCCGATGTGCTGCGCCACCTCGACCATCACGTCGATCGGCGTGGGCACTTCGAAGCCTTCGCTGGTGATATGGATTGCCGTATTGATGACGGGAATCTGACTTTCAGGGAATTGGATGTCGACGGCCGGTCCGGCCACCTGAATGACGTGGCCGACCACCAATCCTGCTGTTGTTGCCATTTGGTTTACTCCAGAGCGGCGGCGCCGCTCACAATCTCGATAATTTCTCTCGTAATGCTGGCCTGCCGCACGCGATTCATCTTCAGCGTTAGCGAAGTGATCACGTCGGCGGCGTTGGAACTGGCCGATTCCATGGCGGTCATGCGCGCGGCATGCTCGGCCGCGGCCGATTCCAGCATGGCCCGGTAGATCTGCGATTCGATATAGCGCGGCAGCAGGCTCCCCAGCAGGCGGGCGGGCGGCTGCTCGTAGATGTAATCCACCTGCTCCTGACTGTCCGGCACCTGCACGGGCAGTACCCGCGTGACGACCAGCCGCGACGCCATCATGCTTTTGAAATTGTTCACCACCAGATAAACCGCATCGATCTCCGCCTTGCGGAACCGGTCGGTAACCTTGTGGGCGATCTCCACGGCGTCTTCGTACCGCGGGGCTTTCTGGAATAGCGTGGTGTATTCGCCGGCAATGAAGCGGTGCCGCCTGCGGAAAAAATCCCGCCCCTTGCGCCCGATCAGCTCCAATTGAACTTCGGCTTCCGGGTGCTCTTGGATAAATTTAACCGCGCTGCGGATGACGTTCGAGTTGAAAGCGCCCGCCAAACCGCGGTCCGCGGTGATCACCAGCAGTAGAATGCGCTTTTCAGGCCGCACCGCCAGCAGCTCGCTGCTTTCTTCGTCATGATGTTCGGCTGCGGCCTGCGCCACGTTGGCCAGCATCCGACGGATGATCTGCGCGTATGGCCGTGCGGCCAGCACGCGGTCCTGGGCGCGGCGCAACTTGGCCGCCGAGACCACCTTCATGGCCTTGGTGATCTGTTGCGTATTCTTCACCGAGCGGATGCGCCGGCGTAGATCGATCAGGCTGGGCATGGGTTATGCCGTGACGAGCGCGTCCTTGTGCTGAGCAACGAAGCGCTGCTTGAATTCCTTCAGCACCGAGGAGACTTTGGCGCGCAGCTGATCGTCCAGGCTCTTCTTCTCGCGAATCTCCTGGAGCAAGCCCGCCTGCGACGAATCCAGGAACCGGTACAGTTCCGTTTCAAACGTCCGGCACTGGTCGACTTCCAGATCGTCCAGCAGGCCGGTGGTGCCGGCGAAAATGGTCAGAACCTGCTTTTCCACCGGCAGCGGCTGGTACTGCGGCTGCTTCAGGATTTCCATCAGCCGTTTGCCGCGATTCAACTGCTGTTGCGAGGCCTTGTCCAGTTCGGAGCCGAACAGCGCGAACGCCGCCAGTTCGCGGTATTGCGCCAGATCCAGACGCAGCGAGCCGGCCACCTGGCGCATCGCTTTGATCTGCGCGCTCCCTCCCACGCGGCTCACCGAAAGGCCGACGTCGACGGCGGGACGCTGGTTGGAGTTGAACAAGTCCGCCAGCAGGAAGATCTGGCCGTCGGTGATCGAAATCACGTTGGTCGGAATGTAGGCCGAGATATCGCCGGCCTGGGTCTCGATAATCGGCAACGCGGTGAGCGACCCTCCTCCGTTTTCGTCGTTGAGCTTGGCCGCGCGCTCCAGCAGCCGGCTGTGGAGATAGAACACGTCGCCGGGATACGCTTCGCGCCCGGGCGGCCGGCGCAGCAGCAGCGAGATCTCGCGGTACGCCGCGGCGTGCTTGGAGAGGTCGTCGTAGATGCACAGCGCGTGGCGTTTGCTGTCCCGGAAGTACTCGCCCATGGCGCATCCGGCATAGGGCGCGATATATTGCATCGGGGCGGGATCGGAAGCCGTGGCCGCCACCACGATGGTGTAGTCCAGGGCGCCGTAGTCTTCCAGCGTCTTCACCACCTGTGCGACGGTAGAGCGCTTCTGTCCGATCGCGACGTAGATGCAAATCACGTCGCCGCCCTTCTGGTTGATGATGGTGTCGATGGCGACGGCGGTCTTTCCGGTCTGGCGGTCGCCGATGATCAGCTCGCGCTGGCCGCGGCCGATGGGAATCATCGAATCGATCGCCTTGATCCCGGTCTGCATCGGTTCCTTGACGCCGCGGCGGTCCACCACGCCGGGAGCGATGCGCTCGATCGGCAGCGACTCCGACGTCGCGATGGGCCCCTTGCCGTCGATGGGCTGGCCAAGCGCGTTCACCACACGGCCGACCATGGCTTCGCCCACCGGCACCGCCATGATTTTGCCCGTGCGGCGGACTTCGTCGCCTTCCTTGATCTCCTGGTATTCGCCGAGCAGCACCGTGCCCACCTGGTCTTCTTCCAGATTGAGCGCGATGCCGGTGACGTCATGCGGAAACTCCACCATCTCGCCGGCCATCACATTTTCCAGGCCATAGACGCGCGCGATGCCGTCGCCCACCGAGATCACCGATCCGGTCTCGGAAACGCTGACTGCTTTCTCGTAATGCTCAATTTCGCCGCGCAACAGGCGGGCGATTTCATCTGCTTGGATCTGAGCCATAAATCAATCCCATCCCCTATTCGGCTACCGGCTCGGTGAGCCGGCGGCGCAGCTGCCGGAGCTGTCCCCGTACCGAGCCGTCATACACCGTTGATCCGATTCGCGCCACCACGCCGCCGAGCAAGTCCGGATCGACCTCGAATCGCAGGCGCATGCGCTTCCCCGTTAAGCGCGATAATTCCGCTTCCAGGCCGGCGCTTTGAGGCGCTCCCAGCGGCGCGGCCGAAACCACTTCGGCCCGGACGACGCCCCGCCGTTCGTCCAGAACGTGCTCGAACGCCTCGCAAATGTCGCTAAAGATGCCGATGCGCCGGTGATCGATAATGACATAAATAAAGTTCCGGACCAGCGGCGCGCAGCCCAGCTTTTCGAGCAGCCGGGCGACCACCGCGTGCTTACGCGAAGTTTGAATGGCCGGCGTCAGCAGCGCGGTGCGCAGTTCGGTGGAGGACGTCAGCATCTGGTCGACGGCGCGCAGTTGCGCAACCGCATCGTCGGGCTTCAAAGACGCACCAGGAGCTAAAACGACGTCCACCAGAGCGCGGGCGTAACGATAGGCTACAGCGGAGGCCATAGGTCAGTTCGCGGTCCGGGGCGCAACCCGGGCGTGCAGGTCCCGAAGGAATCCGTCCACCAGGTTTTCTTCTGCGGCCGGCGTCATGCGGGAGCGCACGCGCTGCTCGGCCAGATCCAATGCCAGCCCGGCGGAATAGCGGCGCAGTTCCTCTTTGGCGCCGCGCGTCATCAGCTCGATCTCCTGCGCGGTCTGTTCCTGGATTCTATTCAGGTGCTGCTCGCCCTCGCGGAGGATGCGTTTGCTTTCGGCCTCCATCTCGGCATGCGCCGCCTGCCGCAGGCTTTCCACTTCTGCCGCCAGGCCGGCAAAGCGCTTCTCGATCGCGGCCGCCTGCGCATCGGCTTCCAGCTTGGCCTGTGCGGCTTCCGCCAGCGCCTTGTGGATCTCTTCGGTTTGCTTGCGGAACAGCGCGGGGACGTTTTTGGCAATCAGGTAGCCGATACCGGCGCCCAGAATAATAAAGTTGGCCCACTTCCACCCGATCATCGGATCGCCCTGCTGCGGCCGGGTTTCTGCTGCACCGCGCTCCTGCGGCAGCGCCACGCAGGCGAGCGCGAGGCCCAGCGCCATTGAAAATAGGACTCGCCGCATCAGGCCACCGCCTTCTTCTTGAGCACAGCCTGGGCAATCTGCTCGGCCAGCGCGTCCGTTGTTGCGGCCAACTCTTGCTTCGCCGCAGACGATTCCGTTTCCAGCTGGAGCTTGGACTTGTGAATCAATTCGCGCGCTTGGTGCCGGGCTTCTTCCACACGCGTGGTCTGTTCGCTGATCCAACGCCGGCGCGCTTCGTCCTGCTCCTGATAAATCTGCTCGCGCGCTTCGTGCAGTTTGGACTCAAAGCTGGCGGCCAGCTCTGACGCTTTCTTGAGCGTCGCTTCCGAGGATTGCCGCAGGCCCTCCGTGGAAGCGCGCCGGCGCGTCAGCACGTCACCCATCGGACGGAAGAACATCCACTTCAGGTAGAAGTGAACCAGCACCAACAGTAAAAGCGTCGGGACTGCCTTTAGCAGTAATCCACCCAGCGCTTGTAGCGTTGCTTCCATGATTGACTTAATAGAAGGGAACTTACAGACTAGAAGGCGTACACATACAGCGACAGTACGCCCAAAACAGGTATCCCAAAGACGTTACCGTAACACACTTGCTGCAAAAATTTCAACCTGAGGAGAACCCATGGCCGAGAAGCTGCCGCAGACCCTGGCCAATCACGTTCGTTTTCACCCTCCGTACCACTTCTTCCTGTTCCCGAGTACGGTGGTCCTGCTGATCTTAACAATTGTTAACGTGGTCCGGCACTACCACCGGCTGGACGCCTGGATTTTGCTGCTGATCGGCATCCTGGCTCCGATCCAGGTGCTGCTGATGCGTGTTTACCCGCTCAAGGTGCAGGATCGCGTGATCCGGCTGGAGGAGCGGCTGCGCATGCAGTCTCTCCTCGGGGAGCCGTTGCGCGTCCGGATCGGCGAGCTGAGCGAAGCGCAAATCATCGCGCTGCGGTTCGCCTCGGATGCCGAGCTGCCGGGTCTGGTGGAGAAGGCGCTGGGCTCCAAGATGCCCATGGCGGAGATTAAGAAAGCGGTGGTGACCTGGCGCGCGGACACGTTTCGGGTGTGATTGGTGGCTGGTGGTTGGAGCTATCGTAAGAGTGGATGATGCATGATCCTCTTTCTCGTGCTGAGCGTTTGATTGCGCAACTTGGCGGGCCGCACGGAACCGACACCGGTGCTATAGACAGGATCGGCTTGAAGATCGCGGAGCTGGTCGAGAGTCAGAAGCGCACAACGTCTAAAATCGATGCGCTCCGCCAGCTAATCGAGCGCAACGGAAACGCCCGCGCCGGTCACTGAACACCTGAATTCCGGCCCGGGCTTCGACGTAACCCAATATTCAACTTCGCGTCTCGGCAAAAATTTACTTGCCCCTGAAGCCAAATGGCAGGACACTGAAGTTTAGTTCTTGGAGGTAACCGCCAATTGAAATTGGGTGAAGCGGCCGTTTGGGAGCCGACCGAGCGCTGGACCACGGCGGACGCGGGGGAACTGTACGACGTCGCCAGCTGGGGCAAAGGCTATTTTTCCGTCGGCGCAAACGGCCACCTGTGGGTCCATCCGAGCAAGGAACCGGCGCGCGGCATCGACCTGCGCGAGCTCATCGAGAAGCTCGAACTGCGCGGGATTTCTCTCCCCATCCTGATCCGCTTCGGCGAAATCCTGAAGCACCGGCTGGGTGAGATGCATCAGGCCTTTCAAAGCGCCATCGCCGAGCACGGTTACAAAGGCGACTACCGCTGCGTTTTCCCGATCAAAGTGAACCAACAGCGGCAGGTGGTGGAGGAAGTCTTCAAGTACGGGCGTCCGTACCGCTTTGGACTGGAGGCTGGTTCGAAGCCGGAGCTTCTGGCCGTGCTGGCGGTCGCCGACAACGGAACGCCCATCATCTGCAACGGCTTTAAAGACGACGAATACATCGAGATGGTGATGCTGGCCAAGAAAATCGGCCGCCAGATCATCCCGGTGGTCGAGAAATACACCGAGCTGGACCTCATCGTGAAGCACTCCCAGCGCGTCGGCGTCCGTCCCGTGATCGGTTTGCGCCTCAAGCTGGCCGCGCGCGGCTCGGGACGCTGGAAATCGTCCGGCGGCTATCGCTCCAAGTTCGGGCTGACCGTGAGCGAAGCGCTGCAGGCGCTCGATCAGATGAAAGCCGTGGGCCTGGAAGATTGCATCGAGCTGCTGCACTTCCATCTCGGGAGCCAGATCACCAACATCCGCCAGATCAAAGCCGCGGTGATGGAAGCCGCGCGGATTTATGTCGAGTTGAAGCGCGCCGGCGCCGGTCTGAAATATCTGGACGTCGGCGGCGGCCTGGGCATCGACTACGACGGCTCGCAGACTGATTTCGAATCGAGCGTCAACTACACGCTGCAGGAGTACGCCAACGACATCGTTTATCACATCCAGAGCGTGTGCGATGAAGCCGAAGTGCCGCATCCGACCATCGTTTCCGAAAGCGGCCGCGCCATCGCCGCCTACCACAGCGTGCTGGTCTTCAATGTCCTGGGCGTCAGCGGATTCGGCGACGATGCCTTCGAACCCGTGGCGGAGGACGCCGAACAGCCGCTCATCGATCTGCAGGAAACCTACCGCTCCCTCTGCTCCAAGAACCTTCTGGAAAGCTTCCATGACGCGCAGCAGGCGCTGGACCAGGCTCTCAATCTGTTCAGCCTGGGCTATCTTCCGCTCGCGCAGCGCAGCCTGGCCGAACGCATCTACTGGGCCATTTGCCGGCGCGTTCATCGCATGGCCAAGGAGCTGGAATATTATCCCGAGGAGCTGGAGGGTCTGGACGGCATGCTCTCCGACACCTATTTCTGCAACTTCTCGTTGTTCCAGAGCATGCCCGATAGCTGGGCCGTCAAGCAGCTCTTTCCCATCATGCCTATTCACCGGCTGAACGAGATGCCCTCGCGCAGCGGCGTGCTGGGCGACATTTCTTGCGATTCCGACGGCAAGGTGGATCAGTTCATCGACCGGCGCGACGTCAAGCGCACCCTCCCGTTGCATCCTTTCAACGGCGAGCCGTACCTGCTCGGCGCGTTCCTGGTCGGCGCCTACCAGGAGATCCTGGGTGATCTGCACAACCTGTTCGGCGACACCAATGCCGTCCACGTCAGCCTCGGCGACAACAATGAGGTGATCCTGGACGCGGTCATTCGCGGCGACACGGTCCGCGAAGTGCTGGATTACGTCCAGTTCAACTCCAAGATGCTGCTGGAGGAGTTCCGGCGCGACGTCGAGACGGCGCTGCGCGACGGGCGCATCGGCTACGAGGAATCAGGCCGCCTGCTCAAATTCTACGAAGAGGGCCTCAACGGCTACACGTACCTCGAGCAGTAGTCTCCTGGACAATCTGCGCGTGGTCCTGGTCGCTCCGCGTAATCCCCTCAATATCGGCGCGGCGGCGCGCGCGATGACCAACTTCGGCTTCCACCGGCTGCGGCTGGTGAATCCTTACCAGGTCGCGTATCAGGAGGCCCGCTCGGCCGTGCATGCGCAGGAGATCCTGCGCGAGGCCGAAGAATTTCCCACGCTGGCCGCCGCCATTGCCGATTGCACGCTCGTTGTTGGAACCACCGCGCTCGGCCATCGCGAACTGCAGCATCCGCTCCGCACGCTCGAATACGGCGGCCGCTTGATTCGCCGCGCGCTGGCTGCTGGGCCTGTCGCGCTTCTGTTCGGCTCGGAAAAATTCGGGCTGTCTAATGAAGACCTCAGCCATTGCCACTGGCTGATGCGCATCGCGACACGCGGTTCCATGAATCTTGGCCAGGCCGTCGCGGTGTGCCTGTACGAACTCCTGCGTCGCGCCACCGCCTCTAAGCCGGAACCGCGAAAAGCGGCCAAAGCCGCCGACCTGGACCGCCTCACCGAACTGCTCAACGAAGTCTTGGAGCGTTCCGGTTATGTGCACTCAGCGAGCGCCGAGGCCAAGCTCCGCCGCCTGGTCCGCCGGCTCGAGCTGAGCGCCCACGACGCCGAAGTCTGGCTGGGCATGATCCGCCAGATTCAATGGAAGCTTAGTCGATAGTTGGTTGCGATTCGGAAGGCCGGGCTCTACGTTGGACACACGCGACTGCTTGAACCTGTTCTGGGGCGGCCCGCCGGAAATGTGGGCCGTATGATTGAAAAGAGAGAATACATGAGGCGCTACGGCATATGGGTGCTTTTCGCACTCACTCTAACAGCGGTTCTCATTCACCCCACGCCGTGGTGTATTGGCTGCGAGACAGTCACGCCATTCGGACACGCTTACTCTCGCGTTGACGATGTCCTCCAATTGTGGCTCTTGGCCGTGCCGTTACTGGCCGGGTGCCTTAGGCTCAATAAGGGTTGGCTTGCACCTGTGCTCATTGTGGCGGTACAGCTGATAGCTCAGCTCGTTGGCGGTGAGCCGTGGTCGGACTTTCAGGGCAACGAAGGCCCCTTCATTCTTCTGTTTGGACTGCCGATTTGTTCCGTTTCGTTCTTGGTCGGATATGGCTGTCGTCGTTGCTACGATGTGCTTCCCAGGCACCGATGACGATACCTCAGCCGCGACTTGGCGATGATATCCTGGCGATTCCCCTATCTAGGCGATGTCCTACTTCTGACGAGTGTAGTTATAGTCACCAGACACGTGGCTTTCAATCAGGCTAGTCGCTACCCCGTCGCCATCGCGGACGAATCGGTACGTCAATCCGGTACCCGTAAAACTGGTTTCCGACTGCGCAAAAATCGGCTGCTTGGGTCCTCCATCCAGAGCGATGAACAGCGTACTGCCGGAAAACGTAACCTCTGCCGTCCGTAGGCCCCCAAAATACGGCCCCTTATAGACGCCCGCATATTTTGCCAGGACTTCGGAAGCGACCTGCACCTTCGATTTCTCGGCGTCCGAGACCTTGCCGACCCAATGCTCCTGCCCACTGTCGGCATTCTCGTTACAGACAGTTTCGAGCATCTCCATGTCTGCGACCAAATGCGCATGAACCGGGACGGTCCAAGGCTTCGCGTAAGCACCCGGATCTCGGAACGTCACTGCTACTTCCATGTGGCCGAAATCGGTGCGCCGGAAGCGCTCCGTCATGTGTAATGCCTCGGTGTGAGGATAGCCGTCATGGAGCCAGGTCCGGTCGTTAAATCCGGAACTCTCCACCACGAGCGTGTCACCATCCCAGTGGCCCACCGAATACCCCATCCAGCTCGGGTTAGGATCGGTCTCCAAAGCGCGGCCGTCCATAAAGATCTCGCGATAAGTAAGTTCGTCGGTCAGTATTACGAGCATCGTGGGAGTTTGGACAAACCTCTTCATGCCTCCGCTCGTGCTGTATCCGGGACCCTGGGGCAGGCACTGGTACCGCGGGTTGTCCTTGCCGAAGTTCATGGCCCGCTGCTGAAGCAATGCTTGTGCCCAAGGCTGAATATCGGTGGGCTTGAGGTCCCCAGCCTTGCGAAGTGCGATATTGCCGACTGCCGTATCGAGGGGTGTCTCCCACAGACCCGTAAGGTCCGGCTTGCCATCGGCCGTGTGCGGCGTCGGAGCCGTCATGTCTGGTTTGCCATCGGCGGTGCGAGGGATTCCTGGCGTGGGATAGTGTAGCCACTGCGCCTCCAGCGGTGTCAACGGCCCGGTGAAGAAGATGATCGCCATCGTGAACGACTTCATAAGCCGATCCTTTGCAGCTACTATACACCCGCTCCAAATTGTGGGATGGACGGCGCAGCTTTCTGGGCCGAGGCCTTTTCCCCATCCAGTCGCACCCCAGGACGCCAGGGGTGTTATACTAGGTTTGCGTTTGATCGTCCCGCCACGCTTGGCCTGTTACCGCACAGCCGGGCAGAGCCTGCTAGTTAAAGGGAAGCAGTCCATGGAGGAACTCGATGGCCGGCCGCTCAGGTGACACATTCAAGAAGCGTCAGAAGGAAGTCGCGCGCGCAGAGAAACACCGGGAAAAGCTAGCGCGACGTATGGAACGTAAGCATAGTAAGCCGGCTCCGGAGTTGGAGCAGGCCGGTTCCGAGCCGCCGGAAATTGGGGCCCGCGCCGAGGAGCAGCCCCAGTCCTGAACCCGCGGAAAGACGCCTCAGGCCGCTACCACCAGAAGATAAGGAGAGAAGAGCACGTGAAAGAACAAGGTATAGTGAAATGGTTTAATGCCGGTAAGGGATTTGGATTCATCCAGCGCGAGACCGGCGAAGACGTTTTCGTTCATTTTTCGGCGATCGAAGCCAGTGGCTATCGCACTTTAGATGAGGGCGCCCGAGTTTCGTTCGTCGTAAAGCAAGGGCCCAAGGGCTTGCAGGCGGAGCAAGTCACGGTAGACTAAGAGCGGCGGTCCGGTTCCAGGCCCGCGCATTGCTAAGCCGGTCTCTTCACACGAACGTCAGTGAGGCCGCCGTTTCTATTGGCCTCACCTGCCGCCCACCCTTGACCAGCTTCGAGTCCAGCACCCTCCTACCGCCTTCACTCGTTGGCAGAGACGCGTCTCAAGAGCGCTTGCGTTCGCGCCCGTGCGCGTTGCGATGATATCCTGAGGATTCCCACAAGCGCATGACAAAGATTCAGCTCGAATACAACCTGGTCCGGCCGCTCACCGATTCCGACGCCGGCGCGGTGGCGGATGTGCATAGCTGGTACGGCATCCAGCGCGTGCAGCTGGCGCCGTCGCTTGACAAGCTGGCGGTGGAATACGACGCGTCCCGATTGACTGAAAAGGACGTCGAAGCGGTGCTGGTCCGCTACGGCTTGCCGATCGAGCGAAAGTGGGCAATTCCTTAGGGATTAGGGACTGGGGATTGGCAACTCGTCTCCTCCGAATTTCGATCGCGTTTTTGGTAGCTGCGCTTCTCTGCGCCTCAGGCCCTGGGTTCCGCAGTCGCGCTCTGCTCGACGAACACTTCGCCAAGCATGGCGCCGAATTCGGACACATCAGCGAGGCCGACTACCTGCATCTGGCCCAGGAACTGCGAGACGCCCCCGCCGGCGGGCCGATCCTCGAAGCCCGGCGTGAGGACGGCGAGTTCAGCCGCTTCGACACGCGCCACGGCTACTTCGGCGCCTACAATCCCGACCGCACCATCCGCACGTTCTTCATCCCCAATGATGGCGAGCGCTACTTCTGGCGCCAGGCCCGGCGACGAAGATGACCGACGAGGAAATGGCCAGCTATCTTCGGGATAATGGATATCCAGAGCACCTGGTGCGTGCGGGCCGAGCCGGCTTGATCGATCGTTGGCGCAAATTTGTCGAGCAGGTGGAAAAAGGGTATAAGTTTGGTCTGGAGGATTACCGCAACGACCTGGACCTGCGTGGGATTATCGCGATGTTCGGCTTGGATCAGGAGGTCGGCGAGCTGGACCGGCGCTTCGAGGTGCTGCTTACCGATCGCGAGAAGCGGGTTTGGGAAAGCGCGGCCGAAAATCCTTTTTGGGACTTCGGCTATCCCCGCAACGCTCGCGGTGCTTTGCTGGAAGATCTTAAAAAAGAGGGACTTATCTGCTAATGTCGTAATCTCCATAGACATTATCCAGATTGGTTTGCTACACTCCTTATGATGTCGCAGTTGGGCCATCTCCGGTTGCTCGAAGCCGAAAGCATGCACATCCTGCGCGAAGTGGCGGCCGAGTTCCAGCGCCCGGTCATGCTGTATTCGATCGGCAAGGACTCCTCCGTGCTGCTGCGCCTGGCCCAAAAAGCCTTCCACCCCGCGCCCATCCCATTCCCCCTGCTACACATCGACACCACCTATAAGTTTCGCGAGATGATCGAGTTCCGCGACCGCTACACGCGCGAGGTCGGCGCGAAGCTGATCGTCTACACCAACCAGGAAGCCATCGCCGACGGCGCGAACCCTTTCCGGCTGGGCACATCCCGCTGCTGCGGGCTGCTGAAAACCAAAGCCCTGCTGGATGGTCTGAAGCAGGGCGGGTTCGACGCGGCCATCGGCGGAGCGCGCCGCGACGAAGAGAAATCGCGCGCCAAGGAACGCATCTTTTCCTTTCGCGACGAAAAAGGCCAGTGGGATCCCAAAAACCAGCGGCCCGAGCTGTGGAATCTCTTTAACCCCCGCATCCACCCCGGCGAGAGCCTGCGGGTCTTTCCGCTATCCAACTGGACCGAGATGGACGTCTGGCAGTACATCCACGTCGAGAAGATCCCCATCGTGCCCATGTATTTCGCCAAAGAGCGCGAAATGCTGGTGCGCGGCGACACGCTGATCCCTCTGGAACAGCCGTTCATTCCCCTGCTGCCCGGCGAAAAGCCGCAAATGGTCCGCTGCCGCATGCGCTCGCTCGGCTGCAGCCCTTGCACCGGGGCGATCCGCTCGGACGCCGACACGATCCCCAAGATCATCGAGGAACTGGTATCCTTCCGCCGCTCCGAGCGCGAGAACCGCGTCATCGATCACGACCAGGAAGGCTCCATGGAGATCAAGAAGCGCGAGGGCTACTTCTGATGGCCGCGATCGCCGACCGCCAGCCTTCCTTCGAGATTGAAGATTTCCTCGCGCAGGACCAGGCCAAAGATCTGCTGCGCTTCACCACCGCGGGCAGCGTGGACGACGGCAAATCTACCTTGATCGGCCGCCTGCTCTACGATTCGCAAAGCGTTTACGAGGACCAGCTCAAGTCCGTGGTGAATTCCACGGTGAACCGTTCGGCCGGCCCGATCGATTTTTCGCTGCTCACCGATGGCCTGCGCGCCGAACGCGAGCAGGGCATCACCATCGACGTTGCCTACCGCTATTTCGCCACCGCGCGGCGCAAGTTCATCATCGCCGACACGCCCGGCCATGAGCAGTACACGCGCAACATGGCCACGGGCGCGTCCACGGCCGACCTGGCGGTGATCTTGATTGACGCGCGCAACGGAGTACTGCCGCAATCGCGCCGCCACGGCTATATCGCCTCGCTGCTCAGCATCCCGAACTTCGTGATCGCGGTGAACAAAATGGATGCCGCCGCTTACGACGAACGCGTCTTTCGCGCCATCGAAGACGAATACCGGCGATTCCTGGCCCACCTGAACGCGCCGCACGTTTATTTCCTGCCCATCAGCGCGCTCGAAGGCGACAACGTTGTCCGGCGCAGCCGCAACATGCCCTGGTTCAACGGGCCCAGCCTGTTGGAGTATCTGGAAACCGTGCCCGTGCATCATCGTTCTCGCGTGGCGCCGTTCCGCTTCCCCGTGCAGCGCGTGATCCGGCCGGACCAGACCTTCCGCGGCTATGCCGGCCAGTGCGTTTCGGGCGTGATTCGCCCGGGCGATATCATTCTGGCTCTGCCTTCGGGCCGCCGCTCGCGCGTCAAGACCATCGAGACCTTCGACGGGCGCCTCGAGGAAGCCATAGCGCCGCTGTCGGTGACCTTGACGCTGGAAGACGAAATCGACATCAGCCGCGGCGACATGCTCGCCTCCGCCCAGAAACCTCCGGAAGTGACGCGGCACTTCGATGCCAGCGTAGTTTGGCTGAACGAGCAGCCGCTGGATACCGCGCGCCAGTACCTTCTCAAGCACACCACGCAAACCATGCCTGCAGAGGTGCAGGCCGTCCGGTATCGCGTGAACGTCACGACCATGGAGCACGAAGCCGCCGACCAGTTGGAGATGAATGCGATCGGCGTCCTGCGTGTCGAAACCAGCCGCCCGGTGTACTTCGATCCCTACACGCAGAACCGCGCAACCGGAAGCTTCGTCCTGATTGATCCCGTCAGCAACGCCACCGTCGGTGCGGGAATGATTCTTGCGCCGGTGGCCATCGAGCGCGCGCATCCGTCAGAGGCCAGGCTCGAAAGCAGGCTCGGACGTGTCACCCCGGTCGAGCGAATTGCACGCTATGGGCACGGCGGCGACACCGTATCGCTGGGCGCCCGTGTCGAGCTGGCCTGGTTGATAGAGCGTAAACTCTTCGATCGCGGCTGCGCGGTCGCCGTAGTCGAGCACGCTTCCTCGCAGATGCTGGAAGCGCTCGAACAGGCCGGGCTTCTCGTGCTGCTGATTTCCAACCGCGCGCCGGATTGGGAACTCCCGGAAGACGACGCGCTTGCCGCCGATTCCGTCATCGCGACGATGGAAGAAACCGGCATCCTGCCGCGCAAGGAAACTTTGACCGGCGGCGAGGGAATCTAGCGCATGAGCTTGGACCAGAAAATCGACAGCGCGTCGGCATTGATTCGCGATGTGTTCTCCGGCGCCGGTGGGGCGGCTTGCGTCACCTGTAGCTTTCAAACCGAATGCATGGCGCTCGTCGACCTGGTCATCGCGCAGCGGCCTGACATTCCCGTGCTGTTTCTCGAAACCGGCTATCACTTCCCCGAGACCTACGCCTACCGCGACCGGATGACCGAGCGCATGCACTTGAACCTCATCAACCTCGCCGCGAAAATGTCCGTCGCCGAGCAGGAATCGCGGTTCGGCCTGTTGAACCAGACCGCTCCGGACCGCTGTTGCCAAATGCGCAAAGTCGAACCGCTCTTCGCCGGCCTGGCGGACTACGGCGTCTGGTTCACCGCGCTGCGCCGCGAGCAATCGCCCACCCGCGCCAATCTGAAAGCAGTCGATGATTTCAAGCTGCCCAGCGGCCACCAGCTGCTCAAGGTCAGCCCGCTGGCCGACTGGACCAGCGCCGATGTCTGGGCTTATCTGAAGCGCCGCGGCATCCCCGCGCTCCCGCTTTACGAGCAGGGTTACACCAGCGTCGGCTGCGCCCCCTGCACGACTCCGCCGCTCGATCCGGACAATCCACGCTCGGGCCGTTGGGCGGGCCACAAGCTGGAGTGCGGCATCCACATCCAGGCCCAGACCCAAGAGAAGTAGCAGCATGGAGATCGTCCTCGGATTCGTGATCGCCGTGGCCATCGGGATCACTGGCGTAGGCGCCGGCGTCATCACCGCTCCAGTCCTGATCCTTTTTTTCCACGTTCCCGCCGCGCACGCAGTGGGCACCGCGCTGGCCTTCAGCGTGGCAGTGAAGATGCTCGTCGTGCCCATGCAGATTTTCCGCAAGCAGGTGGATTTCAAAGTCCTCGGTTATCTGCTCGCCGGAGGCATCCCAGGTGTGCTGGGCGGCTCCTTCGCGCTCGCCAAACTGAACGCGCGGGGCACGGAGGGCGTCCTTTACGCCGCGATCGGCTGCACGGTAGTCATTATGGCCGCCATGAATCTGTACCGCCTGTGGCTCAGGCCGGCCAAAGAAGGCACACGCAATCTGGCGCGCTGGCTGCCGGCGATCGCGTTGCCCATCGGCGCCGAGGTCGGTTTCTCCTCCGCGGGCGCGGGCGCTCTCGGTTCGCTCCTATTGCTGTGGCTCACGCCGCTTTCGCCGGCGCGCGTGGTCGGCACGGACCTCTTCTTCGGCCTGTGTCTTTCCCTCGTCGGCAGCGGCTTCCAGTTGACCGCGGGCAACTACAACGCCGTGATCCTGGGCAAATTGGTGATGGGCGGCTTGGTGGGTGCGTTCGCCGGAACCTATCTGGCGGCCATCACCCCGCAGCGCGCTTTCCGCGTCGTGCTTTCGCTCTGGCTGATTACGCTCGGCATCCAGCTGGCCTGGAGCGGCGTGCGGCAGTGGTAACTGGCGGGCGGCTACGCGTCCGCTTGCTTCGCCGCACCCGCCAAATGCGTATTGAAGAATTCCAGCGTTAGCGCCCAGGCCTGCCTGGCAGCCACCGGGTTGTAGCTGGCGCGCACGTCGCAGAAAAAGCCGTGATCGGCGCCCGAAAACACCACGTTGACATAGTCCTTCTTGGCCGCGCTCAATGCCGCGGTCACGGCCTGAACCGCTTCTGAGGGAATGTGCGCATCCAGCCCGCCCCAGAAAAGCATCGTCGGAGCGTTCAAATTCTTCAGCCGGCCTAGCAGGTCGGGGAAGAATCCGCTGGGAGCGATGCCGCCGCCATAGTAGGAGACCGCGCACGCCAGCGGCACTGTCAGAGCCGCCAGAATCGACGTGCGTCCGCCCATGCAATAGCCCGTGGCGCCCACCGCAAGATTCTTCGCTTCGCCGTTTTTCAGCCAGCCATAAGCGGCTTGAATGTCGGCGGTCAGGCCGGCGTCGGTCAGCGCCTGCATATGCGGCATCACCGCGCCGAAGTCGGTGTACCCGGCTTCCAATCCCGGCGCCGTACGGTGAAACAGCTCCGGCGAAATCGCGAGATATCCCTCGCGCGCGAAGCGCTCGGTGACATCGCGAATGTGCGCATTCACCCCGAAAGCTTCCTGAAACACCAGCAGTCCCGCGCGGGGCGTGCCGGGTGGATGGGCAACATAGGCGCGCAGCGAGGTGCCGTCGCTCGCGGTGAGATTGACGTATTCGTTTTTGGTAGCCACGGAAGAATCATATCTCAACCCGTGGCATCCCGACGAACGACGGCGCGCTCCGCCGCAGGCTTATTCGTGCCCGTGTCCCAGCGGCATTCCAAACTGCAGCCAGAAGGAATTACCGATCGGCCGGTTCTCCACCAGCATGTCCTTCTCATACTTCGCGATCAAAGCGCATTTGCCGACGTGGTATTTCACCTCGGGCCCAAACGCGAAGTCGCGGCCGCGGTTGCCGTCTCCCACGACGAAGCCGTTTTGAACGTCATTCGTCAGCTGCCGGTAGAAGAATCCGTTGCCTCCGATCGCCAACTTCCGCGTGATTTTCACCATCCCGTCGTACTCCCAGACAAACTCGCGTCCCGACCGGTAGTTCGTCACCGAATCGGCGCCGTTGATGATGTATTGGTACTTGGAGCTGATTTCCAAACGCCCGTGCCTGGGTAGATAGGTAAACGCGGCGGACGGCGTGTACGCGAGGTTGTGCTGGCCGAGATTGATCAGGTCGGTCTTGGCGAAGGGGAAGCCAGGCGGAAAGAGATCGAACCCGTACCACCAGTGCCAGCCGCCCTGCGCATATGCGACGGCGCCGACCTGAAGGTCAGCGTTGCCAAAGCCGGTCTTGGCCTGCGCCCCGAAGGGAGCGGCCAGGCTTTCATACAGGAAAGGCAGAGCAGCCGAGCTGATCAGCGTCCCACCCAGCAGATGCACGCCCCAGTTATGCACGATTTTCGGCGCGAACGCGGCCACGCTCAACTGAAATCCGGGCAATTCGTTTTCGCCTTTGGAATTCGCCATGCCGCTGGCCGTGTAGTAGTTGTTGAACTCCAGAAACAGAGTTTGCCCGGGGGCCGGCGCCATGCCGGGCATCACCGTTTCGACCCCGGCGGGGTAAACGCTCGCTCCGTTCTCGGTGGCCAGCGCCAGCGAGGCCGTCAGCGCGCCCGCCGTGCAGCATAGGATCAGACGCAGCGCGAAACCACGCCCCTGGCCGCCTGTCCGTGTCCGCTGAATGAAATTGTGCATAAAGTACTCCTCAGAAAAGTCGGCCGGTTGTACCGCGCCCGCTGATCTCATCGGAGCCACGGAGGAGAGTATGAGCGCGGCAGCCGGAGGAACCAGCGCTCTTAGCTCACCGGGCACGGTCGATAAGGGTTCCGACGGCGAAAATCTGGAGTAAGGGGTCAAAGTGCGAAAAGAAGCGAACGTTCAAGTCAGACTGTTTTGGTGCATCGGACTGATTCTTCTGGTGGCGATTGGCAGCTCCACCTATGCACTGGTCTCGGTGCACTCCATGCGGCGCGAAATGGCGCAGGAAGTGCTCAGCAATGCGTCCTTACTGGATGACGCGCGGCAGGTGAGCATCTCCATCGCCAACATGCGCAGCGCGATGCGGGGAATCTCGCTCTTCTCGATGATGCATAACCGTGCCCAGACGGAGAAAGCGCGTGATATGTTCCAGGCCGCCAATCAGGACTCGCAAAAAGCCGTGGATGCCATGGAAACGCGGAATCTCACCGCCTCGGATAGGGCCACGGTGCGGGAACTCCGCTCCCATTTGGCTCAATGGAACGACAATTTCAAGGAATTCGCAGACATGAGCATGAGTGGTCATGGTGACGAAGCAAGCGCGATCACCTTGAAGAAAACCTCGCCTTTAATGGATTGGGCCCAAAACGCCACGGCCGATCTCGGCGCCGCCAGCCGCCAGCGGCAATTGAAAGGCAATGCGGCTATGGAAGCCTCGATGAACCACACCGAGAGCCTGAATTGCACCATCCTCGTTCTGGTGTTGATCGGCGGGGCGAGCGCCGCCTGGGTGGTGATCCGGCTGGTCAAAAGTTTGAAGGAGATCGCCTACTCCATCGCGAGCGGCGCCGAACAGGTTTCTCATGCCGCCGGCCAGGTTTCCGGTACCAGCCAGGCATTGGCTCAGCAGTCTTCCGAACAGGCAGCCTCGCTCGAAGAAACTTCCGCCTCGGCGGAAGAGATCAATGCCATGGCGCGCCGGAACACGGATAATTCGAAGGCGACCACGGACATCGTGAGCGAGTCCGGGCGCCGGTTCGTGGAAACCAACCGTGCCCTGGAGGAGATGGTGGCGGGCATGCAGGAAATTCACGCTTCCAGCGGCAAAATCTCGAAGATCATTAAAGTCATCGATGGCATCGCCTTTCAGACAAACATCCTGGCCCTAAACGCCGCGGTCGAAGCGGCGCGCGCCGGAGAGGCCGGCATGGGTTTTGCCGTAGTCGCCGACGAAGTTCGCAGCCTGGCGCAACGCTCCGCGCAAGCCGCCAAAGACACCGCTGAGCTCATCGAAGAGTCCATCGCGAAAGCCGCCCACGCGAGACAGAAAGTGGATCAGGTGGCTGAAGGGATTCGCGTGATCACGGCCGATTCCGAGAAATCCAGGACCCTGGTCGACGAAGTCCACATCGGCAGCCAGGAACAATTGCGGGGCATCGAAGAAATCAGCAAGGCCATCACGCAGATGGAGCAGCTCACTCAGTCCACCGCTGCCAACGCCGAGGAAAGCGCCGCGGCCTCCGAACAGCTGAAGGCGCAGTCCGACACGCTGAACGACATCTCGGTTCGCTTGAGTGCGATAGTCGGAGTTCGCTAATTCGGAAAGGCAGCCTACCCCCATACGGGCAGATGCGCTCGTACCAGACTTAGCACCGCGTTCTTCCAGTACCAGAGGACCTTGGGATCGGCTCGTCCGGCGAGCTATGGTGGGGTATGGGAACGCGCTGGTTCGGATGCCGCCTGGCGATTCTTTGGGGCTTGGCGCTGGCGGCCGGCGCCGCCGAGATTCCCCAACACGCCGCCTTTCGCAGCAACTCTTACTTAGTCCTGATCCATGCTACCGTGCTCGACCCTGCTCACCGGCCGGTTCGCGGTCTGACGCAGGACCGCTTTCGGCTCTTCCAGGACAAAGCCCAGCAGAACATCGCCTACTTCAGCGAGGAGGAGGCGCCGCTGTCGCTGGCAATTGTCTTCGATACCAGCGGCAGCATGCGCAACAAAATTTCAGGCGCGTACCAAGCTCTGCGCGCCGTGTTGGAGACCTCCAATCCAGGCGACGAGTTTAGCCTCATTACGTTCGCCAATCAGGCCAAACTGGCCGTTCCTTGGGTCCCGGACGAGACTCAGATCGCGACGGTCGCGGCGATCACTCACCCGGAAGGAAAAACCTCCCTGCTGGACGCGATTCATCTCGCTTTGGCCCAAACGAAGCGAGCTTCCAATCCGCGCCGCGCCATCTTGATCCTCTCCGACGGCGGAGACAACCATAGTCAGTATCGCGAGCGCGAGATCGCCGGCCAGCTCGAGGAGGCGGATGTGCAAATGTACTCCGTCGACATGGAGGAGTCGCCTTACCTGACCGCTCGCTCCGACGAAGAATTGGAAGGGCCGGATCTGCTCGAAAGATTGTGCGAGCGCGCCGGGGGCCGCTATTTCCACGCCCAGAACAGTCGCGAGCTGGCCACGGTGGCGGATCGCATCAGCAAGGAGCTGCGCTCGATCTATGTGCTCGGCTTTGTCCCGCCGAATGGCGTGGAGGACGGAAGGTTCCATTATGTCCAACTCAAGCTGGATCGCCCGGCCGGTGGGCCAAAGCTATCCGTTTATTGGCGCCAGGGCTATCGCGTTCCGTCGGAATAAACGGGTGGTTCGCGACCAAAGCTCGCCCCAGCGCATCTAACACACACGAAATGGAAAAGCGCATCACCTGTTTGTCCAGCGACAACGAGGTGATAAAATGAGTAGGATCAGGTAGATACCATGTCTGTCGCTATACAGATCGCCCCACCGGTTTCGCGCCTGGTTGCGACCGATCTGCTCCAACTCATTGGCCACACGCCGCTTATCCGCCTGTCGCGCATCGCGAGCGAGTTCCCCGACGTCGAAATCTTCGGCAAAGCCGAGTTCTTCAATCCGGGCGGTTCGGTGAAGGACCGGGCCGGGCTGAAGATGATCCTGGACGGCGAGCGTAGCGGCAAGCTGACCCACGACAAGATCATTCTGGACGCTACCAGCGGCAACACGGGCATCGCCTATGCGATGATCGGCGCGTACCTGGGCTACAAAGTGAAGCTGTGCCTGCCGAAAAACGCGTCCATGGAGCGCAAGCACGTGCTGCAGGCCTACGGCGCGGAGATGGTGTTCAGCGATCCGGGCGAAGGCTCGGACGGGGCTATTCGTTTGTGCCGCCAGATCTACGAAGCCGATCCGGACCGCTATTACTACCCCGACCAGTACAACAACCCCGCCAACTGGAAGGCGCATTACGAAGGAACGGCGGTCGAGATCCTGGCGCAGACCGAAGGCCGCATCACGCACTTTGTCGCCTGCATGGGAACCAGCGGAACCTTCATGGGCAATACCCGCCGCCTGCGTGAGGAAGTCCCGGGAATCCAGTGCATCTCGGCGCAGCCGTCTTCGGGCTTCCACGGCCTGGAGGGTCTGAAGCACATGCCCACGGCCATTGTGCCCGGCATCTACGATCCCTCGCTGGCCAACGACAATATCTGGATCGAGACCGAAGACGCCTACGCGATGTGCCGCAAACTCGCCCGCGAAGAAGCGCTGCTGGTGGGCATCTCGTCGGGCGCCAACCTGGTGGCGGCCACCAAAGTCGCGCGCGGGCTAGCCGAAGCCCGGAAGCCCGGCGTGATCGTCACCGTGTTGTGCGACGGCGCCTACAAATACCTCAGCGAGCCTTTTTGGAATGATCCGGATTGAGAAACAGGCGTGGGATGCGATGGTCTCCCATGCCGAAGCTACATTTCCCAAGGAATGCTGCGGCGTGATGGTCGGAGCCGGCGGCCGGGTGCAGGATGCCGTGCCGCTGCCCAATATCTACACCGGCCCGCAGGAGGATTTCTTCGTCATGGATCCCAAGGACCTGCACCGCGTGGATCGCGAGGCTCGCGAAAAGGGCCTGGATGTTCTGGGCGTGTTTCACTCGCATCCCAATTGCGACGCTTATTTTTCCAAGCGCGACCTGGAAAATTCCTGCCCCTGGTTCTCCTACGTCGTGCTATCAGTAAAGAACGGGCGGTTCGACCATGCCAATAGCTACCGGCCCGATTTCGATCAGACCGCCGCTCCCAAGGAAGAGTTGATTTATGGCTAAGATTTTGATCCCCACTCCACTGCGCCAGTACGCCGACAAAAAGGACTCGGTGCAGCTGGCCGGCGCGACCGTCGGCGAAGTGCTCAGCTCGCTCACCAGCCAGTATGCGGATTTGCGCCGCCACTTGTACAACGACGAGGGCAAGCTGCGCAGCTTCGTGAACGTATATGTCAACGATGAAGACATCCGCTATCTGAGCAAGGAAGCCACGCCGCTCAAAGACGCCGACACGGTGTCCATCGTGCCCAGCATTGCGGGCGGATCGGCGGGCGTGGCCGCGCCTCCGGTGTCGCTTTCCAAGGACGAAATTCTGCGCTATAGCCGCCACCTGATCATGCCCGAAGTCGGCATGGACGGCCAGTTGAAGCTGAAGAGCGCGAAAGTCGCTCTCATCGGCACCGGCGGTTTGGGCGCGCCGCTCGGCATGTACCTGGCTGCCGCGGGCATCGGGCGCATCGGTTTGGTTGACTTCGACGTCGTCGACTTCACCAACCTGCAGCGCCAGGTGATCCATGGCACCAAGGACGTCGGCAAGAAGAAGCTGGACTCGGCCGCCGAAACGATGCTGGACATCAATCCGCACATCGACATCGACCGGCACGAGACGGCGCTCACGAGCGAAAACGCGCTCGAAATCCTGAAAGACTACGACATCGTCATCGACGGTACCGATAACTTCCCCACGCGCTACCTGGTGAACGACGCCTGCGTCCTGCTCGGCAAGCCGAACGTCTATGGATCCATCTTCCGCTTCGAAGGCCAGGCCACCATCTTCGCCTATCCCGGCGGGCCGTGCTACCGCTGCCTGTATCCGGAGCCACCACCTCCCGGCTTGGTTCCGAGCTGCGCCGAGGGCGGAGTGCTGGGCATTCTTCCGGGCACCGTCGGCCTGATCCAGGCTACTGAGGCCGTGAAGCTGATTCTGGGTGTCGGGGAGCCGCTGGTCGGCCGATTAGTTCTCTACGATGCTCTGGCCATGCGCTTCCGCGAGCTGAAGCTGCGGCGCAATCCGGAATGCCCCGTCTGCGGCGACCATCCGACCATCAAGGAATTGATCGACTATCAGCAGTTCTGCGGCGTGCCCAATCAGCCGCATGAGCCGGCGCCGTCGGAAGGCGACATCGACCCGGTGGAAGTGAAGGCCAAGCTCGATCGTGGCGACCGGTTTATCCTGATCGACGTGCGCGAGCCGCACGAATATCAGATCTGCAATATCCCGCAAGCGCGGCTCATCCCGCTCGGCGACCTTCCCAAACGCATCCATGAGCTGAACTCGGCCGACGAGATCGTCGCACATTGCAAGAGCGGCATGCGTAGCGGCAAAGCGGTGGACTTCCTCAAGCAAGCCGGCTTCAAGAAGGTCCGCAACATGCGCGGCGGCATCCTGGCCTGGAGCGACAAAGTCGACCCCAGCGTTCCGAAGTATTAGCCCTTAGCGCCGGGCCGAAACACCAACGATTCCGAACTGGAACCCCAGCCGGAGCCGTTCGTAATCTTGCCCCAGGACGGTTGCCAGCGAGTACTCGCCCGGCTTGAGATCGGCGCTCGGCCGGATCGCCACCACGTCGCCGTCCACGCCGGTGATTTCGAAGCCGGTCAGATCCTGGGAGCGGAAATGGTCCCACTGCCAAAAATGTCTGCTCACCGGCAACTGCACCTCGCGGTAACCGTCTTTCTGGGTCAGGTGAACCAGGTGCAGATCGGCCGGGCTGACGCCGTGCAGATAAAAAACCGGGCGGGCGTTGTTGCCGATCTGCGTGCCCGCGTGACTGCCAGGGAGATGGATTAACGTGTGGTCCGATCCTACGTTGAGCACCTCCAGCGCCGCCGCCCTGCCATCCCAGAACGGCATGAGCACGGTGGATGAGAGGCTCATCCATCCGTCGGCGGAACGGTAGTAGACGCCCATCGGCGCCGGTATGCCGGTGATGTCCAGAGTCCCAGGCGAGGTTGGCGCGGGGTTCTGCGCAACCAAGGAAACGGCCAGGAGCGTAGCGCAAACCAACAAGGAAACAACCAATCTTCGATTTGTCATAGAGCGGGAACCTCCAGGGTTGGACGGCGCTGAGCTTAAAACGAATACTCGTCCGACGCGACCCGAGTACTAATCCTATTTCATTTGCGAGCCAATCGGAATATGCCAGTTCGAGGTGCTTGGCTATGCTCTCCAAGGTGGTACTAATAGTACACGCCGTGGAGTGCATGCTATGGGCGGATGCCGCCCGCCGGGACTTCCGAGCTACTTTTCAGCGGGCGGATTCTGGGGCTGCTGGCGCGCGTCCTTGCTGATCATGTTCTTGTCGTTGTGGAAATTTGACCACTCGCCTTGCAGGGGCGCTTGCAACATGACCCCTCCGTCCACGCACCCCACGCTGATCAGGGAAAAAACCGCAAACAACAGAATGGCCAAGTTCCGCATACTTGGCCAATGTAACACACTTGAACTTGCCGGTTGCAACTGGGAACAAATGGGTTATGATAGTCCGTTATAGTTCACTTTAAAGGACGCGAACTAGTACGCATGGAACCTCACTTTCCTGGACCGTCGGGTTCATCCCACCCGCCGAAATTGGCGCTGTCAGGCTTCCGGAAGACCGCGGGGATCTCGCTGGATGAGATCGCGGAACGCACCAAGATCAGCGTGCGCTTTCTGCGCGCCATCGAGAGTGAAGAATTTGACCAGCTCCCGGGCGGGATTTTCACCACCAGCTACCTGCGCCAATACGCGGCGGCCATCGGCTACGATGAAGACGCCCTGGTGGCCTTCTATCTGAACCAGGTAAATCCGCAGACAGCCACTCCCAAAGGAGCCCAGCGGGAAAGCGGAAGCCGCAGGCTCTTATACCGTTGGCTGCGGACTCCGGCGCAAGCTCAGCAATAATTTTCTACCCCTCAGCATCGGGCGGCAGTATGCCCGCCGGCATTCTCACCTTATTCCCCTCCGTTCACCAGCCTCGCCGCCGATAAGCAACGTAGGGAAGCCGATCAGCGGCGCTGGATCAGCCAGAAACGCGGTTCGGTCGGCATCAGAGCTCATGCAGATCAGCGACTCCAGATTGAAAGCAGTTCCGGGCGTGGGATCCACCACGCCGGCGACGCGGAGCGGAGGGCCGCAACAGAATCGCGCACCGGCGAGTGCATCCGATCAAGTGCAGATCTCGAATCTAAGCGCTTACACGGCCGCCGCGCGGAGCGATTCGCCTGCGCGCATAGCGAAGGTGTCCACACTGCGGACTGATGTATCCGGGGGGAACTATCAGGTGGACGCGGCGGTGGTTAGCAACAGCATCATTCAAGACAGCCTTCAGTTCAGGGGCGCTCGGCGGCTTTGAGGCACGGCGATGCAGGATGCGAAAGCGGAACGGAATCAGGTGAAAGCGGCCCGGCGCCTGGTTGAGAAAGTGCGCGGGCGGCTGATGCACCCCACCATCGAGGCCCTGGATCATGGGGGCGCGGAATTGACCGCCGCGGTGAATTGTCTGGCCGGCTTGGAGAGAGCGTTCGCCGGTTCTCCCGGCAGCGGGCAGCATTGGCCCGGTTTGGCTGCCGAAGTGGCGTGTCTGCGCCTGGAGGTGCGGAGAGTTCAGGATTTGCTCCAAGGCGCCGCGAAATTCTACGCCGGTTGGGCGCGCCTGATCGCTCCCGATCTGGCGCCTGCCAACTACACCCCGGAAGGCAAGGCGGAGCCGCGGGCAACCGGAGAACTCGGCGAGGTGGTGCTGCATGGCTAGCCTCACGACTTCACTGCTGAACGCGGCCAACGCCATGCAGGTGTACGAAGGCGCGCTGGAGGTTACCGAAAACAACATCACCAATGCCAACACGCCTGGATATGCCAAACAGGTCGCCAATCTGGAGGCGCAACCCTTCGATCTCGCCACCGGCGAATCGGGCGGCGTCGCTCTGGACGGAACGCAAAGCTCGCGCGACCAATTTGCCGAACAGTCCGTCCGCGACGAGCAAACGGCGGAGAATTTCTATCAGCAAAAGGTTTCCGATCTTTCGCCGCTGGAAAATTATTTCAGTACGTCCAACACGTCCGGCATCGGGCCGGACATGGCCAATCTGTTCGCGGCCTTCTCCCAGCTCAGCGTCAACCCGAATGACGCCGTCTCGCGCCAAGCTGTGCTCAACCAGGCCACCACCGTGGCGCAGGACTTCAACGATGCGGCCAACGGGCTCCTCTCCCAGGGAAGCGACATCGATCAGGGGACACAAGGGGCCATCAACAGCATCAACCAATTAGGCCAGACGATTGCCGAGCTCAATCAGCAGAATCGCATCGACCCCCAGAGTGGCATCAACGCCGGAGTGGACGCGCAGCTGAACTCGGCGCTCGAACAGCTGTCCCAGCTGGTGAACTACACTTCTCTCCAGCAACCGGATGGAACTGTGTCGGTATATATCGGCGGCCAGACTCCGCTGGTGGTCTCCGATCAGGCCTACGCGATCCAAGGCGACTTCTCCGCTCCCCAAACCGCGATACTCAGCAGTACCGGCGCCGACATCACCAGCCAGCTGACCGGCGGACAGCTCGGCGCCATGCTCGACGACAAGAACAACGTGCTGCCGTCTTATATGACCAGCCTGAACTCGCTGGCCCAGAGTTTGGCCGACCAGGTCAACACCACGCTGGACAACGGCATCGATGAAAACAACGCGGCGCCGACCACGGATCTGTTTACCTACGACGCCACCACGGGCGCGGCCCAGACGCTGGCGGTGAATCCGCTGACACCGGATCAAATCGCGGCCGCCGTGCCGGGCTCGCCGGGAGGCAACGAGAACGCCCTGAACCTGGCCGCGCTCGCCAACACCAAAGACGCCAACGGCTATACCTTCGCGGACCTCTACGGTAACCTGGACAGTCAGATCGGAAACGACATTTCGTCCGCGCAAAACGACCAGTCCACCAAGCAGTCGCTCCTCAATCAGGCGCAGGCGATGCGCGAGCAAATCTCGGGCGTGTCGCTCGACGAGCAAGCCCAGTACGTGCTCGAATACCAGCGCTCCTATGACGCACTTGCCGAAACCGTCAGCATTCTGAACAGTCTGACCGACACGCTCATGAACATGATGACCGTCACTACTTAGAGGACCTCCCATGATCAGCTCCCTTGACTCGGCCGCCCAGTCCTTCCTGACCGGTTTGGGTCAGATCCAGCAGCGGCTCGACACCGCACAGACGGAACTGACCACGGGCCTGGCAATCAACGACGTCACCGATGCGCCGGACCAGATGCCCAACTTGTGGCAAACCCGTTCGGACCTGGTCCAGGTGCAGCAGGTCAACTCCAACCTCGGGCAGGTGAGCACGGAAGTAAACACGGCGCAAAGCGTGTTGCAAACCGCCGTCTCCCTGGTGGAACAGGCGGAAACGCTCGGCTCGGAGGGCGCCAGCGGCACCTCCGATGCACAAAGCCAGCAGGACCTGGCGGGCCAACTCGGCTCGGTGCTCCAGCAACTGGTCGGCATCGCGAACACAACGGTGGAGGGCCGCTATATCTTTTCCGGCAACAGCGACCAGACTGCTCCTTACTCCATCGACCTGACGCAGACCAACCCGATCAGCGCGTACCAGGGGTCCGCGGCCACCCGGCAGGCTTTGGCGCCCGACGGCTCTACGTTCAGTATCAGCCTCACCGCTCAGCAGATCTTCGACAGCTCCGACGGCTCCCAGAACGTTTTCACATCCATCAATAATCTGCGCGAGGCGCTCCTCAACGGCGACACGGCGGGAGCGTCCTCGGCGATGTCCGACGTGCAGAGCGCCGATGCCTATCTGAACCAGCAGCTGGCCTTCTATGGAACCGTGCAGGACCGGGTGGCGTCCGCGACGGACTTCGGTCAAACCTACGTCACCGAGTTGCAGTCGCAGTTGAGCGGCATCGAAGACGCCAATGAAGCCGCCGACATCACGAACCTTACCCAGGCGCAGACCCAACTCCAGGCCGCGCTGGAGTCGGAGGCGTCGCTGCCCCAAAAGACTTTGTTCGACTACCTGGCCTAATATCCAAAGGACGAAGACAGCACGCGGTTGGAAGCATCCACCGTCGCACTGGCCATGAACGGAAACCGCCAATCGCGCACTTCAACCCGGAATCCGCCCTCCGGACTCGTTAACGGCATCACCTGCCATAGCGGAAATTGCGCGAACCTAAGAAAAACTTTCACGGGCGAGGCGAGGCGCGCGGCTTCAATCGCCGGACTGGGGCCCGGCTTATAGATCGTCATGCCCGCGGTGGGGTCGAACTGGGCGGCCAGGATGTTCAGCTCAAAATGCCTCGCGAAATCCGGCCGCTCCACCCAGCCATTCCAAGCGAAGGGATTCACCGCCGAACTGGGGAACGCCGCCGCCCGCAGTGGCGGGCCACCCTGGTACACGCGAGACTCCAGGATTTCGATCGCGCGTTGATGTGAGAGCGCGCGGCCGCCGTCGTAGACCAACACAAACGCCAGCGCGAAAATGGCCAGGCCGCGTCCCGATCCCGGTTTTGCGCCCATTTCGGAGCTAACCAAACGGCCCAGCATCGGTCCCAGCCAGGCGAGCAGCAAAACCGCCCAAATCCACAGATCCACCAGGCCATTCAAATCCAGCCGCAGCCAGCGTGATGAGAAGGGCAACAGCATGCGGATGCCGTAGGCGTTGGTCCAATCCAAGAGCAAATGGCTGGCCACACCGATAAGGGAGAGCCACCAAGCGGTGAGCCACCCGCGCCAGCTGCGCCCGATGGCGCATACCACTAGCACCGGCAACAGGGCCATCACGGGCGCCGCCGCAATGGAATGCGTGATGCCGCGATGGTTCTCAAAATACGTCAGCCCGCCACGCACGATCGTGACGACATCGATATCCGGCACATTGGCCGACAGCATCAGCACCAGGGCCGCTTGCGGATAAAACCGGTCCAGTCCGGCGCGGCTCAGCGCCAACCCGGTCAGCGTGTGTGTGAGGTTGTCCATTGGGCGTCCTCGATGCGGGGCGGACGCCGTGCGCGAAAGTCCGCGGGGACAAGCAAAGTCAATGCATTGGGGACGATCTCGATGCTGGCCGGAGCCACACCGGTGTATTCGCCGTCCACCTGCAGATGAATCCGGGCGCCGGCGGGAGGGGAGAATACGGCTTGACGGGTCCGCAGGATCGTGACGCCCGGCAGGGCTCTCAGGCGATGCGTTACGACGCCCAGCATGTATTGCAGATAGTGAAACGAACTCTCGCCTTCGAACAGTACCAGCTCAAACTCGTCGTCGAGCAGTGAGATGCTGGGCGCGATTTCCAGGTCGCCTCCGTAGTTACGGACTCGGCTGGCCAGCGCGAAGCTGGTCCGGTAATCGCGGCCGTTGGCTCCCACGGTGAACTCCGGGAAGCGCCGGCCCAGCTTGGCGAAGCCGCCGATCCAATAGGCCACTTTGCCGAGCGCGTCTTTCAGCTTCAGATTCAAGCTGTGTACAATGTCGGCGTCCAGCCCGGCGCCGGTCATGAGCAGGAAGTAACGCGAAAAGCCTTCGGCGCTGGTAAGCAGGCCGACCGCCACGCGCTCCTTCACCGAGCCCGCCAGCGACTGCGCGGCCCGCTCCATGGTGCGGCCCAACTTCAGCTCATTGGCCAGCACGTTCGCCGTGCCCGCCGGAAGCACACCCATCGGAACTTCCGAACCCACCATGCCATTGGCGATTTCGTTAATCGTGCCGTCGCCGCCGGCCGCCAAAATCAGATCCGCGCCCCGGTCGATCGCCGCGCGCGCGATCTGACCGGCCGTTCCCGGCCCCGCGGTGGGAAACGACTCGACCGCCATTCCGGTTGCGTTCAGAATCTTCAACGTCTGGCGAAGTCCATGCCTTCGCCGTCTGAGTCCGCCCGCGAAAGGATTGTAAATTAGAACGGTGCGCTGGTAGCTCTCGATAGTACCCTAATTATAGTTGATGCGCGACAAAAGCGTTACCGCCGAAATCGACGAACTGCGCGAAAAGATCCAGCACCACGATCACCTCTACTACGTTTTGGACCAGCCCGAGGTCAGCGACGCCGAGTACGACCGGCTGATGCGTCGCCTGAAGGATTTGGAGGCCGCCCATCCCGATCTGATCACGCCCGACTCGCCCACGCAGCGCGTCGCCGGCAAGGCCCGCGAAGGCTTCGTCAAGGTGCGTCACAGCTCGCCCATGCTCAGCCTGGACAATGCGCTGAACGAAGACGAGATGCGCGAGTTCGATCGCCGCGTGCGCGACCTTCTGGGCGGCCAGCCATACGAATACGTCGCCGAGCTGAAGCTGGACGGGCTGTCGATGGCGGCGCATTACCAACACGGCCTCTTCGCGCAGGCGATCACGCGCGGCGACGGGCAGGTGGGCGAAGATGTCACCGAAAACGCCCGCACCATTCGCAGTCTGCCTCTGCGCGTACGGACCGAGCTCGGCGACTTTGAGGCGCGCGGCGAAGCCATTATGACGCGCAAGGCATTCGACAAACTGAACGCGCGGCAGGAGCAACAAGGCCAGCCGCCGTTTGCCAATCCGCGCAACGCCGCCGCGGGGTCCCTGCGTGCGCTCGAACCGTCGCTGACCGCCTCCCGCCAGCTGGAATATTTCGCCTATTTTCTGCTGGTGGACGGCCGGTTTTATTACGCCAGCCACTGGGAATCGCTGGACCTGCTCGCCAGGATGGGTTTCAAGGTGAATCCGCACCGGAAAAAGTGCGCGGGTCTGGATGACGTTCTGGATTACTACCGGACCTGGGAAGCGCGACGCGGGTCGCTAGGTTATGAAATCGACGGCATCGTCGTGAAGGTGGATTCGGTCGCGCAGCAAACCGCTCTGGGCTGGACCGCCAAGGCTCCGCGCTGGGCGATCGCCTTCAAATTTCCGGCGCATCAGGCACAGACCGTCGTGGAAGGCATCGAAGTGCAGGTCGGCCGCACCGGCGTACTCACTCCGGTGGCGCATCTAAAGCCGGTGAATATCGGCGGCGTCACCGTCGCCAACGCGACCTTGCACAACGAAGACGAGATCCAGCGGCTGGGAGTCGAGATCGGCGACACGGTACTGGTGGAGCGCAGCGGCGACGTCATTCCCAAAGTGGTGCGCGTGGTGAAACAGGGCGACGACCGGCGTCCGTTCCGCATGCCGAAACACTGCCCGGTTTGCGGCGGCGAAATCGTGCGCGAACAGGGCGAAGCGGCCAGCCGCTGCATCAACACGAACTGCCCCAAGCGCCTGAAGGAATCCGTGTTGCACTTCGCCGCCCGGGGCGTCATGGACATCGACGGCCTGGGTGACGTTCTGGTGGATCAACTGGTGTCGCGCGGACTGGTGAAAAGCGTGGCCGACATCTACGGCCTCACGCTCGAGCAGCTGTTGGAACTGGAGCGCATGGGGCAGAAATCGGCCGAAAAGATCCTGCGCAACATTGACGCCTCGCGCCGCCAGCCCCTGGCCCGTGTTTTGAACGGACTGGGCATTCCCTTCGTGGGCGAACGTACGGCGCAGATTCTGGCCGAAACTTTTGGTAGTCTGGACGAGATCGCCAACGCCGATGAGGACACCTTGCAGCAAGCCGAGGAAGTAGGACCGAAAGTTTCGCAAAGTATCCGCCAGTTCTTTCACGAGCGGCGTAATCGCGAGATGGTGCAGCGGCTGCGCGAGGCCGGCTTGACGTTTGAGCAAGCGGTGCGAAAGAAAGCGGCGGGCAAGCTCAGCGGGAAGGTCTTCGTGCTCACCGGAACGCTGCCGCATCTGGCGCGGGAGGAGGCCAAGGAGCGGATCGAATCGGCCGGCGGCAAGGTGACCGGTTCGGTCAGTAAGAAGACGCACTACGTCGTGGCCGGCGCCGATCCCGGCTCCAAGCTGGAAAAGGCCAATTCGCTTGGCGTTCCCGTCATTGGCGAAGACGAGCTGCTGGAGATGCTCGGTTAGTCCACAAGCGGAGCCCCCCTGTCCAAATTCATTCAAACTTTGGTGTCCTGGGGACCGCTGGGAGTCCTTCTACTTGCGATCGCCGATTCGACGGGCATCCCCATGATCGGTGGCGTGGATGCCTTGCTGCTGCTGGTCGGCGTCGTGGATCGCGCCGAAGCTTACTGGGCCGCGTCGGCTGCGATCACGGGGTCGCTGATCGGCTGCTTGATCCTCTTCTTCATCGCCCGGAAGGGCGGCGAGGCGTACCACCGCCGGCACACCGCCAGCGCCCGAGGCCAGAAACTCCGCGACTGGTTCCACGAGTACGGCCTGCTGACCGTATTCGTGCCCGCCTTTGTGCCGGTCATCCCGATGCCCATGAAGGTCTTCGTGATCTCGGCGGGGGCGCTAGGCAGCCGGCCGCTGTCATTTACTCTCGTGGTGCTGGCCGCCCGCATTCCACGCTATCTGTTTCTGGCCTGGCTCGGGACGCGGCTCGGCTCGGATGCGCTTCCTTATCTGAGAAGCCACTTGTGGGGTTTCGTGCTGTTCGCGGTTGGCCTATTCGTTCTCCTTTACTTACTCGTTTACTTAGTAGACCGGCGAAGGTCCCGTAGGGCCGGACCTACTGCGACAGCGTGAAACTTACTTCGATCGGAGCAATTACCTCGACGGGTTGTCCGTTCAATAAGGTCGGCTGGTAAATCCATTGCTCGACGGCGACGATCGCCGCGCGAGCCAGCATCGGATGGCCGTCGATGAGCTGCAGGTTGCGGATGGTGCCGTCCTTGCCGATGGTTCCAATCAGACGCACCACGCCGGAGATCCGCAATTGTTTAGCGACCGGCGGATAAACGGGAATCACCTTGCGAATCAGCTTGGCCATCTGCACGCCCCCGCTGATGCGCATCGGCTCAGGCGATGGTTTCGGCCGTTCTGCCGCGGCCTTCGGAGGAGGCGCCGCCGGCGTGACCGCGAAGAACTTTGCGATCGGGATCGCTCCGGCCGCCAAAAAAGCTGCGTCTACGGCGATGCCTGGTGTGGCAAGGGCTTCGGGTCCCGCCGAAGCCGCCGCGGGCACCGGCTTTGTCCAGGCCGGTGGTGTGAAGGTTCGGAGAATGGAAGGCCGCGAAGGGCCGCCGCTCGGCGGATTCCGCATCGGCTCGGGTTCTACCGGGCGGGGCGCCGGGCCCATCAGGATATCCTTCCAGCGAACCTGGGGTAAGTGGTCGCTATAAATCAGCGGAATTAGAATCGCGACACTAATCGCCAGTAACTCGGCACTTACTGAAGCCAGAAAATTCCAGCCTTTATTCGGCGCGTGATTCAATTGGGATTGTTCAAACACGTCTATGTAGACACCGGAGGATGCGGATTGTTCCGGGTGGCGAACGTGGGCATCGATTGTGCCTGCCGATGACTCGGCGCAAGCCGACATTTCGGCAGCAGACGGGCGGCTCCAGTACCTAAGTCAATGAAAATGCTTCATACACTATTGGTGCTTCGGATGCCCTTTTCGCATCAAACCAGATGTTAAAGATTACAGTCCATGATGCGCCCGAGGCGCTCACCTTCCGGGTGGAAGGCAAGCTGATTGGAGCGTGGGCCCGGGAACTGGAACAATCCTGGGAAACGGCGGGTGCAATACGCGGCCGCAAGGCCCCCGTCGTTGATCTAACCGGCACGCTGTACATCGACGAGGAAGGCAGGCGCGTATTGGCGGCGCTTTTTCGCGAAGGTGCATTCTTTCTGACCGCGGGTCCGATGACGGCATCCATTGTGGCCGAGATCACCGGGTCGTCCTCGCGGCCGGGTGCGTGGACACATTAGGTTTCGAGCGACAATCAAGGAAGGGCATGGAACAGGACACAATATTGGAAAACGAAGGGGCAGTCGCCACGGGCAAGGGGGAAGCCCGGTCGGAGGTGCGTCTGACGGCCGCTCCGCGTCAAAAGACGGGGTCACGCAAGTTCATCCTCCTGGGAGCGCTCTTATTGATCGCCGCGGCGGGCGCCTATCTCTGGGTTCATTCGCTGAACCGCGAATCCACCGACGACGCGCAAGTGGATGGACACATCATTCCGGTTTCTTCGAAGATCTACGGCAAGATCAGCCAGGTTTTGGTGGACGACAATCAGGAGGTGAAGAAGGGGGATGTGATCGCGCGCATCGATCCCCGGGACTATCAGGTCAAAGTGGTCCAGGCCCAGGCAGCGCTCGCGGTGGCATTAAGCCAGGCCAAGGGAGCGGACGTGGGCGTGCCCATGGTTCGAGAAACCACCCATAGCGACACTTCCATCGCGCAGGCGCAATTGGGCAGCGCGCAGGCCGATTACGACGAAGCCAAAACGGAATACCAGCGCGCATCCGGCGCCGATATTTCGTTTGCGCGCGCCAACGTGGACGCGGCTCAGGCCACCGCCGAACGGGCGCAGGAAGATTTGAAGCGCATGAAAGCGCTGGTGGACCAGGAAGAGATTTCGAAGCTGGAGTACGACTCCTACGTCGCCCAAGCACGCGTGACGGACAGCCAGCTCGCCGCCGCCAAGGAGAAGCTCACGGGCGCCAATCAGGACGCTGCCACGAAGAAGGCGGCCATGCTGGCTGCGGAAGCTCGCGTGGCGCAGGCCCGTGCGGCGATTTCGCAAGCGCGCGCCAACGAACAACAGGTGAACGTCCGCACCGCTGACGCGGCTTCCGCCGCGGCCAACGTCCAGCAGGCCCAGGCCAACCTCGACGCCGCCGAATTGAATCGCAGCTATACCCTTATCGTGGCCCCCGAGGATGGCGTGGTGACCAAGAAATCGGTGGAAGTCGGGCAGATCGTTCAGCAGGGCCAGGGTCTGCTGATGCTGGTCCCCCTGAATGACGTCTGGGTCACGGCGAATTTCAAGGAGACGCAACTGGCCGATGTGCACGCCGGCCAGAGGGCGGAAGTCAAAGCGGATCTGAGCGGGAAAACCTACGCCGGCCATGTTGACTCGATCGCTGCGGCTACGGGGACTCGTATGAGCCTTCTGCCGCCCGAGAACGCCACCGGCAACTACGTCAAAGTGGTGCAGCGAATCCCCGTCAAGATCGTGCTCGATCCCATCCCCGGCGGCAACCATGTGCTGCGTCCGGGCATGAACGTCGAAGCCACCATCTTCACCAAGTAGCCGCGCAAGGATCGCAAGGACCGGCCTCATGCAGACCGAAATACTCGAAGTGCGAACACACGAGCGTGCCGCCGTGAATCCCTGGCTGATCGCCTGCACGGTGATGCTGGCCACCTTCATGGAAGTGCTGGACACCAGCGTCGCGAACGTCGCGCTGCCGCACATCGCCGGGAGTCTGTCGTCCAGCGTGGACGAGACCACCTGGGTGTTGACCGCCTACCTGGTGGCGAATGCCATCGTACTGCCGCTCAGCGGCTGGTTCTCCACCTTGTTCGGACGCAAACGCTTTTACATGGCGTGCGTGGTGCTGTTCACGGCCAGCTCGGCGGTGTGCGGTCTGGCGCCCAGCCTGGAGGTGCTGATCGTCTGCCGGGTGTTGCAAGGCCTGGGCGGCGGCGCGCTGCAGCCCATCTCGCAAGCCATCCTGCGGGAAACGTTCCCGCGAGAAAAGCAGGGCATGGCGATGGCCGTCTACGGCATGGGCGTAGTCTTCGCACCGGTGGTGGGCCCGACCTTGGGCGGTTGGATCACCGACAACTTCACCTGGCGCTGGATCTTCCTTATCAACATTCCCGTGGGGATTTGTTCGCTGTTGTTCACTTCGCTGCTGGTCTTCGATCCGCCGTACTTGATCCGCAAGTCGCTGCGCGACGGCCTGAAGATCGACTACGTCGGCCTGGGCCTGCTGGCCACGGGCCTGGGTGCGCTCGAGATCATGCTCGACGAAGGCCAGCGCAACGACTGGTTCTCTTCGCACGGCATCCTGGCCGCGGCTGTCATCGCTGTCGTCGCGCTGACCGCCGTCGTCGTTTGGGAGCTCGGGCAGCGGGACCCGGTGGTCGAATTCCATTTGCTCAAAGAGCGTAACTTCGCCATTTCGACCTTCACCATGTTCGCGCTCGGTTTCGTGATGTACGGCAGCACCGTGGCGCTGCCTCTCTTCCTGCAGACCTTGCTCGGCTACACGGCCACGCAGAGCGGGTTGGCCCTGTCGCCCGGCGGCCTGGCGATCATGATCCTGATGCCGGTCGTGGGCTTTCTGCTTTCCAAGATCGAAGCGCGCTGGCTGATCATCTTCGGGCTGATGGTGTCGTCGTTCGGCTTGTTCCAGATGGCCCAGTTCGATCTGCAAGTCGACTTCCAGCATGCCGTGGTGGCCCGCATCGTGCAAAGCCTGGGTCTGGCGTTCCTGTTCGTGCCCATCAACGCGACAGCTTTTTACTTCATCGCCAAGCACAAGACCAGCTACGCCACCGGCCTGATCAACCTGGCGCGGAACATCGGCGGCAGCAGCGGCATCGCGATTGCCACCACGCTGATCGCCCGGCGCGAGCAGTTCCATCAGCAACAACTGGTCGCCCATGTGTCGCCGCTCAACGGAGCTTACCGGTCCACACTGGAAGCCGCCCAGCAAACGTTTCTGGCCAAGGGCGCCGACGCAGTTCACGCCGCGGCGCAGGCCGATCAGATGATCTACAACCTGGTGCAGCAGCAGGCCGCGATGCTGGCGTTCCTGGAGGATTTTAGGTTTCTGGCGGTCGCCTTCCTGGCGGTGATCCCGGTCGTGTTGCTGCTGAAGAAGACGCGGCCGGCGAAGACGGAAATCGTGGCCGACTGACGCCACGCGCTATTTGATTCTTTCGTCTTTTTCCACTTTGCCGTCGCGGATGTGAATCACGCGATGCGCCCGCATAGCGATGTCGGCCTCATGCGTCACCAGCACGATGGTGTTGCCCTGCTGCCAGAGCCGTTCGAACAGCGCCATGATCTCGTTCCCGGTGATGCTGTCGAGCGCGCCGGTGGGTTCGTCGGCCAGCAGGATAGACGGATTGTTCACCAGCGCCCGCGCCACGGCCACGCGTTGCCGCTGGCCGCCGGAAAGCTCGTTGGGCTTGTGATTCATGCGCGCTTCCAGATCCACGGCCCTCAGCGCCGTTTTTGCCCGCTCCGTCCGTGCCTGCGCGGGGATGCCCGCGTAAATCAACGGCAATTCCACGTTATGCAGCGCCGAGGCGCGCGCCAGCAAATTGAAGGTCTGGAACACGAATCCGATTTCCTTATTGCGGATGTGCGCCAGTTCGTCGTCCTGCATGTCGCTCACCAGGTTGCCGTTCAGATAGTACAGGCCTTTGGTCGGTGAATCCAGACAGCCGATCAGATTCATCAGCGTAGATTTGCCGGAGCCGGACGGCCCCATGATGGCGACGTACTCGCCGCGCCGGATCTCGATGTCCACGCCCGACACGGCATGGATCTCCTGATCGCCCATCACATACGTCTTCCACAGATCGTAGGTGCGGATGACAATGCCTTCGCGCTTGAGAGCCTCGCCGCGGTCGAGGAGTTCCTGCGTCGCCGTCGCCATACTGTGCTAGGAGCTTTCCGTGGTATCCGTGGGGGCTTTGTTGTTCACCCGGATCCTCGCGTCATTCCGCAAAGTGCGGATCACTTTGTACGTGCCCGTGATGATGGGATCGCGGTCGTTCAATCCGGAAAGAACCTCGATATCGGTGGTGCCCGTAATGCCGGTAGTGACCGCGTGGAATTCGGCGCGGCCGTTCTTCACCACGAAGACGCCTTGGACGTCTTGCTTCATGGCCTTCTCCACCGCCGGATCGACATAGGCCGCGGCCTGCACGCCGCCGTTCGCCTTGGGTTGCAAGTCGCCGCGCTGGCGCACCGTGAGCGCCTGAATCGGGATCGTCAGCACGTCATGCCGGGTCGCGGTAACGATCTTCCCTGTGCAGGAAAGGCCGGGCCGGATGTCCTCCGGTGGATCGTCGAGTCCGATTACGACTTTGAAGTCCTTGGCGTCCTGGTCGGAAGTATTGCTCTGTGAAGCCGCCACGCCGGTGGAGCGAAGAATCGCCGTATCGCCGATCTCGGTGACGTGGCCATGGAAGGTGCGGTTCGGCATGGCGTCGATGGTCACCTCGGCGGGCTGGCCCACCTGCACATTCACGATGTCCGTCTCGTCCACTTTTACCTCGGCGGTGATCAGCGACATATCGGCGACCGTCATGATGGTGCTCGCCGAGGAGTTCTGGATGCCGGGAACCACGGTTTCTCCAACGCGAACCGGAAGATTGGTCACGATGCCGTCGATCGGAGACACGACGGAATAATTCTCCAGGATGTCCTTGTAGCGGTCTAATCCCGCCTCGATTTGCGCCACGCGCTTCTGCGCGGAAACCAGCTGCTGGCGGGACTGCGCCTCCTGGGCTTTGGCCTGGGCCAAACGAGCCTCCGCTTCGCCGATCGCCGCGACTGCGGTGTCGTACTCGGCTTTTTTCTGGTCGTAATCCTGCTTGGCGAGCAGCTTGTCTTTGTACAGCTCGTTGGCGCGGTCCAGATTGCCTTGGGTACGCACCAGTTCGGCTTTGTTCTTGTCCAGAGTGGCCTGGGCGGTGCGTGTCGCATCCTCGGACGACTTCAAGCCGGCCTCCGAAGCCGCGGAATCGGCGAGCGAGGTCGCCACCGACGCCTTCTGTGCCACGAAGTCGGCGTTCGCCTGGACGGATTCCATCTTGGCGACCACTTCCCCCTTCTGCACCCGGTCACCTTCTTTGACCAGAATGGCGGTGATGGGCGCCGGGCCCACCGTGTTGGCGCCCAAATTGATGTAGTTCTTCGGTTTAATCTCGCCGGAAGCGGTCACAACGGCAGTCAGGTCCTCGCGCGCCACTCGTCCGGTTTGCACTTCCACTATTCCGCGCTGGTTGTACTTGATGCTCGCGAACACGCCGCCACTCACCAAAACAACCAAGCCGATCGTCAGAAAAACTTTTGAAGTAGCCTTCACTTGGGATAGCTCTCCCCAGCCCACTTAGACGTGCAAATCGAGTACTTTGTTCGATTTATTTCATGTTAGCACGCGCGCGCCGCGCCACTCAGGCTTTGGGATGTGCCCTGTCGTACACAGCCATCAAGTCGGCGAGCGAAACCTGCGTGTATTTCTGCGTGGTGGAAAGCCGCGCGTGGCCCAGAAGTTCCTGAATCGCGCGGAGATCGGCGCCGTCGCTGAGCAGGTGGGTGGCGTAGGCGTGGCGCAGGCTGTGGGGATGGATGGACGAATCGCCGCTCACCATGCGGGCGTAAAATTTGACGATGCCGCGCGCGCCGCGGTCGGTCAGCCGCAGGCCGCGATGGTTGAGAAACAGCGCGCGTTCGGCGCCCGCGGCGGGTTGGCGCACAGCCAGGTAGCGGTCCAGCGCGGCGGAGGCTTTGGACGCGAACGGCACCTGCCGTTCCTTGCGGCCCTTCCCGCGCACACGCACCCAGCGTTCGTTGAAATCGAAATCGTCCAGATTCAAGCCCACTAACTCACTGATGCGCAGCCCGCAGCCGTACAGCAGTTCGAAGATCGCCAGGTCGCGAGCCGGGTAGGGTCGCTCCAGCTTGTCCGCGGCCGGGCTGACGCCATCCACCAGCGTGTTGGTCTGTTCGGCGGTCATCACCGCGGGAAGGGTTTTCGGCGCCTTGGGCGTTCGAACCAGGCGGGCGATGTTGCTCTCCACCACGCCTTCGCGCAACAGAAATTTGAACAGCGACCGGACAGCGGCCAGCTTGCGGCGGATGCTGACAGCGGTCAGGCGCTGCTGGTAGAGGTGCCCCAGCCATTCGCGAATCGCGGGAACGTCGATGCTCTCCAGGGCCGGCTTGGGTTGGCCTGGAACGGTGAAGTAGGCGACGAATTGCTCCAGGTCGGAGGCGTAGTTCCGGATGGTGTGGGCGGAGGAGTTCTGGCGGCGCAACTCGTCCAGGAAGCGCTCGATGTGGCCGGCGAGCTCAGGCATAGATGGACCGATACTCGTCCAGCTTTTCGAGCGCGCGGCGGCAGACCTCGGCGTGACGCGCCTGCTTGTCGTGCCGCCAGCGTTGGCGCGACTCTTCGTCGAGCGGCGCAAGCAGATCGAAGGTGATGTTGGCGGGCTGGTAGTTGCGCGCATCGGCGCCGGACACGTAGGCGCACAGCGATCCGATGGCAGTGCCGCGCGGAAACGCGCGCACGGGTTCGCCGGAGGCCAGCTCGGCGGCGTGCCGCCCCGCGACAAGACCGGTGGCGATGGATTCCACATAGCCTTCCACGCCCGAGATTTGTCCGGCGAAGAAAACCTCAGGCCTGGTTCGCAGCTGCAGGGTTGGCGTCAGCAGCGCAGGGGCGTTGATGTACGTATTGCGGTGAATCTGGCCGAAACGTAGAAACTCCGCCCGCTCCAAGCCGGGAATCATGCGGAACACGCGCTCCTGCTCGCCAAAGCGCATGTGATTCTGGAATCCGACCAGGTTGTAGCTGGCGGCCCGCAGATTCTCCTGGCGCAACTGAACCACCGCGTAGGGCCGGCGGCCGGTACGCGGATCGGTCAAGCCCATGGGTTTCATCGGACCGAAGCGCAGCGTGTCGCGCCCGCGCCGGGCCAATTCTTCGATGGGCAGGCAGGCCTCGAAATATTGCGCACGGTCTTCGGCGATGTGCGCTGGAACCGCGCCGGCCGCCAGGATGGCGTCCACGAAGCGCTCATATTGTTCGCGGTCGAACGGGCAATTCAGGTAGTCATCGCTGCCATCCAGCGATTTTCCGTAGCGGGAAGCGCGGAAGGCGATGCTGAGATCGATGGATTCGGCGTCGACAATAGGACTGATGGAGTCGTAGAAAAAAAGACGCTCGGCGCTCGTGACGCGCGCGATTTCTTCGGCCAAAGCGCCGCTGGTGAGTGGGCCGGTGGCAACGATGGTGACGCCGCCGGCGGGGATTGCCGTCACTTCCTCACGACGCAATTCGATCAGCGGATTTCGGGCGATGGCCCGCGAAACTTCTTCGGCGAAAACTTCGCGGTCAACGGTGAGCGCGTGACCGCCGGGCACCCGGGCCGGCTGCGCGGCACGCAGCAACAGCGAATCCAGGCGGCGAAGCTCTTCCTTCAGCAGCCAGGGCGCTGTGTTTTCGGATTCGCTTTTGAGCGAATTGCTGCACACCAACTCAGCCAGCCGGTCCGTCTTGTGAGCCGCGGTGGAACGAACCGGCCGCATTTCGCGCAAAACGCAATGCAAACCGGCCCGCGCTACCTGCCACGCGGCCTCCGAACCCGCCAGGCCGCCGCCGAGAATGTGAATCGGACCCACTAGGTCCAGGATACAGTGCGGACCAGTGCTACACCGGCTGCACGACGCCGGTCATGGTAAACCTGCCCACCGCTGGATTCACCAAGCGCCGGAAATCGCCATAGCTCATGTGAATCACATCTTCATGCGTGCCGGCGTTGAAGACGACGAACTCCTGTTCGGCGATGCTCGTGTCCACGATCACCGGCAGATGGAACAGATTGCCGAGCGGCGGCATGGCCCCGACTTCGCACTCCGGGAACAGCTGCACCATTTCGGCCTCGCTCGCCAGCCGGATCCCGGGATCGTTCAGGAAGGCTCCGAGTGTTTCCAGGTGGATCTGGTAGTCCGCCGGAAGAACCGCCAGGCCGTAGCCTTGCGCGGTGGCGTAGACCACGGTCTTGGCCAGCTTGTGGGGCGAAACATGCTCGGCGAAGGCGGTCTCAGCCGCGGTGAAGGTGCGCGGGTGCTTGGTATGCGCGTAATTAACGCGGCCGCGATCCAGGAACTCCAGACAACGTTCTAAGGTGGTCATTGTCATAGGACACCTCTCTAGCCATCTCTCAGGCAAGAGGACCTCCAAGCGTCGGCGGCGTACTAAATCCCGCACTATCAATGAGCCAGCCTGCTCTGCCAGGCCGCTTGAGCGAGACCACCCAGGTGCGCTTAGCGCAAGACTGGGGCTGCCGAGGAGCGCGGCCGGTCAGGTGGACCGCTTGGCTTCGTTTCCACCCTTCACCCATCGGCGGACGGTTTCTTCCAGGCGTCCCCGGTCCACCGGCTTGGTCAGGTAATCGTCCATGCCGGCGAACAGGCATTTCTCTCTTTCACTTTGAAACGCGTTCGCGGTGACCGCGACGATCGGAATGGACGATGAGTCTTCATCCAGATTCCGGATCTCCTGCGTTGCCTGATAGCCGTCCATCACCGGCATCTGCACGTCCATGAGAATTAGATCGTAGCGCCGGGCTCTGACCTTGGTGACTGCCTCCGCCCCGTTCTGGGCCACTTCGACCGCGTAACCGAGGTTGATGAGCTGATGGGTGAGCACCTTTTGATTGATCCGGTTGTCTTCCACCACCAGAATCGTCCCGCAACTCTGCTCATACGGCTGGCCTTTCTCGAGCGAGTTGGACTTGGCAAGGCCTTCCGCTCCCAAACTCAGTTTTGCCGTGAACCAGAACGTGCTTCCTTCGCCCAGGCGGCTTTCGAACCCGATTTCTCCACCCATGAGATCCACCAAACGCCGGGAGATGGCCAGACCCAGTCCGGTTCCCCCATAACGCCGCGTCGTGGAAGTCTCGGCCTGGCTGAAGCTCTGAAACAGACGCTCCTGCGCTTCCGGCGCGATTCCAATTCCGGTGTCGGAAACGGTTACCCGCAGCAGCACACAATGCGGTTCGGACGTGGCGCCCGCGGATAACGACAAGCGAACCGTGCCGCGATCGGTGAACTTCACCGCGTTGGAGAGCAGATTGAGCACCACCTGGCGCAGGCGCACCGGATCGCCCACCAGAAGATTGGGAGCTTCCTCGTCAATCGCCACGGCGATTTCCAAGTCCTTGGCGCGGGCTGCCATGCTGACCACGCTGACCGAATTGCGCACCAACTCGCGCAACGGGAACGCCACGCGTTCGAGGATGACTTTGCCGGCCTCGATTTTGGAGAAATCCAGGATGTCGTTGATGATCGTCAGCAGGGAGGCCGCGGAGAATTGGATGGCCTCCACATATTCGCTTTGATGAGCGGAGAGCGACGTGTCCGCCAGCAGGTTTCCCATGCCGACGATGCCGTTCATCGGCGTCCGGATCTCGTGGCTCATCATGGCCAGGAATTCGCTCTTGGCCTGATTGGCGCGCTCCGCCTCTGCCTTGAGGAACTCTTCGT
Organism: Bryobacteraceae bacterium; assembly: GCA_035508055.1. Taxonomy (GTDB): domain Bacteria; phylum Acidobacteriota; class Terriglobia; order Bryobacterales; family Bryobacteraceae; genus Palsa-89. The sequence continues at coordinate 42,750 of DATJNO010000075.1, read as the reverse complement.
GCGCCAGTCGGCGGTCCAATTCGGCCGTACGATCCGCCACCAGGCGTTCCAGCTCGCGCTGCCTCCGCACGAGAAAACGCACCCGCCAGCGCCAGATCATCGCGCTGGCCAGCCCGAGCGCCAACGCCACCGCGAAAAGGAGCGCCTTGCTGCGCCACCAGGGCGGCAGGATCTCGAAGGAGAACGTGCTGACCGGCGACGCCTGGCCGCTGCTGGAATCCAATGCGACGGCTTGGAAGGCATATTGGCCGGGCGCCAGTTCCGGATAGCGAATGGTCCGCTGCCCGGTCTCCACCCAGTCGTCCTCCAAACCGGCCAGCCGGTAGCGAAACCGCAGCGCACCTTCATTGCGAAAAGCCAGGGACGCCAGCGAAACGGTGAGGGGATCTCGTTTCCAGGCCGCTTCGCCATTGTTGGCCAGGTCCCGGGTTCCATATTTGGATTGAACGAAGATGGGCGCCGGCGGTGGCTGTAAGGGAGCCGCTCGCTGTATCAGGAAGTGAGACAAACCGCCGCTGGTGGCGATCCAGACCGAGCCGTCGGCGTCCTCCAGGAACCCGTGGCTGTCGCAGTCGTCCCAGATCAGGCCGTCTCCAGAGGTGTAGCGCCGCAAAGACTGCCCGTCGAAAACTTCCACTCCCTGATCCTCTCCGAACCAGACCCAACCGCGGCTGTCAGTCCGCAGGAATACAACCTCGTTCGAAGACAAATGCGGCGTTCGAAAGCCGGTGAGGTTGCCGTTCCGCAGCCCGAAGCGGGCCGCTCCCTCGCCGGTAGCGTTGATCCACAGCGCTCCCGGCTTCTCAAACGTAAGATCCTCCAGGTTATGGCCAAGCTGAGCGTGCGAGATGTCGAGGCGGGTCCAGCCGGGAGCGTCCAGGCGGAACAGGTCCCGCCCGGAGATCGCCCAAATCCGGCCCTGTGCGTCCTCCGTCATGTCTTTGACGGCTGCACTCGCGGAGAACGGGCCTGGCGCCAGATGAAATTCGGCACGGCCATGGCGGCGTTCGCTGAGGAACAGGCCAGCGTCCGTGGAAGCCCAAACACGGTCCTGAGAATCGACAAATACTCGCGATACGGGGGGAAGGCTGGGCTGCCAGGCATGCAGGGTTGCTTCATCGATCTGAAGAAGCTTGCCTTGCGAAGTCGCCGCCCAAAGAAAACCGTCCTTGGAATGCTCCAGCGACAGGCAGCGGGAGGGCGGGTCAATGCCTGCCTGCGACCAGGACCGAAATCTGGACGCGCCCGGATCGAGAATGCTTAACCCACGCTCGTCGGCCACCCAGAGGCGTCCGCGGGAGTCCCGCTGGAGCGACCAGATCTCGTCGCTATGCAGGCCCTGTCCGGTGGTCCATTGTTCCCACAAGCCGTAACCCAGCCACTTCCTTAGACCGTGGCCCAGCAAGCCAAACCAGAGCATCCCCTCGCGGTCCTGGAGAATCGACGAGACTGTCCCCTTGCCAAAGCCCTGTGCCTGGGAAACCATCTCCCATTTGCCCTTCCGATAGCGGCCCACGGAGGCGCCGAAACTCGCGATCACCGTCCCGGAGCGATCTTCGGCCAGACTCAGATAGGTCACGTCGCTTGTGGCGTGCTCCGGAGGGGCGCGGACTTCAAATCGCTTACTGCCCGGCCCGAGCGTGGCGATGTATTTCGGTCCCCGCGCCCAGATCTCACCGTTGGCTCGGAGCAACAGGCATTTCCAGTCATCTTCGGGCAGGCCGGATGACTTGCCGTACCGCCGCAACTTGCCGTTGGCGACCTCGCACAGGCCTTTTCCGCACCCGGCAATGATGCTTCCGTCCGGCTTAATCAGGACGCTGGTGACCGAATCATTATCGAGTTGCCCCACCGGACTAGCACGGAAGGAATGCCCCCCATCCGGGGACTGGATGACCAGCAGCCCGAACTGCGTGACGGCGTAGATCCGGCCGTCGGGCGCGGAAGCAAGAGCTGAATTGTAGGGAGTTTTCAGATTTTGACCCTGATAGGTGACCGAGGAAAACCCGTGGGGTCCGCCCTGGAACGCCACTCCGTCTCGGGTTCCCACCCACAATCGACCATCCCGATCCAGGGTTAAGGCCCGGATAAACCCGTTGGGCAGACCTTCCGCTGCCCCAAACTGCCAAAACCGTGATCCATCATAACGATAGAGGCCGCTTTCGGTTCCGATCCACAGAAACCCCGTGCGATCCTGCAACAGACAATTGATGCTCAGGTTACCCAGGCCTGCCACGTAGTCCCGAAAGGAATACTGCTGCCCCCGGCCCACACTTGGAAGTGACAACAGAACAAGCAGATGGGCGGCGACAGCGGCTCGTTTATCGAACTCGACCATTTATCTATCACTTATCGGCAGAAATAGGGGTAGAGATCAGGCAGCGCGGAAGCTCACTAACGCTTTACAGAGTCTTAAGATACCTAAAGCATGCGATTCTCTACCAGCGCGGGAAGTTCTAGGCTAATGACATACAGCACGAAGGAGTGCGCCGTTGACGTTTCGAAAGGGCCTGAGGGGTTAACGAAGGATGGACAACCTGCCAGCGTCTGAACTGGATCGCCGGCTGGAAGCCTATTTCGCTACTCTGCGTGCGTCTCGCCTGAAGGACAAACTGATCCGCAGCATCGAAAACTGGCAGTTCTATGCAGCGGTGACAGGGTCAGCCATGGCGCTGGTGACAAGCGCCTCGGCTTCGATCATATGCACCGGGGGGAGCCGTGATATTACCCGCTCCAGCGCCAGCGTTCGGACCATCCAGCGCGGCCTCGCGAGTTCCAACGGCTCGCCGTTCGCCAAGGCCGTGCGGCTGGCCATGGCCGGCGAGGATTTTCGTCTTGTGAAGCCCGCCCCCGCCAGTCAAGGTCAGGCTCCCATCATTAACCAGGCTGGCGTCGTACCGATCGGCAGCCATGTAAACGCCATTCAGGCCGGAGAATGGATCTCCATCTATGGAAGCAACCTCGCCAACGAAATAGCCTACTGGAATGGTGACTTCCCCACGTCTTTAGGCGGCACCACCGTCCAGATCAACGGGAAAGCGGGGTATCTTTCCTACGTCAGCCCGAACCAGATCGACTTGCAGGCCCCGGACGACTCAGCGACCGGCACGGTCTCGGTTGTCGTGATGACCGCCAACGGTTCGGCTACATCCTCGGTGACGTTGAGCCAGTTCGCGCCGTCCTTCGATTTGCTGGACGACACCCATGTCGCTGGGATTATTCTTCGCCCGCACAACTCCGGTACACGCGGCGGCGGCACGTATGACATCCTTGGACCGACCGGGATATCGCTCGGGTACCGTACGTTTCCCGCGCTCCCCGGCGACACGGTTGAACTTTACGGGTTCGGCTTCGGGCCAACCACTCCGGCCGTGCCTGCCGGACAGGCATTCACCGGGGCAGCGCCGATCAATGGCGCCTTCAGCCTCTCTATCAACAACGTTCCCGTTCAGCCGACTTTCGTCGGGATCTCCAGCGCAGGTCTTTACCAGATCAATGTGGTGATTCCGCAGGGCTTGGGCCAGGGAGACCTGCCTCTTGTAGCCACCGTTGGCGGGGTGCAGACCCAGGTGGGGGTGACCATCTCGTTGGGCCTGGGTGGTGGCGGCTACGGGCTTTCCAGCACGAGCGGTTTCGGTGGCCCGACTGGGGGAGGCTTCGGAGGTTTCGGAGGCAGCTTTGGTGGAGGGACGGGCGGCGGGTTCACCGGCGGCGGAACAGGCGGCGGAACAGGTGGCGGCTCGGGCGGCGGATCCGGCGGAGGGTCTGGCGGAGGGTCCGCGGCGTTACATCCAGCGGAAAAACCCTACCAACCCAGGCTGCGATTTGAGCCGTCGTAGGCAGGGTTTCGTCGGAGGCGGAAGCGATGGTCACTAAACGGATTTCGTGGCTTCTGGCAGCAAGCGGATTGGCGATCGGCCTCCTGGCGGAAGGCGCCTCGAAGACCGAACCCATACCGCGCGATTCTCTGGAACTGGTTACGGGCGACGTCAGCCCTGCCGACACGCCGGAGAGCCGGCAATCCGTGCTTGCCCTTCTTAACCGCGCGCGAGACAATTACGATTTGCGCAGCGCGGGCCAGGGCTACGATCTCAAGGTCAGCTTCCGGGTGGACTCGGGCGGCGCAACCGCTTACGACGGCGCGTGGCAAATGGAGGACCTGTACGATCCTCAACACGGGCTGCGATGGACGGCAACTGCGGCGAACGGCCGATATACGATCACCGAGATTTCCTATCAGGGAAATCATTACGCGGACGGAACACCGGGCGCCATTCCGCTGCGGCTGCACGAGGCGCGAGCCGCGCTGTTCGGAGCAATTTCCCCGGCGGCGAATCTGGAACGGTCCCGGATCCGGACCTCAACCGCCACCTACCTGGGCGAGCCCGTTACCTGCGCTTTGCTTTCCGCGGCGGGCAAGCATACGACTAACGCACCCGGCCGGCGCTGGATGGAAACCGAGGAATGCATCGATCTGCAATCCGGCCTGCTGATGACTCATTCGCAGGCGCCCGGACGCTACTACGCGTATGACTACATGAATGGACCACAGTTGGCCGGTCATCTGTTTCCCCGCAAGGTGATCGTGACCGAAGGCGGCAGCATCGTGTCGCGAATTTCCGTGGACAGCCTGGAGCCGCTGACGAATGCCGACCCCAACCTGTTCCTTCCGACCGAAGAGATGAAGACGCGGGGACGTGCGGTCGCGATGGGAGGTGCGGAAAAGTTCTCCCGCATGGTTGCGCCATCCCGGCCCGGTTCCGGCGCCCAGTTTCACTCCCTCTGTGTGTTTGGCCTGGTGACGGATGCAGGAAAATTGGTGGATGCTCATTCGCTCCAGCCCAGCGACCCATATAGCGCCGCCGCGGTGGCAGCGGCCAGCCAGATGGATTTCTCGCCTGCGCCCGTGCCGGGAGAGGTGCGGCCGCCTCCCAGCCAGCATTTCGTGTTCGTGATCGAGAGATTCGTGTCCAACCGTTAGCGATGGCCAGGGTTCTTCTGGTGGGATGGGACGCCGCGGACTGGAAGGTGATCCATCCGCTGATCGCGGCCGGGAAAATGCCCAACCTCCGGCGCCTGGCCGAGGCCGGAGCCAGCGGACAGATTGCCACGCTGCATCCGCCGCTTTCGCCGATGCTGTGGACGTCCATCGCTACGGGTAAGCGGCCGTTCCAACACGGCATCCACGGCTTTTCTGAGCCGACCCCGGACGGGCGCGGTGTGCAGCCGGTCACGAATCTCTCGAGAAAATGCAAAGCGGTCTGGAACATTCTCCACCAGAACGGTTTGCGCAGCAACGTGGTTGGCTGGTGGCCCAGCCATCCCGCCGAACCGATCCGCGGCGTGATGGTATCGGATCACTACCATCGCGCCCGGCGTCCACTCGACGAAGGCTGGCCGCTGGCGGCGCACGCGGTTCATCCGCCGGAACTGGCACCGACGTTGGCCGGCCTACGCGTGCATCCCGACTCGCTGACTCGCGATCTGGTGGAACGGTTCGTTCCGCTCGCCCGCGAGATCGATCAGAATACCGACAAGCGCCTGGCGCTGGTGCTGCGGACGCTGGCCGAGTGCTCGAGCATTCATTCCGCCGCCACTTGGCTGATCCGCACGCAGCCCTGGGATTTCTTTGCCGTCTACTACGACGCCATCGATCATTTTTCGCACGGGTTCATGCGCTATCACCCGCCGCGGCAGTCCTGGATCTCAGAACGCGACTTCGAGCTGTACCACAACGTCGTCTCGATGGCCTACCAGTTCCACGATCAGATGCTGGGGATGCTGCTCGAAGAGGCGGGGCGCGACACGACGGTGGTGCTGTTATCCGACCATGGCTTTCATCCCGATCATTTGCGGCCCTCCTCGATCCCCGATGTTCCCGCCGGGCCGGCCGTCGAGCACCGGGATTTCGGCGTTCTAGTCATCAGCGGGCCGGGTACGAAGAAGGGTGGAATTCTGCGCGGGCCATCGGTCCTGGACATCACGCCTACCATCCTGGCTCTCTACGGGCTGGCAGCCGGCCAGGACATGGACGGCAAAGTCCTTTCTGAGGCCTTCGTGGAAGCGCCCCAGCTCACTTTCATCCCGAGTTGGGAGGACGTTCCTGGCGCCGATGGGCGCCATCCGCCGCACACGCGCCTGGATCCGGTTGCGGCTCACGAAGCGCTGGAGCAGATAATCGCGCTGGGATACATCGACCGGCCTGACGAGAATCGCGAAGTCGCGGTGAAGAAGACGATTCGCGAACTCCGCTATAACCTCGGCGCATCCTATCAGGATGCCGGCCGGCACCTGGAAGCGCAGCGGATTTTCAGCGAGCTTCACGCCGCCGATCCGGATGACCAGCGCTTCGCCATCGGGCTGTTTACTTCCTGCCAGGCTCTGGGTTTCGAGGATGAAATGACCCGCATTGCGGACGACCTGGCTGGCCGGGGGCAATCGGCGATGGCGCACCTTCTGCGGGCCCAAGTCTGGATCGCACAGAAACGCTACACGGAAGCTCTGGATGCTCTCGAAAAAATCACAGAAACGGAACTGCTCCGTCCGGCGCCGCTGCTTCAGGCTGCCGAGGTCTATCTGCGCCTGCGGCGGTGGGCAGACGCGGAGAAAGTTTATGAGAAGGCGCTGGCGATCGACTCCGATAACGCGCAAGCGCATCTCGGCCTGTCCCGGATTGCTTTGCGCCGGCGGAAGTTCCACGTTGCCGCGCAGTCGGCGCTTGCCGCGCTGGACCGGGTTTATCACGATCCGCAAGCGCACTTCCTGCTGGGGTGCGCGCTGGCGGGAATGAAAGAGTTCGAGCGTGCCACAGAAGCACTTCGCGCAGCCATCTCTTTCAATCCGAACTATCCGGAAGCGCATCAGCGGCTGGCGGCATTGCTGGACCAGCATCTCGGCGACCCCGAAAGCGCGCGCGAGCACCGGCGCCTGGCGCGCCGTATGAGAAAGAACAGCCACGGGGCGCCCACGGTCGCGGAGGCCGTCAGCATACCGGAAGCTCCTCTGGCAGTTGGGAGCCTAAGCATGCCACCCCTAGCCGAATCCCTCATCGTAGTAGCCGGCCTGCCGCGCTCGGGAACCTCGATGCTACTGCAGATGCTGGCCGCGGGCGGCGTCGGTGTGCTCTCCGACGGCCTGCGCGAAGCCGACGAAGACAATCCGCGCGGCTATTTCGAATTTGAACGCATCAAGAGTCTGTTCCGGAGTTCGAAGTGGCTGCTCGACGCGCGGGGAAAAGCCGTGAAAATTGTCACACCCTTGCTGGCCGCGCTGCCCACGGATCTGGCGTGCCGCGTGATCCTCTGCGAGCGCGATCTCGACGAGGTGCTGGATTCCCAGGACCGGATGCTCGGCCGCCGCGGTCACGCGCCCGGGACGCCCGAGCAGCGGCAGGTCCTCAAAGACGAATATGCGCGTGCGAGCGCCCGCGCGAAGGCGATGCTTGGAAGCCGTCCGATGACACAACTGCTAACCGTGGAGCATCGCTCCGCGATTCGCAACCCGCTCGCCACCGCTCAGCGTATTAGCGACTTTCTGGGCGGAGGGCTGGACCCGGCGAAGATGGCCGCTGCGGTGGACCCGGCTCTGTATCGCAACCGGTCCACGAGAGGATCTGCGATCCGGTCGCGGTGAAATTCACCGGACTGTCAATGGCCTTGCCGGCGGCGTGGTAGTCGACCGTTAGGCTCCCCACCGGTCAGCCTGGGTTCGTCCAGCATGGCCCGTGTGCCGGCGTGCGAGGCTGGGCTATAATCATTCGAGCGATGGACCGTGGCTTGCATCCGGTCCGCATTCCATGATTCGAAGCATCCTGGCGCTTTTCCTGGTCGCATGGCTCTCTTTGGCGGAGGGGCCTGTAGCTCCATCGGCATCCACGCCCTTGCTGATCACGTCCGTGGTGATTGACGGCACCAAGGCCCCTGTGGCGTTGAAGACACGGGTGGGCCAGCCGTACAACACCAGCACCATCCAAAGCGACGTGCGCAGTTTGTGGGCGACCGGCCGGTTCGACGACATTCGGGTGGAGTCGAAACAGCAGGCGGAAGGAACGGCGGTGGTCTTTCAGGTGGTGGAAACCCCGGAATACCAGCTTCGCCAGGTGCGCTTCGTGCCGTCCTCCTACGGGCTGCAAATGATGATTCCGGAAGGCACCATCATTAACCGTCTGCGGGCGCATCAACTCGCCAATCAAGCGCAGGACCAGCTACGATCCGACGGATTTCAACTGGCCACCGTGGATCCCGACCTGGTGCCGGTGGTGGGCAAGAAAGTAGACCTGAAGTTGACCATCGACGCGGGCCCGCGCGTCCGCGTCAAGCAAGTGGATTTTGTCGGCGACACCGAGCTGAGCCCGAAGGAGCTGCGCGGCGCTCTTCAGGCGCTGAAGATCAAGCGCGTGCTGCCCGGGTTTCCAGGCCTGTGGCCCACCTGGCGGATGTATCCGGGTTATAGCGCCGACGGCGTGCAGCAGGACCTGACACTGATTCGTTCGCTGTATGTTTCTCAAGGCTACTTCGACGCCAACGTGCGGCTGGAAGATGTCCAGGTCGCCAACAAATCGGCGCACGTGTTCATTCGCGCCGAAGCGGGACCGCGCTACAAAGTGCGGCAGTGGGAAGTGTCGGGTCCGCAGATCGCCACCAAGATCGGACATCCGAAGGATGAAGTCATGAGCTCGCAGCAGCTCTGCTCCACGCTGTTCAACGAACGGCATGAAGCCGAGCGCGAAGGCATCCTGGAATTCACCGCCAACATGCAGGTTCAGCCGGTCGCAGGGAGTTCCGAGAAGGCGCCGGTGGCGGATCTGAACGCCACGGTCGATCGCGGCCAGCCGTATCACGTGAACCGGATCGAATTCATCGGCAATCGCCACTTCTCGGAAGCGGCAGTGCGCGGAAATTTTGAGATCGATGAAGGGGAGCTGCTCAACGAACACCTGCTGCGCAAGAGCATCATGCGGCTGAATGACGCGGGCATGTTTGAGCCGGTGAACGAGCGCAGCACGATCATTCGCACCAATCCGGAGACCGGAATGGCGGACATTCTGATTCGGGTGAAGGAACGCAAACGCGGCGCCTGGCGCATTTCGGGCCCCGTCGGGCCGGCGAATCTGGCGGGGCCGCTGGTGGCCTCGATCAACTCGCGGCTGCCGGCCTGGGGATCGGGTCTTCTGGAACTCTCCACTTACACCGTCTCCCTCAGTTTCTTTGCATTCGCCCGGCCCATACTGCCGTTGCTCGGCATCAACCAGAAGATTCCCTGGCTACCCATCCTGGCTCTGCAACGGTCTTATAGTCCGGCCGCGGGCTGGCAGTCCGGTTTCTCGATCATTCCGCAGCTGGGCTGGCAATTTTCAGCCATGAGCTACGGCGTGACGCAAGTGCAGCACCGGTTGTTGCCCGTGCTGCAGGGCGATCGCGGCCTGGAGGGCGATCTGCCGGTGATCGTCCAAACTCCCACCCAACAGACGGCGATGTACTGCGAGCCGCCCGCGCCGCGCTTCTCTTACCTGCGGAATATGGCGTCCATGGTGCTGCGGCTGGCCGGTGCGGTCACCGGACTGTAAGGCTCCGCGCTACCGGCGGTTGATCAGCCACAGGACAAGCGAGAGAACCACGCTGATCAGCAGACAAGTTACCAACGGAAAATAGAAGGCGGTGTGCTTGCCGCGCAGGACGATATCGCCAGGCAATCGGCCCAGGCGGACGGGGAGCTTTTCGCTGAGCGAAATGAGTGCGCCGAGCGCGGCGATGATCAGGCCGAGGGCGATGAGCATGCGGCCGAGGTTCATTTCGTTTTGATTCCTCGGCGGCCCGCCATTTCGCGGCCGACCTCGGCCAGTTGATCTGCGGGTAGGATCTGGGCGGCGAGCGGAAACAAATCCCGGTCTTCGACGGCGATGTGGCGGGCGTACATGCGCGACAGCCGGGCCAGGGCGCCGCGCAACTCCCGGGTTTGTTCGGGCGCGAGCGTGCCTTCGGCGAGCCAACGGCGGCCGAGAGAGTCTACCAGCTGGTGATCGCGGTCGGCGGTTTCGTGATCGCTTTCGAGTTCAGGGAGACGGTCGAGCGAGGCTTGCGCGCGAAGACGTGGAAAGAGCGAGTCTTCCTCGTCGGCAGTGTGTTTGGGCGCAGAGTTGCGGAAGTATTCCAGGGCGTTTTCGAAGGCGGCGCGCTCTTCCGCGTTGAGTTCGCCGGCTTTTTGAGCGATTTTCACCAGAACGCCCAGAAACCGCTCAATGCGCCGATGGCAGTCGCTCAACAAGCCGAGCGGGTCGGAGAAGTCCGATTCGCGCTTTTGCCCGATCTGAACCGGCATCTGCCTTCATCTTATCGCCTGGCGCATCCAGTAGAATGGAGATGCCGTGAGCTCTCAACTCCTCAGTCCTAATTCCGAGGCGGCCATTTGGGCGAGGCTGATGGAAGCCCGGAAGAACGAACTCTCGCCAGAGGCGGCCGAGTATCTGCTGTCGATTACCTTCCCGGAAACCGACCGCAAACGGTTGGAGCAGTTAGCCGAACGATCCGCGGCCGGGACCCTGACGGATGAAGAGCGGGCAGAGTACGATAGCTATCTCCATATAGGAAACTTACTCGCTGTCATGCAATCCAAGGCGCGGGTCGCCCTGCGGAGGAAGCCGGAAAATGGGCCTCAAACCTGAACCGGACCCTGATCCGGCAGGTCTGGCAAGGACCTGAATCGTCACACGACCGATCGCCTTCCTTCCCAGCAACTCCGCTCCCTTCCATGAATGCCGGGGATTTCCTCGCGGTTCGCGAAGCTTTGATCGAAGAGAAAGCATTCCCGGCCGAGGAAGCTTAGTTTGGCAGCCGCTACCTCCGTTGCTTGGAGTCACTTCGAAAAGTGCCAAAACTCAGTTACGCCTGTGATGCCGACAAAGAGGAAAACACTGCCCAGGACGAAGATGCAGATTCTTCAGAACAAGCCCAACACCATCCAGGACGCACGCTCGGCCCAGTTCACAAAGCCACGGTAGCGTGACAACTCAATGCTGTCAACGTCCGCGTTGCACCGCGATTGGCTCGGACTAGGCATGGTTGACACCAGCAGCGCTACTTGGGTACGCTCAAGGCCGGAGTCGTGTCCCTGTCGTTCAATCTCCGTCCCGCATGCTTGGCACCGACATTCTCTCTTGGAAACAGCTCTCGCGGCGGCAGCAGAAGCCTGTCCACCTGATCCTGTTCATCACGGATCATTGCAACGCCAAGTGCGGTACCTGCTTCTATTGGCAGAACCTGAACCAGGGCGAATCGCTACAGCCGGACCACATCCAGAAGATCTCCGAAGCCATGGGCGAACTGGTCTGGCTGGATCTCTCGGGCGGCGAGCCGTTTCTGCGCAAGGACATCGATCAGATCTGCCACCGCTTCCTGGATCACAATAAGGCGCGCTTCATCAACATCCCCACGAACGCGATCCAGACCAGCGTGATCGAGCGCTCGGTGAATGGCATCCTGGCCAACCAGAATCCGTTCCGGCTGAACATCGCGATTTCGCTCGATGGCATTGGCGAGAATCATGACCGCGTGCGCGGCGTTCCGGGCAATTACAAGAAAGCTCTGGCCACGCTTGAGGCCATGCGCAAGATTCGCGAACGCGACGAGCGGCTGTCGCTCAGCGTGGTGACTACTGTTATGCGCAGCAACATCGAAGACGTCAAGCAACTGCTGCACATGGGCGTTTCCGATTGGGAGCTGGACTACCACTCGCTGAACATCCTGCGCGGCCAGCCCATGGACCCGGCGCTGCAATCGCCCACGCCCGAACAGTACGCCGAGATCTCCAAGCTGCAGTTGAAGCTGTGCCGGGGCTATTTCAGGGGCCGCTGGGGCGCGCTCGGGGGCTGGACCGCTACCATGGGCCGCTTTTTCCTGAATCGCTACTACCGCCGCGAAGTGGAAGGCAACCCCAAAGATATATCCTGCAACGCGGGAGACGTGAGCTGCGTGATCGACGCCAATGGCGACGTGTACTTCTGCGAGCTGCTCAAGCCGGTCGGCAACCTGAAGCACTACAATTGGGATTTTGACCGCCTGTGGCACGATTTGCAGGCCACCGAGCTGCGCCGCAAAGTGCAACACGGCTGCCACTGTACCCACGAATGTTTCCAAACCAAGAACCTCATCTTCACCCCCTGGCGGCTGGTTTAAGTCGTGTTTAATCCGAAGTTCAGGAAGGCGGTCGAACCGCTGATCCCCGGGTTCGTGCTGCGCTGGGTGGACCCGTTTCACCGGTCGTTGCTGGATCGATTGGAGGCGGCAGCCAAGGCGTTGCCGCCGGGATCGCTGGTCTTGGACGCCGGCGCCGGCGAGTGCCCGCATGCGCCGTTGTTCGCGCATACGTATTATGTGCGGTTCGACCGCGGCATCGGCGACAAGGCGTGGGACTATTCGAAGATCGAGGTTCTAGGCGACATCTCCGCGCTGCCGTTCCGTACGGGTGTGTTCGACGCGGTGGTCAATATTCAGGTGCTGGAACATCTGAAGGAGCCGGGGATCGGCGTCGCCGAGATGGCGCGCGTGTTGAAGCCGGGCGGCCAGTTGATCCTCACTACGGTGCAGTGCTGGGAGATTCATCAGCATCCCAACGATTTCTTCCGCTACACGCGCTACGGGCTGCAGTACCTGTTCGAAAAGGCGGGTCTGGAGTCACGCGTGGAAGCGCTGGGCGGACTGTTCTGGCTGATCGGGTTTCGGCTGATGGCCGTGCTGGGCTTCTTTCAGAAGGGCTGGCGCTGGCTGGTCTTCGTGCTGCTCGCTCCGTTCTTCGGGTTCCTGTTCCCGATGATCTGCTACTACCTCGATCCGGTGGACCGGCGCCGCGATTACACGCTGGGTTATTTCTGCTGGTGCCGCAAGCCGTGAGCGAGGCGTCCCTCATCATCATCACTCTCAATCGTGCCGAGCTGCTGCGCCGCACGCTGGAAGGTCTGGCGCGCCAGACGCGCGCGATCGACGAGGTAGTCATCGTAGACAACGGCCCTTCGGTGGACACGGAAGCTGTCGCGAGGGCGTTCGATGCCCGGTACATTCCAGAGCGGGAGCGGGGCTACGGGAAAGCGCGCAATCGCGGGCTGGCCGAGGCGCGCGGTAGGATCATCTACTTTCTCGACGACGACTGCGTACCCGAGCCGGATTGGGCCGAGGTGCTTGGGAAAGCGCTGGAATCGGGCGCCGGAGACCTGGTCAGCGGGTCGCGCTCGCCGGGCCAAACCGGACTGGCGGCGCGTCTGGAATATCTCTCGACCGACGGTCCTGTGCTGTCGCCGCGCTTGGCGGCAGGTCCGGCGCGGCATCTTTCGACTTCCAATCTCATCCTGCGGCGTGAAGTGGTGGAGCGCGTCGGGTGTTTCGATACGACGCTGACGATGTGCGAGGATCGCGACTTCACCACGCGCGCTCGCAAACTCGGCTTCCGGCTGCTCTATGAGCCGAAGGCGCGCGTGACGCATTACGCTCCCATTCGCCGGCTGGGCGACTATCTCGGCAAAATGCGGCACTACGGTCTCGGCACGTCGCAGTATTTCCGGCGCTGGCAGGAGGAAGAGCCGCTCGCGCGCGTGTTTCCGGTGGGTCCCACGGCGCGCTTGCTGCTGTTGCCGGCGCTGGCCGCGGCGGGCACGGCCTATCTGGTGGCCCGGAATCTTCCGCAGTGCCCGGACGCTGTTCCGCTCAGTCCCTTGCTGTTCGTCGGACAGCTTTGGTGGCATTACGGTGGGTTTGAAGCGATGCGCGAGGAGCGCCGGCAGCCATGTTGAACCGCCGCATCGTAGCGCTCGGCCGGAAGCTGATTCCGCGCTTCGTCATCGACCAGATCAACCCGTTCGACCGGTTCGTCTTAGATGCGGTGCGCGAGTTCTCCACCATGCTGCCCGCCAACGCGCTGATCCTGGATGCCGGCGCCGGTGAAGCGCAATATGGTCCGGACCTGGTCCGTGCAGGGCTCCGTTATTGTGCCATCGACCTGGGCGTCGGCGAAGGCGATTGGAATTACGGCCAGATCGACGCCTGGGCTCGCGTGGAGGCGCTGCCGTTTCCGGCGGAAATCTTCGATGGCATGCTGAGCGTCGCTGTGCTGGAGCATACCCCTTACCCGCGAGCCACGCTGCATGAAATGGCGCGGGCGCTGAAACCGGGCGGCCGCCTCATGATTATCGTGCCCACCATGTGGGAAGAGCATCAGATGCCGAATGATTTCTACCGGTTCACGCGCTATGGGGCGATTCGTTTGCTCGAAGAAGCCGGATTCGCCGTCGATCTGGTGCGGCCGTTGGGCGGCTATTTCTGGTTCATGGGCCGCAAATTCATTGACATCCTGGAGTTCTTCGAGCGCTTTCCGCGCGCGATCCTGTGGCCGTTCCTGGTAGTTCCCTTCGGATTCCTGCTACCGGCCCTCTTCACTCACCTGGACTGGCTGGATCGCGACAAGTACTACACGATAGGCCAGCTGTGCTTCTGCCGCCGGGTGCGCGAGCCGGGGACGCCGGATGGCGCCGGCATTTTGCCCTAAGCCGGGCACTTCAGTCCCACGGGCGAACACGGCAGGTGCTACCTCCGAACGCTGGTTGAGCGATGGCGTTTCCAGGCTCACCCAGTGGGTGTGCGAAAGCGATCTAGCCATTTCGGGCCATACGGTTATCTCCCAGGGAATCAATCCAAGTGTTGCAGGATGGCCGCGTGCAGTACTAAAGGAGGAATCGTACCCCTCGCAGTGAGAGAGGAGGACTTCGCCATGAAAGTACGAGACGTGATGGTAAAGGACGTTAAGTTCTGCACTCCCAAGACGAACTTGGCAGAGGTAGCAGAAATATTTTGGAAAGCCGGAGTCGGCGCTCTTCCCGTGGTGGAGGAGGGCCGCGTTCTAGGAATTGTAACGGACCGGGACATCTCGATCGCGTTGGGCACCCGAAATGCGAAGGCGGCGGATGTGCTGGTGAAGGACATTGTGTTTCCTAAGGTGTTCTACAGCCAGGCGGACGACGACATTCACGTTGCGCTTGGCACACTGAAAGCGCAAAAAGTGCGGCGCCTGCCCGTGGTCGACGAAAAAGGCGCGCTGACCGGCATTCTGTGCCTGGACGACATTGTGTTGTACGCAGAAGAAGCCGTCGGCGAACTGACTTACGCGGATGTTGTCGGGGCGATGCAAGCGATCTGCGAGCATCCTGCGGTGGAGAGAATTTTGGCAATTGCCAAGTAAGGTTCTCCTGGTCGCCGATCGGGGGACGGCGTGGCGCGCCGGCTGTCACTGTCGTGTAGCACGGTCGTGCGCGCCGCCCGTAGAATTTGGAGCGCCATTCATCGGATGCCGCGGCAAACGTGTCCTGCCGCGGGATGAATGGCGCTTTTTTAGTGTGGATGCGGGCGCAGGAGGGCCTCGTAAAACGCGCTGAGCTGCTCGCGGTAAGCGGCGCCCGCCGTCTCCAGGATGTCGTTGTGGCCGGCCCCGGGAACTACCCAGAAGGATTTCGGGGCTTGCGCGGCGGCGAAGAGTTGCCGGCCCAAGCGCGGGGGAACAATTTCGTCGTGGTCGCCTTGGATGAACAGCTTGGGGACGCGAATCCAACGGATCTTGGGAAGAGAATTGTAGCCGCCCACCAACAGGGGGCCGATCACCGGTAGAACGGTGGCCGCGACGTCGGCGGCGGAAGTGAAAGGGGCTTCGAGGATGAGGCCGGCGCAGGGACGGCGGTTTGCCAAGTCGACGGCGACAGATGTTCCCAGCGATTCTCCTTGCAGAACGATCTGCCGCTCGCGATATCCCATTCCGAGCAGGTGCGTGAAGCCGGCTTCGCTATCGCGGTAGAGTCCGGCCTCAGTGGGCCAACCGCTGCTTTTTCCATAGCCGCGATAATCCAGCACCAGGACCGAAGAACCCGCGGCAGTGATTTCCTGGATGTGCCGCGCGCGCTGGGTGACATTGCCGGCATTGCCGTGCAGGAAGAGGGTGACCAGCGGCGAGCCTTCGCGTTTCGCCCACCAGGCGTGAAGCTTCACTCCATCGGAGGTTGTAATCCAGACATCGGAGGCGCCGATTGGCCGCTGGATATCCCAATCGCCGGCCGGATACTTCATCGGGTAGTAAATGGCGCGATTCGCCAGGTAATACGCGAGGGCGGCGGTGAAGAGGAGCAGCACGGGCCAGGCGACATACCAGGGCACGCGGATCACGAGGCCACTGTAGCAAGACCGGCAGCGTTCGGGTGCGGCTGTGGTTCAATGGGAATATTGGGTCAAGGAGAAAAACAAGATGAAGATTTGTGTGGCTGGTCAAGGCGCGTTTGGCCAGAAGCATATTGAAGCCTGCAAGAACATTCCGGGCATTGAGATTGTGACGCTGGCGGGCGGAAACCCGGCCAACACCGAGGAAGTCGCCAAGAAATACGGCATCCCGCATTGGACTTCGGACCTGGGCGAAAGCTTAAAACAGCCCGGCGTCGAAGCCGTGATTCTGGCGACGCCGACTGGAATGCATGCGGCGCAGGCGGTTCAGTGCATGCGCGCGGGCAAACATGTGCACATCGAGATTCCGATTGCGGATTCGCTCGCCGATTCCGAGCTGATCCTGAAGACGCAGAAAGAGACCGGGGTCATCGCCATGGGCGGGCACACGCGCCGCTTCAATCCCAGTCATCAATGGATTCATAAGAAGATTCAAGCGGGCGAGCTGAAAGTCCAGCAGATGAACGTCCAGACCTATTTCTTCCGGCGCACCAATATGAACGCCGCCGGGAAGCCGCGCAGTTGGACAGATCATCTGCTCTGGCACCACGCCTGCCACACGGTGGATTTGTTCCAATATCAGACCGGCGAGTTGGCGTCGGAAGCGAACGCAGTACAGGGGCCGTTTCATCCCGAGCTGAAGATCGCGATGGACATGAGCATTCAGATGAAGGTTCCGAAGTCTGGCGCGATTTGCACGCTGTCGCTGTCGTTCAACAATAAGGGCCCGCAGGGGACTTTCTTCCGCTACATCTGCGATAACGGAACCTATGTGGCGTACTACGACGATCTGGTGGACGGCGACCAGAACAAGATCGACCTGTCCAAGGTGGCGGTTTCGATGAACGGCATCGAGCTGCAGGACCGGGAGTTCTTCTCGGCGATTCAGGAAGGCAGGGAGCCGAACGCGAGCATCGAGCAGTGCCTGACGGCGATGCGGGTGCTGGACCGGTTGGAAAAGGGTTTAAACGCGAAGTTGGGGACGACCGCCTAAGCGCGGAACAGGTCGAACGGCTCGAAATCGCCGTTGAGCAGCTGGCGCGTGTCGTGCAGTCCGAGCCAGCCACTGATCATCGTCGCATAGACGCGGCGGAAATCGGTGGTGAACGGCAAATTGTCGCCCGCATCGAGCTGGGTCAGGCTCGGCACCGTGCCGTATTGGCCGCCTTTCACTTGTTTGCCGGCGACGAACATCAGGTTCGCGGCGCCGTGATCGGTGCCGAGGTTGACGTTTTCTGGAACGCGGCGGCCGAATTCCGAGAAGATCATGACAGCCACGTCGTCGGCGCGCCGGATGCGTTCGAGATCGGTGATGAACGCTGCGACGGCATCGGAGGCGTACGTCAGCAGCCGCTTGTGGACGTCCTTCTGAAAGACGTGTGTGTCGAAGGCGTTGTTGCGGTACGCGGTGTAGTAAAGGCGCGTTGGCATGCCGGCGTCGATCAGCGCGGCGACTTTGGGAAGGTCGAGTCCGGCGATGCCGTAGTCTACGGGAGTGTGATACTTACCCCAGGCTTCGCGCACCAGCGCGGAGGCTTTGCGGGCGCTGCGAGCGGTGTCGAGCAGGAACTGCCGTGAAGGATTGGTCACGTGCAGGCTGTCTTCGGGCTCCAGCGCGCCACGCTCGTCGTAGAACATCTCCTGGGAAAATTTGTTCGGATCGTCGAACACCACGGGCACATGCAGACGGCTGCGAACGGCGAGCGACTGGTGCGTGTCGATGTTCACGATGAAATTGGGCGGAGCGTCGGGCGCCATGGCGTCCGCGAGACGTCCCACCCAGCCATACGGCTCGCCGCTGTTGGGGGCGGCGGTGTGCCAGTAGGACATTGAGGTGAAGTGCGAGAACGACGGGTTGGAATAGCCGCAGCCGTGCACGATGGCCAGGTTGCCGTCCTTGTAGAGGCGCTCGAATCCAACCATGCCGCCGCTGAAGCCGAAGTGATCGTCGATCGGCCGGAGATCTTTGCGATGGATGCCGAGACGAGGCCGGAGGCGGTAGTAGGCATCGTCGCCATAAGGGACCAAAGTGTTGAGGCCGTCGTTGCCGCCGGAGAGTTCCAGCACGACGAGGATCTTGCCGTTGTTTTTGGACTGCGAGGCCAGCGCCGCCGCGGCCTGCGCGAAGAGAGGCATAGGAACGGCGGTTGCGCTCACGCCGACGCCGAACAGACCGAGACGGAACAGGTCGCGCCGGTTCGATTCGGCAAACGAAAACTGGTTCTTCATCGCTTGCGCCTCCTTAAGCGAGCTGATACTCGGGCTGGCTCATGATCAGATGCGCCAGCAGCCGCAACGAATCTTCCATGTAGGTTTTAGCTTCGGATATATCCGAGGTGCCCAGTTCTTTATTGAGGAACGCGACGAGGTCGCGGCGTGCGGCAGGATCGGGCGCGACGGACAAGAAGCGGTTGATGAAATAATCAACCACGTCGCTGGTGGTTTTGAGGTCCTGGCTCAGTACCATGCGCGTGAGGTTGATCTGCGCGGTGTCGCGCGGGATGGGTTTCACGCGCTCAATGGCGAGCTGCCAGCCGCGGTAGCTGCCGTAGCGGGTGTTGAAGTCCTCGTCGCGGTCGGCGGCCATGTCGGATTCGGCCAGCGTGCCGGTCTTGGAATCGGGCTTGGTAGCGTCGCTGATGTCCAGGCCTTCGCGGATCCGCTTCGCGACGCTGCGGATCTCCCCGCTGGCTGTGTAGCGGTCGGGCGGCAGGAAGTTGATGTCCGGGAAGAGCACGTCGCGGGCAAAGTTGGCGCGTTCCAGCAGGAGACCGGGCGTGATCCAACTGCGGCCGCCGGCCCAACCCGCGACGGTCGGCGGTCCGAAGAGCTGCTGGCCGAGCGCGCCGGTGGCGGAGTTGAAATCCGGAACGCCGGGCACGCTGCTCAGGCCGAGCTTGCGATAGGTGCAGACGGCGAGTTGCACCGGGCTTTTGATCGCGGTGCCTACCGACGCGGGGCTGTAGAAGTCGCGCGAAAGGAAAATGGTTTCGAGCAGCGGGGTGATTTCATAGTGCGCTTCGCGCAGCCGGGCGCCGAGCTGCTGCTGGAGACCGGGCGACAGATCTTCGCGCACGAAGAAGCGATAGATTTTGCCCGCAATAAACTCAGCCGTGGCGGGCTGCTGCATGATGATGTCGATAACGTCGACGCCGTCGAAGGGGCCGGTCTTGCCAAGGAATGTTTTCCCGGTGTCGTCGTGCTTCTCCTGGTTCACGACGAATTTCAGATCCACGAAATTCCAGCCGGTAAAGGCGCGCGCTGCTTCGCGGACGTCTTTCTCGCTGTAGTGGCCGACGCCCATGGTGAACAGCTCCATGATTTCGCGGGCGAAGTTCTCGTTGGATGCGCCTTTGACGTTGACGCCCGCATCCAGGAAGGCGAGCATGGCGGGGCTCTGTGCCACGGCCACCGTCAGATCGCGGAAGTTACCGAGGCCCTGATGATGAAACAGCTCAAGCTGGCCAAGCAGCTTGCGGTAATCGCGAACCTTGGCTTCGTTGACCGCGAAGTGGCCGTGCCAGAACAGCGCCATTTTTTCCTGCAGCGGGCAGGGCGAGGCAACCATGCGGTTGGCCCACCAGTAGGCGGCTCGATTGGTTTCGAGATAACTGGCGCGTAGCCAGTAGAAGAACTCGTTAACGATCGGCTGGACGGGACGGGCGCCGGAGGGCTTTACTTGGATGCCCAGCGCCTGGCCGTTCTTCTTGGCCAGATCGGTGACCGCGGGACGGCTGGGCGGAAACGGCTCCAGGCCGGGATCGTGGACACCGGATTGATCGAACTGGGGCAGGTGGCTGGCATCGACGCCCTCGAAGCGAACCATGCGGGCGACGGCCTGCGCCGGGGTCATTTTCGCGAGCGCCTGAATTTCTTCCGGTGTTCCGCCGAAGCCGGCGCGTTCGGCGAGGTGCGCCGCGAACGCTGCGCTCCAATCGCCCGGCGCGATGGGCGTGAGATCGTCTTGCCAAGGCATACAACCTCCTCTGGGAACCGCTCAGGACGATGATCTCACGAATAGACGCGGGCTGGCGGGCCGACGATCAGGCGCGCATGGCTTTGGCGGCTGGTTGCGCATGGCCGAGCACACGGTGCGGTTTGTACGGCTTTTCGAGCGCCGCTACTTCGTCGGCGCTCAGCTTGATGTCCACCGAGGCGATGAGTTCTCTCAAATGCTGCGGCTTGGTGGCGCCGATGATAGGCGCGGTGACGCCGGGCGCCTGCAGCACCCACGCACACGCGATCTGCGCGGGCGAGACGCCGCGTTGCTGGGCCACGTGCGCTACGGCGTCGGCCACGAGAAAATCGTCTTCGCTATAGTACATGTCCTTGGCCATGGTATCCACCTGCGAGCGAGCGGTCAGGCCGCCGTCGCGCTTGCGCGTTCCGGTGAGGAATCCGCGCGCCAGGGGGCTCCAGGGAATAATGCCGACACCCTGGTCGATGCACAGCGGGATCATCTCACGCTCTTCTTCGCGATAGACGAGATTGTAGTGATTCTGCATGGCGATGAAGCGGTGCCAGCCGTGTTCTTTGGACGTGTACAGAGCTTTGGAGAACTGCCAAGCGGCCATGCTGCTGGCGCCGAGGTAGCGCACTTTGCCGGCGCGCACCAGCGCATCCAGCGCATCCAGCGTTTCTTCGATGGGCGTTTTGGGATCCCAGCGGTGGATCTGGTAAAGGTCGATGAAGTCCATGCCGAGGCGGCGCAGAGAATTCTCGCAGCCTTCGATGATGTGTTTGCGGCTCAGGCCTTTCTTATTGGGGCTGTGGCCCATCTGGCCGCAGACTTTGGTGGCCAGCACGATTTCGTCGCGCTGGGCCATTTCGCGGAGATACTTGCCGGTGATCTCTTCGCTCAATCCAGCCGAATAGACATCGGCGGTGTCGAAGAAGGTGACGCCGGAGTCGAGGGCAATCTTGAAATGCTCGCGCGCGTCCTCCAGGTTGACGTGCCAGCCCTTGGTGCCGAGCGCCCAATCCGGCAGGTCGCCGCCGCCATAGCTCATGCATCCTAAACAAATGCGCGATACGGTAATTCCGGTGTTGCCGAGTAGACTATATTGCATCGTCCCTCAGTGTAACTTGACCGGCGGTGTAACTCAGTGTTACCCGCACTGCAGTACAATGGCGCGCGGGAGGGAAAATGAAGCGCAGCACGAATCGCATTCTGACGACCCACGCCGGCCGGTTGGAAGGACCGCGCAATTTGCGGGAAAAGACCATGGAGGTCATGTCGAGCAAGTCCCCCGACTGGGCAGGCGTGAGGGCGCAGGTACGGGAAGGAATGACGGATGTCATCCGCCGGCAGGCGCAGGCCGGCATCGACATTCTTAGCGACGGTGAGTTAGGCAAGATCGGCTTTGGCGTGGCTTATTATGGGCGGCGGCTTTCCGGTTTAGGGACGCGCCCCAACAAACCCGGCGAGACCGGATGGATGGGCGGCCAAAGCGGCGAACGCCAGGAGTTCGCGGAGTTCTACCAGGACCTGGGTTTTGACCGGATCTTCTCCTCCGATCGCGCCATTTGCAATGGGCCGATTACCTACATCGGGCAGAAGGAAGTGCAGCACGATCTGGAGTTATTCCAGTCCACCTTGGCGGACGCCAATGTGAAGTACGAAGAAGCGTTCCTATGCGTGCTGGCGCCGGGCTGGCTGGAGCACTTCTTTTTCAACGAGTACTACAGCAAGGAAGAAGATTACATTTTCGCGCTGGCCGACGCGATGAGAAACGAATACAAGGCCATCGTGGACGCCGGCTTTATTCTGCAACTGGACGACCCGGCTTTGCCCGACACGTATGACATGATCGTGCCGCGGCCGAGCATCGAGGAGTACCGCAAGTTCGCCGCGATCCGAATCGAGGCGCTGAACCATGCACTGCAGGGGCTGCCGGAGGATCGCATCCGGTATCACATCTGCTGGGGAAGCTGGCACGGCCCGCACGTCCACGATATTCCGCTGAAGCACGTCGTCGATCTGATGTTGAAAGTAAAGGCGGGCGCGTATTCGGTGGAGGCGGCTAACCCGCGGCACGAGCACGAATGGAAAGTTTGGAAGGATGTGAAGCTGCCTGAGGGCAAGATTCTGATCCCGGGAGTCGTCAGCCACGCCAGCAACGTCGTGGAGCATCCGGAACTGGTAGCGGACCGCCTCGTGCTGTACGCAGGCCTGGTGGGACGTGAGAACGTGATCGCGGGCACGGACTGCGGAATGGGACTGCGCGTGCATCCGCAGATCGCCTGGGCCAAGCTGAAGGCGCTAGCGGAAGGCGCGGCGATGGCGAGTCAGCAGCTCTGGGGGAAGGCGAGCCGGGTGTAGTACCGGCAGCGGACGAATCCGGAGCCACGATGTCCCGCAATCGCAGCAGCATGATGCGGCGAAAAGCATTTTCGCCATGGGTTCACTACCCGAGCCTGGTGTTATTGTACGGGCTGCTGGTGCCGGCTACGAAGCTGATGGAGAAGGCCGGGATGTGGCGGCGCATGGCGGCCCGCGGCCGGCGCCGTTTGGGGAAGGGTTTTGGCGATTATGCGCCGACGCGCCGCGATGTTTTCGCATGCGTCTACTTCAAGAGCGGGACCAATTGGCTGATGCAGATCGTGCTGCAGGTGATCCATCGGGGGAAGGCGGAGTTCGAGCACGTACACGACCTGGTCCCGTGGCCCGATTCTCCCGACCCGCGCTACGCTGTTCCTTTGTCGGATGAGGTCGCGTGGAAGAACTGCCCAACGGAACTGCGCGTCGTCAAGACCCACCTGGAATCCGGCGAAGTTCCTTATTCGCCGGAGGCTCATTACATCTGCGTCGTGCGCGATCCCAAGGACGCTTTTGTTTCGGCGTATCATTTCATGCGCGCCGAAGCCATGGGGCCCATGACGCCGTCGGTACCGAACTACCTGGAGTACTTTCTGTCGTCGAGCTTCGCGTTTTGTCCCTGGGCGCAGTATCTGGCCGGTTATTGGCGGATTCGCGATCGCGAGAACGTGCTGTTCCTGACCTATGAGGAGATGAAGAAAGACCTTCGGGGAGCCGTTCGCAAAATCGACGCGCTGGTGAAGACCGGTTTGACCGATGACGAAGTAGACGCGGTGATGCGGCAATCCTCTTTCGAGCACATGAAGCAGATCGAGCAGAAGTTCGAAACCGGCATGCTGGTTCCGTGGGCGAAGCCGCGCGGCGCGATGATCCGGCGCGGGCAACATGGCGCAGCCGGAGAATTGCTGACCAGGGAGCAGCAACAAAGAATCGACGATCATTGCCGCGCGGAGCTGAAGCGCCTGGGCTGCGATTTCCCTTATGACGAGGCGTTCGGGGCGTAACGGGTTTCACCAGGCGATGAGGCCGTTTTCGTCGAAGTAGCCGCCGCTGGGGCCGTCGTCGGGGATCGTCGCGTAGTGAATCGCGGCGACGGCGCCTTCGGCGGCGCTCCGTGGACCGCTGTGGTTGTTGAGGTCGGTGGCGCAGTAACCTGGACAAATCGCGTTCACCTTGATGGACGTCTGGCGCAGTTCATTCGCGAATTGTACCGTCATGCTGTTCAAAGCCGATTTGGAGGTGTTGTAGCCGAGCGCCAGGAATTGACTGATCGGCGATTTCGGGTCGCTCGCCGCAGCCATGGATCCCAGATGGCTCGACACGTTCACCACGCGGCCCCGCGGCGATTTACGGAGCAGCGGAAGCATCGTCTGGATCATCGCCATGGGGCCGAACACGTTGGTGTCGTAAACGGCGCGCACCTTGGCCAGATCGATATCACTGGGCTTGCCCCAGTCCGCAATGCCCGCGTTGTTCACCAGAATGTCCAGATGGCCGAATTGGTCTTGGATCCATTGCGCCGCGCGCGAAATCGACTGCGGGCTGGTGACGTCCAGCGGCACGGCGCGCGCGTCGATGCCTTCGGCCTTCAGCTTGTCCGCGGCCGCCTTGCCCCTGCCTTCGTCACGGGCTCCCACCAGCACGATCATCTTTCTCGCTCCCAGCCCGCGCGCAATCTCGAAACCGATGCCTTTGTTGGCTCCGGTGACCAGGGCGATCGCACCTTGGAAAAGATTTCCGTTGTTCATACCTGCCAGTGTGACGTAGCCGCTGGTCCTGCGTCCAGCGCGAGGGGCTGTGATATACTCCCTGCAAAAGCGGGGAAAGGAGACCCTCCTTGCGAATCAAGCTTTTCAGCTCATGCCTCCTATTCATGCTGTCGGCCGGGGCCGGATCGGTGTGGGCGCACCACTCGCCGTCGGCTGTTTTCGATATGTCGAAGCGATTTACCCTGTCCGGGACGCTCACGCAGGTGGACTGGGTGAATCCGCACATCGTCGTCTATATGGAAGCCAAGAAGGGCGATGGCAGCGTGGAGATGTGGAAGTTTGGGTAGTGGGTCAGTTTGAAAATGCGATCTCTTGACAGGCGGTGTCTACCTCCCCACTGGTGGCGTCCTCTTCCCGTAGTCCGTCCTGCACTTTGTTATTCTGAGCGAGTAACCCGTCCGCAACCGCTCAAGCATAAGAGCTATCCTTGGGTAATATCCAAGGAGAAAAGCGTGACGGTTTGCATCGCGGTGATGTGTCAACTTGACGGTCTGCCTAGGATTCTTCTGTGCTCGGACAGCCGATTAGACTACGGATATTCTGGAGCCACAGATCAGAACATCAAGATCAGCGATATCGGCCATGGATGGTGCTCGATGTTTGCCAGCGATGACTGGGCAAGCGCGCAGCATCTGAAAGATCATCTCGCGGCCAGATGGCAGCAGTTCCCGACTCCAGAGACTAAAGAAGCAGCTTATGTCACAGCTAAGGTTGTTCTGGAGGAGTTCCTCACTTCCGCGCTCCACGGTAAAAGCACGAAAGAAGTTTTACTGTGTGGTTATATTGGCGATCCGCCCTCGCCGATGATCCTCAAGGGCTTGGTCAAGGGCAAGAGGGTTTCACTGGACTCAGTGCCAACATTTGCTGTTATTGGAAGTGGCGGGTATATCGCCCAGGTCTTTCTAGGTCAGAGAAATTGCAAGCCGACAGATAGCATGGAAGTCGCTGCCTACATCGTCTATGAAGCGAAACACTATAGCGAGAGGGCTAGCGGGGTTGGCCCCGGCACATTGATCGGAGCGTTAGCGCCGCCTCTACCTGGGACGAGTGGCATTCCTTCGGTGAAAGCGCAATTGAATAAACGTGCGATGTCCTTCCTTGAGGATCAATGTCAGAAGTTGGGGCTTCGGCCCGTTCCAGCGCTCGCCAAGTTTCCAGATGAGTTTTTCGTCAGGCCACCAATCGTATCAAATCCTCAATAGCCCATAGCCGATCTGTGACACCTGCTGCCATCGCCGGAGTCACACGTAAGGTTTGGTGAATCCGACAGAAATTGTAGTGCATGTAATGGATCGCAATCGAGGCGATGTGGTTCTCCAGCTTTTTGCTGAAAGCGTTCGTCAGTCGCGTGAATCGCCGCATGCTCATACGCATGGTGAGGTTCTGGCGCTCGATGTAGGAAGTGCTGATGTGCGCTGGATCGGGATCTCCGATCATTTCTTTTTTGTTGCATGCGATGCACTCAGGCGGGCTGTAGCGGCCTTCGCTTTGTGTCGGCGCATAGATTTTTTTCAACACACCGTAGTCGATGTCATCACCGAAGGCATAGCTGATTGCGTGAAAGTACCAGCGCAGGCCATCGCTCGTAAGCTGGACCCGGTTCGCAAGGCGCTTGCGGATATCCATGGCGAACTCCTGAGCCGTCGCCCAGTTGCGCTTCCCGACCATCCAGGAGCAGATCAACTTGGTGTCGGCATCCATCGCTACCCAAGTCCAGACATCACCAGCATGCCCCTTGGCGCGGAGCGCGGGCGTCACGTTCTTTTGCTTAGCTCCAACGAAGCTCCAAATTTCATCGCATTGCACGCGCTGGCAAGAAAGGTTCACAAGCGCCTTATCCATGTAGTCCGAGCAGGCCGCGCCAAGTTCAATGAGCAGTTTTGCAATCGTGTTTTTGGCAACTCCGGTCATGCGAACCGTTGCACGGATCGAATTGCCTTCTACCAGTGCAGCAACCACCTGAGCCTGTTTCTTTGGGTCTAATCGATTCATCCTGACTCAATTATACAGCGGTCAAGCATGAAAGGTCAACAAGAAAATGGCTAGTTCTATACTGCTGGATTCTAAGGACTTAAGCCTAGTGATTTATCGAGGGCGCGATCCCGTTCTTGCGTTATATGCTGATGGGATGAGCCTAGTAACTGATGATCTTGACTTGCTTAGGCGTGCCCACGGACATGCCGTTGAGGCAGGCGACTGGATAAGGGAACGGCTTGAAAAGTTAACCAATCGAGTATTGTTTCCAGGGGATTCTTCGGAAATCAATGCTGGCTAGGAAACGCACGATGTCATCGCGCCCGTAGTACCTGGGAACTCCATGGATGTCCTGCACCATTAAGACGACTGGATTGACACCCATTACTAGCTGAAAATCGTTGATCATCCTGTTAGCTTCTAGCTGGTTGTTAAGCACATGTTCCTTAGTGATAACTATTCCGAATGTCACGCCTTGTTCTTTAACAATTGCGCCCTGGAATGTCATGGATCTTGGCCTCCCTTGTCAAATTTGTGCAGTTCGTCTAGTTCTTCCTTGCAATGCATGATCGCCCCGAGCTTTCCATCTTCGTACGAATAGCCCTGCTCGGATAGACGTATTTGCTCCGCTTGGATACAGGTCTCTGCTCGTTCTTTAGCTCGCTGCTCGGGAGTCTTAGCAGACTCTTCGAGACTGCCTGCGATCCAAGCAACAATGAACAGGCCCAAGATGACCAATAGTGCATACCCGATAAATTTTCCTGGCGTGATTCTCTTGCTCTCTATATCTCGTCGTGCCTCTAAGCGAACCTTCTCCTCCAGGTAAATACGTTGTCGTTCTTCGGGCGTAAGTTCGGCCATTAGGATCTAAGTCTATAGCGCTTAAGCAGAAAGGGTCAAGTAAAAAGATGAACCATGTTCCCGAAAGTGAGGCTGCGTTGTTGCGATTAAAGGCAATCGAGTCCCTTGAGCCTTTCGGTCCAATTAGCCTACGTGATGTTCGGCAGATCGGTGTGAGGTTCTCTGGTAGCAAAGATGGCGCAAAAGCAACCAAATCCGAGATCCATAAAAAGGTACTGTTCAAGCGCTTCGGCAGCTCTTTCCATCACCGAATCAGGCTGCTGCTGAGGCAGCTTCACATCGTCGAAGCAGAATCGTCTAACATTCATGAACCTGAGGATTAATCCATACTTTCCACCGGATTCGTCTAGGCTGGAGCCATTGACCTGTGCCTCTTCCTCGTCGATTTTCTCGATCCTCCCGAGAGTGATACAGCGAGTTCGATCAAAGGAAAGGCTGCATTGTAGCAAGGTTTTCTCTTCCTGCCATTTGCGAAGTAGCAGAATAGCTTCGTCTTTGGTAACCTCTAGCATCTCACCGGGAGGGCTTCTTTCCCCATCTTCCCTTAGCGGCCTTCGCCGCAATTTGGGAGCGTTTCTTGGGGCTGAGCTTGGCCGCTCTAGCGATGCCGCCTTTGAGGCCACCGAGACGGCCGAGAGCAACAGCATGTGGATTTTTGGACGGATCTATCGGCTTCGTTTCAGCCTCATCTGGATTGAACTTCGGCGCTTCGCCGATGGATTCCAGGAAGACTTGATGCGCAAGCTGGTTAGGATCGCGGGGGCGTTTCTTTGAGCGGTCAGGCATGGCTAAGCCCATTATGACAAGAGGCTTGGGCGAGTCAAGTCCTCAGAAATTCAAACTGACCCACTACCGAAGTTTGAGAGCAATCCGCCGTCCTGGTTCCGGCGCGTAAGCGTCAGTAGGGCCGATTTTGCGAAGGCGGTTGGCCAGCATGTCACCGTGGAGGGAGTGCGGGCGCGCGATGGCTCGCTGTACGGCTACCTGCAAAAGATTACCTTCCCGGACGGCAACTCACTGGAGCTGGTGACGCCCGGCGTGGAGACTGCCAAGTAAGGAGGTCCAGCTATGAGACCAGGTTTCCTCTGCATAATCGCAGCGGCGATTCTCGTCGTTGCTGCTTCCGCTGCCGAAGACAATTCGACTGCACATCATCCCGACCTGAGCGGCGTATGGAGCTACGGCATCGATCTGCCACCGGTCGCGCTCAAGGAAGTAGTCAACGGCAAGACCGTGATCAAGACCGTCGATCAGAGCGCACGGCACGGCGAATTTGATTCCGTTTCCGGCGCGTTGCCATCCACGCCGGCGCCTTCCTACAAGGCCGAGCTGCAAGCCAAGGTGAAATACCTGGCCCAGAACGAAAGCAAACTGGACACGGTGTTTTACTGCGGCAAGCCGGGTGTGCCGCGCATCGGGTCGCCGCGCAAGATTGTGCAGCTGCCGAAGGAAGTAGTCTTCTTCTATGAAGACATTTCGGGCGATCCCTACCGCATCATTCCCACCGACGGGCGGCCGCATCGCCAGGACGGGAACCCGTCCGCTTACGGCGACTCCGTGGCGCACTGGGAAGGCGACACGCTGGTGGTGGACGTCACGAATTTCGCCGACTACACCTGGTTCGGCGAAGAAGGCTACTTCCATTCGCCGGCCATGCACGTGACCGAACGGCTGTGGAAGAACGGAGAGAACCTGGTGTGGCAGGCGACGGTGGACGATCCGGGTGTGCTCACCGCGCCATGGACCATGGCGGCGCGCGTGATCAGGCCGTCCAACGATCCGCTGGAAGAATCGCCGCGCTGCGTGGAAGACGACGGCAAGCGTCTGCTGAACCTGGACCATCACCAGCAACGCTAAAATCGGAGACATGGCCGAGACCGATTTAGCCCATCTTTGGGAAGAGCACACCGCTCACGAGTTCGTCACGCGAGACACCGAAGCCACGTTAGCCACGATGGTGGAAGACGCGTACGTGAATCACGTGCCTGTGCTGACGGGTGGATCCGGTAAGGCCGCGTTGCGCGAGTTTTATTCGCGAGACTTCATCCCCAGCATGCCGCCTGACACGACGCTTACGCCGGTGTCGCGCACCGTCGGTGAAAACCAATTAGTAGACGAGATGATCTTCTCCTTCACGCACACCCAGGAAATGCCCTGGATGTTGCCGGGAATCCCGCCCACGCACCGGCGCGTCGAGGTGCCATTGGTGGCCATCGTGAAGTTTCAGGAAGGGAAACTGAAACACGAGCACATCTACTGGGATCAGGCATCCGTGCTGAAGCAGATCGGGCTGTTGACCGATCCGTCGCTTCCGGTTCGCGGTGCTGAAACGACGCGCAAAGTGCTCGATCCGAGTTTTACTTAGCGTCTCTCACTTAACTTCACTTACTTAACTTCACTTACTTAACTTCTCTCACTTAACTTCGGCGGGCGTCGACGTTGCCGGGCCTTCGCCGACGATCTCCAGCATAGCGTCTTCGTCCTTAGCCCCGTCGTAGTGCACTTGTTTGCCGAAGTGCTTCACGAAGCTCCCCGCGGGCATGGCCACCGTGCTGTTGGGATCGAACTTGGTGCCGGTGCCCACCCACCAGGTGCCCTTCAGCACAGTGATGTACCGGTCGTTCGGATGGAAATGCGGATGGCTCATGTGGTGCGCCGACCATTTCACCAGCACGATGTAAAGGCCTGGTTTCGATGGATCGCCCACCAGCACCGCCTGGCTTGCGCCGGATGGGCTGGTGGTCCAATGGATTTGGTCGGGCATTTGGTAGATCAGCGCCCTCGGGTTCAGATCCGCCTTCACAGGGCTGAGCCACACAAACAATGCGGCCACAAGCGCCACTTGCAGGAAGCGGCGGGGTGTCCAGATACGAGTCATGATTCCCTCCTCAGGGAAATACTATCCTATTGATCTGCTCGCCGCGCAGATAGACGGCGGA
Organism: Bryobacteraceae bacterium; assembly: GCA_035508055.1. GTDB lineage: Bacteria > Acidobacteriota > Terriglobia > Bryobacterales > Bryobacteraceae > Palsa-89. Next base: position 12,647 of record DATJNO010000075.1, on the reverse strand, counting down.
GATTTTCTCGCTGTTGGCGACGTCGTCGAACGGGTTGGCGTCGAGCACGATGAAGTCGGCGCTCTTGCCCGCGGCTATGGTACCGCGATCGGTTAAGCGGAGGAATGCACCGGAGGTGACCGTCGCGGCTGTCAGTGCCTGCGCGGGCGTCATTCCAGCTTCCACCATCAACTTTAGCTCGCGATGGTCGTTGTAGCCATGGAAATAATCGGGCGCGGCGCCGGAGTCGGCTCCCAAGCCGATGCGCACGCCCTCGGCGTTCAGCTTGGCGAGATTGTGCTGCATGATCGCGTACGTTCCGCGGGCTCGGGCCAGCGCTTCGGTTGAACGCTGCGCATAGGACGCGCGCAAGCGGGCGATCACCGCGGCGGGCGTGACGGCGCGGTACAGCGGATCGTCCAGCCAGGCGGGTGGTTCCGAGTGCGTGGCGTTTTCGGCCAGCGCCAGGTTGGGCATGACGTAGACGTTGTGCTGCTTGAGCAGCGCAATGAACTCGTCGTCCACTTCTTTGTCGCGGACCAGGTGGGCGAAACCGTCGATGCCCGCGCGCACCAGGTCTTTGGCGTCGTCCAGGTAATAAACATGGGCGATGACGCGCGTCCCATGTTTATGCGCTTCCTGGATGGCGGCGCGGTACAGCGCGGGGCTGAGCTTCTGAACTGTCCCGTTGCGGTCGTCCACCCAGACCTTGATGAAGTCGACTTTGTGGGCGATTTGCTCGCGTACATCGCGACGCGCTTCTTCTTCCGTCGTTACGCCGTAGGCCGACGGCTTCAAGGCCGGGTTGTTCGGGCCGGCGTTGGGGGCTGCGAGACCACGGCCCGCGAGGAGAAACCAGGCGCCGCCGAGGCGTCCGGCGCGCTGATCGGCGCGGATCTGGAGCGGCATCTCGCCGGGATCCGTGCCCAGAGAAAGCACCGCTCCGACGCCGCAGTAAGCATACCGGTTGAGCTGGTCGATCAAGTTTTCGCGCGTGTAACTTTCCGCCGAATACACCAGGCCCTTTTGATATCCGATATGAATGTGAGAGTCGACCAAAGCGGGAATCACGGTCTTGCCGGTGAGATCGACATGCGTTGCGCCTGCCGGCGCCTGGATCTGGCCTTTCTTGCCGACTTTGACGATGCGCCCGCCATCGATGAGAAAGGCTGAGTTTTCAATCGGCGGGCGCCGGGCGTCCGCAATCAGCCGGGCGCCTTCGAACAGAGTCGCGGACCACCCGGTGGATCCACCACAGGCGGCCGCGATCAAGAGTCCGCAGATTTGTTTGCGCATGATCAGCGGCGGATGCCCTGCGGCGAGGCGCGGATGGCGCGTTCAAACGCCCAGCCTCGAATGTGCGCGATCTGTTCTTTCATGGTCCGCGACAACGGCACCTGCTTGGCCGCCACGCTGATGAGATCGTGCTCGATCATTTCGCGGTCGGCCAGTTTCGCGCGGGTGATCGCCGAGATCACGCATTGCTCGATCTCGGCCCCGGTCCAACCCACGGTAAATTGCATCAACTGCGGCAAATCGAATTCCGAGCTATCGACGCCGCGCCGCGCCAGATGAATCTTGAAGATGTCGATCTGCTCCTCTTCGGACGGCAGATCGACGAAAAACACCTCATCGAAGCGGCCTTTGCGGATCATTTCGGCCGGCAGCAAATCGATGCGGTTGGCGGTGGCGGCAACGAAAAGCCCGCGCGTTTTTTCCTGCATCCAGGTCAGGAAGAACGCGAAAATGCGGCCCTGCTCGCCGCCGGAGTCCGTGGACGTAATGCCCATCTCAATTTCGTCGAACCACAGCACCGCCGGCGACATGTCTTCCATCATCCGGCAAGCCTGGACGAACACGCCTTCGGGCTTGCCGTGGCGGCCGGAGAAAATTTCCACCATGTCGATGCGGTACAGCGGAAGCTGGAAATGCTTGGCGATCGCTTTCACCGAAAGGCTCTTGCCACAGCCGGGGATACCCATCAGCAGCAGGCCTTTGGGGACAATCTCGGCGCTGACGCTGTCGCGCATCTGGAACAGCTTTTGGCGCTCCAGCAGCCATTTCTTCAGGCCCTCCAGACCGCCGACGTCGCCCAGATCGGTGGAACTGGAGATGAATTCGATAACGCCGCTGCGATTGATCAGGAGCCGTTTCTCTTCGAGCAAGGCCGGCAAGGAATCCGGACCGAGCCGCGGCCCCGCAGCCAGTGCGCGCCGCAGCGCGTAACGAGCCTCGTCGAGAGTCAAGCCCTGTAGAACGCGGGCCGCCGGTTCCAGGACCTCCGGGCTTGTCTCTCCGCTCTCTTCGCGCAGAAATTCCAGCAGCTCCGTCAGGTCGGGCGGGCGCAAATCCAGGAACAGCAGGCTTCGCTCCACTTCCTCCGGAACAAACCGCACCGGTGAACTGATCACCACGAACTTGCCTTGGTCCAGACAGCAATCGTACACGTCGCGCAGCCGCCGCCGGATTTCAGAGGACTCGCGCAACGGCTCGTGGAAATCCTTCAGGTGAAAGATCGCGGGACCGCGATGCGCAACGATGAAATCCAGCGCCGCGCGCGGCGATTCCGTGGCCGCCTCCGGCGCCACACCAAGCCGTCCCAGTCCTTCGGTCAGACTCCAGGTCCAGACCGGAACCGGAGCCGAGGGGCACAGCCGGTAGCCGGTTTCGGCCAGCACTCTGGCCACGCGCTGCTCTTCGGCGGAGCGGATGTAGGTAAGCGGCCGTCCCGATTCGAAAACCTCCCGGACCATCCTGGCGGCGCGGCTCTCCCGGCTTTGCGTCTGGGCATCACTGGGAAGAGTTTCTGGCGTCGCCATCGGCTGCACACTCCTTCAAACAGGCTTCTTTCATTATGATCGTTCGCGCGCATGCGGCGCTTCTGTCGTGATAGCATACACGGTTTGGCGCCCATTGCCATGCGCCAGGAGGCTTCGATGATTCATAGGAGATCCCAGCTGGGCCGCGCTGCCGGGGTGTTGTGCGTGTGCGGCATACTGGCCGCTTCCGGGCTGCGCATGACCCAGGCCCAAGAAAAGCCGAATCCCAATTTTACGGGCGGCGTGGTGACTCCGGTGACGGAGAATTCCAAGGGCAACATCGCTCACTTCCACTTTGGGCCGGGAGCGCGAACCAAGTGGCATATCCACGAGGGCGGCCAGATCATTCTGGTGGAGGACGGCGTTGCGCTGGTGCAGTCCAAGGGCGGGCCGCTGCTGGAACTGCATGCGGGTGAAACAACCTACGTTCCGCCAGGAGTGGCGCACTGGCACGGCGGAGGCACCAAGGAAGGCGGGACGCAGTTCAATATCAGCCGGGGCGGAATCCAGTGGCTGGGTGAAGTGACGGACGCTGAATTCAACGCCAAGCCGGAACGGCTGGGCAACCCGCACTAAAGCGCCCGGCAGCCGCCGTTTCGGTGTGAGACAATACGCCGGGAAGGGCGGTTGTATGCAAAGAGGGTGGTACGCGGCCTGGTTTGCCGCGATCGCAGTGCTGGCGGGTGCACCCGCGTTCTCGCAGGACCACGGAATAGGATTCAACCTCACCGGAATGTGGTCCGCCTTGTATCACGAAGACGAGCTCGAGCGGACCGACCCAGGCTCGCCCGCCGGCGACTACACGGGTCTGCCCATCAACGACGACGACCGCCTGCGCGCCGACACCTGGGACGGCGACCTGGTTTCAGTGCCCGAACATCAGTGCATCCCGCACTCGGCCATTTACGCGATGCGCGCGCCGACGAATCTGAAGATCAGTACGATCAACGATCCGGCCACCGGAAGCATCATCGCGTTCATCATCGACGGCTCCTACACCGGCCCGCGCACCATCTGGATGGATGGCCGGCCGCATCCTTCGCAATTCGCTCCACACACCTGGGCGGGGTTCTCCACCGGCGCCTGGGAAGGCGATACCTTACGCATTGAAACCACGCACATCAAGGCCGGCTACATCCGGCGAAACGGCCTGGTGTTCTCGGATGAAGCCACGCTCACCGAGTTTTTCAATTTGCATGACAAGTATCTGACGCTGACGAGTATCGCCGAGGACCCGGTCTATCTCACCGAACCGCTGGTGCGCACCGAGACCTGGGTGTGGAATCCGTATTCGGTATTTACGCCCATCGCCGGATATGGCAACTGCCTGCCTAGCCCCGAGATCCCGCGGCCCTATGGCTGGGTTCCGCATCATTTGCCGGGCACGAACACGGTGGTTCGCGAATTTACGGAAGAATATGGAGTGCCGTTCGAAGCCGCCCGCGGCGGCGCGGAGACGATGTATCCGGAATATCGCAAGAAGCTGAAGCAGATGAAGATTCCGCCGGCCAAAGTCTTCGAGGTCCAGTTCGCGAAGGAGCATCCCAAGGCGCAGGAGAAGCAGCCATGAAGCTTCTGCTGCTGATCGGCCTGAGCGTATTCGCGGCGCGGGCGGCGAGTACCGGCGACGCGGCGTTCGAAGTTCGGCACGTGCGGGGCAATGTCTACATGTTCGCCAGCACGCTCGGAAACGTCACCGTGCAGGTGGGCAAGGACCCGGGGCACGACGGCGTGCTGGTTGTGGACACTGGCGCTCCGCAGTTGCGCGAACGGATTTTGGCGGAGATTCACAAGCTTTCCGATCTGCCGGTTCGTTTCATCATCAATACCAGCGCGGATGCCGATCATACCGGCGCCAATGAAGAACTGTTGAAGCCCGGCGAGGCGCGAACCTACCAATTGCAAGCTGAAATCGCGCTATTCGCGCAAGACAACGTGCTGCAGCGCATGAGCCGCGATGGATCGGGCGTGCCTTCGAGCGCCTGGCCCACGCTGACGTTTCTCGACGAAAAGAAATTCCAGTTTAACGGCGAAGCCATCGAGCTCTTCGCAGAAAAAGGTCACACCGACGGCGACAGTTTGGTGTTGTTTCGCGGCTCCAACGTCATCAGCGTGGGCGAGGTGTTTCGCACCACGGGTTATCCGGTGATCGATCTCGCCCGCGGCGGCAGCATCCAGGGTGAGGTCAAAGCGCTGAACCACATTCTGGATTTGACTGTGCCCCGGTCGATGCAGGAAGGCGGCACCATGGTGATCCCCGGCCACGGCCGGCTGTGCGACCAGGCCGATGTCACGGATTACCGCGACATGCTGACCATCATCCGGGACCGCGTGGCGGATTTGATTTCCAAAGGCAAGACGCTCGAAGAAGTGAAGGCCGCCCGGCCCACGCGCGATTACGACCGCCGCTACAGCACCAGCGACTGGACCGGAGAGATGCTGACCGAGGCCGTGTACCAAAGTTTGAAGCAAGGCGGCCAGCGATGATCGCACTGCTGCGCAGGCCGTTGGTCTTCATCGGGATCGCGTGCTCCTTTGGGTTGCCGCGCGTCAACGCGCAAGCTCCGCCCACTCCGAAAGCAGCCGCGCCGATCGACCTGACCGGATACTGGGTCGCTCTCGTCACCGAAGATTGGCGTTACCGCATGCTGAACGCGCCGAAAGGCGATTATTACAGTATCCCGCTGAATGCCGAAGGCAGGCGCGTGGCCGACACGTGGGACCCCGCCAAAGACATCGCCCAAGGCAAGCAGTGCATGAGCTACGGCGCACCGAACATCATGCGCGAGCCCGCCCGCCTGCACATCACCTGGGCCAACGACGAAACGCTGAAAGTGGAGATCGACGCCGGAAAGCAGACCCGGATCATCTCGTTCGCACCGCCGCGTCCCGCTCCCGGCGAAGCCACGATGCAAGGGACTTCCTTTGCCGCGTGGCAAACGCCGCAGTCGATCCGGGCGTATCTGTCGAAAATGTCGGCGCAGGATCCGAACACGCCCGGCTTCCGCGAGGCCAGCATGGCGCCGCCGCCCCCGCCGCCCGACACGCGTCGCCTGGGTGGAACGTTGAAGGTGGTGACGACGCACATCCGCCCCGGTTACATTCGCAACAACGGCGTGCCGTTCAGTGCAAACGCCGTGATGACGGAATACTACGACCTCCATTCGCGCAAGGGCGCTGACTACCTGGTGATCACGCAGATCCTCGACGATCCGCAATACCTGAACGCGCCCTGGGTAGTCAGTAATCAGTTCCGGCGCGAGCCGGACGGCTCCAAGTGGGATCCCCAGCCGTGCGAGCTGCTTCTACCGGCGAAGTAGGCCGGCGGCTACCGCTTCAGCAGCGCGCCGCCTTGCTTGGCCAGCGCCTGCACCGCGGTGGAAGCCACCACCTTGAACTCGCGCGTGTAGAGTTCATGATTGCGTTCGACGTCTCCCAGACGATAAACGTAATTCGCCATCAAGCCGCACGAGCGGGTCATCCCGGTGGCCGAGGTATCGGCCAGCCAATTGATCTGTTCCAGCCGTGCGCCATTCTTGAGATGGAAGCGCGCCACCGAATCCAGCGGCTCCTTCTTACTTTTTTCATGCAGCAGATAGCGCGCGCACAAGGGCACAAGAGCCTTCTCGAGTTCGGCCGAGGCCTTTTCGTTTTCCCACCAGTTCGGCTCTTCGAGTTTGGCGATCAGGCCGCCGCCGAGCGCCGCGGCATTGTCCATCAGCCAGGTGCGGAATCCCGGCACAGGTGAGACCGTTGCGAAGCGCTTCAAGCGCGGAAATTTGGCGCTCAAATCTTCCACCACCCGCTTGATCAGAAAGCTGCCGAAGGGAACACCGCGCAGGCCATCCTGGCAGTTGGTGATGGAGTAAAACATCGCCGAGTCGGCCGTCGCCGGGTCGAGCACGGGCGCGTCCGGATCGAGCAACGGTTGGACTTTTTTGCTCATCCCGCGCGCCAGCGCCACTTCGATGAAGATCATGGGCTCGTCCGGCAGGGCCGGGTGAAAGAACGCGTAGCAGCGGCGGTCCGCTTCCAGGCGGCGCCGCAGGTCATGCCAACCCTGGATCTGATGCACCGCCTCGTATTCGATGAGTTTCTCCAGGACGATGGCCGAGGTGTGCCAGTCGATGCGCCGCAGTTCCAGAAAACCGCGGTTAAACCAGGAGGTCAACAGGTGGAACAGATCCGCGGACACGGGCTCGAGGGACGGCAGTTCATAAAGATCCCGCAGCAAGTGACGCCGCATATCGATCAACACGTGCGTGCCGCCGGGCGCCAGGTTCAGGCGGCGAAACAATTCCTGCCGCGGCGATTCCACCACGTGTTGCAGATACGCCAGATTCTCGGGCGACTGTTCGCGCCGGTACCCGTCGGCGGCATGAATCACCTCGTCCGGGTCCACGGAGAACTCCTTGACCAGAAGCTCAAAGAACGCGCGCTGCTCGGCGGGGCTCAAAGATTGGTAAAGCTCAATCGCCTCCGCCGCCAGATGCCCGCCGGCAACCTCGCCACGCTCGGAGAGCAGATTGTGGCACAACTCGACCAGTTTACGGACGGATCGCGACGGGCGCAGCGCCAGCACATTGCTCAGCCGTGGCGATAGTCCGAACAATCGAGCTATTCCCATTGACCGCTCCTGGCCTGATTTGCGGTGATCCTGAGCGTTCATCGGCAGAAACCACGCGGATTTATAGACCCGAAGCTCACACTGCTACTGTACCTTGGACCTCAAGATCCGCGCTGCTAGCTTCGGGCGAAGGATATATAATTGTCCCCAACTGGTTTACATCAGCTCCGCTGATGGAGGTGTACATGATTCCGAAAACTACGATCGGCCGTCGTTCCTTCCTGGGCGGCGCCGCGATTGCCTTGGGCGGCGCAATCTCGCCGGCGCGCGCCGGAGGCAAAGCCGAATCGGCCGGGTCCATCGTGACCACATCCTCGGGCAGGCTGCGCGGCGCGATGGACAACAAGGTTCACGTCTTCAAGGGTGTGCCCTACGGAGCCTCCACCGCCGGCGCTGGCCGTTTCATGCCGCCCGCGAAGGTGCAGCCCTGGACCGGCGTGCGCGACGCGCTCGAGTTCGGCCCGGCCTCGCCCGAACTGCCCTCGCACCTGATCCCCGAATCCATGGCGCAGCAACCTGCCTCCGACGCCCATGGCACCGAAGATTGCCTGCATCTGAACGTCTGGACTCCGGGCCTTAACGGCAAGCGGCCCGTGATGGTTTGGTACCACGGCGGCGGCTACTCGGCCGGCTCCGCCAATTGGAACATGTATAACGGCGCGAATCTCGCCGCCAAGCACGACGTAGTGGTAGTCACCGTCAATCATCGCCTGAACGTCTTTGGCTACCTGTATCTGGCCGGCTTGGGTGGCGAAAAATACGCGCAATCCAGCAACCTCGGCATGCTGGATCTGATCGCCTCGCTCGCATGGGTGCGCGACAACATCGCCCAGTTTGGCGGCGACCCGGGTAACGTCACCATTTTCGGCCAGTCCGGCGGCGGTGGGAAGGTCAGCACTCTGCTTGCGATGCCGGCCGCTCAGGGGCTGTTCCATCGCGCGATCGCCATGAGTGGATCGGAAGTGCGAGGTGTTCCGGTGGACCGCGCCAACAAGTCGTCCGAAGCATTTCTCGCGACCCTTGGCCTCAAGCCGAGCCAGTTGGACGAGCTGCAAGCCATGCCTCAGACCCAACTGCTCGACGCGATGCGCGCCACCAAAGGGCTGCAACTGGCGCCGGTCGTGGACGGCCGCACGCTCCCCGCCAACCCGTTCGATCCAACCGCGCCAGCCATGTCGGCCAATGTACCGTTCTTGATCGGGTCCACCGAGACCGAAGTCACGTGGTTTGGGACCCCCAGCTTTGACCCTCTCACCGACGAGCAACTGCAAAATCGCATCCAGGAAACGCTGCACCTGGACGGCGACGCGGCGAGCAAGCTGATCGCAACCTATCGCAAGGGCCGGCCGCAAGCCAACAACCTGGACTTGTTCTTCATCCTGTCTACCGACACCGGATTTCGTGTTGGCATCGACACCGAGACCGAGCGCAAGGCTGCATTGGCAAAAGCGCCCGTCTACCGATACTACTTCCAATGGTATTCTCCGGTGCGCAATGGCCAGCTGCGGTCTTATCACACACTCGATATTCCATTCGTCTTCGAAAATGTCGACATCGCGGAATCGATGGTCGGTTCGAGTCCCGAGCGCTACCCGCTGGCTGACAAGATGAGCGGAGCTTGGGCGGCGTTCGCGCGCACCGGGAATCCCAATTACAAAGGCCTGCCGAAGTGGCATCCCTTCGATGCGAACAATCGCGCCACGATGATCTTCAACAACGAATGCAAAGCGGTCAACGATCCGTACCGCGAGGAGCGGCTGGAGCGTGCGGCTCTTCTGCCGAAGCGCGCGTAATCGAGGGACGTAGCCATGAGATTCAACGTGATGTTTTTGCTGGCGTTGGCGGGTGTTCCAGCGCTGGCCCAAATGGATTTTTCCGGCGAATGGGCCGTGGTGCAGGATGAAGACAACACCGGCAATCCGCGCATCGGCGAGTACATCGGCATTCCGTTAAGTCACGCCTCGCTGTTGCGCTCGGAAGCCTGGGAAGCTTCCTATCAAACGCTGCCGGAATGGCAGTGCCGTCCGCATGGCGCCATGTACATCTCGCGCGGCCCGTCGCAACTGCGGATCTGGAAGGAAGTGGACCCGGTCACGCGCCAGATCACGGCCTGGCACGCCGAGTGGTTGCGCTCCATCGACAATCCTTATTACATGGACGGCCGCCCGCGCCCTTCCCAATACGCGGCGCATACCTGGGGCGGATTTTCGACGGCCGAATTCGTCGGCGACATGCTCCAGATCACCACGACGCATCTCAAGGAAGATTACTATCGCCGCAACGGAGTACCTTCCAGCGATGAAGCGACGCTGACACAGTATTGGATCCGCCGCGGCGAGTATCTGACGTGGATCACCATCGCCTATGATCCGGTTTACCTGACCGAGCCGATGATCCGGGCGTCCGAATACCGGCTCGCGTACAACCAGCTCATTCCGCCTTACCCCTGCGACGTGGTGGAAGAAGTTGTGCGGCCGAAAGGCGAGGTCCCCAGCTATATGCCCGGCGCCAATCCCTTCCTCGACGATTTCAGCAAGAAGTACGACATCCCCATGGATGCCACGCTGGGCGGCGCGGCGTCCATGTACCCGGAGCTGGCGCGTAAGCTGATTCGGGCCAAGAATGAAAAGCCGGGTTCGAAATGAGAGGCCTCACGCTTGCCTTAATGCTGGGCGTTGCTGCCGTCGCGGCGCCAGGTCAAGCATCCGCGGCTAACGCGGTCGAGATTGTCCCGGTGCGTGGGCACATCTATATGATCGCCGGAGCAGGCGGAAACATCACCGTCTCCGTCGGCCCGGACGGAGTGCTACTGGTGGATTCGGGGCTCGCGCAGATGACCGACCAGGTGCTGGCGGCCATTCGGGAATTGCAGCAGCGGGTCCGTGTGAATGGCGCACCCCCCAAGCCGATCCGCTATATCATCAACACCCACCTGCATCCGGATCACATCGGCGGAAACGAAAAAATTGGCGAGGCCGGAAAAACCATCACCGGCGGCAATGTCGCCGGCGACATCGGCGACGCGAGCGAAGGAGCCACCATCATCGCGCACGAGAAGGTCTTGGACCGCTTGAGCCCCAACGGCAATCCCACCGTGCCGTTCCGCGCTTTGCCGACTCTGACCTATCTCAGCGGCCAGATGAAGCTCAGCCAGTTTTTCAACGGCGAAGGCATTCAGATCTTTCACGAGCCGGCGGCGCATACCGATGGCGACAGTATCGTGTTTTTCCGGGGCTCCGACGTGATCGCGGCCGGCGACATCTTCCTCACCACGAGCTATCCCAGCATCGATCTGGCGAATGGCGGGAGCCTGCAGGGCGTCATCGACGGCTTGAACCACATTCTTGATCTCTCTGTCGCCGAATTCAGAACCGAGGGTGGAACGCTGGTCATTCCGGGCCACGGCCGCATTTGCGATTCGGCCGACGTGGCTTATTATCGCGATATGGCCACCATCGTTCGCGACCGCCTGCTGAACATGATCAAGAAACATATGACGCTCGAACAGGTGCAGGCCGCCAAGCCCACCGCGGACTGGGATCCGCGCTACGACAAAAATCCGCGCTGGACGCCGGACATGTTTGTCGAAGCGGCCTACAAGAGCCTCACGCAAGGAAAGTAAGCGATGCGATATCTGGTCATTTTAACGGCAGCCGTTCTCGTGACGGCGAATGCCAATGCGCAGCGCCCGCCGCGGGGACCGGCTGGGCCCCCACCTCCAGCCAAGGCGGCCGCGCCCATCGATCTGACGGGCGATTGGGTCTCGCTGATCGTGGATGAATGGCGCTTTCGCGTGACGCCGCAGAAGGGCGACATCGCTTACATGCCCATCAACGCCGAGGCGCGCCGCGTCGCCGAAGCCTGGGACCCCGATAAGGACACTGCCGACGGGAATCAATGCAGGGCCTATGGCGCAGTGGGCGTCATGCAGCGGCCCGGGCGTCTGCGCATTACTTGGGAGAACGACAACACACTGCGGGTCGACGCGGACGCAGGTACGCAGACCCGGCTGCTGCATTTCGATCCTGCGACCGGCCAGCGCGGCCAACCCAGTTGGCAGGGATTCTCCGAGGCAGAATGGCTGGTGCGTGGACGCCCTCTGCGCGACCCCGCCAGGGCCGGGTTCGGCGCTGCTCCGCTTGCGGCCGTCCAAGGCCAAGGCTCGCTCAAAGTGGTCACCACGAACATGCTGCCCGGCTACATCCGCAAGAACGGCGTCCCCTATAGCAGTAGCGCCGTGCTGACCGAATACCTGAATCTGCTGACCGGCGCGGAAGGCGACGTTTACCTCGCTGTCACGGCGATGGTCGCAGATCCGGTCTATCTGAATCAGCCATTTGTTCGAACTTACACGTTCAAGAAAGAGCGCGATGCATCGGGCTGGGATCCGACTCCCTGCTGGCCGAAATAGCGGAAAACGCTCGCGATTTGCGCTAGTGTAGAGGCGTGAACTGGGCTTGGTACGCTGTTCTCTCCGCTTTCTTTGGCGCGCTGGTAGCCATTTTCGGCAAGATCGGCGTGCGCGACGTCGAAAGCAACCTGGCCGTCGCCTTTCGCACCGTGATCATCGTCTTCTTCGCCTGGGGCATCGTCTTCGTTCAAGGCAATGCCCGCGACCTGTTCCGTGTTTCGCGCCACTCGCTCATCTTCCTGTTTCTCTCCGCCATCGCGACCGGTCTTTCATGGCTGTTCTATTACAGAGCTCTGCAGCTGGGCGAAGCGTCGCGCGTCGCACCCATCGACAAGCTGAGCGTGGCGCTCGCCGTTGGCATGGCGTTCGTGTTCCTGGGCGAAAAACCAACTACTGGAAACGTCATCGGCGGGTTGCTGGTCACGGCTGGCGTTTTAGTGGCGGCGCTAGTGCCATAACCGCCCGCGGGTGCTCATCAAGTCGAAACATTTTCCAACTACCATGTTGGTGACGTGATTAGCCATCGGAACCTCGTGTTAGCTCTGCTGCTTCCGTTGGTAACGGCGGCTCAGGCTCCTCTTTCCCAGCCGGCGCTGCCCAGCGCGGAGCAGATCGTCGAACGGGTGCGTGCGGCCGATGCGGCGCGCAGCCACCAACTGGCGGGTTACACGGCCATCCGCCGGTATGTGCTTTTCAATCAACGCTTCCATAAGCAAGCTACGATCCTTGCCCGGCTCACCTACCGCAGCCCCGGCGAAAAGACCTTCGAAGTGATTTCCGAAGACGGCTCCCGCCTGATACGCGATCGCGT
>DATJNO010000074.1:0-21530 GCA_035508055.1 Bryobacteraceae bacterium | reverse complement strand
TAAATTCTCCAATCCCGCGTGCCCGCGGTGCGTGCCGGCCAGCGGCCAGTCTTCGCCCGGAATGATCCACTCAAGATCTTCGGCAGACAACGCCAGCAAACCTTGCTTATCGCGGCGGCCGACTGCCGCAAAAAAATCCTTCACAATCTGGACATTCTTTTCGATGCTCATCGAAATCTCTCCTTTTCTCTTGCATCTAGAGCGTCCGATTTAATCGGACGTTTCGGAGCCACCCTTCTCGGGCCAAATTACACGGTAGATGATCGATTACTGCTCCTTTTTAAACAAATCCTGGAAGATGAGCTGACCCCAAGTGCGGCCGCGTGCGTGCACCAGCGCGCCACCCTCGTTGAGCTTTCCCAGCTTGACGGGTGCGAACCCGAGTTCTTTGGCCAAATCTGCCACTGGAGCGATCGCGTCCTCGTCGTCGCTGGACAGAAAGACGACCCGGTGGCCGCCCTCGACGATCGGATCGGTCGCCAGTGTGGCCGCAACCAGGTGATTAAAAGCTTTCACGAACTTAGCGCCGGTGAACGACTTGGCAACGAAGACAGAAGAAAGGAGGCCGTCCAGCTCCTCAGGGGGAACCAACGCGTTCATCGCGTCGATGACCGTCTTGCCTTTCCAACTCGGCAGAGCCTTCGCAACCTCACGATGCTCCCCGAACGGGACCGCCAAGATGATTGTGTCGGCCTCGAGTGCATCCCGCAGCGACTTGGCGAAGACGGTGGGTCCAATCGCCCGAGCCTGTGGCGCCAACGCCTCGGGCGGCCGGCGGCTCGCGACGGTCACGTTGATGTTTCTACGGGCGAAGGCGTGGGCGAGGGCCTGGCCTACCTTACCGAATCCAACGATCGCATAGCTCATAACGTTTCTCCAATCCGTGTTGCAATGATTCCCCCACCTTTCAGATGGCCGAAAGGCCGCCGTCGACGTTCAACTCCACCCCATTCACGAAGCTCGAATCGTCCGAAGCAAGAAACAGCGCGACCGCAGCGATTTCCTCAGGTTGACCCATCTTTCCCCGCGGGATCAGGGATTCGAACATCTCCTTCGCCTCCTTGGTGAGGACTTCTTCCTGCATCGGTGTGGCAGTCGGCCCGGGACCCAGCACGTTCACCCGGATGTTCCTGCCCTTCAGTTCGTTGAGCCAGGTGCGTGCGAACGCGCGCAATGCAGCTTTGCTCGCCGCATACACGCTGAAACCAGGAAAACCCTTCAGCGAAGCGACGGATCCGGTCATGATGATCGATCCACCGTCGTTGAACAGCGGCAGCGCTTTCTGAACCGTAAACAGCGTTCCGCGCGTATTCAGGCCGAAGGTCGTATCGAAGTGCTGCTCGGTAACCTCGCCCAGTGGTACGGCCTCGCCCCTGCCGGCGCTCGCGAACAGGACGTCGATCTTGCCCTTTTCCCGCTTGACTGTATCGAACAGGCGGTCGAGGTCGTCGAGATTGGCCGCGTCACCGCGCACGCCGGTCACGTTCCGGCCAATCAACTTGACGGCCTCATCGAGCTGCTCCTGCCTCCTGCCCGTGATGAAAACGTAAGCGCCTTCTTCGACGAACCGCTTCGCGCTCGCCAGCGCCATGCCGCTCGATCCACCCGTGATGACTGCTACCTTACCCTCAAGCTTTCCCATAATTCCTCCCTTCGTGAACTAAAATTGCCATTGCACCGGATTTCAACCGTGCTTTGGTCCGTCCGGATATTCCGGAACAGTTATTACAGATGAAGTCAAAGGTGAGTCGGGTGCACGATTCCGCGATCTAACATTCCAGGGGTGAGCAAAACGATGAAAACAGGGAACGGAAAGAGCGGACGACCAATCAGCTTTGACAAAAGCGCCGCACTGGAGGCGGCGATGCTGCTTTTTTGGGAACGTGGGTACGAGGGAACATCCATGGCCGATCTTACTGAGGCGATGGGTCTCAACCCCTCAAGCATCTATGCGGCTTTCGGTGATAAGCACGCGTTGTTTCAGCACGCGGTAAAGCGCTATATGGAAATGCAAGCGCAATACGCAGGTAAGGCCCTGGAGGAACCGACTGTCGAAAAGGTTGTTCGTGCACTCTTCGACAACACGGTTACGTTTCTCACCACGCCCGGCCATCCGCCGACCTGTATGACGCTGGCGGGGGCGGTGGGATGCAGTCTGGATGCTTCACCGGCGAGAGATCTCATGACGGAGATACGCAAACAGAATCAGGCTGCTCTAAGGCAGCGGCTTCTGAAAGCGCGAAAGAGCGGTGAGTTGTCGAAGGATATCGACGTGGACGACTACACGAGGTATTTGTCGACGATTATCGCCGGCCTATCGATCCAGGCAGCCAATGGTTCAACGAAGGCGGAACTCCACCGGACCGCTCAGATGGCCCTGCGGCACCTTGGTTACTGAGCGGCCACTGCATGCTCAACGAAGCGGCCCGAGCCGTCGAGTAACATTTCGTCGTTGCCCACATCGACACGGACCGGGAGGGAGCCCGGCGCGCCGCGTTCCTGTTTCCGCTGCGATAAAATCGTGTCGCCTGCATTTTGGAAACGCTGCTCATCGTCCTGGCCTGCATCGCTGTTGCTTTGGCGTCGGGCGCTCTCTATCAAGCCATCGGAAACGCGGCGGATCGCCGCCATTACCCGCCGCTAGGCCGTTTGATCGACATCGGCGGCCGGCGTCTGCACCTGTTCGAGAAAGGGCAGGGAAGGACGGTCATCTTCGAGTCCGGCATTTCGGCGACGTGCCTCAACTGGACGGCCATTCAAAACGAAGTGGCGCGGTTTGCCCGCGCCTGCACGTACGACCGCGCGTCTCTCGGCTGGAGCGATCCGGCGGGTTCGCCGCGGACGCTGGCGAGCATAGTCGAAGACCTGCACGCGCTGCTCGCTTCAGCCGGCGTAGCGGCGCCCTATGTTCTAGTGGGCCATTCCTTCGGCGGCCTGCTGGTCCGCGCTTATGCGTTGTGTTATCCGGATCAGGTGGCCGGCCTGGTGTTGCTGGACCCGGTGTGCATCGCCGATTGGGCGAATCCGACGCCACAGCGCGCCCGGATGATCGCCGGCGGAGCGATGCTGGCGCGGCGCGGAGCGCTCCTTGCTCGCCTGGGCGTTGTTCGATTCTCCTTGGCGGTCTTGATGCACGGCGGGCGAAGGGTTCCCCAAACCATCGCCAAAGTCACCAGCGGTCCCGGCGAGGGCGTCATCTCGCGGATCGTGGGCGAGGTTCGGAAAATGCCGCCCCAGGTGTGGCCGATGATCCGCGCGCACTGGTGTTGGCCCGCCAGTTTCCGGGGGTTGGCGGATTATCTGGAAGCGCTGCCTCCGGCGGCTGCGGAAGGCGCATCATTGGATGTGCCGGACGCGATCCCGATGATGATTCTCTCGGCCGCCACGGCCTCGCCTGCTGAATTGGCCGAGCGCGAAGCATTGTTGACCCGCTGCCGGCACGGCAAGCACATTCGCGCCGCGAACAGCGGGCACTGGGTGCATCTGGATCAGCCGGAACTCGTGGTTCAGGCCATCCGCGAAATGTTGGAGCTGACCGGCGGCGCCGCTACTCGATGAAGCCGCCGGTTTCGAGGGGCGTTGAATGTCATTTATCCCAAGCCCGCGGAACGGAGGGACGACGGTTACCGCCCGCTGATGTGCGCGTAGCCGCGCATCTGGAAATTCACGATCGTCGTCAGAGCCCACAGGTCGACCTGGACTTCGGGCTGGATGGTCTTGGGATCGATCTTGCGCGCCAGCACTGCCTGGCCGCAGACGCGCAGGTCAACACCCGCCTTCTTCAGCTTTTCCATGATCGCGATGTTCGGGTTGTCGTGGCCGTCGTGGCGAGCCTTGAACTCCTCATTGTTCAGAACAGCGTCGGTGCCGCCCTGATGAAACACCACGGCGATCATCCGGTGGTCGGCCGGAACGCCGTATTGGGCGAGCGTATTGACGAAGCGCGTGATGCCTTCCAGCATGGGATTCACCTGGTCGATCTTCGGAGCTGCCGTGGCGACGTCAAACACCACTTTGTAGGTCATGCTCGGGTCGGGCAGTTCCTTGGCGCCGCCGGGAGGCTCCTTGGCCACCTGGCCGTCGGGAATCGGCAGTACCGCGAATGCAGGGACGCAAACAACAAGCAAAGCCGCGAGTGCGGCCGGGACGCAGGCTGAAAATTTCTTCATCATAACGTTAAACTTTATCATCATTCGCTTACAGCGCGAATTGCTTGCAACCGCGGTCCGAAAATTGCCATCCAAGATCCCAGAAGGTGGGAACGCATCCATGCTGGTGGGAGCTATCGTTGGTGGTTTGTTGATCTTCGGACTTTTCTTGTCCATGCTGTCTTCGTCGCCCAAGAGCGATTCGGAGTGGCATTCTGACACAGACGCGTGAAGGAATTGCACGGAGCCGCCGCAACGTCCAGCGTGGACGCTCAGCGCAGCGGCACCAGCGTGAAGGTCAACAGAAAAATTCCCAGCGCCGTCAACCCCAGCACCAGCCGGTTCCGGTCCATGCGCGTGATGTCGTAGATCACCGGATGGCGCAATCCAAAAAAGAAAAGCAGCGCTGCCCAGACCAGCCAGCTGTGCGCATAGAAGATGCCCAGCGGCACCAGCGCCAGCACGAACACGCGCGATAGCAGCTTGTGCCGGCGCCCGATCCAGGCATAGAGGATGTGCCCGCCATCCAGTTGCCCGATCGGCAGCAGATTCAGCGCCGTCGCCAGAATTCCCACCCACGCTCCGCGCGCCACCGGATGCAGCGAGATGTTTTCGGGGGGAACTCCAGGAAAAACAATCCACTCAAAGAAGCGCTGAATTGCTGGAGTGCCGAAGATCAGATCGCCGTGGTTGGCGATGCCCGGAATCACTTTGGAGCAGGCGATGCCGATGGCCAATGCCGGTACTAGTACGGCGAATCCCGCTAATGGCCCCGCGATTCCGACATCGAACAGCGCGCGCCGCGTGTAGATTGGCGAGCGGATGCGAATGAACGCCCCCAGCGTCCCGATAGGCGGGGGAAACGGCAAAAAGTAGGGCAGACTGGCGTCGATGTCGTAGTAGCGGCAGGCAAAGTAGTGACCGAGTTCATGCGCCAGCAGGATGGTCATCAGCGTCAGAGAAAACGCCAGGCCATCGGCTACGAGCGCCGGCCGGGCCTGCAACATGCTGAACACGTTGAGGTATTGATCCAGGTCCAGCGGCCGGTTGGTTTCGAAGCTGTGTGCCAGAACCACGCCCACCAGGGTCGTGGTCAGCAGTGTCAACCCCAGCAGCAGCCAGTGCACCGCCCAGCGGGCGCTTGAAATGGTGTCTTGGGGAAACGAGAACGCAGCTCGCAGATCGCTCGTCGCGCGTGGAACCACAACAACCTACGCTACTGCAGCGACTGCAGCTCCTTTCCGGGCTTGAAACGAACCGCCTTGCCGGGAGGGATGGCCACTTCGGCGCCGGTGCGCGGATTGCGGCCGATGCCGGTTTTGCGTGGGCGCACGTTGAAAATGCCAAAGCCGCGCAGTTCAATGCGCTCGCCGTGAGCCAAAGCCCGCTTCATGCTTTCGAAAACTGTTTCCACGGCCATTTCGGCCTTGGTCTTGGTAATTCCCGTTTTGTTTACGACTTCGTTAATGATGTCGAGCTTGATCACGGTTTCCCCGCTTTCCTCCGGCGCGCCCCAGGGCAGGAGCAAACCTCATGATAGGATTAGGGTTAGAGTGTTGTCAAGCGACGCATTCGGGCATTCGAAGCCGCGCCGGTGTTAAGGATGCAGTGCTCTCAGGCTGGACGCCGTCAGCTCTTTCTCGCCCCACACCAGGTCAACGCTGGAAACCACGGGTACTGCGATTCCGTTCCGCATTCCCGGCGTGAATCGCCACTCCCCAACCAGCGCTGTGGCCTCGCCTCCCCAGACATCTGCCGAAGAGCTCAGCACTTGTAAGTGTCCCGGCACGCCATGCTCATCGATCTCGAAGCGCACGGACACCGTCGCGAGCCGCCCCATCGCCGCCACCAGACGGCCCTCTTCCATCGCTATGGGACTGAGGCCCGCGCCAATCGGATAGGGAGCGGAGACGAATACCGGCCGTGAAGTACCCGGCGGCGCATCAAAGCGCGCGCGAATCAAGTGCCAGCGCGATTGCTTCGCCGGCAAATGAAAACTCACCGGAATGCGAAAGAATTTTTCGTACGACGACCCTTGATTCAACACCGGCGCGAACCGCCACTGCTCCACGGCTTCCAGGGCCTTCTCATCCAGGCCAAGCCCGAGCGATTCTTCGACCAGCAGATCGTGCGCCAGGCCGTCTTCGCCAATCGAGCCAACCAGCAGCACGGTTCCCTCGAGCTGGGCCAAACGAGCCTCGTCGGAGTACTCCGGTTCGGTAGCTTGGATGGGCGCGGCTTCGCCCTCCAGGACATCCCAATTGCCCGGATCGACGGGCGGAGCAATTCCTGCGCGGGTCACTTCGTCCTGCGCCCCCCAGGTGTTGTCGCCCGTCCGCTGTGCCTGCCGATACTCATTCATGGCGCGATCGTGCTGGCCGTTGAAGTCGAAAATCCGGGCCAGCATGATGTGTGCCCACACCTCGGTCCACTTCGGCTCCAGATCGCCATTCAACGCTTCGCGGCATTCATTGGCCGCCTGCATGAAGTTGCGCCTTTGCGCGTACATTTGAGCCAGGCGAAAATGCGCCAGGGAACTCGCGGGATTTTCTCCGGCTTGCCGCCGATGCCAGAAGACCTGCGGGTCAAGATCGTCTTGGCAAAATCCCGCCGCGCCCAGGGCCAGGATGATAGCCACGGACCGCGCAAACTTCATTACGGCAATTATGACTCGTTCGGAAAGGCCTCAGCGCTGCGCGGAGGAATCCGGCACGGCGACGACTTCGATTCCCAGCGGCGCATCGAGCGAAGGCAAACCTTCAAAAGGCAGCATCATGCCGGCCGGCGTGTGCGGGCCGAAGCGTGCAGCCTGTTGGGCCAGCGTGCCGCCGGCGAGCCCGTCCGCGGTGAGATACACATGCGATGAGACCACCTGATCGAGGCGAGTGCCTCTAGCCGCCAAAGCTTTCTCCAGGCGATCGAAGGCCAACTTCAGATCCGTCTCCCGGCTGCCGAAGGCCAGCTGCGTTCCTGTGAACACCACTTGCGGGCTGGATACCAGCGCGATTTGCGGCTCGACGTCCGAGGCCGGCTTAGCCATGCGGGCC
Source organism: Bryobacteraceae bacterium (assembly GCA_035508055.1). Classification (GTDB taxonomy): domain Bacteria; phylum Acidobacteriota; class Terriglobia; order Bryobacterales; family Bryobacteraceae; genus Palsa-89. The sequence continues at coordinate 14,335 of DATJNO010000074.1, read as the reverse complement.
CGGGCCTCGCACGCCGCCACGGGTTTCACCGGCCCCCGCTGCATTTGCACGTAGTCCAGCGCGGCGCGCGGGAAAGCGCCGGCCATGCTGGTTCCGGCGTCGCCCTGGCTGTCCAGCGAACTCACGAAGCACGTCACCATCAGCACATTGGAAGGCTCGATCCCGGCCGAGGCCAGCACGCTCTTGAGCTTGCTGAGCGATTCCGCGACATTTCCCGCGGGTTGTACCGAGGCAAAAGCGACGCCATTCGGATCGACGACTTTCTTCTCAGCTTCAATGCTCTCGATCACCACCTGCGCGCCTTCCCGCGGGAGCGCGCCCACCTGCACGACGGTCAATACCGGCAGCGGCTGATGTTTCTCGGTGAAGATTTCGCCGGCCAAATCACCGACACGCCGCAGATCGCCCGATCCGGCGACAAACGCGCGCAGTTTGACGATGGTTCCGTGATCGGCTTTGAGCAGAGCCTTCAGTGCGTCCCGAGTCTGCTGCGAAAGCAGGCCGCGCGAGGAAAGCGGCGAGACATGAAAGGCCAACCGGTCCGTTTCGGCCGCGACGGTGAGGGGCAGTTCCGCCGGCAAGGGCAAGGTCTGGTTGAGATCCTGGTCTTTCTTCTTGTTTTTGCTTTCCGGCGCGACCACCGGCACGTAGCCTTCGTCGTCCGGGTCCGGCTTCTTTTTGGTTTGCGCGATGAGAGAGGAAGCGGCAAGCAAAAAAAGAAGAGCTGCTGCCAAAGGCGCTCGCGTGTGATGCATTGCAGAGTTACAACCCGAGCCTCGATTCTAACAAAGCTTGCTACATTGAAGCTTGGCCGCCACGATTGCAACTCCGGCCGGAAAGCGCGGGCGAACCTTCACGCGCTTCGCCTGGGGTGTGCTGGGCTGGAACCTGCTGGTGGTGCTGTGGGGCGCCTACGTGCGCGCCAGCGGATCGGGCGCCGGCTGCGGCGGGCATTGGCCGTTGTGCAACGGCGAAGTGGTTCCGGCTGCGCCGCAGATCCAGACCATCATTGAATTCACGCATCGGCTGATGAGCGGCGTGGCGCTGATCGCGGTGGGCGCGCTGTGGTTCTGGAGTCGGCGCGCTTTCGCGCCTGGTCATCGAGTGCGCAAGGCAGCCGCGTGGTCGGCGATCTTCCTGATCGCCGAAGCGGCGCTGGGAGCGGGCCTGGTCCTGTTCGATTACGTGGGCGGCAATGCCTCCGTGGGCCGCGCGGTGTACTTGTCGCTGCATCTGGTGAACACGGAATTTCTGCTCGCGATGCTGGCGCTGACGGCCTGGTGGTCGCGCCAAGGCGCGGCGGTCTGGCGGCGTTCGGGTTGGCTTATGACCGCGCTCGGCGCGGCGCTGCTGGTGAGCGTTACCGGAACCATCGCCGCTCTCGGCGATACGCTGTTCCCGGCAACCTCGCTCGCTCAGGGACTGCATCAGGACCTGTCGGCCGCTGGAAGCTTTCTGCTGCGGCTGCGCATTCTTCACCCGGCGCTGGCGATCCTGGCCGGCGTCTTTTTCATCGTGGTGGCCATCCGGTCGCTGCGTGCTCGTGCCAGCCGGCTCGCCGTGTTCGTGCTGGCGCTGGCCATCGCGCAACTGACCGCCGGCGCGGTCAACGTTCTGCTGCTCGCGCCGATCTGGATGCAAATTACCCATCTACTGCTGGCCGACCTGTTATGGATCGGGCTGGTGCTTTTGGCCACGGTTTAGGCCGCGGATCGCCGATGCCCACAGCCGGTCTGCGCAACTCACTGGCGGCGACATTCGACCGCATCTATACGCCGGCGCGGCAAGCCTGGCTGGATCGCGCGGTGGTGGACGTCAGCGTCGCGGGCTTTCTGGTGCATTTGGCGCTGATCTTTCTCGCGCGCCTTTTGCCGCATCCGCCGGTGCTCATCGCGGCCGTGGGCCACAACTATCTTTCGGCTATTTACACGCCGTTCAGCTTCATCCTGTTCTACGAAGTGCTGATGCTCATCGCGGCGCTGCCGCAGTCCACCACGCAGTCCATCGCCAAACAATACGAGATCGTCTCGCTGATCTTCATCCGCCGCTTCTTCAAGGACATTGCCCAACTGGACGACATCGGCAAGCTGGCGCAACTTTCGCCGGACGTCATTCCGGTGTTTCTGGACGTCGGGGCCGGGCTGGTGATGTTCCTGCTGGTGACCGTATTCCTGCACCTGGCGCGGCGAAGGCAAGGGTCCGAACCGATGCCGGTGGAATCGGAAGAAGTGAAGAAGTTCATCTCGCGGAAGAAGGCCGTGGCGCTGGGGCTCACGGTCTTGCTGCTGGCGCTGGCGGCCTACAATCTGGTTGAGTTCGCGAGCGACGTCTACGCCTCCATCTATCTAGGGGTGAAAGAGAGCGTGGACACCAACGCGTTCTATTACGCCGACGTGTTCACGGTGATGATCTTCACCGACGTGTTAGTCGTGATTCTGTCGCTGGTGGTTTCGGACCGTTATGAGTTGGTGTTTCGCAACGCGGCGTTCGTCATCTCGACGATCCTGATCCGCTTCTCATTGACCGTCGCGCGGCCGTTCAGCGCGGTCCTGGCGCTGGGCGGCATGGTATTCGGCATCCTAACCGTAGCCATCTACGACTACCATCTGTACGTGCGCCGCACTCACTGATTTTCGAAAAATTCTTCCACGACGCGCGTAGCCACATCGGCGCGGTAGCGCGCCAGGTCGTGGCCGGCGCCTTCGATCTCGATCAGGGTGACGGGGGCGGGGATCAGTTCGAGGGCCGCTTTCATTTCATCCTGCGACCCGAACGGATCGCGCGAGCCGTGGATGAACCAGACCGGCGTCTGTAATTTGGGGAAGTGCTTGGTGCGCAATTGCTCCGGCTTGCCAGGCGGATGCAAAGGATAGGAAAAGAGCAGCAGGCCATCCACCAGGCCGGGATTCTCGGCGGCCAGAATACTGCATTGGCGGCCGCCGTAGGAATGGCCGCCGAGCCACAGACGCTCCGGTTGTTTATCGGAGCGAGTCAAGAGAATCTCGTTGCGCAAGCCCTCGCGGTCGCGCGCGGCGTCGCCCGGGCGCGGCGGGCCTTGAGGACGCTCCTGGCGGAACGGCAGATTGAAACGCTTCACCTCAAAGCCTCGGTCGGCGAAGGCGACATCCAGGGCCACCAGGAGGGGTGCGTTGCGATCGGATCCGGCGCCGTGTGTAAGAAGGAGGAAGTCCATTGAGAAAGCCTGTAAGAATGAAAAAGGGCCGTCTTCTCCGGGACGGCCCCTTGTCTAATTTGATTGGAGTTTCCGGCTAGGGTCGAATTACATTCTCGGCCTGCAGACCCTTCGGGCCCCGCTTCACCTCGAACTCCACCTCCGCACCTTCATCCAGAGTCCTGTAACCGTTCATCTGGATCGCTGTGAAGTGAACAAACACGTCGTCGCCGTTGGAGCGCTGGATGAAACCGTAGCCCTTGGCGGCGTTAAACCATTTCACAATACCTTTTTCTCTCACTACTGAATTCTCCTAACTCTGATGCTGCGCTGAGCCGTCCATTGTCTGCCTAGAGTCCGGCAGCGAGCTGGGGGATTCTCACATCTCAACGAAGGGCAACGCACAGTCTTAAGGTAAAACTGGACTATCATAGCACAGGAACGACATGGCTCCGCAACAGGGAAGTGCGTCTGATTTCATGCGATTGGCGAATAGGAAGCCCAAGTGAAAGAGTGGTGGCGTTCCCGAGTCTTCGCCTGGTGGTACTTTGCCATCGCCGCCGGATTCGTGCTGTTGGCGGTTAACCGGTGGATGCTGGGTGAACGGCTGCCGTTGGTTTTGTTGCGCTTTTTGATTGCGGCGGGATTCTTTATTCTGGGCTGGCTGACGTGGAAGACGCCGCCGCGTTGATGGCGGATAAGATCAATGTTTGCCGCGACTTAGTCCCAGAGCCCGAATGCGCTTGTGGAGGTTGGTGCGCTCCATTCCAAGCGTCCGGGCGGCGCCGGAAACGTTCCAGCTGGTCTCTTCCAGGGCGCGGAGGATGTGCTCGCGCTCGGCGGATTCGCGCGCTTCCCGCAGGTTCGACCGGGGCGCCGATTCCTGGCTGAGCCGGATCTCGACCGGGATCGAATCAGGCGTCAGGTGATTGCCGGGAGTCAGGATGGCCATCCGCTCGATGATGTTGCGCAGTTCGCGGGCGTTCCCCGGCCAGGAATAAGCTTCCAGGACGCGGTAGGTCTCGTCCTCGATCGTCTTGGGATGGAAGTTGTTGCGCACGCAAAAATCGTCCAGGAAGTAGTTGGCCATGGGCTCCAGATCCTGAAGCCGTTCGCGCAGCGAAGGAACGCGGATGGGTACGACGCAGAGCCGGTAGTACAGGTCCTCCCGGAATTTGTGCTGCGCCACCAGATCGCTCAGGTGGCGGTTGGTGGCCGACACGACGCGCACCGCAACCCGGATGGACTGCTCGCCGCCAACGCGGTGAAACTCGCCTTCCTGCAGCACGCGCAACAGTTTGGCCTGTGACGCAGCGTGCAAATCGCCCACCTCGTCCAGGAAGATGGTGCCGCCGTCGGCCAGCTCGAACTTGCCCCTGCGCGTGGCGACGGCTCCGGTGAATGCTCCCTTTTCGTGGCCGAACAGTTCCGATGCGATCAAATCGCGCGGAATTGAGGCACAGTTCACGCTCACAAAAGGGCGTGCGGACCGGCGGGAGCGGCGATGAATCGCACGCGCCGCCAGTTCCTTGCCGGTGCCTGTTTCACCGGTAATCAAGATAGTGGAATCGGTGGGAGCGACCTTGGAAATTCGGGTGACCACGTTTTTGAGTGTCCTCGAGATTCCCACGATTTCCTCGAACATCGATGCCCTGTCGATCTCTTCGCGTAAGGAGATGTTCTCATTCTGCAGCTCCTGCTCCGCCCGCTTGCGATCCTCGATATCGGTTCCCGCCGCATACCATCTGGTGATGACTCCCTGCTCATCCAGCATGGGACTTAAGCGGTAGTGAAACCAGCGATACTGGCCATCGTGTCTCTTCAACCGTAGTTCGAATTCGAATGGGGATCCAATGCGGAATCGGTTGTAAACTTCGCCCGCGCGTTCGGCGTCCTGCGGATGAACCAGGTTCACGGTATCCGCAGTCTTCCACTCCTCTAAACTGAGGCCGAAATAATCGAGGGCGGCCTGGTTGTTGTAGCGGCGGCTTCCGTCGCGCTCCAGTTCGGTGATATGCAGAGGCGAGAGATTGAGAATCTGCCGCGCCTCGCGCTCGCTCTGGCGCAGCTTCTCTTCGGCTCTTTTGAGTTCCTGAATGTTCGTGTCGACAATACACCAACGCGTGATCTGGCCTTCCGGATTGCGAATTGGGGTAAGGTGCGAGAGGAACCAATGATACCGGCCATCCCTTTGACGTTGCCGAGACTCGTATGTATATGGCAGGCCGCTGGCCACCCCGGCGACGGCCGCGTGCCAGGCGCGATTGAAATCCTCGGGATGCAAATATTGTGCCGAGGCGTTTCGCAAACTGAAATCTTCCACGGAAAAGCCGGAATAATCGGTCAGCGCTTGATTGAGCTGCAACAAACCCCCGTTAACGTCCATCAGGCTGATGTGGAGTGGGATCACGTTAATGAGACCCCGAAGCCCGGTTTCCACTTCCTGCGAAAGGGGGGGGCGACCCCAAGGCCCCGCCGCAAATGCCGACCGTGCAGTGATCAGCTCGTCCTTCAGAATGTCTAGCGTAGCCCCCTCAAGACCGTCCGGATCGTCGTAGTACAGCGTGAGGGCTGCGTCAATCCTGCCATTGGACGTCAAAGGAAGAGAAACCACCGAAGTGTACCCGAGGCGAGCGGCGGCGCCTTGCATTACGTCCATTCCCGGATGGTCACGCAGGTCCTTTATCCAGCAGGATGCACCGTCCCGAATCGCGGACGTCCCCGGATCTTCGTAGTCATCCCTTAGCACGGCAATCTTCAGCTCCTGGACGAATCCTTCGTCTCCGGACCAGGCGACCGGCGCGGTGACTTTTCGAGCACCTTGCGCGGCATAACCGATCCAGGCGAGTCGGGACAGCCTTTCTCCCACCAGGCAGTCGCATATAGCCTGAAACAGCCGGGGCTCCTCGGTGATGTGAGGCGCGATCATTGCACAGGAGCACATGGCCCGCTTGACCTTTAAGGCGTTGTCGCTATGGTGTTCGTAGCTCAATCTGGGTTCCAGGTCATCGGGTACGTTTATCTATCGCAAACTGGCCGGACCCGGTGGAGGCAGCGGGCCTTGCCACACCCCGTTTGAGATCAAATGACTTGCTGCTCATCATCGTCCGTGGGCGCGACAAACTCTTACAGCATCAAAACGACAGCCTCAACGCAAACTGAATCTGGCGGGGCGGTGTAGCCAACGACGTGATCTGACCGGCAGTGGGGGTCGTAAATATATCCGGGTTCGGCTGACCAAAATTGGATCGATTGAAAATGTTGAAAATCTCGCTACGAACGTCTACATTTAGTTTCTCTCCCACTTTCATGCGTCTCGAAATCGCGACGTCTACATTCATGAGGTCCGGGCCATAGAGTGAATCTCTTCCGACGTTTCCTTCCGTCCCGATCGGCTGAAGTGCATAGCAGCCAGGATTGAAAAATTGGATCGCGGGGCCGGGAATTGACTTGTTAACGATCTCATTCGGACTGCATCCACGGACGCCCGAGTAATTTGGCCGGGCTGGCGCATTCCCACTCAGGCTGGCGTCGTATCCATCCTGGAGATTCACGGGCAGCCCCGAGGTAGCCGTCCAGATGACCGACAACTGCCAGCCGGAGATGAGCCGGTTCCGATGAAAAGGAAGCGCGTATACCGAATTAACGAGAAAATTCTGCTCCCGATTGAAGGCGCAGGGGCCCCGATCAAGCGCCAAGTTGTACGAGTCCATGACCCCATAGGAGCCTTCCAGCGAAGTGCTGGCGGAACCGTCGTCGATGCATCTCGAAAGCGTGTAGGAGGCCTGCAGGTGGACTCCTTGTCCCATCTGGCGGTTCATCGACACCTGAAGTGAGTTGTAGCGTGATGTGCTCACGGGTACGTCATCGTATAGATTTTGAAAGTTAGGATTGGTCAATTCGCCGGTGAATGGATTCCCAGTCGACCCCGGCGGACCTGAAGGCGCTGCCGGGCACCAGGCTGGGAGGGGCGCCCGCGCCGCGGCGCAGTGAATAGGAAGATTATCGCTCACCAGCGAAAACAAATGCACCCCTCTCGAGCCAACATACCCGACTGAGACGACGGTGTTCGCAAACATTTCGCGTTCCAGCATCAGGTTGTACTGCATTACGTAGGGTGCTGTGGTTGTGCGCTGGTAGCTCAAGCCAAGATATTGGCTGGGCGGAACGTTCGGAATGCCGGGAAACGGCAATGTGACGCTGCTGTCGAGGGTGAAAGCTGAAGGCGCTGCCAGGTCATAGTTCGTAGCATACGTCCGGGCTTCGATTTGCTCATGGAAAATGCCGAATCCCGCCCGGATCGACGTCTTATGATCCCGAAACGGGTCGTAGGCAAGGCCAATTCGAGGATCGAAGTTCTTGACATTCGGATTGGTGGCGAGCACGTGCCGCGTAATGGTGTATCCGGTAGCGGTCGCCGGGTTCACGATTGCTTCCAGAGGGGTTCCGCTGCCGATGGCGTTGGTCGCGAAATCCCAGCGGAGCCCGACGTTGAGAGTAAGCCTGGGATTCAGTCGCCAGTCATCCTGGATGTAAGGGAAGAAATCGATTTGCCGAAACCCGCGTGTGAGGGTATATCCGGCAGTCGATGGTGGTGCACCAAGATATAAGTCGGTAGCTCCACGCAGGAAATCCGCGAGTTCGTAGAATTCGAAGGCGCCAGCCTGATAATTTCCGTCCCCGAGAACACTCTGAACTCGCGCAACGGAAAAGCCAGCGCTGAAACGGTGAGCCCCCCTGGCCCAAAAGAGATCGTCGCCGATAGATGTTTTGTTCTGGACGACTATAAAGGGATTGGCACCGTTCGCCCCAATCGTGCTGAGGCCTCCGCCGGGCGTAATGGATGTATCTTGCCGGCCGGGCGCGGGAAACAACTGTAGTACCGATGTAGTGCCTGTGGTATGCCCATTCGAGTTCGTGCGCACGAAGCTTGCGCGTAACAAGTTAATCGTGGTGGGATCGACGACATGTTGTTCTTCAACTGAAATGTATTGGTTGGCCGTGGCTTCCGCCTCGGGCCACAAAGGGATCGCGGAACCCGAAAATGGATTGTTCTGATTCACCGTGTTAACGACGTATCGCGCAAACAACGAATCGTTTGTGGAAAGTGAATAATCCATTCGGCCAAGAAAATAGTTTTCATTGGTTACCTGAGCGGCTCGTTCGGGGTAAGGTGCGTACCCCCCCAGGTCGGGGGCGCCGGCTCCCGGCGTAGGATAAAGCCCCAGAATCCCAGCCTGTAAGGACGGGACGCTGGAGACCACCTGGCTTAAATTCTGTGATGGGCAGAGGGTTGAACCTGGCGACTGTGCCTGGGGGTTGACCGTGCACAATTCGCCCTTGAGAACATAAGGCTCGGGTACGTACGCGATCTCAGTCTGCGTCAAAGACGAGCGTAGCCCCTCATAGTTCGCGAAAAAGAAGAGCCGATTCTTGTGAATCGGTCCTCCTAAATTGCCGCCGAACTGATTGCGCCGATAGGGTGCGGCGCCTATTGGACGTCCGTTCTGGTCCACATCGAAATATCCGCCAGAGTCCAACACGTTGTTTCGAAGGAAATCGTAAGCTGACCCATGAAATTGGTTTGTTCCCGACTTGCTCACGATGTTCACCACTGCGCCAGTGCCGCCAAACTGGGCGCTATACGTGTTTGTGAGGACTCGAAACTCCGCGATCGCATCTACGCCAAGAGAAGATCCGGTGATGTTGGAACCAATGGCATGATTGAAGAAATCCGCAACGTCGGTGCCATCGAGGAGAAACGCGATATTAACCGGACGCGATCCAGAGACTGAATAGTTGTCCTGGTTGCCGTACATCGGATTAGTAGATGTTGTGGTAGTGACCTGCGCCAGTGAAGCCGGGACAACCGAGACCCCGGGCGCAAGCGAGATAAGCTGTTCCAGATTTCTTCCATTCAGCGGCAACGAATGGACCTGCTGGGCCGACACCAGAGAAGAAATTGCGGCTGATTGAGTTTCCACTTGGGATACGTCCGCACTTACAGATACGGTCTCTTGTGCTTCGCCAACCTTCAGGGAGAAGTCCAATACAATATCCGCCCCAACGGTTAACGTGACCGGGGATCTTTCAGCGATGTCGAAATGGGGGCTGGAAGCTCTCAGCTTGTAGGACCCGATCGGCAGATCGGCGATGAAGTAGCGCCCCCTCGCGTCGGCTGCGACTGCGCGATGAAGACCCGTGTCTAAACTGGTCGCTTCGACGATCCCGCGCGGAAGGGCACCTCCGGATTCGTCGGTGAGGGTTCCCGAAAGCTTGGCTGTCGCGGTGCCCTGGGCATCGAGCGTCGTTGTGAATCCGGATGCGAAAATTGACAGAATCAGAAGAAGTCTCATCGGCTGCGCTCCTTGGTGAGAAACAGATTAAGAGGGAATGCCGCTGCCGCCAGTATGGCCGCGACCAGGAAAACGCGGTGTACCGCGAATTGCAAACCAGACCGTGCGGACTCGACAAGAAGGCGCCCGCCAGGATCGGTTTGCGAATATCGAGCGACGGAACCGGAATTCTGAAAGGCGAGGGTCAATGGATTTTCAAGGGCGCGGGCCAACTCCGGAGATGTGCCGGCGGTAATGAGCGGATCAAGATAGGAATGGTAGGCGTGCAGAAGGCATGCCCCCAAAATGGCAAGGCCAATCGTCCCGCCCAAGGCGAGCGAGAATTGCGTGTATCCGGTTGCGACGCCCAAATGCTCCTGCGGCGCCGCATTTTGAGCCAGAACCTCATAAGTCAGGACCACGGCACCGAATCCAATTCCGGAACAACTGACAGTCGAGAGTAGTAGGACATGGGTGGTTGTGGCATCCATACGGGATACAAGAAACAAACAGATCGCGACCAATCCGGATACAAACAATGCGGCGGAATGGCAGCGACCGGTGCGCGACAGCAATTGTCCACCGACCACATTGCCTAATATCGAACCCAACATGAAAGGCGTGAAGATCAGGGCCGAGTTTGCCGCTGTCCAACCCAAAACGCCCTGAAGGAACAGGGGTAGATAGACCCCATTACCATAAAGACCCACCCCGGTCAGAATGAGATTTGCGCAGACCAACGCGATACGGCGATCGCGAAATAGCGGCAGAACAAATATCGGCTCACGCGCCCGCCGTTCAGTCCACAGGAACGCCAGGAACCCAACCGCCGAAATGCTCAGAAAAGCCAGCAAGGTTCGGATGGACCATCCGGTTTCTCCCAATCGGGCCAGGCTTATCAAGAACGGCGCCGTCCAAACACATATAAGCGCTCCGCCTGGCCAGTCAATCACCCGCCGAACGCGCCTGGAGGCAATTGCTGGAAGGTAGCAACGGACCATCACAAGGGCCGCAAGGCCTAGAGGGAAACTGGCGAGCAGCGCCCAGCGCCACGAACTCCTGTCAGAAAGGACGCCGCCCAAACTGGGCCCAACTATGAAGCCAAGGGTCCAGACAGAAGCGATTATGCCCTCGCGCCGCGCACGGCCCGCTGGAGTAAACAAATCGGCGACAAGCGTATAGCTCACAACGATGATGCCAGCGTTAGCGAGGCCTAATAATGCGCGAGTTCCGATTAGTTGTCCCATGCCGTCGAGCGGGAGCGGGAGTCTCCCGGCCGCCGCGGACATGGGCGCACAGACAAGGAACAGGAAAAGAGAAAACAGATAAACTCGTTTTCTGCCGTACTGATCCGAAAGTTTTGCCAAGATCGGTGTGGCAATTGTTGAACACAAAGCGAAAGCCGTCGTAGGCCACGAGTACCGCGCGAAGCCATTCAAGCTCGCTGCGGCACGCGGTAAGGCAGTCGCCATGACGGCCTGATCGATCACAGCCGTGAACATGGTCAACATGACCGCAGCCATGGCGAAGTTTAGTTCCTTGCGCGTCATTGAAGTCTGCTCGCTCGCGGTCATCATAGGCATCCGTCCCATTTGGCCTAACGATCTCCAGGCTTTTCCCCACGGACCAGGCCGCGTACTCGGAATCACCGCGGTTCAGAGCCACGAGCCGATTTTTACGCCGGGAAACGGCCTCGTGAATAGCGCGTGCAATCAGTTCCTCACCGGCGCCGATTTCGCCCTGAATCAGAACGACCGAGTCCACTGGGGCAATCATGTTGAAGGTGTCGGGCAATGCTTGGAATCTCGCGCGCGATCCGATCAAATCGGCGGGCCATCGTGTTCTCCTCCTCCGATTTAGTTCCTGCTGGTGTTCTGATTGTGTCGCCAGTTGGCCGTCGAAAGCGTCCCTACATCGATCCTAATGAAGTCCCTCGATGGGCAAAATCACCCATACCTATTTAGAGGGATCGCTTCCTGACTTTCGTTTTATCGATGGCAAACCGTTTCCTTCCGAACAGACGTGCATCGATCGACCAGGCTCCGGGGCCGAGCATCGCCGCGCTTACCGCCAGGATCGCGAGGCAGGTGTGGATCCACGTTTCCTCACGTGGCGGGCAGCAGCGCAACAACGCGATCCAGGCCTCGTCGAGCGCAACTAGCGCGCCGACAACCGGTGTCCAAAGGCCGCCAAGCAGAAACAGTCCGCCTATGATGGCGGTCAGGCATTGTGTGAAGATGACTGTTTCCGATGCATGCGATAAGCCGGAAGCGCCGAAATAGATTAAAGCGAGGGCGAGACAGACCCTGAGGAGTAGCAGGCCCGTGCCCGGCCAGCTATTTGGGAAGGTTGAGAAGAGACGCTGCAAGAGCACATCCCAACTCCATTTTATGGGTTCAGTTGAACGGTCGAATCCCTCGAAGGGTCTGATCGGTTTCCCTCTTTCGAGGTATGCCGTTAGATCTCGATAATTCCGCGCTTTACCCCGATCGCGACGGCATGGGTCCGATCGTTGGCTTCAAGTTTGCCAAGGATGCTTCGGATGTGGGCTTTCACGGTTTCTTCGGTGAGCGAGAGCCGGACTGCGATCTCCTTGTTCGCATTACCTCCCGCGACCAAGCGCAGGACCTCGACTTCGCGAGGCGTCAACACGCTATCGGCAGCGTGCTCGGCGATCCCGGCGGCGACTTCCGGGGAGACGCGCTTCTGGCCGGCATGGACCGCGCGAATCGTTTCTAGCAGTTCTTTGCGTACCGAGCTTTTTAGGAGGTACGCTCGAGCGCCTGCTTTGAGAGCGCGGGAAACCAGAATATCTCCGGGGTGGGTTGTCAAAACGATAAAACGGGCATCGGGGAACTCGCTGCGAATTGTGCTTATGGCATCGATGCCGCTCATTTCAGGCATTTGCACGTCCATTAAAGTGACGTCTGGACGGTGCTGTCGAAAGCATTCGAGTGCCTCGCGTCCATTGGATGCCTCCGCGATGAGTTCCATATCGGATTGGTTTTCGATCAAGGCAGCGATGCCTTCTCGCAGAAGAGGGTGGTCATCAACGCACAGGACGCGAATCATAAGTCAACCTGCTTTGCGCCGGAATAAACGAAAGAGGGATCTGCCTGGCGACGCACCGTACGCGATCGACGATGGGATGCCCAGTTCTATTTCTGTACCGGCTCCGGCTCGGCTCCAGATCGCCAATTTGCCGCCGATCTGCCTTGCACGTTCCCGCATTCCGGGCAGACCGTAGTGTCCGGGACGGCCTTCTTCTAAAATGTCGGCCGGAATGCCCTCCCCGTCATCCCGAATGCGGAGTTGGAATGCGCGTTCGCCGTAGGTCAGTTCGGTTTCAATTTGACTGGCCCGAGCGTGGCTAAAAGCGTTCCTCAGCCCTTCGCAGGTAATCCGATAAATTTCATCCCGGACGATGGGGTGCAGGTAGCGCGATGACCCTTCTACCAGCACCTGAAACGCCGCCGACTCATCTGTCGACAGTTCTTCGCCGAGCGCCCTGATGGCCTCCGCCAGGTCATTCGTAGTTGTGGCGGACGATCGCAACTCGTATACCGTACTCCGCCCTTCCGCAATCGCCTGATCGGCGCGTTCGAGACTCTTTTCGAGTAGATCCTTTGCCTTACCCGCCGCCAGCAGGTCATCTACAGCCTGAAGACGGAAAATCAGCCCTTGAAAGCTCTGCAGCAACGTGTCGTGCAATTCACGGGCAAGCCGAGTCCGCTCTGACACTCGCTCTTCCAGGCGAACCTCGAATTGTTGAGCGATTTGGCCAACGCGGTAGGAGTAAGCGGCATACAGCGATAGAAGCACCAGAACGAAGCAGATCAACCTGAACCAAAACGTACTCCACCAAGGCGGCAGCACCTCGATCTGCAGTGACGCTCCGGGTTCACTCCAGGGGCCGCGACTGGTCGCGCTCTGTACGCGAAATGTGTAGTTGCCCGTGGATAGTCTGTTATACGGAACCAGCCGCTGACCGATCCCAAGTTCGTGCCAGGTCAAATCCAGCGGCTCCAACTTGTAGCGGAAGCGAGTCGTCGATTGAATGGGGTACGATAGCGAGGCAAATTCGAGGGCAAACGTCGATTGTGTGTGGGAGAGAGTGATACTTTGCGAGTATGAGATGGATCGCTTGAGCGGCGAACCGCGTCCGACGCCAACTGACGACCCTGCCAATTGAAAATCGGTAAAAACAATCGGTGGCGCGTACGCGGTGTCCGTAATCTGGTCGGGATGGAACGCCGTGCCTCCCGAAAATCCTCCAATGTACATTTCCCCCGTCCGGCTTTTGGCACACGCGGACCAGCCGGTTAAATCCATGCCTGGAAGGCCATCGGCGACGGAGAAGTTCCTGAAGATTTTCGTCCGCGGATCGAATTCTGATAGCCCTGCCGTCGTGCTGATCCAAAGGTGACTGGAATTGTCGGATGCAATGCAGTTCAATCGGTTGCTGGGCAATCCGTCGCGGACGTAGTACGTGGTAAAGGTTCCGGTTTTGGGATCCAGCTTGTTCAGGCCGTTATGGGTTGTCGCCCAAATTGCCCCATCCTGATCGACGAAGACATTTATAACGCGGTCGTCGCTGATGGAGTTCGGGTCGTCGATCTTATGCTGATAGCCGGTGAATCTGCCCGTCTGCGGATCGAACCGCTGCAATCCGGCAGTCCCGCCGAGCCAAAGTTCGCCTGCCTTGTCCTCGGCAATACCATGAACGGCTTCTGCCCGGCTATTCCAACTTCGTTTGTAAACGACAAACCGGCCAGTCGCGGGGTCGAAGAGATTCAGGCCATCCCAAGTTCCCACCCAGATTCTACCG
>DATJNO010000073.1:0-78005 GCA_035508055.1 Bryobacteraceae bacterium | reverse complement strand
GGCGCGCTGCAGCAGTTCCCAGACCGCGTAGCCATTGGGTTTGATGACCATGCAGCCCTTGACGATTTCGGCGGGCTCGGCCATGTCGCCCTGGAGGACGACGTCCTGATACCAGGCGGCGAAGTCCTGGCTGCGCGGAGTAATGGGAGATTCGGGCATGAATAGAAATGTTAGTGTAGCGTCGCTTGGTTCCGAGCGGGTGGAACTTCAGCTCTACAGAGACGACCAAGCCGGCTGCCAGAGGCGGAAGCCGCCCTTGAACGCATGCTCATTGCTTCCCAATTGAGTGCCGGGAGGTAGTTCTTTGAGGAATTTCGCGTTTCCGCCGCCGAGTACGACGTAGTCGGCCTCCAGCGCATTCTTGAGGGTAGTTACGACCTCGGCCACGTGGCGCCGCCATTTCTTCTTACCCAGCCGCTCCAGGCCCCGAAGCCCGATGTAGTCTTCGTAAGTCTGCCCCTTCTTGTACGGCAGGTGAGCGAGTTCCATGGGCTGGAGCACGCCGTCCACGATAAGCGCCGTGCCAAGTCCGGTCCCCAATCCGAGGAAGAGCATGCGGCGGCCTTCGTAGCTGCCGATGGCTTGCATGGCGGCATCGTTGATCAGTTTAACGGGATGGCCGAATGCTTTCTGGAAATCAAAGCCAACCCAGCCTGGCCCCAGGTTGTGCGGCTCGCTGACCGGCTTGCCGTGGAGGACGGGACCGGGGTAGCCGATGGAAACCCTGTCGTATTTCGATTGCGCGGCGGCCTTTCGGACGGCGGTGACCATCTTCCTGGGCGTCATAGCCGGCCCGGAATCGATCTTTACCGGCGTTCGATGACCGGTGACGAGAACTTTCACGTGCGTTCCCCCGACGTCGATCACCAATATGCTGGCCGGTTTTCGCTTCCCACTCGGAGATTCGGGCATGAAATGCAATGTTAGCGTAGCACGAGGCGCGGTGGCGGAAAGTCGGATTTGCGATATGATCGGCGGAGAGCGTAACGCCAGGAGATCGTCTTCATGTCCGATCGTTTCGATGCAGTGGTCGTGGGCGCCGGTTTCGCGGGCCTTTATATGCTTCACAGGCTGCGGGCGCTTGGCCTTTCGGCGAAGGTGTACGAAGCTGCCGCGGGCGTGGGGGGCACCTGGTATTGGAACCGGTATCCGGGCGCGCGCTGCGACGTCGAGAGCCTGGAGTATTCCTACTCGTTTTCGAAAGAACTGGAGCAGGAATGGCAGTGGACCGAGCGTTACGCCACGCAGCCGGAGATCCTGCGCTATCTGAATCACGTGGCCGCGCGCTTCGATTTGAAGCGGGACATTCAGTTCGAGACGCGGGTGACCAAGGCGGCTTTCGAGGAAGGCGCCGGCCGATGGACAGTCGAAACGGACCGGGGAGACCGGGTGTCGGCGCAGTTCTGCATCATGGCGACGGGCTGCCTGTCTTCCGCGAAAATTCCCGATCTGAAAGGCCGCGATTCGTTTCTGGGCAAAACGTATCACACGGGCCACTGGCCGCACGAAGAAGTGGATTTCAGTGGCCAGCGGGTGGGCGTGATCGGCACGGGTTCGTCGGGCATCCAGTCCATCCCAATGATCGCGCGGCAGGCGGCGCATCTTTTCGTCTTTCAACGGACACCCAACTTCAGCGTGCCCGCGCACAACGTTCCACTCTCGGATGAAAAGCAACAGGACTGGAAGATGCATAGCGCCACGTACCGTCATGAAGCGAAGACGGGCGGATTTGGCATGCTCATCGAGCACAACGACCAATCGGCGTTGGAGGCGACGGCGGAGGAACGGCGACTGGAGTATGAGAAACGATGGCAGCGCGGCGGCGTGGCGATGCTGGGGGCGTTCTCCGACTTGATTGTGAACCAGGAATCCAACCATACTGCGGCCGAATTCATTCATTCCAAGATTCGCGAGATCGTCAAGGATTCCGCGGTCGCCGAGAAGCTCCTGCCGAGAGACCATCCGTTCGCAACGAAGCGTCTGTGCATCGATACCGGATACTTTGCGACCTTCAACCGCGACAACGTCACGCTGGTGGATCTCCGTGCAACTCCGATTGAGGAGATCACGCCGGCGGGCCTGCGGACGCCGGACGCCGAGTACGCGCTGGATAGCATCGTGTTCGCGACCGGCTTCGACGCGATGACCGGCGCGCTGTCGAACATCGAGATCCAGGGCCGCGGCGGCGCGATGCTTCGCGAGAAGTGGGCCCAAGGGCCGCGCGCCTATCTCGGGCTGATGGTTGCCGGATTCCCGAACCTGTTTGCGATCACGGGACCGGGCAGCCCTTCGGTGCTGTCGAACATGGCCATTTCGATCGAACAACACGTCGAATGGATCGCCGATTGCCTGGATTACCTGCGCCGGCATGAGCTGGCCTGTATCGAAGCGACGGCGGACGCCGAAGACGCTTGGGTGAGGCACGTCGAAGAAGTGGGAAACAGCACGCTGTTTCCGCTGGCCAACTCCTGGTATATGGGGTCGAACATTCCAGGAAAGCCGCGGGTGTTCATGCCGTATATCGGCGGCGTCGGCCCGTACCGGCAGAAATGTGACGAAGTGGCCGCGAACGGTTACGAGGGTTTCCAGCTGATGGCGCTGGCCGGCGCCGAAACCATGGCGTAGGTTCCGCGGGCCGGGCTAATGCTACACGATGGGCGGGCGCTTGCGGCCGAGATGCGTGGCTTGTTCGAAAGCGTAGGCCATCTGCAGCACGCTGAAGTCGGCATCGTAGCGGCCGACGATCTGCAGGCCGACGGGCAGTCCCTCGGGTGTGAATCCGGCGGGAACGGAGATGGCCGGATTGCCGACGATGGAGATGTACCAGCAGGCTTTCATCCAGTCGATATAAGTGCCCATCTTGACGCCGTTGATTTCAGTTGGAAACTCTTGTTTCACGTCGAACGGCGGGACCTGGGTGGTGGGCAACACGAAATATTCGTATTTTTCGAGGAACGCCTGAAAGTTCCGCCACACCTGGCCATGCAGCGTTTCGGCGCGTGCGACGTCGGAGCCGGTCAGGCGGAGACCCTCTTCGATTTCCTGGCGTAAGGTGGCCTTGTAGGCGTCGGGGTGGGCGCGCAACCGCTCGCCCTGAGCGTGGGCGGATGCCAGGGCGCGCAGAGTCATGAACGCGAATTCGGCGCCGGTGAAATCCGGCTCGGCTTGCTCGACGATGCAGCCGAGGCTCTCGAAGGTCTGACGCTGGGAGTCGACGACGGAGCGGACGCGCGGATCGAACGGAAGGCCGCCCAGATCCTTGAACCAGGCTACGCGTACGCCGTTGAACTTGCGATCGAGCGGCCGGTTGAAAGTTTCGCCCGGTTCGGGGAGCGATAGCGGCGCGCGGGGATCGGGGCCGGCGATGGCGCTCAGCAGCAGCGCGAGATCGGAAACCGAGCGGGCCATGGGACCCGATGTGGTGAGAGTGGACCAGGCGAACGCGGCTTTGGGATTGGGGACGCGGCCCGGCGAAGGACGGAAGCCGACAATATTGCAAAACGCGGCCGGGTTGCGCAGCGAGCCGCCGGTGTCCGAGCCGTCGGCGATCGGAATCATCCCGCAAGCCAGGGACACGGCCGCGCCGCCGCTCGATCCGCCGCAGGTCTTGCCGAGATCGTAGGGATTGTGAGTGGCGCCGAAGATCGTGTTGAAGGTTTGCGATCCGGCGCCGAATTCGGGCGCGTTCGTCTTGCCCAGCGCGATCGCTCCGGCGCGCTTGATGCGCTGCACGATCAAAGCATCTTCCTTGGGTACGTAGTCCCGGAATAGCGGCGATCCGAACGTGGTGCGAATGCCCTTCGTCTCCACCAGGTCCTTGTGGGCGATGGGAAGGCCATGCAGCGGACCGAGCATCGCGCCGTGGGCCTGCGCTTCGTCGGCGCGTTTGGCGGCCTCTTGGGCCATCTCAGGGACCAGCGTGACGATGGCGTTGACTTTAGGATTGACGCGCGCAATCTGCTTGAGGTGCGCGTCCAGGGCTTCGCGGGCCGAAAGCTTCTTCGAGCGGATCAGCCGTTCCATTTCCCGGGCGCTGAGCCAGCAGATATCGGAGGTGGAAGAAGCCACGTCGGCCTGCAGAAGCGGAGCTGCCAGGAGTCCCGCCAAGACGTCGCGCCGGGTGGGTGTGCGGATGTTCATCGTGGCGCAAGGTTACCATAATCGGACAAGCTTTGGCGGAACGCCGCCGCTGGGCGTGCTACAATCCCAGAAATCATGGGCAACCACACACTGCCAGTCCTTTTGATTTTCCTGTTCGCGTCGCTCGCTGGCGCGCAAACCAAGCCGCGCGCGCGGGATTTAGGCGTTCCGTTTGAAGGCACACCGGGGCCGCTGAACGCAATTACCGATGTCGCCGGATTGGAAGTGGGACATCAAACTCTGATCGAGGGCGACAACGTGCGGACGGGCGTCACGGTAGTGTGGCCACGCGGGAAAGCGTCATCAGATCCCACGTTCGGCGGGTTCTTTTCGCAAAACGGCAATGGCGACATGACCGGGACGCACTGGCTGACGGAATCCGGATTCCTGGACGGGCCGGTGCTGATCACCAACACGCACAGCGTAGGCGTGGTGCGCGACGCGTTTCTGGCCTGGCTGGTGAAGAACAACCGCAAGCCGGGGACGAACAGTTTTGCGGCGGGATTCTACACCTATCCGGTTGTCGCCGAGACATGGGACGGCATATTGAACGACATCAACGGATTTCATGTGAAGCCGCCGGACGTGGACGCGGCGATCGCGGCGGCCCGGAGCGGGCCGGTACCGGAAGGCAACGTGGGCGGCGGCACCGGCATGATTTGCTATGGCTTCAAAGGCGGGATCGGAACATCTTCGCGAAAGCTGGACGCGAGCCAGGGCGGGTACACGGTGGGGGTGCTGGTGCAGTGCAATTGCGGCGCGCGCCGGCAATTGCTGGTGGCGGGCGTGCCCGTGGGCGAGGAAATCGTTCGCAATGAACCCCGCGCGTCGGCGGGTTGGCCGTACCGGCCGGATGTCGGTTCGATCATCATTGTGGTGGCCACCGATGCGCCGTTGCTGCCGCACCAGGTGCAGCGCCTGGCGCGCCGGGCGACCATGGGGCTGGCGCGCACCGGGTCGACTTCGGGCAACGGCTCAGGCGACATTTTCATCGCGTTCTCGACGGCGAATCCCAACACCGCGGCAGCCAAGCAGCCGGTGAGCGTCACGATGCTCCCGAACGATTCCATCAACCCGATCTTCGAGGCTACCGTGCAGGCCACCGAAGAAGCGATCATCAACGCGATGGTGGGCGCCGAGACGATGAGCGGTGCGCACGGTTCGATGGTGACGGCGCTGCCGCACGATCAACTGCGGGATGTGCTGAAGAAGTACAACCGATTGGGGGAGCCCGCGCGCTAGTTCTCGCCTTTCAGCTTGATCTCCGCGGTGTCGCCGTGCACTTCAACGGTGGTTCCGAAAGGCTTTGACAACCCCGCCAGGCGCTCCAGGATATAGTGGGCCTGCTCGCCGGTGGCGGGCTTAGGCAACCCACGCGTCTGCAAGAAGAGGTTGTTGGTGTGCTCGTCCTCGGTGTCGGCCTGGCCCTTGCCGATCTTGTTCATCGCGATGGGCCGGAATTGAATGGACTTCAGATGCCGTCCTTGAAACTCGACGTAGGCCACCACGCTTTCCCAGTTGATCGGTTCGTCCAGCAGGACGTCGATCGGCGGAGCCTGAAAAATGAAATTGCCCAGATCGAAGAAGATGGGCTTGCCGTGATAGATTTCGACGCCGTGCAGCAGCGGCGCCCCGTGCATGACCACTATATCTGCGCCGGCATCGACTTCCTCGTGCGTCCATTGCTTCAGCCAGGCCGGCGGCACCAGCCGGTCGGGTAATTCCTCCAGCATCATGACCCGGAAATCTTCGGGGAACACGTGATTGTGTTCATACACGATGACCAGGTCAGCTTTCTTGCGGGCCTCCCGGATGCTGTTGAGAATCCGTTGCGCGTCCTCCGCGTTCGGTTTATTTGCTTCCACGCGCAGTTCGTTGACGCCCGGCCGCGTGGCAGTGGCGGAGCCTCCGGGTTCAATCAGGCCGGATGCCTGGCCGATGAGCGCCACCGTGCCTTTGGACGTGTGCAGATAGCCTGGCGCAGCGGCTTCCGCGATGTTGTTTCCGATCCCGGCGTGTGCCAGGTTCAACCGCTTGGCTTCTTCCAGACTGTTCTCGATGCCGGGGACCCTGAGATCAAAGGAATGATTGTTGGACAGCGAGATCAGGTTGAAGCCGAACGACTGCAGCGCGTCCATCGCTTGGGGCGGAGAGACGAAC
The DNA here is from genome assembly GCA_035508055.1 of Bryobacteraceae bacterium. Lineage (GTDB taxonomy): Bacteria > Acidobacteriota > Terriglobia > Bryobacterales > Bryobacteraceae > Palsa-89. The sequence goes on along the minus strand of DATJNO010000073.1, from coordinate 71,705 downwards.
CGGCCGTTTTTGTGCGACTGCCCTTTTGTCTCGTCGACAATGGTGGATTCAAAATTGGTGAAGATCACGTCGCCCTTGAGCAACGATTTGATGATTGGCACCTCTTCCGGCGCATGGACGCGGATATCGGAGCGGATCATCGACTGGCCGGTCAGTGTGATGCTGAGCGTGGACGATTGCGCCCACGCAGTCCCGCTTGTCAGGACGCATCCCAGGACTACACAGGCTGCCGACGGCAGCCACCTCCGCTCGTTCTTCGCCATCCGCACCCTCCGGGCCGCACTCACTATATCACGCCGGAAAGCGGCTCTGAGGCGCTGCGAGTTGTTCGTGCCGGTGAAGCGAATCGGCCTTAGAAGGCGATCTTCGCTGAGAGCTGCAGTTCGCGGGGTGTGCCGCGGCCGGTTGCGTAACTGCTAATGGTGGACGTGATGGCGCCGAAGTTCGAAGCGGATATATCGGCGTTGGGTGCACCGAATTGGGCGCGGTTCAAGACGTTAAACAGGTCGGCACGCAAGCGGAGGTTTAGCCTCTCTGTAAAGCTGAAGAACTTTGCGAGCCCCAAGTCGAGTTGGGAAATGCCGGGAGCCCGGAAGGCGTTGCGGCCGAGGTTGCCGAAGGTTTGATTGGCGGGAACCGCAAAGGCAGCACGATTAATCCAGTCGTTCGGAGTGGAACCGCCGGCGGGCGTCAACGGCACGCCATACACATAGTCCGGCCGCTCTTCGCCGCTGATCGCAAAAAGTCCGGGGACAGCGGAGTTCGACCGATCGACGGTGACGTTCACGGGAAGACCGGTTTGAGCTGTTCCGATGGCGCTCAGTTCCCAGTTGCCCCAGATACGGTTCTTAAACGGCAGGTTGTAGATCGCTGATGCATTCAACATCTGGCGGACGTCATCATCGCTGCTGGCTTTGTCGCAGGCGCGGCAAAAGGAGTCCTGGGGCGTGTCCGACTCGCCCCCGCCAATGCTGCCGTCGTTGATGGAATGCGACCACATGTAGTTCACGCTCAGCAGGAAGCCGTTCGTGAAGGTTCGCTTGAGGTTGCTCTGCAAGGCTTCGAAGGTGCTGTTACCCACGTCGCCGCGCCAGGAGACTGCACCGAAAGCCGGGTATGGCGCCACGTTTGCGGGCGGCGCCGCGAGATTGACATAGGTGGTCGTGAGGACGTCGGTAGCCTTATTGCCCAAGTAGCTGACGGTTCCGGAGAGATGGAACGGCAGCTTCTGTTGGATCGAGGCGGTCCAAGCTGCGACATAGTCGTCTTTGCGATTACGATCCAGATCGCGGGGCGAGACAACTCCCAATCCGCCTGCCTGGGCATAAGCAAGGAATGGAGTGAGGGGATAGGAAAGACCAGGGAATTTTGTGCCATTAAATGAATACGCATCGACAGTGTTCGAGATGGGGAGGTTCTGGTCGTCCAACTGGCCGTCTGTATGGTAGATACCGCCGCCGGCGCGAAAGACGGTATTTCCGCGCGACCAGGCCAGGCCGATGCGGGGGTCGACGTCGTCATAGCGCGGATGAAAATAGGAATCAGTATTGGGGCAGAAGCCGCCGCAAGTGCCGAAGTCGAAGGGCACATCGTCGTTGTGCACCGCGTGCAAGGCGTTGAAGATGTTGTAGCGGACGCCCATGTTCACGGTGAAGTTCTGTGAAACCTTCCACTCGTCCTCGGCGTACATCCAATACTCGGTCTTGCGCTGTCGAACCAAGGGAAGGAGAGCGGTGTACGACGCGGTATTAATCGCGTTGTCCATGAAGTTCGTGATCGAGTTGTAGCTGAGCGTGCCCTTCGAAGACGAGCCCTGATTGAGGAAGTCGCGCTTGATTTCGACGCCGAACTTGAATGTGTGTTTAGCCTTGGACCACGACCAGTCGTCCAGCACGCTGATGGTTTTGGATGGATCGTCGGAGGTGGAACTGCCGGCGAAGGAGCTGAAGCCGGACACGCTGAAGGTGTAAGGCAGCGGTGAAAGCGTGCCGCTGTGGTAGAAGTTCTGGTTGATACCGAACTTCAACTCGTTGATGAGAGTCGGTGTGAATACGTGCAGCAGTTCCACTTCACCGTTGTTGGCCTTCGTGTCGTAGATGGTGAGGGCAATGAGGTTGCCGGTGGGCGTCGTTTCATAGGCCTGGTCGGAGTTGAAGCGCACGAAAGCGGTTGTTTGGGCTGAGAAGTGGTAGTCGAGGCGGATCATGCCGGAATCTTCGTTGTCGATCTGCCGTCCGTTGGCAACATAGTTCCAAACACCGGCTGCCGGCGTCGGCGACGTCCCGGAGGGAAAAGCCTGCAGGACGGGAGCGAGCGCCGGGGAGGCCAGTTCGGCTTGAGCTGTGAAGCTGGGGCTGGGAACGAGACCGATCTGGGTTCCGTCCAGGCGCTGGCGCAGGCCTTCGTAGGCGGCGAAGAAGAACAGCTTGTTCTTGCGGATGGGGCCGCCCACGGCAGCACCGAACTGATTCAACAGGAAGGGATTCGGCGATGGCCCGTTGAATGGTGTGCGGGCTTCGAAGGCGTCGTTACGGAAATAATCGAAGAGGTTGCCGTGGAAGGTGTTTGTTCCGGAAGGAGAAACTACGGCGATTTGGCCGCCGGCGGTTCCGCCTTCGACGTCGGCTCCGAAGGTTTGGCTTTTGACATCGAATTCGGCGATGGAGTCGAGCGGGATAGTGAGGCGCACGTACTCGCGCTGCATCTGGTTGAAGACGGCGGTGGCGTCCACGCCATCGAGCGTGAGGTTGTTGTCGTCGAGGCCATGGCCGGCGAAACGGATCGTCCGCTGATCGCCCGCCCCGTTATCGATCGCGCCCGGCGCCAGCGAGGTCAGAGTCGACCAGTTGCGGCCATTGATCGGCAGCTCATCGACTTGTTGTTCCTCGACCACACCGCCGACCGTGACATCGACCCTGTCCAATTGAACAACGGATTCGGTGACGGTAACCTCTTCCTTTCTGCCGCCCACGCTGAGTCTCACATCGAGCGTTCCGGTTTGGCCGACGACCTGGCGTACGTGATCCGCTTGATAAGTCGCGAACCCTTCCTTCGAAAATTGGACCGTGTAGACGCCCGGAGGGAGGTTGGCAAGCTCATAGGTGCCCTGGGAAGTGGTCTCCGCTTCGCGTCTCAGACCGGTTGCTTCTTGAACCGCGACGACCTTAACCATGGGAATGCGGTTGTCCTGAGGATCGGCGACGATGCCCGTCAGGGAGGTCTGCTCGGTCTGTGCGCAAACGTTCGGAGCGCACAAAAAAGGCACTAAGAGACAGAAAAAGGAAGGGATCCTGGAACCATTTCGTGTGAACATCCGAAACCCGCATAGGAAAGCATACAGGCTATATGCTGACGCTTCATTACAACAGTCATGATAATCTACTGACCGTTCTGCCGGGAATGCGGCTTTCTACTTCCGCGCGCGCTTCAACGCGGGCTTCAGATCCATGGTGCGGATCAGCTTGTGCAGGTAGTTGGGATGGAGACCCAGAATCTTCGCCGCTTTTTCATGATCGTGATCGGCCTGGTCGAACGCCTTCAGCACCACCTGGCGCTTGGCGGCTTCCAGGGCCTCTTCATACAGGCTGGCCGACACCGCCGCCGGGTGCGATTCCCGGACCTGCTCGGGCAGATCTTCGGCCAGCAATATATCGGTGGATCCCAGCACCACGGCGCGCTCGATCGCGTTTTCGAGTTCCCGCACGTTGCCCGGCCAGGAGTAGCTCTGCAAATAAGCGCGGGCTTCGGGCGAAAGGCCCGCGATCTTACGGCCGCATTCGGCCGCATACCTCTTGGTGAAGTGCTCGGCCAAAGGCAAGATATCCTCGGGACGGTCGCGCAGCGCGGGCGCCTTCAGCGACACGACGTTGAGCCGGTAGAAGAGGTCCTTGCGAAAATCGCCCTTCTTCACGGCTTCGGCGAGGTCGCGATTGGTCGCCGCCAGCAGGCGAATATCCAGCTTGATGGTCTTGTTGCCGCCTACGCGCTCCATCTCGCGCTGCTGCAGGACGCGCAGCAACTTGGCTTGCAAGTGAGGGGAAAGCTCACCGACCTCATCCAGAAACACGGTGCCGCCCTCGGCCAGCTCCAGCTTGCCTTTTTTCTGCGCGATCGCGCCGGTGAACGCGCCCTTCTCGTGGCCGAATAATTCGCTCTCGAGCAGCGTGTCGGTCAGTGCGGCGCAGTTGATGGCGACGAAAGGGCCGGCGGTGCGCGGGCTGTTATGGTGCAGCGCCCGCGCGATCAGCTCCTTGCCAGTTCCGCTTTCGCCCAGGATGAGCACGGTGGAATTGGCGGGCGCCGCCTTGGCCATCTGGCGCTGCAGGTCGCGCATCTTGGCGCTGACCCCGACCATGTCGTGCTCCAGCCCCAGTTCGGCCTTCAACCGCTCGTTCTCCTCCTCCAGCCAGCCCAGAATCGTGGCATTTTCCCAAGCCACCGAGGCCATGCCCGCCAGCGCGGTCAGCACCTGCAGATGCCCTTCGTCGAAGCGGCGCGCCGGGTCGCCGGATTCCAAATAGATCACTGCCGTAACTTCGTCGCGCACCACCAGCGGCGCCGCCATGGCCGAGAAGTCCGCGCTGTCGGCATCCTCCAGCCAGACCACCACCCGCTCTTCGCACGCCCGCCGGTAGACGTCTTCGTTCGGCGCCCAAGCGCCAGGTTCGGCGCCCGGGATGAAAACTCCGCCGCGCTGGGCGGGGATCAAATCCAATAACAACGACGTCAGATGTTTGCGCAACACGTCCGCGGCGGGTCCCGGGCGTGTATCGTGCAGGCTGCGGAAGGAATGCAGCAGGGTGCTGACGCGCAGCAGCGTTCGCAGGTCGTGCATCGCCCGGGCCGACGGAGGCAGGACGGTTTGGCCCTTCGTGGACAGATACAGCGAATCCTCCAGGCGCACTTCACGCGTATTGGAATCCACTTGGGAAGCCTGGGCGTCCGGCGCCACCAGATAGGCGAACAGCGTGCCCCCGATGCGAATCTCGTCGCCGGGCTGCAACTGCTGTTCGGTCACCGGCGTGCCATTGACGAAGGTGCCGTTGCGGCTTTCCAGGTCTTTGACCGAACAGCGCGGCCCGGACCGGAGGAAGACACAATGCTTTCGCGAGACGGCGGTCTCCTCCAATTGGAGGCTGTTGCTGGATTGGCGCCCCACCGAGTACTCGCCTTCCTCCAACGGGAAGATACACCCCTTCAAAGGTCCTCGCACCGCCACTAACCTGGGTTCGTTTCCGGATTTCACGTTAGATAGACGCTTCCGGTTGAAGTCTTGGATCGTTAGCCGACTGCTTCACGTGATAAACCGTTCCATTCGGGCCGAGCGCGACTGGGCGAAGGTTCATGGCACGACCGCGCCCAACAGGGACTCACGCAATAATTTATCGCATCCGCCGCTTCCGGCGCAGAGCTTGGGCGGCTCCGGGCGGGAGCATGCGGTGAAGCGATTGATTTCCAAATACGCTTTTCGCTTCTCTGGCTCAGCCCGGAGATCGAATAAGATCCGTCAAATCAAGCAGCCCGGCGGCTGAAGCTCCTGGCCAGCGGATTGCTTCTAAGGCGGCGTGCTCCGAACAAGCCCTGATGTCCGCAGAAAGCAGCCCCAACTCCTCGACTTCGCCTTCAAGGGGGCAGTCGCCGCGCTGCTCTGGGGACCGGTTCTGAATCGCGAAGAGAACTGGCTCAGCAGGATCCCCTTCGAGTTTCACTTCGACCAGACGACGCTGCCGCCCGGCGATTATTCACTCGCGATCGCCGGGCGTCCGGGCGGCATCCGGTTGCGCGACCGCCGGACGGGACGTACAGTCGCCCTGTTGCCGCAACGGAGGGAGCCAGGCAGGTCCGAGCCGAAGCTGGTTTTCGTGCGCCATGGCCGGCACCATTTTCTGCGCCAGATCTGGCTGCCGGGTTTTCCCGGCTACTGCCTCGGCCAGAGCCGGCTGGAGCGCGATTTGGCGAATCCCATTTTGCAGCCGGGTTTGATTTCGGTTCCCGTGGAGGAGCGGTCATGACGGCGTTCGACGCCCGGATCGAAAACACGGGTTTGAGCTCGGAGGAGTACGGCCGGCGGTTCTGGGGGAGCCGCCGGCTCCGTGTGGCGCTGGCCTACGGTTTCGTGGCGGTCGCGCTGGGATTGGCGGTTACGGACGTCTGCAGGCTGACCTGGGCTCAAGATTCGACGGTCAGCCTGCCGGGCCGGGTGCGCTAGCGCCCGCATCGCCTAAAACATTTCTTTCCGCACTTGTTTCATCAAGAATTCACCGAAGTTACACCAAAGGTTAAATCCGCCGCGCCAGATTGAGGCATGGGACAGATTCACCTGCAGTGGAACGACGCGGCCGTAGTCAACCACTTCCGCACGGGAGTGTCTCTGCACAGCCATACCCTGCATTCGCGCGAAACCCTGGATTTCATTTATTGCGCCGCCGCCCGGGCGCCGATCCTGTCGGCGGTCATCCGGCGCGGCGAACAGCGTTATCGGCAGGTCCACGGCACTGCGCTGGACCTTTCGCGAGGCTGGTGGACGCCGCCGCTCGGCCCCCACGACGCCTGGCTGGTGGAGAAGTCCCAGATCGAAGGCCTGGGCCGGGACGCACTGGTCTCGCTCACCGACCACGACGACATTGAGGCGCCGGTGTCGCTGCAGCTGCTGGACGAATGCCGTGGAACGCCGATCTCGTTCGAGTGGACCGTGCCCTACGGGCCGACCTTCTTTCACCTGGGCATCCACAATTTGCCGGCCGCGCAGGCGCGCCCCATGTTTTCCCGGATGCGCACGTATACGCTGGCGCCTGAACCACCGGCTCTGGCGGGGATTCTCGCGGACGCCGCCGCCATCGACGAAACTTTGGTCGTCTTTAACCACCCGCTGTGGGACGAAAAGGGAATCGGCCAGGCCGCGCATCGCGGCGCGGTTGGGGAATTCCTGCGGCGCTTTCCAGCGAGCTTGCACGCGCTGGAATTGAACGGACTGCGGCCGTGGCGCGAGAACCGCGAAGTCATCGCGCTGGCCGAAGCCGTGCGTAAACCGCCCATCTCCGGAGGCGACCGGCATGCCGTCGAACCCAACGCCAACGTCAACGTGACCAATGCCGCCACGTTCGCCGAATTCGCCGCCGAAGTGCGCGACGGCTGGAGCGACGTGCTCATTCTCAAGCAATACCGGGAGCCTTACGCGCTGCGGATCTTGCAGAACATGATGGATGTGCTGCACACCTATGAGCAGCACGCCAAAGGCTGGCGGCTGTGGAGCGATCGGGTTTTCTACGCCTGCGACGACGGTCAGGTGCGCAGCCTCACGGAATTGTTCGGCCGAGGCACCCCCGCGCCGGTGTCGGTGTTCGTGAACGTGCTGCGCTTCGCGTCCCTGCCGGGGGTGCGCCGGCTGCTGCGAGGGGCCTTCCCGGGAGCCGAGGAGGTGGCGCCATGACCCCGCGCCGCGTGGCCTTCTTCACCGACAGTTTTCATGAAGTGAACGGCGTCGCTCTCACCAGCAGCGAGTTCGTGGCCTTCGCCGGCCGCCGCGCGCTCCCCATGTTTTCCGTGCACGCCGGCCCCGCCAACCGGATGCTCCAGGAAGGCTCCCTCACTACGTTCGAATTTCATCGCGGCCCGGTTCGATGGAACCTGGAACACGATCTGGCGATCGACTTTCTCTTTATGCGGCACAAGGAGCGGCTGCGAGCGGCGCTCGCCGAGTTTCGCCCCGATCTGGTTCACATCACCGGGTTGAGCGATAGCGGAATTCTGGGCGCGATGCTGGCCCATGAACTGGGCGTGCCCCTGGTGGCTTCCTGGCACACCAACATTCACGAGTTCGGTGCGCGGCGGCTGGGCCAGTTTCTCGGATTCCTCCCCGGTTCGATGCGCTCTTCGGTCACCGAGTGGTTCGAGCAATGGGCGCTGGATCGAACCGTTCGCTTCTACCGCCTGGCGAAACTGATTCTGGCGCCCAATCCAGGGTTGGTGGAAATGCTGCGACTCCGTACCGGTAAGCCTGCATTCCTGATGACCCGCGGCATCGACACCGAGTTGTTTTCTCCCGCTCATCGCGCTCGCTTGGATCAGGAGTTCGTGATCGGCTACGTCGGCCGGCTCTCTCCCGAGAAGAACGTCCGGATGCTGGCCGGGATCGAACAGCGCCTGATCCAGGCGGGGATGAGCAATTACCGTTTTCTGGTGGTCGGCGAAGGCTCGGAACGTTCGTGGCTCAAGTCCAATCTTCGGCGAGCTGAAGTCCCCGGCGTCAAGCGCGGCCCGGATCTGGCGCGCGCTTACGCGTCCATGGACGCGTTCGTCTTTCCATCCGCCACGGATACTTTCGGCAACGTCGTATTGGAAGCCATGGCTTCGGGCGTGCCGGCCCTGGTTACCGGCGAAGGCGGACCGAGGTACCTGATCAGCCCCGGCGCCAACGGAGAGATCGCGGCCGGCGCGGAGGAGTTTGCGGCCCGCATCCTCGAATGGTCGCGCGACCCCGAGCGCCTGGCCGAAATGCGCCTGGAAGCGCGCGAGACCGCCGAACGATACTCCTGGGACGCGGTGTGGGAGGAGGTGTACCGGCGCTACGAATTTTGTTTCCCGGAGGCCGAAGACCTTCCCCCGAGCGGTGGTCAAAGGCTGCTGAGCCTGGCGATCTCGGCCCGTCTTCGCCTTCCCAGCCGGGGCCGGCTTGACCCGCTGGCGGCAGCAGCGCGATAAGTTCCGGCTAACGCGCCGGTTGGTGGATAATGATCCCATGCCGCGCGACGGGGTCCGCAGTTTCGCCGAGTGCGGGGCCCGAAATTTCGCCTGCTTAATGGCGGCGCTGCTGATCGCCACGCCGGCGTGGACGCAGAGCGGCGGAACCATCACCGGCATAGTCCTCGATTCCGATGGCATGGCAGTGCCGAATGCGCAGGTGCAAGCGACCAACAGGGGCACGCAAGCCATCCATAAGACGGCGGGTTCGGAAAAGGGCGAATTCACGTTGGCGTCACTGCCTCCGGGCGATTACGACGTGGCGATCGTAGCGCCCGGATTCTATCCTTCGAACCACCATGTCACGGTGGGAGCCAACGAGCCGTCGCACCTGGATGTCCGTTTGCTGGAGTACCAGTTGGGCACGCTGGGAGACGGCCGGGAGTTCAGAATTCAGCTCACCAGCCCGCATCCGGCTCCTTCGGGCAAAACGCCCAGAACCGCGGACGGCAAACCAGATCTCACGGGCGTCTGGTATGCCGAGAGGACCATCGATCCGGGCAAGCCCGAGCCGTTAGCGTGGGCGCAAGCGCTGTTGGAAGCGCGCCTTGCCAACAATCAGAAGGACGCGCCGGGAGCGCACTGCCTGCCGCGAGGTATTACGAATGCCGGCGCTTTGTTTCCGTTCAAACTGGTGCAGACGCCGAAGCTGCTGGTGATGCTTTTCGAAGACGACATTCCCAGCCATCGGCAGGTTTTCCTGGATGGGCGTGGTCATCCCCGGGATCCGAACCCGATGTGGATGGGGCATTCGATCGGACATTGGGAAGGGGACACACTGGTCATCGATACGATCGGTTTCGACGACCGCTCCTGGCTCGACAGCCTTGGTCATCCGCACACCGAAAGGCTGCATGTCATCGAACGCGTTCGCCGTCCCGATCTGGGACATCTCGAAATCGAGTTCACCATCGACGATCCGGGCGCTTACGCGAAGCCCTGGAAGATCGAGCGAGTGTCGGAGCTGGATGTGAACGACGAGATCGGTGAATATGTCTGCAACGAGGACGAGAAAGACGCACAACACCTGGTCGGGAAGTGACCGCTAACTCAGTCCGAACAGTTTAGCGGCGTTCTCTTTCAGGATCAGCGGCCGCACTTCATCTTTAATGGCGATACCGGCGAAATCCGACATCCAGCGATCCGGCGTGATCAGCGGATAGTCGGAACCGAACAGGACCTTGCGCTTGAGCAGCGTGTTCGCGTATTGGATCAGGTTCGGCGGAAAGTATTTCGGCGACCACCCCGACAGATCGATGTAGACCTGCGGCTTGTGCAGGCAGACCGAGATCGCCTCATCCTGCCACGGGAACGAGGGATGCGCCAGGATGATGGGCATATCGGGAAAGTCCACGGCGACGTCGTCGATGTCCATCGGGTTGCCGTATTTCAGGCGGACTCCGCCGCCGCCGGGCATGCCCGTGCCGATGCCGCTATGGCCGGTGTGGAAAATCACCGGCATTTTGGCTTCGTTGAGAACCTCGTAAAACGGATAGGCGGTCTTGTCGTTGGGGAAGAACTGCTGCAGCGGCGGGTGCAGCTTGAAGCCGCGAATGCCGCCGGTGGCGATCAGCCGCCGCGCTTCCTTCACCGCTTCGGCGCCGCGCATCGGGTCGACACTGGCGAAGGCCATTACGATGTCGCTGTTCTCGGCCGCGAACGCCGCGACTTCGTCATTGGGCACCTGCGGGCGTCCGGTGAGCCGTTCATCCACCGAGAAGACCACGCATCCAATCTTGCGCGAGCGGTAGTAATCCGCCAGCTCCTTGCGGCCGTAGCCGACGCCGGCGTTGCCGAAATACTTCCGGGCGGCTTCTTCCGCGGCGTTGCCGCTCGGTTCCGGTTCAATGTGGACGTGCGTGTCGATGGCGACCAGGTTGTCGAGTTTCATGATGGGTTCTAAATCGTCAGCACGCGCGGCGAAGGCGCCGGCGCGTACAGCTCTTCAACCAGCGCGGCGCGATTCCGCAGCACGGCGGCTTGGTTGAAGGAGCCTTTATCGGTGATTTCGTGTTGATCGATGGACGGCGGCTCCTCCATAAGCAGCGCGCGCACCACACGGTTGGAACTGCCGGTGCTTTCGTTGGCCAGTTCCTGCAGCATTTTGTGGAATCTCGCCCGCACCCGCTCGCTGCGTACCACATCGATGTCTGACCCGCCGGGCAGCAATTCGCGGCACGCTTCCACATTCGGAAACAGGAGCGCGGTGACCTCGTTGCGATCGTGTCCGGCGACGACCATCTCGCGCAGATACGGCGCGCAATGCGACAGAAACCTGGCGCGGAGCGGCCCGACGCTGACCCAGGTCCCGGTAGCCAATTTGAAATCTTCCGCCAGGCGGCCATCGAAGATGAAACCTTTGGCGGCGTCATGGGGATCCACGAACCGCAGCGCGTCGCCCAGGCAATAGTAGCCTTCTTCATCGAACGCGGCGCGCGTCAGTTCCGGCTGGCGCCAGTAACCGGGAGTGATGCTCGGGCTGCGCAGCCGCGCTTCCAGCTTTTCACCCTGCTTCACCAGCTTCAATTCCACGCCCGGCGCGGGAAGGCCGACGTGTCCGGCCTTCTCTTCCTCCCAATACGGGAACATCGCGGCCGGACCGGTTTCGGTCGAACCCAGGCCGGTGAGCATCAGAATCCGTTCGCCGCAAGCCTCCACCGCCAGCTCGCGGTATCCATCCCAAACCGGCTGCGAGAGTCCGGCAGCGGCGTAATACATCAGCCTGAGCCGTTCGAAGAAGCGTTTGCGAAACCCCGGCTGCTCCCGCAGAAACGGGAGAATCGCTTCGAAGCCGCGCGGAACGTTTAAGAAGATGTTCGGCTGCACGTTTTCGAGATTCCGGACTGTGGCATACACGCTTCCGGGCACCGGGCGGCCTTCATCGATGTAATACGAGCCGCCGTTGTACAGCACCAGCCCGAAATCGTGATTGCCAGCGAAGGTGTGGTTCCAGGGCAGCCAATCGCACAGCACCGGCGGATCGTCCTTGACGAAGGGCAGCATGGTGCGGACGATTTCCTGGTTGCTGCAGAGCATGCGCTGCGTGTTGATGACGCCCTTGGGCGTGCCGGTTGAGCCGGAAGTGAACAAAAACTTCGCGATGGTGTCCGGGCCGACGGCCGCGTGCGCCCGATCCACTGCGCCGGTCGCCAAGGTTTCTCGCAGCGCCGCAAAAGGCGTTGCGCGTAGTTCGCCGGGGTCGTCCGTCACGACGATTTCCGCATCGGCCGGCGCGACGGCTTGAATCGCACGCTGATAGGGCGCGCCTTCGGCCGCGAAGATCAGCCCGGGCGTCAGCAGGCCGAAGATGTGACGCAGCTTTCCGAAGTCGGTGGAAACCAGCGAATAGGCGGGCGAGATCGGCGCGAAGGGAATCCCGGCGTACATCGCTCCCAAAGCCAGCAGGCCGTGCTCGATGTCGTTCCCTGAAAGAATCGCGATAGGCCGCTCGGCGGAGAGGGGCCGCTGCAGGAGTGCCTCGGCGACATTGCGGGCCGCGGCGCGAGTCTCCGCATAGGTGATCTTGCGCCATGCGCCGGTTTCGTCGCGCTCGGCCAAGAACACGCGATCCGGCGACGCCACTGCCCAATGGTCCAGCCGCTCCGTCAGCTTGTCTGCATACGATCCCAGCGGATAATCCGGCCGCACGTACATTGCGCCATCCGCGCCACCCCGGAAGGCCACATCGGCGGGCGGGAAACGGACCTCGCGCACGGGCGCCGCTTCGTATCGCTTCAGCTCCGCCGCGCTCATGAGACAGTCGCTGCCTGCTGTTCGCGGCTCGCGTCGAACGCCGCGAATGTTTCGCCCGCTTCCGCGAGTTTCTTCAGCAGCGGAGCCGGCGTCCAGAGTTCGCCGTGCACGCGGTGAAACTCCGCGATGCGTTCGTACACGTTCTTCAATCCCACCGTGTCGGCGTACCACATCGGCCCGCCGCGATATCCGGGGAAGCCGTAACCGGTGAGATAAATGACGTCGATATCCGCGGCGCGCAGCGCGAAGCCTTCCTCCAGGATTTTGGCGCCTTCGTTGATCAGGGTGTAAATGCAGCGCTCGATGATCTCCTGGTCGGAAACCGGGCGGCGCGCGATGCCGGCTTCCCGTGCGGTTTTTTCGATGAGCGCCACTACTTCCGGATCGGGGATGGCTTTGCGATTTTCGTCGTAGCGGAACCAGCCCGCGCCCGTCTTTTGGCCGAGCCGGCCGGATTGATACAGCTGGTCCAGCACCAGCGGCGTGCGCAGGCCCGGCTTTTCCTGGTGCTTTCTCTCCTCGCGAACGCGCCACTGCACATCGATGCCACCCATGTCGTCGACGGCGAAGATTCCCATGGCCATGCCGAAGTTCGTAAGCGCGCGATCCACTTGTTCGGGCGTCGCGCCTTCCTCGGCCAGGAACTGTGCTTCGCGCATGTACGGCAGCATCATGCGATTCCCCACAAAGCCCCAGCAGTTACCCACCACCACGCCGACTTTGCCGAGCTTCTTGGCGACCGCGAGTGCAGTCGCCACGACTTCCTTCGAGGTCTTGGCGCCGCGCACAATCTCCACCAGCCGCATCACATTCGCGGGACTGAAAAAGTGCAGCCCGATGATCATCTGCGGCCGCGAGGTGACGCCCGCGATCTGGTCGATGTCCAGCGTCGAAGTGTTCGTCGCGAGCACGCAGTCGGGCTTCGCGATTTTGTCGATCTCGCCGAAGATGCGCTTCTTCAGTTCCATGCTCTCGAAGGCCGCCTCGATGATGAGATCCACCTGATCGAAGCCATCGTAGCTGAGTTGGGGATGAATCAGGGCCATCCGCTGGTCCATCACCTGTTGCGTGAAGCGCCCCTTCTTGACGGAATTCTCATAGTTCTTGCGGACCGTGGCCAGGCCGCGATCCAGAGCCGCCTGCTCCACTTCCCTCAGCAGCACACGGATGCCCGCGTTCGCGCAGGCCATCGCGATGCCGCCGCCCATGGTTCCCGCGCCGATGATGCCCACCTTGGCGATCGGGTAGACAGGCGTGTCCTTGGGAATGCCGGGAATTTTCGCCACGGCCCGCTCGGCGAAAAAGGCGTGGATCAGAGCACGCGCCTGATCCGACGCAATGCATTTCGCGAAGAGTTCTTGTTCGCGCCGGCAGCCTTCGTCGAAGGGCAGCGTGGTTGCGGCTTCGATCGCGTCCACCGCCGCCAGCGGAGCTTCGCGCCGCGTCTTCCGGGCCTGATCGCGGGCGGCAGCGAAGATCAGCGCGTTTTCCGCGGGCGTTCCGAGCTTGTCGTTGCGCCCGCTCGTCTTGCGATGCGGCCCGCCGCGGCTGGCCATTTCGCGCGCAAACGCCACCGCGCCGGCACGCAGGTCGCCTTCGATGATGCGGTCGATCACGCCCAGCTTTAGCGCTTCCGGCGCTCGCACGGGCTTGCCCGAAACGCACCAATCCACGGCCGCCGCGACGCCCGCCAGCCGGGGCAGCCGCTGCGTGCCTTCCGCACCGGGGATGATGCCGAGGTTCACTTCCGGTTGTCCCACCTGCGCATCCGCGGTCGCGACGCGATAGTGCCCCGCCATCGCGATCTCTAACCCGCCGCCGAGCGCAGTGCCGTGAATCGCCATGATGACCGGCTTGGCGCTGTCTTCGATGCGCTGGAACAGCGCGTGCATCTTCGGCGGCCCGCCGCCGCGCCCGGACGCCACCAGTTCCAGCTCCTTGATGTCGGCGCCCGCGATGAAAGTTCTGCCGCCGCCGACGATCACGATGGCGCGAACCGAAGCGTCACGCTCGGCTTCATCCAGCGTCGCGGCGATGCCTTGCTGCACTGCCGTGCTCAATGCGTTCACGGGCGGGTTGTTAATCGTGATCAGCGCCACGCCGTCCTGGCGCGACAAGTCTACTAATTGATCCATAAGCGATTCGCCAAAGGTACAGTCTATCAGGCTGATTCTCAGGCACGCGCGGATTGCCGTTCCTGCACCACGATCGTCTCGGCGATGCGGTCGTGCACGCAGCGATGATTGGGTTGCAGGAAGTACTGAAAAAAGCCGAACCCCAATTCCAGGAACGACGCGCCATAACCGAGCGCGCGCTCCACGGCCTGCCAGAGCGTGATCCGGGCGTGCTCCAGCGACAGAACGCGAATGCGGAGCAGACGCTTGCCCGGCGTGAAGCCGTTCGTAGCCCAGACAAATAGGCCGAAGTACAGCACCAACCAGATGGTCCAGGCTACTTCGGTGAGGGCGTGAAAATCGAACCGGACGTGCACATGGGCCGAGCTGTAGAGATCTTCCTCCAGATGCAGTCGATCCACCAGAAGCAGCCGCAGCAGGAGCATGGCGGGGCCGTAGCTGGCAAACACCAGGATCAGGTCGATGAGGAAGGCGGAAGCGCGCCGTTGAAACGAAGCCAAGGGCAGCCCGGCGAGCGCCATTTCGCGCGCGGTCTCGTGAGGATCGAAGGCACGGCCCGGCTTCCCGGCTTTCATGTTGGCTGCGTGCGGGCTCTTGGAAATGGACGCGGCGCCCTTAGGCCCCCGCAGGCATCCGGATCAGCGACGCCCCCGGCACGCCGCTCAATATGTTGGAGTCCGAGAGCGCGTCTTCCAGACTGCGGCGGCTCATGCGGGCATGCTCGCGCGCCAGAGCTTCGGCCCGGGTGCCTTCGCGCTGTTCGATCGCCTCCACCAGGACGCGATGATGCTCGTGAGAGATCGCGAACATCTCCTGCGCCCGGGGCAGCTTCGAACGGACATAGACCAGGGAGCTGGGCGAGGCGAACGGAACCGATTCCACATGCAGCAGAGCCCGCCGCAGCATGGGGCTTTTGGCCAGATCGACGATGGCGGAATGAAACGCCTCGTTCAGGTCCAGGTAGCGGGCGAAGGAATCGAAGTCCGGCGCGACGATGGAATTGTTGCCGTCGGTGGAGCGGATCATGGCATCCAACTCGTCGCGGAAGCGCCGCAGCGGTACCAGCTCCGAGTCGTCGACCAGACGCTCAGCCGCCAGCCGCGCCGCGCTGCCTTCCAACACGCCGCGCGTCTCGATGGCGTCCCAGATGTCCTCGAACGTGAATGCACGCACCACGAAGCCGCCGGTAGGTGAGGCCTCCAGCAGCCCTTCATGGGCCAGCCGGTCCAGCGCCAGGCGAATGGGCGTGCGCGAAACCCCCAATCTCGCTACCAGAGGTAATTCCGACAGGCGCTCACCGTGGCTGAAATCTCCCCGCAGAAGCATCCCGCGAAGGTTTAATAGTGCCCGGCCAGTTTGTGATGCTTCCGACGGATTGGTTGAGCGCATTTTCTCTGTGGTCTGCACGGCCAGTTCACCCTCCTTGGCCCGTTCTGATATGGCACCATAGTACCACTGGCGCCGGATTGCATGCAAAGTGGGTGGACGGGCCGGGAATTTCGATCTGTCTTACACATGCCGCTGCTGAAATCGGATATAGTCGATCCATACTTTCCGTGACGGGAAAATTGATTCATGACTCAGCCTGCCACTTCGCCCGCTAAAGCTCAGAGACCGGGCCTCGGTTACGCCTGGTACGTGGTGATCGTGCTCACCGCCATCTACATGTTGTCCTTTGTGGATCGCCAGATTCTGAGCCTGCTGGTGGGGCCGATCAAGCGCGACCTGGCGATCAGCGACACGCGCATCGGGCTGCTGCAGGGGCTCTCCTTCGCGTTGTTCTATACCGTGATGGGGCTGCCGCTGGGCCGGGCCGCCGACAAGCGCAACCGCCGGAACCTGGTCTCGGCCTGCATCCTGGTGTGGAGCTTGTTCACCGGCCTGTGCAGCGTGGCCAAAAGTTTCTGGTCTCTATTTTTGACGCGGATCGGCGTCGGCATCGGAGAGGCTGGCCTCTCGCCGGCCGCTTACTCCATGCTGGCCGACTATTTTCCCAGCGAGCGCCTGGGCGTCGCGATCAGCGTGTATTACATGGGCGTCTTTCTTGGCTCCGGCGCGGCGTTGCTGGTGGGCGGCAGCATCGTAGATGCGCTGGTGCGAAGTCCGCTGATGACGCTGCCGCTGCTTGGCACCATCGCTTCCTGGCGCGTCACGTTCCTGCTGGTCGGGTTTCCGGGCCTGGTGTTCGCGGCGCTGGTGTACACCGTGCGCGAGCCGTTGCGGCGCGATCTTCTGAAAGCCGCCGATGGCCGGACGGCGCAGCTCAGCCTGGGACAATCCATCGCGGAAATGCGTCTGCGCTGGACCTCCTTGATCGGCCTTTCCTTTGTTACCGTGTTCCAGGCCTTGGCCAATTATGCGCTGACCGCCTGGTCGCCCACCTTCTTCATCCGCGTGCATGGTTGGACCGCCGGACAAGCCGGGCGTGCGCTGGCCTGGATTCTGGTGACGGCCGGGTGCCTGGGCATCTACGCGGGCGGTGTTCTGAGCGACCGCTGGTTGCGGCATGGTGTCGCGGAGGCGCCGCTCAAGGTCTCGACGGTGAGCGCACTGGGCACGCTCGTGTTTCTGCCGGCGGCACTGCTGGTGGGCCAGCCCGGCTGGACTCTCGCTCTATTGGTGCCCGGCGTCTTCTTCCTGGCTTTGCCGATGGGCATTGTCGTCGCGGCGCTGCAGCGCATCTTTCCCAATCAGGTGCGCGGGCAGGTCTCGGCGCTGCTGCTGTTCCTGCTGAACCTGGGCGGCCTGAGTCTGGGTCCGTTATTGCCCGGCGTTTTCAATGACTATCTTTTCCACAACGGCAAAATGGTCGGCGCATCGCTGGCTTTGACCATCGGCGGCGCGGCCGTTCTGATGCTGCTGGCGGCAGTGGCTACCTACCGCCCCTACCGCGGGCATTACCGCGCGATGCAGTCAGTCGCAGGCTTATAACAGTTTCAATTCGATCTGATCTCGCGTGAGGCGCCTTACTCCCACACGGTAAAGAGCGTTGCCGCGGCGCCGAACCTGGCAAATTCTTCATTGCTGGATCTGCTCGGACTTCTCGTGGACCCAACAAGATACGGTTGTGGCTATCTGGTTGCTGTCACCGGTTGCATGAAACGGGACCTGACTTGGTCGGCGGCAGAAATCTTCACCGCCGTTCTGTTTCTTGGAGCCATTGCAGCGTTTCTTTTGAACGTTCCGGCTTTGGCACTGGTTGTCGTTGTGAGCACTTTGCTTGGACTGATTGCTATGTTCGTTCTCGGTTTCCAAGCCGGGCGCGGGGCAATCCGGATTTCGCGGGCGAGAAAGGCTCATCCGCATGGGCTGGCGCCCACGCACCATGCGAACAGCTAGGAGGAAAGATGCTCTTGGGTCTGACGATTTCTGAAATTGAATTGATTCGTGACTACCGCTGCGCGGCCGATCGATCTCCGCTCATCCGCCGCTACGCCGAGCTGGCTCACCTTTCGCTCGGCCGGGCAGAAGACGCGCTCGATCTTTGGGTTCACTTACTCGAGCCGCCGATGCAGCGTGCGAGCATCGTTCGCCAACCACGCGCTGAAGCCGCTTGAACCTGGCGTCCCCGCATCGCCGTCCCACTCCGGAAAGCTTGACTCGCCGCGCTACACTCGGGAGAAGAGAAATCCGGAATGCGAGCGGCCCAGGCAGCTAAAGAATCGGAAACTTCAGCCTTCCGGCGGAAAGTCCTCGTCATGGGATGCCTGCTTGTACTGCAAGCTGCATTACTCGCCCAGGGGCCGAAGCCAACCGACGTCCGGCAGCGCGCCCGCGAACTGGGCATTGTCGTCGGAAACTACCCGACAGGCCGCTGGAACGCGATCACCGACGTCCCCGGAGTCCTGGTCGGGCAAACCACAATCGTTCGTGGGTCGGGTTCCCTGCGAGTCGGCGAAGGCCCCGTCCGGACCGGAGTCACGGCCGTGTTTCCGCGCCAGGATATCTGGTCCAACGGCGTGTTTGCGGCCACCTACGCGTTAAACGGCGACGGCGAGATGACCGGCACGCACTGGATTCGCGACCTGGAGACGCTCAATTTCCCTGTCATGCTGACCAATACGGGCAGCGTGGGCGGCGTGATGGACGCCGTCACCGAGTACGTCGCGGCCAAACATCCGGAACACCGCTGGGACTATCTGCCCGTTGTGGCGGAAACGTTCGACGGGACTCTGAACGACATCCTCGGCCGCCACGTGCATTATCCCGAAGTGGCCGCCGCGCTCGACTCGGCGCACGACGGTCCGGTGGAAGAAGGCAACGTGGGCGGAGGGACCGGCATGGTCTGCTTTCGTTTCAAGTGCGGAATCGGAACCTCATCCCGCCAGTTGCCGGCCAGTGACGGGGGCTACAAGGTCGGTGTTTTGGTGCAGGCGAACTTCGGCACCCGCGATCAATTGACCATCGACGGAGTTCCCGTGGGACGCGAGCTGACCGATCAGCTTCCCGTGGCCTCCAATCGAAGGCCGCTCGCTGACGATGGGAAGGAAGGCTCGATCGTCGTGGTCATTGCCACCGACGCGCCCGTTTCCTCGGTCCAGCTGGAGCGGATCGCCCGGCGTGCCGGCCTGGGTCTGGCCCGAACCGGAAGCACCTCCGGCAATTCGAGCGGCGACCTTTTCATCGCCTTCTCGACCGCAAACGTCATCCCCCTGCGTGGTTCGGAAAAGGAACTGAATATCCGCTTTCTGACCACGGATCACGTCGAACCCCTGTTTCGTGCCACCGTGGAGGCGACCGAAGAGGCGGTTCTCAACGCTCTCACCATGGGAAAGACCATGGAAGGGGTCAACGGGCATGTCGTCTACCAGCTTCCCTATGACCGGCTCGCCGCCATCATGGCGAAGTACGGCCGCCCGCTCGCCATCGCGACGCATTAGAGCGTTCGCGGTTGGCCGCGCAAACCGCTGAAATTCCTACCCTTGCCCCTAAAGTTCCCGTATAGCTCAGCCGAAAACTAGGACATAGACCTGAACAGGAGGATCGCGTTTTGAGCCTGACTATTCAAAACCCTGTGACATCCCCTAGCGGTCCCGGCGTCGATGCGTCCGAGTCCCTGCAAATGCTCGACCAGGGAACGCTCGAAGAAAAATTACGCGAAAGCGAACGCCACTTTCAAAGCTGGTTCGAAGACGCGCCCATCGCCTGCCACGAAGTGGACCGCAACGGCGTTCTGGTGTGCGTCAACCAGGCCGAATGCGCCGTCTTCGGGCTTCGCGCCGAAGACATGGTGGGGCACCACATCTGGGATTTCATGACGCCGGAGGACCGGGAAAAGACCAAGGCCGGAATTCTGGACCGAATCGTCGACGAGCAGCCGCTGATACCCCTGGAGCGGGAGTACAAGCGCCACGACGGCAGCACGGTCATCATGGAGATTCACCAGAAACGCGTGCGCGACGCGGCCGGACGTCCCGTGGGCCTGCGCACCTTTCTGCTGGATATCACGGCGCGCAAGCACGCCGAGGAGGCGCTGCAGCAACAGGCGGAGAAGCTGGCGCGATCCAACGCCGAACTGGAGCAGTTCGCCTACATCGCGTCGCACGATTTGCAGGAGCCGCTGCGCAAGATCCAAGCCTTCGGCGACCGGCTCAAGAAAAAGTACGAGCCGGCGTTGGGACTGGAGGGCGTGGACTACCTGGTGCGCATGCAGAACGCCGCGGCCCGCATGCAAACGCTGATCCAGGACCTGCTGAGCTTGTCTCGCGTGACCAGCCAGGCCAAACCCTTTACGACGGTCGATCTCAACGAAGTGGTGCAGACGGTGGTGTCCGATCTCGAAGTCCGCGTGGAACGAACTGGCGGGCGCGTGGAAGTGTCGGCGCTGCCGCTCCTCTCCGGTGACCGCGGCCAGATGGCGCAACTGCTGCAGAACCTGATCGGCAACGCGCTGAAGTTTCAGAAGCCGGGCGAGCCGCCCGTGGTGAAGGTGTACAGCGAATTTCTCACCCAGCAGAACAGCGGCGCCAACGTCTGGCAGATCGTGGTCGAGGACAACGGAATCGGTTTCGACGAGAAGTACCGGGACCGCATCTTTCAAATCTTCCAACGCCTGCACGGCCGCAGCGAGTACGAAGGCACCGGGATCGGCCTGGCCATCTGCCGCAAGATCGTGGACCGGCACGGCGGAAACATCACTGCTTACAGCACGCCCGGTTCGGGCGCCAAGTTTGTCATCACATTGCCGCACACCCAACAACAAGGAGAACCGAAATGAACAGGCTCGGGAACGCCATCACCATCCTGTACGCCGACGACGACCCCGAAGATCGCATGCTGGTCAAGGAGGCGTGGGAAGAAAACCGCCTGGCCAATCCGCTCCACTTCGTGGAGGATGGCGAGGAGCTGATGGACTATCTGCGCCGGCGCGGCAAGTACGCCGACTTGAAGGACGATGCCATGCCAGGCATGATTCTGCTGGATCTGAACATGCCCCGCAAGGACGGGCGCGAAGCGCTACAGGAGATCAAAGCTGACCCGCGCCTGCGCACCATCCCCGTGGTCGTGCTGACGACGTCCAAGGCCGAGGAAGACATCTTCCGCGCCTATGACCTGGGCGTCAATTCCTTTATTCTGAAGCCCGTGACGTTCGAGTCCCTGGTGGACATCACGCTGACGCTCAGCAAGTACTGGTTCGAAGTGGTGGAACTGCCGGCGGAGCCTTCCGAAAACGCGGCGGCCTGAAGAGTCCTGGTATGGAGCGGCCGGAGCTGAGAGTCCTGATCGCCGATGACGATGAGGACGACTATCTCATCACCCGGGATTTGCTGTCGCAAATTGGCCGTCCCAAATTTCGCACCGACTGGGCGCCCAGCTACCGCGCCGCGCTGCAGGCCATCGAGCTGAACCAGCACGACGTCTACCTCTTCGATTACCGCTTGGGTGAGGGTGACGGCTTGGAGCTGCTGCGCCAGGCGCTGGCGCGGGGCTGCAAGGCGCCCATCATTCTGCTGACGGGAACCGACGACTGGGAGACCGACGTCGAGGCCATGAAAGCGGGCGCGGCGGACTTTCTGGTGAAGGGCCAGCTGGACGTCCGTCTGCTGGAGCGTTCCCTCCGCTACGCCCTCGAACGCAAGCGCGCGCAGGAGGAGTTGCTGGAGTACGCCAACGAAATCGAACGCAAGAATCGCGATCTGGCGCAGGCGGTTCGCGTCGCGCAGGAAGCCACCAAACTCAAAAGCCAATTCCTGGCGAACGTCAGCCATGAGATCCGGACGCCCATGAACGGCGTGTTGGGCATGACGGAACTGCTGCTGCTGGACAGTTCTCTGACCATCGAGCAGCGCGATTACGCGGAAACGGCATATCGCTCCGCCGAAGCCTTGCTGGACATCATCGACAGCATTCTGGACCTGTCCAAGATCGAGGCCGGGAAACTGCAGTTGGAGACGGTGGACTTTTGCCCCGCCGACGTGGTTCACGAGGTCCTGAAGCTGATTTCCGGACGGGCGCGCAGCAAGGGATTGGACTTAAGTTGCGGCGTCGCTCCGGAAGCGCACGGGCAATTTCGCGGTGACCCGGTCCGGCTGCGCCAGGTGCTGCTCAACCTGGTATCCAACGCGATCAAATTTACCGAGCGGGGCCGTGTGCTGGTAAGGGTGAGCGCGGCCGATAGCGGTGATCCCTCCATCCAGATGCTCTTCGAGGTGGAAGACACGGGAATCGGCCTGACGCCCGAGGCCTGCAGCCGCCTGTTTGAGCCCTTCGTGCAAGCCGATGGTTCGATTACGCGCAAGTACGGCGGAACGGGTCTCGGTCTGGCTATCTGCAAAGAGCTGGCAGGAATGATGGACGGACAGGTGGGCGTCGAGAGCGAGCTCGGCCAGGGATCGCGATTCTGGTTCACGGCGCGCTTTCAAAGACCGGCGGGGCACCTGCCCGCCGAACCCGTGGCCGCCGAAGAAGCTTCTTGAGGGCCAGGCTAAACGGCCAAGGCCCGTTCTAATTCCTCAGCTTCCTGCTTGTAGCGCGAGGGATCTTCGGCGAAGCCGGCTTCGGCCTGGTCGAAATCGTCCCGCAACTGGTGCATGGCCTGCTCATCGAGCAGCTGACTGGCCAGGCGGAAAAGCACTTGATCTTCTTTTTGGATGTGTTCGCTGGTCAGGTCGATATAGTTGCGCGCGGCATCGGCGAATTGGCGCTTTGCTTTCGCGTCGCCGTTTGCCAACGCCGTCACGGCGCGGCGCATGTGCGCGATCAGTGCGCGTCCGGTGCAATGCTCCTGCAGCATGACGCCTACCGGCCCGCGGTCCCGCGGCATGCCGCGTAAACCCAAAGCGGGAAAGAGGCACTGTTCTTCTTTGTGGTGATGCCGTCCGTCGGCGAAGGCGGTCAGGAAGTCGAACAGCCGCTCGAAACAGGCCGGATCTACCGTTTCGCCGCGCTCCAGTCTTTGGCTCAGCCCGCCCAGGGCGCGCAGCGCCTTCTCGATGACCCTATGTTCGGCCTGCAATTGCTCGATGGGTGTCGGCATATGTCCTCCAGGTAACGGCGCACCGCGGCACGTCCGGTCGACGAAGGAGCAACTCGCTTTCCAACGCAAAGGCCGATCTCAACGCATTGTAGATGGATAAGATGTAGCTCGGCCTGCGCTACTTCGCTCAAATCCTGCGGCAAAATCCGCACAGGAATGCCGCGCCCGCTTCTGCTTGGTAAGCCAATCCTGGCCGCCAAGCCCTGATTCCACACGCTATTTCGAATCCCTCGCTGCTTTGGACACGCGGTTGCATTTAGCCCGAGCGTTCTGCGTATCTCACTGTTGAGTGCGCACTTATTGGTTTGAAACTTTTTACCGAAGGAGGTAACCGCGTGGAACCTTCGGACCGCGGGTTAACAACCTACCAGCTCCTCCAAAAGCATGGAGTGGATCGTCGATCCTTCTTGAAATTCTGTACTCAATCGGCTGCGGCTTTGGGTTTGAGCGCGGCCATGGTCCCCAAGGTGGTCGAAGCCATGGAGACCAAACCCCGGGTGCCCGTCCTGTGGCTGCACGGGCTGGAATGCACGTGCTGCAGCGAATCTTTCATTCGCTCCTCTCACCCCATTGCGCAAGACATCGTTCTGAACCTGATTTCGCTGGATTACGACGACACTCTGCAAGCCGCGGCCGGCTTCCAGGTGGAGGAGATCCGGCGCAAGGTCATGAAGGACTACAAGGGCCAATACATTTTGGCCGTCGAAGGCAACGCGCCCACCAACGACGGTGGCGTGTACTGCACCGTGGGTGGCGACACGTTTCTGCACGTGCTCCAAGAAACGGCCGCGGACGCCAAGGCGATTATCGCTTGGGGCTCGTGTGCTTCGAACGGCTGCGTCCAGGCTGCCAAACCGAATCCCACCGGCGCCCAGCCCATTCGAAAACTCATCACCGATAAGCCGATCATCAACGTGCCCGGCTGCCCGCCGATCGCCGAAGTGATGACCGGCGTGCTGACGTACATCCTGACGTTCGACGCGCTGCCGGAGCTGGACCGCCAGGGCCGGCCCAAGATGTTCTACAGCCAGCGCCTGCACGACAAATGCTATCGCCGCGCGTTCTTCGACGCCGGCCAGTTTGTCGAAAGCTGGGACGACGAGGGAGCGCGCAAGGGCTGGTGCCTCTACAAGATGGGCTGCCGCGGGCCGACGACCTACAATTCCTGCTCCACGTTCAAGTGGAACTGCGGGCAAGGCTGGCCGGTGAATTCGGGCAACCCCTGCATCGGCTGCGCCGAAGACGGTTTCTGGGATAACGGGCCGTTCTACAAGCGATTGTCCAACGTCCTGGTACCGGGAATTGAAGCGACGCCGGACAAGATCGGCGAGTCGCTGCTGGTGATCTCGGGCGTGGGCGTGGCGGCGCATGCCGCCTCCATGGCCACCCGCAAACAAATCAACAAGCTCAAGACGCAGGAGCCGGAACAGCCGGCGGGCGACGAAGGCCGGAAGGAGTGACTGAACCATGTCCAAACGCGTAGTAGTCGATCCCATCACTCGCATTGAAGGCCACCTGCGGGTTGAGGCCATGCTGGACGATCGCGGCGTCATCGGCGACGCGATCTCCTCCGGCACCATGTGGCGCGGCCTCGAGGTGATCCTGCAGGGCCGCGATCCGCGCGACGCCTGGGCTTTCTGTGAGCGCATCTGCGGCGTGTGCACGACCGTGCATGCGCTGGCTTCGGTGCGCTCGGTGGAGAACGCCTTGGGGATCACGGTGCCCAAGAACGCCGAGATCATCCGCAACATCATGGAGCTGGCGCAGTATGTCCAGGACCATGTGATTCACTTCTACCATCTGCATGCGCTGGATTGGGTGGATGTTGTTTCGGCTCTCAAGGCCGATCCGGCGGCCACTGCCGCGCTGGCGCAGAAGGTCTCGCCGCACTGGCCTACCTCGACGCCGGGTTACTATTCCGACGTCGCGGGGACGCTGAAGAAATTCGTGGATTCCGGCCAACTCGGCATTTTCCAGAACGCTTACTGGGGCCATCCAGCCTACAAGCTGCCGCCCGAAGCCAACCTGATGGCGGTGGCGCACTATCTGGAAGCACTCAAGTGGCAGAAGGAGATCGTCAAAATCCACACGATTTTCGGCGGCAAGAACCCGCACCCGCATTATTTGGTGGGCGGCGTCGCGTCTGCGATCAATCTGCAGGGCGACAATGCTATCAACATGGAACGGTTGAACATGGTGCACGACCTCATCAAAGAGGCGCAGCAGGTTGTGGAAGGCCTCTATCTCCCGGACCTGCTGGCCATCGCTTCGTTCTATCCGGAATGGACCAAGTACGGCGGAGGCCTGGGAAGCTACATGGCCTATGGCGATATTCCGCAGAACGGCGTCGGAGATCCTTCGAAGTTCAAGTTCCCGCGTGGTGTCATTCTCAACAAGAATCTCGGCCAGGTGCTGCCGGTCGATCCGGCCGATAAGCAGCAGATCCAGGAGCAGGTGGCGCACTCCTGGTACAAGTATCCGGACGGCAAGACGGCTCTGCACCCCTGGGAAGGCCACACCGAGCCCAACTACACCGGCCCGAAGCCGCCCTTTGCGGAATTGGACGAGAACGGCGGCTATTCGTGGGTCAAGGCGCCGCGCTGGAAGGGCCATGCGGTCGAAGTGGGCCCGCTGGCGCGAGTGCTGATCGGCTTTGCGAGCGGACGCGACGAGTTCAAAGAGGTGGTCACCGATGCGTTGGGACGGCTCAAGCTGGAACCGGCGGCATTGTTCTCCACGCTCGGCCGAACCGCTGCGCGCGGCCTGGAAACCCGGCTGGCGGCCAAGTGGCTGCTGGACGAGTACAACCGGCTGATCAACAATCTGAAATGCGGCGATACGACCACTGCCGATAACCGGCTGTGGGATCCCAGGACCTGGCCAGCGGACTGCAAAGGATTCGGCTGCGAGGAAGCCCCGCGCGGCGCGCTCGGCCACTGGATCCATATCAAAGACCAGAAGATCGCCGAATACCAGATCGTGGTGCCCAGCACCTGGAATGCGTCGCCCAAGGACGCGCAGGGGCAGAAGGGTGCTTACGAAGCCGCATTGCTGGGCACTCCCATGGCCGATCCCAAACGGCCCGTGGAGATTCTGCGGACCATCCACTCGTTTGATCCGTGTCTGGCCTGCGCAACGCATGTCATCAGTCCGGACGGCGAATCGCTCGCCGAAGTGGTGGTGCGTTAGGAGGGTGCCATGGGATCCACCACACGCACACCTAGGCCAACCTCGGCAGCGCCACCGCAACCAGTTGGCGCCACATTGCCGCCACCGCACGTTCCATTGCCTCCTTTCGAGCGGCTGAATGAGGCGCCGGCGGGGCCGGAACTCATCGCGGGCCGGAAATACGTTTGGGAGCTTCCGGTCCGCCTCTCCCACTGGGTGAACGCCATTTCGATCGCAGTCCTGTTTGTCACCGGGCTCTACATTGCGAGCCCGGTGCTCATGCCCGGCGGCGAAGCGGCTAATCACTTCGTGATGGGCAAGTTCCGCCTGCTGCACTTCGCCTTCGGCTTCGCCCTCCTTCTGGGCATCCTGCTGCGCGTGTACTGGTTCTTCGCCGGAAACAACTACGCGCGCTCCGGCTTCCCGATGTTCTGGAAGCTCTCCTGGTACAAAGCTGTGTTCCAGCAGGTGGTTGACTATATGCACGTGGAACGCGGCCACATCCACATCGGGCACAACTCGCTCGCCGGCGCTTCCTATGCCGCCTTCTTTGCCATGTGCGGCTTCGAAGGCTTGACCGGCCTGGCGCTCTATTCCGAGTCGAATCCCGGAGGGTTCTGGGATCGCATCACCGGCTGGGTGATTCCGCTATTGGGCGGCTCCTTCCGCGTCCATATGTGGCACCACCTCGTGGCCTGGCTGATCGTTGTGTTTGTTCTGTTCCACCTCTACATCGCTGTGTACGACGCAATACTGTACAAGAACGGTCTGGTGGACTCCATCGTCGCCGGTCCGAAGTTCTACGAACCGGGGGATCATGATGCGGACAAGTGGATCAGCTGAGGAGCCCGCAGAGCGCACAGGACGCGGCGGCCCCGAGGTAGGGGAAAGGGTAGGATGCCGCTGCGCTCCGTTGTGCGCGTCTGATGAGGTAACCGCGCCGGTCTTATTGCTGGGACTGGGAAATCCGCTGATGTCGGACGACGGGGCAGGGCAGGAACTCCTGGCCCGGTTGGAGTCCGAAGCCCCAAATTGGGGGGGCAAGGTGGAGTTTCTCGATGGTGGCACCCAGGGCCTTGCGTTGTTGGGGAGATTCGAAGGGCGCAAGGCAGTGCTCTTTCTGGATGCCGTCCGTCTAGGCGATAAGCCCGGCGCGGTCCATAGCTTACGGGGCGACCAGCTGGTCCGGATGGGGTCGCCGGGTGTCACCGCGCACGAAGGCAGCGCCCCCCAGATCCTGGCGGCACTGCAATTGCTTGGAGAAGTCCCGCAGGAAGTAGCGGTTGTGGGAATAGAGCCGGAACGGCTCAGTCTCGGAATCGGTCTGTCGCCGCAGGTGCAGGCCGGCCTGCCAGCCGCTGCGAGCGTAGCCAGGAGGACGATTACCAAAATCCTCACTGCGATCTAAGTGGGAGGCAAATATGTGTCTGGCGGTGCCGGGAAAGCTCCTGGAGACTCAGGTAATCAGCGATAACCGCTTGGGCGTCGTTGAATTCGGCGGCATCAAACGCTCCGTTTTCCTGGACTTTGTCCCCGAAGCGGAAGTCGGCGACTACGTTATGGTCCACGTCGGCTTCGCCATTAGCCGCATCGACGAGCAGGAGGCCCAGCGGACCTTCGAATTGCTGGAGCGCATTGGGATGCTCGAAACCGCCGACGACGCGCCTCCGGAAACGGAAGAGCCGGCCGGCGCGGCCACCACGGGAGGCCCCGATGCGATACCTCGATGAGTATCGGGACCCCAAAATCGCCCAGGCGCTGGTCGATCAGATCCACGCGCGCGTCACCAAGCCGTGGGTCTTGATGGAAATCTGCGGCGGCCAAACCCACACCCTGATGCGCTACGGCATCGACGAGTTGATTCCCGGTCAGGTGGAACTGGTGCACGGACCGGGCTGCCCGGTCTGCGTGACGCCCATCGAGGTGGTGGATAAGGCCGTCGAAATCGCCTCGCGCCCGGACGTCATTTTCGTTTCTTACGGAGACATGCTGCGCGTGCCCGGCACCAAGTCCGACCTGTTTCGCGTCAAAGCCCACGGCGGAGACGTGCGCATCGCTTACTCGCCGATGGAAGCGGTGAAAATCGCGCAGAAAAATCCGGACCGCAAAGTTGTATTCTTCGGCATCGGATTTGAAACCACCGCGCCGGCCAACGCCATGGCGGTTTTCAAGGCGTGTAACCTGGGGCTGACCAACTTCTCCGAACTCGTTTCCCACGTTCTGGTGCCGCCGGCCATCCGCCTGTTGCTGAACTCGCACGAGAATCGCGTGCAGGGCTTCATCGCGCCCGGCCACGTCTGCACGGTGATGGGTTATTGGGAATACAAGGCGTTAGTCGACGAATTTCACGTGCCCATCGTGGTGGGCGGCTTCGAGCCGGTGGATCTGCTGGAGGCCATTCTCATGCTGGTGGCCCAGCTCGAAGACGGCCGCGCGGATGTGGAAAATCAATACGCGCGCTCGGTGAGCTATCACGGCAACGAGCCGGCGCAGCGCGTGGTGGAACAGGTGTTCGAAGTGGCCGACCGCAAATGGCGCGGCATCGGCACCATCCCAATGAGCGGGCTGCGGCTGCGTCCCGAGTTCGCCGCCTACGACGCCGAGAAGATTTTCGGTGTCAGCGAACTGGAAGCCGCAGAGCCCGCCGAATGCATTAGCGCGCAGGTGTTGCAAGGGCTGAAGAAACCGGTCGATTGCCCGGCCTTTGCCACGCGCTGTACGCCCGAAATGCCGCTCGGAGCGCCTATGGTCTCGGCCGAAGGCGCTTGCGCGGCCTATTACCAATACCGCCGGCACGCGACCAGTCTGGTGTGCATCGCATGAGCACTCTAACCTTGAATTGTCCGATTCCGGCCATTGCCCGCGATCATATCTCGCTCGGTCACGGCAGCGGCGGCAAACTGTCAGCGGAGTTGATGCGTGACCTGTTCCTGCCCGCGTTCCGCAACGCCACTCTGGAACGCCTGGACGATCAGGCTGTGCTCCAGTTCGGCAAATCCCGCGTCGCGTTCACTACGGATTCGTTCGTGGTGAAGCCGCTGTTCTTCCCCGGCGGCGACATCGGCTCGCTCGCGGTTCACGGGACAGTGAACGATCTGGCCATGGGCGGCGCCAAGCCACTGTTTCTGAGCGTGGCTTTCATCATCGAAGAAGGTTTCCCCATGTACGCGCTGCAGCGCATCGTGGATTCGCTCGGCCGCGCCGCTACGGCCTGTGGCGTGCAGGTGGTGACCGGTGACACGAAGGTGGTCGATAAGGGCAGCGGGGATGGCGTCTTTATCAATACGACGGGTCTTGGGGTGGTGGCCGAGGGCATTTCGCTTTCGGCCAGCGGGGCCCGTCCGGGCGATGCCGTGATTCTCAGTGGGTGCATAGGGGATCACGGCATCGCCATTCTGGCTGAGCGCGAAGGCCTGGAGTTTGACAGCCCGGTGGAAAGCGATTCGGCGCCGCTGCACGGATTGGTGGCGGACATGCTGGCGGCGACGCGCGCCATCCGCTGCCTGCGCGATCCCACTCGCGGCGGCGTATCCAGCTCGCTCAACGAAATCGCCGCGCAATCGGGCGTCGGCATTCTGTTGGACGAGCAGACGCTTCCGATTCGCGATGCAGTGCGGGGCGCGTGCGAAATGCTGGGGCTGGACCCTTTGTATGTCGCCAACGAAGGCAAGCTGTTGGCGATCGTAGATGCGGCCCAAGCCGATCGTTTGGTAGAGGCGATGCACAAGAATCCGCTGGGCCGCCAGGCGCGGCGCATCGGCACGGTAACCGAGTCGGACGCCGGCTGGGTTCGCATGCGGACTCCACTGGGCACGACGCGAATTGTCGACATGCTCGCAGGGGATCAACTGCCGCGCATTTGCTGAGGCCGATATGCACGAGATGGGAATTGCCACTTCGATTCTGGACGCCGCCCGCAAAGAGGCCGGACGTTGCGAAGGCGCGCGCGTGCTGAAGGTGGGGGTCCGGATCGGCGAATGGTCCGGAGTAGATCCGGAATCGCTGCGGTTTTGCTTCGACGCCTTGCTGGCCGGAACCGAGCCCGAGCCGCCCACGCTCGATATCGAGTTCTGCCCGCGTCAAAACCGCTGTGCCGTGTGCGGCACGGTGTTTGCTTTGAAGGATTTTGAAATTCAATGTCCCGGTTGCGGTGCCCCTGTGACCGAGCCGGTCAGCGGCGATGAAATGGAATTAGCCTACGTCGAACTGGAGGAAGCATGACGAAAGTAGAAGTGCAGCAGAAGGTTTTAAGCGAAAACCAGCGGATTGCTCGCAGCCTGCGAGACGCGATTCACGAGCACGGGATCTATTGCGCCAACTTCATCAGTTCGCCCGGTGCGGGGAAGACTCTGCTCTTGGAGCGCACGCTGGCATCCTTTCCTCCTGCCGCCCGCGTGGCGGTGCTGACCGGCGACATCCAGACCGACAACGACGCCCAGCGCCTGGTGCGCTACGGTTTTCCCGTCCGGCAGATCTCGACGGGCGGCTGCTGCCACCTGGACGCGAGAATGGTCGAGCGCGCGCTGGAAGGCTGGGATCTCGCCGCGCTCAATTATCTGTTCATCGAGAATGTCGGCAATCTGGTTTGCCCCGCCAGTTACGACCTGGGCGAGCACGACAAAATCGTCATCCTCAGCACCACGGAAGGCGAAGACAAACCGCTGAAATACCCGGCCACCTTCTCGCGCGCCGGCCTGGTGATTCTGAACAAGATCGATCTGCTGCCCTATGTTTCTTTCGATGTAAACGTCGCCAGGGAAAACATCCGCAAGGTCCATCCGGGAGCGGAGATACTGGAGCTTTCCGCGACCACGGGCGCCGGTTTCCCGCAATGGGAGCAGTGGCTGGAGCGGAGACGCGCGGCCTGCGCGCAATCCGCCGCGGCGCTGGCGCTGAGTTGAGTTTGTGTAACCGCCTGGGGGCCGAATCCTCCCGGCCCCGCTCGGTCGGACGCGTCGGGCTCGCGCAAGTGGGCCCGACGTTTTTTTCCCATGATCGCGTTGACTGACTTCCTGGAAAGCACCGGCTGCTGCGAATTCCTGCAAGGCCTGGAGCGCAGCCAACTGGAGCGGCTGGCGGGCCTGGCGAAAGAGGCTCGCTTCAAGGCCGGCCAGGTGATCTTCGAAGAAGGCCAGCGGCACGGACGCTTTTTCCTGCTCAGTGAAGGCGGCGTCGCGCTCGAGACCGGCGGGCGCGTCCTGGCGGAGCTGCAACCCGGCGACGCGCTGGGCTGGTCTTCGCTTTCGGTTTCGCCGGGCGGCGCGCACTTCCGGGCGCGCGCGGTCACGCCGGTTCGCGCGTTGGCTTTCGACGGCGCGCAACTGGCCGCGGCGTGCGA
Source organism: Bryobacteraceae bacterium (assembly GCA_035508055.1). Lineage (GTDB taxonomy): Bacteria > Acidobacteriota > Terriglobia > Bryobacterales > Bryobacteraceae > Palsa-89. Next base: position 40,096 of record DATJNO010000073.1, on the reverse strand, counting down.
GGCCGATCCGGCGTTCGGCTACTTCATCATGAAGGCGCTGCTAAGCGTGGTCACCGAGCGGCTGGACGCAACGCGGCTGCAGCTTGCCGCCCGAGATCAGTAACAGAGCCGCCGCGGCCATCTTGCGCGCACACTCTTCGCCACCGTCGGTAAGTCCCTCGCGAAAATCCATGCAGCACGGCCCCCCGCTGATCAGCAGCGCGCGCGGCGCGCGGCCGAAGGTTGCGGCCGTGAAGCCGAGAAGCTGGCCGGGCGTGAGATGGTGCGTGGAAGCGCCGCCCGGCTCACACGCCACTTCAGTGCAGCGGATGGCTCCGGGCTCGAGATCGGCGGCCGCGTCCAGAAACACCGCGGTCTGAGAATCGGCGATGTCCGCCGCCAGCTCCGGAGTGAGTTGCTGGCAGCGCAAGACCTCGATCCCGTTCGCTTCCAAAAGCTCCGCGGCGCGCAACCCGAGGCCATCATCCTGCCTCACTGGATTTCCGTAGCCGATGACCATACTTAACGCCTCGCGCGGTCGAGTAATTCGCCATCCGGCCCGATCAGGCTAATCTCCAGCGGCATCTGGCCGGCGGCGTGTGTCGAGCAGCTCAGGCACGGATCGAACGCGCGCACCACAGCCTCCACGCGATTCAGCGCCCCCGCCGACAGCTTGCCGCGCTCGACAAAATAGCTCGCGGTTTGCTGGATGCCGCGATTCATCGCCAGATTGTTGTGGCCCGTCGCAATGATCAGGTTCGCCCAGCGGATCAAGCCGTTGCTGTCCACCTTGTAGTGATGCAGCAGCGTGCCGCGCGGCGCTTCGGAGACGCCCACGCCTTCTTCGCAGTTCGGCTCCGCGAAGGCTCGCACGTGTGTGCTCAGGATGTCCGGGCTGGCCAGCAGTTCGCCCATGCGCTCCACGCAATACAGCATTTCGATGAGCCGCGCATGATGATAGTGAAACGAGCTGAGCAGCGGGCTGCCGGCGAATGTGCGCAGGATGCCCAATTCGTGATTCGCCCGCGGCGTCCCGCACGTGGTCACCAGGTTCAGCCGTGCGAGCGGCCCGACGCGGTACATGCCTTTTTCGTAGCCCAGCGGCTTATAGTAGGTCGACTTCAAGTAGGAATCGGGCTCGCTGACTTCGGCCAGGTACTTGGGGTAATCCTTGGGGTGCAGATCGTCGGCCAGCACGATACCATCGGAATCCACGATCCGCAGCGGACCGTCGTAGTATTCCAGTTTGCCGGCGCCATCGGTGAGGCCCAGGAACAGCGAAGGGAAATTCGCGAACGAAACGACCTCTTCGGGGAAGCGCTGCAGGAAGCCGCGGAACCGTCCCAGCGTGCGCGCCAGTGCGGCGATCGCGTCCGGCAGCATGGCCTCGATCTGATCGCGCTTCTCTTCGCTGAGCGGCGCGCCGACGCCACCGGGCACTACCCACGCCGGATGGATACGCTTGCCGCCCAGGATCTCGACAATCTGCTGACCGATCTGCCGCAGCCGGATGCCGTCCCGCGCGACTTCGGGCGCCGCCGCGGCCACGCCGAACAGATGCCGCGTCTCTGGGGGCGCGTCCATGCCCAGCACCAGATCCGGCGACGACAGATAAAACACGCTGAGCGCGTGGGATTGCAGAATCTGCGCCAGGTTCAAGATGCGCCGCAGCCGGGCCGCATTCTCCGGAATGTTCACGCCCAGAATCGCGTCGCAGGCTTTGGCCGAGGCCAGCAGATGGCTTACCGGGCAGATGCCGCAAATGCGCGCCATCAGCGACGGCATTTCATAGAACGGCCGGTTCTCGCACAGTTTTTCGAAGCCGCGCAGCTGCGTGACGTGGAAGCGCGCGTCGGCGACTTTGCCGTCGTCGCCCAATTGAATGGTCACCTTGGCGTGGCCTTCAATGCGTGTTACCGGATCGATGACAATGCGTGCTAGTGCCATGTATTTCTCATCACGCGCCAAATCTCTGGACGCCGTTTCTGTCCGGCGTCCGGCCGGCAATCAGATCCTCCAAAGCCCGAAAAATCATGTCTGCGGGAGGCGGGCACCCGGGAAGATAAACGTCCACGGGCACAACCTCGTGAACCGGCCGAACGCGCTCCAGCAGCTTCGGAATCACCTCGGAGGGAGCGGGAGCCGGGGTGGTTACGTTATCGACAAACGCCCGTTCGAGCACCGCTTTCACGCCGAACGAATTGCGCATTCCGGGAATGTTGCTGGTTATCGCGCAATCGCCCAGCGACACCAGGACGCGCGTGTGGGCGCGGACTTTCTTGATCTTCGCCAGATCTTCTTCGTTCGACACCGCGCCTTCCACCAGGGTGATGTCCACCGACTCGGGAAAATCCTTGCGGTCCACCAGTGGACTGTAGACCAGGTCGGCTTGTTCGGCCAGCGCCAGCAGCCGGTCGTCGATGTCCAGGAAGGACATGTGGCAGCCGGAACAGCCGTCCAACCACACCGTCGCCAGCGTTGGTTTACTCATTTTCACCTCGCATCATCGTCAGATACGGGAGGAACTGGCGGCGCTTGTGCATCTCGGCCACCGAATGGCCTTTCTCGCTCAGAGCGCCGGTGGGGCACACGTGGACGCACTTCCCGCAGCTGGTGCAGCTTTCGGCTTCGCCCCACGACTGCGCCAGGTCGGTGATCACCAGGCAATGCGCCCCGCGCCCCATCACGTCCCAGGTATGCGCGCCTTCGATTTCGTCGCAGACGCGCACGCAGCGCGTGCACAGGATGCAGCGGTTCTGATCCAGGACGAACCGGTTGTGGCTGGCGTCGACGGGCAGCTTCGGGTACACGTAGGGGAAACGGACGTGGTCCACGCCCAACTGCTGCGCCAGGGCCTGCAGCTCGCAATGGCCATTGGAGACGCACACGCTGCACACGTGATTGCGCTCGGCGAACAGCAATTCCAGGATCATCCGGCGGTATTCATGGATGCGCGGGCTGTCGGTATGGACGTGCATGCCCTCGGCGACGCGCGTCGTGCAGGCCGGGAGCAGCTTGGTCGCGCCTTCCACTTCCACCAGACACAAACGGCAGCCGCCGTACTGCGAAAGCCCGGCCACGTAGCACAGTTTGGGAATGCGGACGCCGTGCTCGCGCGCAACGTCGATGATAGGCTGTTCTTCGAGCGCGCTGGCGTCGTGTCCGTCGATCTGCAAGGTGACAACGCGGCCGGCCATATCAGTTCCCTCCTTCTCCCGTAATCGCGGCCTCATACTCGGGGCGGAAGTAACGCAGCGTGCTGAGCACGGGATTCGGCGCCGATTGCCCCAAGCCGCACAGGCTGGTGTGCTTTACCAGGTCGCAGAGCGACTCCAGCAAGGCCAGATCCGAGGGCTGCGCGCTTCGATTGGCGAACCGGCCCAGCAGCTCATACATCTGCGCGGTTCCGGCCCGGCACGGCACGCATTTCCCGCACGATTCGGTCATGCAGAATTCCATGAAGTAGCGCGCGACGTCCACCATGGACGACGTGTTGTCCATGACGATCATCCCGCCGGATCCCATGATGGAGCCCAGCTTGGTCAGCGTTTCGTAGTCCACCGGCGTGTCCAGAAACTCCTCCGGAATGCAGCCGCCCGAAGGCCCGCCGGTCTGGACGGCTTTGAACCGATTGCCGTTCGGAATGCCGCCGCCGATGTCGAAAATGATGTCGCGCAGCCGGATTCCCATGGGAACTTCGATCAGCCCGGCGTTGCGGATCGCGCCGGCCAGGGCGAAAACCTTTGTTCCTTTGCTGCGCTCGGTTCCGATGGCTGCCAGCCATGCGCCGCCGTGGCGGATGATCGGCGCGATATTGGCATACGTTTCGACATTGTTGATCAGAGTGGGCTGTCCCCATAAACCCGACTCCGCCGGATAAGGAGGCCTCGGCCTAGGCGTTCCGCGCTTGCCTTCGATCGATGCGATGAGCGCCGTCTCTTCGCCGCACACAAATGCGCCGGCGCCTAACCGGATGTTGATGCGGAAACTGAAGTGAGTCCCGCAGATGCTATTGCCGAGCAGCCCCTGGCGCTCGGCCTGGCGGATGGCGGTTTTGAGGCGCTCGACAGCGAGCGGATATTCGGCGCGGACGTAAATATATCCTTCGTTCGCGCCCACCGCGTAGGCCGCAATGGCCATGCCTTCCAGCACGCGATGCGGATCGCTCTCGAGCACGCTGCGATCCATGAACGCGCCCGGATCGCCTTCGTCGGCGTTGCAAATCACCATCTTGGGAGAGCCGGCGGCCTTGGCCACCGTCGCCCATTTGAGGCCCGTGGGATAGCCCGCGCCGCCGCGGCCTCTGAGACCGCTCTTGTGCACCTCGGCGACGACTTCGGCGGGCGTCATCTCGCTCAAGACCGTGGTCAGAGCCAGATAGCCGTCCGCGGCGATGTAGTCTTCCAGCCGCTCCGGATCGATGCGCCCCGAATTTTCGAGCACAATCTTGTGCTGCCGCGTGAAAAACGGCAGCTGGGGATCCAGGCGAATGTGTTCCAGCGGCAAATCGGAGAGCGCAACGACGATGTCCGGAGCGTCGGAGAGCTGAACACGCTGGTAGAGAACCCCGGAGGGTTCCACGCGGACCAAGGGTCCCGCGCCGCACAGACCCATGCAGCCCACTTTTCGCACCAGGCAGCTTTCCGGGCCGTAGCCTTGTGTGCCGGCTGCTTCGGTGAGCGCCTTCTTCAGAGCGTCCGCACCCAAAGGCTGGCAGCCGGCGGCGCCGCAGACGTTGATACAGGCCTCTCGCTCCGCATTGGCCTCCTGCTCGCGGGCGGCGGTCGCCTTTAGTTCATCGACGAGCATTTTCGATTGCCTCCTTCAGCCGCCGCTGCAACAGATCTTCTGTAACGCGCCCGACGACGTCTCCATCGACCACCACCACCGGCGCCAGGCCGCAGGTTCCAAAGCATCGCGCCGTCAGCAGGCTGACCTTACCGTCCGGTGTAGTATCTCCAGGGTGTATGCCCTGGCGGCAAGCGACGGACTGCAACAGTTCTGTGGCGCCTTTGATGTGGCATGCGGTACCAGTGCAAACCACACAGGTATGCTGGCCCTGCGGCTTCATCGTGAAATGGTTGTAAAACGTTGCCGCGCCATATACTTGGCTCAATGGAACCCGGAGCGAGGCGGCAATAAAGGTCAGACCGGGCCGGTCCAGGTAGCCGAAAGATTGTTGCAGAGAGTGCAGGGCTTCGATCAGAGCATTGCGCTCGTTACCCAGCTTTCGCATGGTGGCAGCGATGATTTTCCAGCGCTTGTCATCCGAAGGCGGTTCCGGTTTTTGCAGGTAGGCAAACATCCATAGGCGCTGAGTGCACCTCAATCGCCAACGAAACCCCCTGTCAAGGCAGGGATCTTGCTGCTCGAGCTCGTTGCAGCATCGTAAATTTGGGTGAAATCACCCACAACCGCTATCGGGGAAGCAATTTCCAGCGTTTTACGCGCGGTTGCCCGCGTGCACCACCCGACTTGGAAAAGGCCATTTCAGTAGGGAGGCTTACTTGGCGCGTCCTCAAGTGACAATCGATGGAAACGAAGCGGCTGCCTATGTCGCACAACGGGTGAACGAAGTGATCGCGATTTACCCGATTACCCCGTCCTCGCCGATGGGGGAGTGGGCCGATCAATGGTCGGCGGCCGGCAGCCCGAACATCTGGGGTACGGTGCCCTCCGTGGTGGAAATGCAAAGCGAAGGCGGGGCGGCGGGCGCGGTGCACGGCTCGCTGCAGGCCGGAGCGCTCACCTGCACGTTTACGTCGTCGCAGGGCCTGCTGCTCATGATCCCCAATATGTATAAGATCGCGGGCGAACTGACGCCCACGGTTTTCCATGTGGCAGCGCGGGCCCTGGCAGCGCAGGGGCTTTCGATTTTTGGCGACCATCAGGATGTCATGGCGGTGCGCGCCACCGGCTTTGCGATGCTGGCGTCGCACTCGGTGCAGGGCGTGATGGATATGGCATTGATCGCGCATGCCGCGGCTTTGGAATCGCGCATTCCGTTCGTGCATTTCTTTGACGGGTTCCGGACCTCGCATGAAGTCGCGAAAGTGGAGCAGTTGACGATGGACGACCTGCGCGCGATGATCCGCGACGAAATGGTTTGGGCACACCGCGCGCGGGCGCTGAACCCGGACCGGCCGGTGCTGCGCGGCACGGCGCAAAATCCGGACGTCTACTTCCAGGCGCGCGAGACCGTCAATCCGCTTTACGCGGCGTGCCCGGCGATCGTCCAGCGGGCGATGGACCGGTTCGCCGCTCTTACGGGGCGTGAATATCATCTGTTCGATTACTATGGCGCGCCCGACGCCGAGCGCGTCGTGGTGATGATGGGTTCCGGCGCGCTCGCGGCCGAGGAATGCGTGGATGCACTTACCGCGCGCGGCGAGAAAGTCGGCCTGTTGAATGTTCACCTGTTTCGTCCGTTTTCCGTCGCGGCGTTCGTGAACGCGCTACCGCCGGCGGTGAAGGCGATCGCCGTGCTCGATCGGACCAAGGAGCCGGGCAGCTCCGGAGAACCTCTTTATCTGGATGTTTTGAACGCCATCGAGGAAGCCTGGGCATTCCCCCGCCGTCCGCGCGTGATCGGCGGCCGCTATGGTTTGGCGAGCAAGGAATTTACACCCGCCATGGCGGCAGCGGTCTTCGCCGAATTAAACCGGCCGCAGCCGTTGAATCACTTCGTCGTCGGGATCCAGGATGACATCTCACATAAAAGCCTGGATTACGACGCCGGGTTCTCCACCGAGGACCCGGAGACGGTGCGCGCGGTCTTCTACGGCCTGGGCGCTGACGGAACCGTGGGGGCGAACAAAAACTCCATTAAAATCATCGGCGAAGACACGGACAACCACGCCCAAGGCTATTTCGTTTACGACTCGAAGAAGTCCGGTGCGATGACCATTTCGCATTTGCGCTTCGGGCGCAAGCCGATTCGCGCGAGCTATCTGATTGATAAGGCGAGCTTTGTCGCCTGCCACCAGTTTTCTTTCTTGGAGCGCATCGATATGCTACGACTGGCCGAGCCGGGCGCGACCTTCCTGCTCAATAGCCCCTACGGGCCCGCCGAGGTGTGGGATCACCTGCCGCGCAAGGTCCAGCAGGACATTCTCGGCAAGCAGCTCCGCTTCTATGTGATCGACGCCTACGGCGTCGCGCGGGCCAACGGCATGGGCGGGCGCATCAACACGGTGATGCAAACCTGCTTCTTCGCGCTGAGCGGCGCGTTGCCGCGCGAAGCTGCGATCGAGGCGATCAAGCACGCAATCTTGAAGACCTATGGAAAACGTGGCGAGGCGGTGGTCGAAAAGAACAACGCCGCCGTGGACGATGCCCTGGCGCACCTGTTCGAAGTGCAGGTGCCGGTGGAGGCGAACGGCACGCTCGAGCAACGCCCGGTTGTCGATGGCGCCGCGCCCGAGTTCGTCCAGCGCGTTCTCGCGCCGATGATGGCCGGGGACGGTGACGATCTGCCAGTCAGCGCTCTGCCGGCCGATGGAACTTATCCCACGGGCACGTCCAAATGGGAAAAACGGAACCTGGCGCAGGAAATCCCGGTCTGGGAGAAGGAGCTTTGCATCCAGTGCGGCAAATGCGTGCTGGTGTGCCCGCACGCGGTGATTCGCGCCAAGCTGTGCGATCCGGCTTTGCTCTCCGCCGCGCCGGACACCTTCAAATCGGCCACGGCGCGCTGGAAGGATCGGGAAAACCTGAAATACGTTTTGCAGACGTCGCCGGAAGATTGTACCGGCTGCGGCCTGTGCGTCCAGGTCTGCCCGGCCAAGAGCAAGAGCGAAGCCAAGCGCAAAGCGTTGAACATGGCCGAGCAGGCGCCGATCCGCGCTCAGGAATCGTGCAATTGGGACTTCTTCCTGACGCTTCCGGAGCCGGATCGCAGCCAGCTGACAATGCACAATGTCAAGGATGTGCAGCTTTTGGAGCCGTTGTTCGAGTTTCCCGGCGCTTGCGCCGGCTGCGGCGAGACGCCTTACATCAAGCTGCTGACGCAACTGTTCGGCGACCGCACCGTTATCGCTAACGCCACGGGCTGTTCGTCGATCTACGGCGGGAACCTGCCCACCACGCCATACACGCAAAACCGGCAGGGCCGCGGGCCGGCGTGGTCGAACTCGCTGTTTGAAGATAACGCCGAGTTCGGTTTGGGCATGCGGGTTTCGCTCGATAAGCAGGCGCAGTATGCCACGGAGCTGGTGCGGCGGCTTGCGCCCGCGATCGGCGAAGAGCTTGCCGGCTCGATCGTCAAAGCCGATCAATCGACGGAAGCGGGCATCGAAGCCCAGCGGGCGCGCGTGGCGGAACTGGAAAAGCTGCTGGAGCACTGCGACGAGCCGGCTGCTCGCGACCTGCGCGCCTTAACCAGCGCCTTGGTTCGCAAGAGCGTTTGGCTGATCGGCGGCGACGGATGGGCTTACGACATTGGCTACGGCGGACTGGATCACGTGTTCGCGTCCAGGCGTAACGTCAAGATCCTGGTGCTGGACACCGAGGTTTACTCGAACACGGGCGGCCAGATGTCCAAGTCCACGCCGCGCGGTGCGGTGGCGAAGTTCGCCGCCGCGGGCAAGCCCGTCGCCAAGAAAGACCTCGCGATGATGGCCATGACCTACGGCACGGTTTATGTGGCGCACGTCGCGCTGGGCGCGAGCGACACGCAGACGGTGAAGGCTTTCCTGGAAGCCGAAGCCTACAACGGTCCGGCGTTGATCATTGCCTACAGCCACTGCATCGCTCACGGCTATGACCTGGTCCACGGCCTGGACCAGCAGAAGGCCGCCGTGCAATCGGCCTATTGGCCGCTGTTCCGCTATAATCCGACGGTGGCCGCGGGCGGTCAGAATCCATTCCAGCTGGATTCCCGTCCGGCCTCGCTGCCGCTGGAAAAATACGTCTACAACGAAGGCCGCTACACCATGCTGGTGCGTAGCGATCCGGAGAGGGCCGCGGCGCTGCTCACCGAAGCGCAGAAAGACGTCGATTTGCGCTGGAAGCTTTACGAACATTGGGCCAGCATGCCCTATTCCAACGGAGCCAACGGAGGCCGGGAATCATGATCGACCTTTCGACCGAATACCTGGGATTGAAGCTCGCCAACCCGTTGGTTGCCTCTTCCTCGCCGCTCACCAAGGACCTGGACAGCCTGAAGCGCCTGGAGGCCGCCGGGGCCGCTGCCGTGGTGCTTCCTTCGCTGTTCGAAGAACAGATTTTGGCCGAACAGGAGGCGCTGGACCAGTTCCTGAGCCGTGGCGCCGACAGTTTCCCCGAAGCCCAGAGCTATTTTCCGGAGCTACCGGCCTATGGCGTGGGCCCCAAAGCTTACCTGGAGCACGTTGGGCAGGCCAAGAAGAACCTGCAGATTCCCGTGATCGCCAGTATCAATGGCGTTACGCCCGGCTCCTGGATGCGCTATGCGCGGGAGATCGAGCAGGCCGGCGCCGACGCGCTCGAATTGAACGTCTATTTCCTGGCAACCAGCCCGGACGTGGACGCCCAACAAATCGAAGATCGCTACTGTGCGCTGGTGCGCGAGGTGAAAGCGCAGGTCCGCATCCCGGTGGCCGTGAAGCTGGCGCCTTACTTCACGTCCCTGGCGAACATGGCCCACCGGCTGGATCGCGCCGGCGCCGACGCACTGGTCCTGTTCAACCGGTTCTATCAGCCGGATTTCGATTTGGAAGCGCTCGAAGTCACGCCCAACCTTACGCTCAGCCACTCCGACGAACTGCGTTTACGCTTGCATTGGGTGGCCCTGCTTTCGCCGCGGATCCGGTCTGAGCTGGCGATCACCGGCGGCGTCCATACCGCCGAAGATGTGGTCAAGGGTATTATGGCGGGCGCCAAGGTGGTCATGATGACGTCGGCGTTGCTCCGCAATGGAGCGAGCTACATCGCCGAACTCGCCGGCCGTCTGGTGGAATGGATGGGCCAGCATGAATACGAATCCGTCGGCCAGATGCGCGGGGCGTTGAACGCCGCCGCGGCCGCGCAGCCGGAGATGTTCTCGCGCGCCAACTACATGAAGGTTTTGGGCAGCTATACCCTCGAAACAGCCAGTTTGCGGCGCCGATAGCGCATCCTGTGCGCAAAGTTGCGCATATTCACCCAGCGATCCTTTGGCTGGTCGATCCCTCGGCAGCAGTCACAACGCTCGGCCCGAAACATGTGCCCGGATTTCTTGGACTTCGGGGGATTTCCGGAACGGCGGGCGGATTGCAAAGCTTCCAGCCGGAGACTCTAAATGGCGAAGCTACTCTTCAATATCGCGTTATTCGCAGCACTCATTTCCGGCGGACTGGCCGTGTCTACGTCAGTCTCGTTCGGCAAGGCAGAATACACCAAGAAGGAGGGGAAGGGCTGCACGTATTGCCACACGCAGGCCGGAAAGAAGGACCTGAACGACATGGGCAAGTGCTACGCCGAACACGACCATTCTCTGGCGGACTGCGCCAAGAAGTAAGCGATTTGTTTTTGGGCCGCCGCTCACCCGGCGGCCTGGTATTCACAACAGGAACGATGCTGCACAAGGAGGATCAATCTCATGCTTGGTCTCTGGATTGTTTGGGCGGTTATGACAGTGGGAGTGCTCGGGCTGGCGCTCTATCGGAAGATCACTTCCTGGTACCAGGAAGACGACTACGTTCATCTGGCGGCGGGCGAGGAGAAAGCCATCCCGCACCAGATCGAGGTAACTCATCGGCTGGATAAGATCGATGCGTTGGGCGAGAAGCTGACGGTCGTGGTTCTGGTGTACGGGCTGGCCCTTTTCGCGGCCATGCTGTACTCGGCTTGGAAAGCCAGTCTGTAATTTGCGTCCGTAGATTCCGGTAACGAATTGTGGCGCGTCCGGTTTGAGGCCGGGCGCGCCTTCCCTTTTTCAGCCCTGCCTTAATGCGCCGCCGATGCTCCGGCCCGGTTCTTCGCGGGCTTCATCATGAACATCAGCGGGATCATGGCCACGCAGGTCCAGGACAAGATCCGGAACACGTCGATATAAGCCAGCATCGCGGAGTGGCGCAGGACGTCGCTGTAAAGAATGGCGTGCGCCTGCGCCGCGGCTTGAACCGAATTGGAACCGGCCGCCTGCAGCGCTCCCTGCAAGTGCTCCAACCGGGTGTTGTAGGCAGGATTGAGCGGATTTAAATTCCCGATCAGATTGTTCTGGCTGGCCTGCGCGAAGCGGGTTTGGACCGCGGTCACCATCGAGATGCCCACGCTGCCGCCCAGATTGCGAGTCAGGTTAATCAGGCCGGTGGCGTTGTTGGTCTTCTCGCGCGGGATGTAGGCGAACGCCATGACATTGATGGGGACAAACAGGAACGGCATGCCGGTTCGGGAAATGGACCAGGTCAAAACGAAAGTCCAGAAACTGGTTTCCAGATTCAGCGAGGACAGCTGGTACATGCCCACGCTCAGGATCATCAGCCCGGCCACAACCAGCCAGCGCGGCTGGAAGACACCCAGCAGCCGGCCCACGAAGGGCATGACGAGCAGCGTCATGATTCCGCCGGGCGAGAGCACCAGGCCGGCCCACTCAGCCGTGTAGCCCATCAGGCTCTGGAGCTGGATTGGCAGCAGAACCGTGGTGCCATACATCACCACTCCCAGCGCGAACATCATGAAGGTGGCCATGCTGTAGTTGCGCTGCTTGAACAGGCGCAGATCCACTAACGGCTCCTTCTGGCGGAGCTCCCAGACGATCGCCGAGATCAGTCCGGCCGCGCCCAGCACCGCGCACCAGACGATGAAGGTGGAAGAGAACCAGTCGTCCCGCTGGCCCTTATCGAGCATCACCTGCGTGAAGCCGAGTCCCAGGCTGATCAGCCCCAGGCCGATGAAATCGATCTTCAAGCCCTGTTTCAGGCTCTTGCGCACCAGGTAGGGCGGATCCTCCACCAGGGCGGTGGTCATCAGCACGCTCAGGATGCCGACGGGAACATTGATGAAGAAGATCCAGCGCCACGTGAAGTTGTCCGTGATCCAGCCGCCCAGCGTGGGGCCGATGATGGGCGCCACCACGACGCCCATGCCGTACATGGCCATGGCCATGCCTTGCTGTTTCTTCTTGAAGCTCTCCACGAGAATGGCCTGCGAAATGGGCTGCAGGCCGCCGCCGCCCACGCCCTGGATGACGCGGAACAGAATCAGCAGAAAAAGGTTGGGGGCGAAGCCGCAGGCGAGCGAGCTGGTGGTGAACAGGATCACGCAGCCGATGTACAGCCGTTTGCGCCCGAACAGCATCGACAGCCAGCCGGTCAGCGGAAGGATGATCGCGTTGGAGATCAGATACGAGGTCAGCACCCAGGTGCTTTCATCGACCGTAGCGGAGAGGCTGCCGGCGATGTGCGGCAGCGCGACGTTGGCGATGCTGGTGTCCAGCACCTCCATGAAGGTGGCCAGCATCACCGTGCCGGCGATCAGCCAAGGATTGACCCTGGGGACCCAAGTTGCATGTGCGTCGGGAGTCACTGGAGTGTCGCGCGGCCTCAGTGCGTCATGGCGTAGACGATGTAGTTCACGCCGATGCGGATGCCGAGCGCCGAAAAGTTCTCCGGGTACTTGGGGTTGTCGGCGTTCTCCCAGGAATCGCCCAGATCCATATCGTGGCAGATGGCCACCATGATGCGGCCCTTGTCGTCGTAGATCCCGCGCCAATGCGGGACATAGCCGTCTTTCTCAAACATCCGGTGCGTGTAGACGAACTGTTCGCCGGGCACCTGGTAGCGGTCGTCGAGATCGAAGATGGTGTGAAAGATGGAGTCACGGTTATCAATGTCAACGATGGGCCGGTCCGGGAACACGCGCCTCATGCTGGCGAGGAAGATGTTCCACTCGTCGCTGCCGTGGAAATCGTCGCACATGAAGAAACCGCCGCGCAGCAGGAAGTCGCGCAATTTGGCGGCCTGGGCGTCGGTGAGATTCCAGTGGCCGACCTCGACACCGTAGAGCCACGGCCAGTTGTAGACCTCGTCGCCGTCGTCGAGATTGACTGGCTCTTCGACCGAGCGCGCCTGAATGCGGGTCAAACGGCGGACGGCCGCGGAGAGATGGCGGTCCGAGCGCGGATAGTCAATGGTCCAGTCGGTGCGCCCATCCCACCAGTTCGGATAATACGGCCGCGGATATTCGCCCGCATAAAAGCGATGCATGGAGGGGTACATCAGGCGGGCAAAAGTCCATTCGCCGGGGACCCGCCAGTCGGACGGAACGGGGAAATTTTCATACTCAAAACCCGGATATTCCCGGAAGGGCCTCTGGCCGAACGCGGTGCAAATCAACAGGGAAGTGACAGCCGCGGAAACCAGCAGAAAACGCCAACGGACGGGGATACTCATCGAGCCTGTCAGATCCAGGATGACACATTTCAGCGCGATCACACCGCGGAGGCGCGATGGCCGCGTCAAGGAAGCGCAGTGGTGGGAATGGCTCCGGGAACGGGCAGCGGCAGGCTGGTTGCCAGCTGGGGAGCCGGCGCCGCAGCCGCGGCGGGGTGGCGCAAGGCCGCCTCGCGAGCCAAGTCCTGTCGCCAGCGCCGGTGAACATAGCCGAACGCGATCCGTGCGCCCTCAAACGAGCGCCAATACGGGTTGGTACGCAGCGCATCGTTGCGCGCGCTCAGGATCTCGCGCCGGAGGAAGCGCTGCATGCGGGGGCCGTGGCGCGGCAGCGGTTGCGCGTCCACGGTCTCGGTGGCGAGGCGCGGCGAAGCACAGTCGTTCAGCCCGATAACCGCCACGCGGCCGTCCGTGAGCATCACATCGCCCGTGCTGGTATGGGCCAGGTGCGGCAGGCCCGGCCGGGTCATCCAATCCAGCAGATCGGAGCAGGTGGTGAAAGCGAGGTCGTAGGCCACCTTGTCGCGTTCCTGGTCGATGTTCTCGTCGATTTTGTGCGTGAGGGCCTGGCCGGGACGCAGATAGGCGAAGTTAATATCGCGCGTCGCCGCCCCGAGCCAGACATCGCGCCCGCTCCACTTTCCGGCTCTCCAGATCCGTACATGGTGGCGCTTGGCGACATCGTTCAGGCCCTTTTCCCAAGACATGTCCGCTTCGGCGCCGTCGAGCGAGAGCCGCTGCATGGGGAAAGCGCTGTCGCCGTGCTGTTCGGCGGCGGCCCGGATCAACTTGATCTTCTGACGCAAGGACAGGGAAGTGGCCGGTGTCCAGCCGGCGGCCGTGAAGGCAGTGACCATTTCGTCCCGGGAACCCAGGAACAGGATGTTGGTCAGGTCGGACGGCCGGCCGGTATTGGGATCCACCGTTTGATCCGGAAGCTTGCTCATCAGAGCGCTCAATTCGGCCTGCTCGGAAGTGAGCAGCCGCTCGTAGGGATCGGGCCAGGGGCCGGCGTCCACCCAAAGAGGCGCTTGGAGCGTGAGCGTCAGTTCCACTCCAGCGGGATAGTAGATTTCCGGTTCCGGAAGCTCCCCGATCAGCGACTTGATGGCCCACTCGGTGAGTTCGGCGTGGATTTCCCAAGGGAACAGCATTCTGAGATATCCGCTGACCCGATAGCACAGGCTGTTGGTGGCGCGGATGCCGTGAATACGGCCGTTGGGCGTGACGCGTTCGCGGCTGTTGTCCACCTCCGCCACGCGCGCGGCGAGCGGCAGGCTGGGGCTGTCGGGCGGCGTCACGCGATTGAAGTCCAGATCCAGGCCGGCGGTTTCGTGCCGGATCCCCAAGCCGACGCGGGTGACCGCATCCACCTTGCCCGAAAGGGTGCTGCCCGCCGGCAGGAAGGTCTCACCTTTCACGATGACCGGCGCTATCAAAACGGCGTGGATGGGCGCGCCGGGTTTGCTCGCGTAAGAGCCCACGGCCGAGGTTAGCCGCACGTGAAGCTCGGCGCCAGCCGGGACCAGGCAATGCACCAGCGAACTCAGTGAGAGCAATAATCCAAACAAAGGATTATCAAGTCCTATACCACGTCAGACTCGGATATGTCCAGAAAAATTTCAGACGCCGTATGCTGGAACCATCGGCGGCCTGCACGGGAAGGATTAGCTTTGGGCCGCGGGACGGGCGCGCTAAACTCGTAGTGGCCCGCTCCGCAGTCAAACGGGGGCGCGTAGCTCAGGTGGATAGAGCATCAGCCTTCTAAGCTGAGGGTCGCTGGTTCGAGTCCAGCCGCGCCTACCAGGTTTCCCCCGATTTACCAATTCGAAAGCACAAGATCTACCCCATCTCTGCGATGGCGCTGCGGCGTCGCGTGACGTATTGTCGGAAGTGTTGGAACCCGGCATGCGAACGGCGAGACGCGGCGCCGGAAACCGGGCCTCCACCCGCTCCGTCTTGATTTAGGGAGATGTGATGAACATTCCGCTGCCTCAACGATTCCTGATTCGCCGGGAGATTCACGCGATCCAACATGTCGGCCGGAGCATGCTGGAACCCATACCCGCTGGTGAGGTTATCGTGGCGGAACGCCAGTCTCACTACGCGCGCATGATCGAGGTGGTTTGGCGGCGGCGGCGATTTCTGGTGTTTGAGCGGGACTTGACCGAACGGTCGGAATCCCTCGGGGCATCCGTGGAAGATGATCCGGCGCCGAAGCTGGCCTGAAGGGGTTCCGCAACCGGTCCGGGGGCCCACCTTAAAACCGGTTTCGGATGTGATTTCGATCGGGTATGGCTTGGTGACTTCCAAGCCGCCTGTAGCCGGAAACCAAGGTTGCCGATGTAAGAGGTGTGGAAGCTCCGCCGACAATCGTCCTCTGCTTTGTGCTGGCAATCGTACTGGGATACTTCCTCGGTCGAACCCTCAGCGTCATCGACCGGCAAGGGCGGAGGGAAGACCGCTAAGGCTGCCGCTAGACCCGTCTCACGGCATGATACAGCAGCAGCACCACGACGGCTCCAACCACGGCGACAAACAGGCTGTAGAGATTCAATCCCGTCACTCCTGACGCGCCAAACCGGTTGAACAACCACCCGCCGACGACCGCGCCAACCACTCCGAGAACGATGTCCAAAAGAAACCCTTCCCCCCGCTTGTTCACGAGCTTGCTCCCGATAAACCCCGCCACCAGCCCCAATACAATCCAGGCAATGAACGACATAATTTGCGTCTCCTTTCGGGTCCGGCCCCGGAGCAAAGTTGGCTCCAAGGATTAGCAGAGTATACCTGAAAGACAAATCGGATAGAAGCCTCCGCTGTTCGAATCCCGGCTGCACGAAAGCGCTGCCTGACAACAGGTCCTGTACTATACTCGCTGGCATGCTCAGGACATTGTGCGGGATGGCGTTGCTTGTCTTTGCGAGTTACGCAGCGGCGGCTACGCAGTATATTCGTTTCGGGAAACTGATCGACGGCCGGGGCAAAGTGTGGACCAGCGTGGCGGTGGTGGTGGAGAACGAACGCATCCACGACGTGGAGGCGGACGGGACGCCGCCTCAAGGAGCCGCGGTGATCGATCTGCGGCGCTACACGGGGATTCCCGGGATGATCGACGCGCACACCCATATGACCTACTATTGGGACCGCGCGCCCGGCACGAAGCCCTGGGAACAGTCGGAGGCGCGGCAATCGGCGGTGACCGTCTTTCTGGCGCAGGAAAACGCGCGCAAGACCTTGGAGACGGGCGTCACCACGGTGCGCGACCTCGGGTCTTCCGAATACGCCGACATCGCGATGCGCGATCTGATCAACCGCGGCGCCATGGTGGGGCCGAGAATGTTCGTGGCCGGCTACGGATTGCACGTTACGGATCGGGCCGAGCGCCCGGGTTTCCGGTTCCCCGTGGGAGGCACGGCGGATGGCGTGCCCGAGGTGCTTCGCGTGGTGCGGCAGCAGGTGGCGGCGCACGCCGACGTGATCAAGATGTACGCTTCCACGGGGAGCGATCAGGATGTGACCGGCTTCCAGACTTTCACCTTCGACGAGATCAAGGCGGCGGCCGATGCGGCGCATGGATTCGGGCGGAGACTGGCGGTTCATTCTTACGGGCCGGATGGTGCGCGGGATGCGGTCCGGGCGGGAGCGGATTCGATCGAGCACGCCACCGATATGGACGATCAGACCATCGCCGAAATGGCCCGGCGCGGGACCTTCTACGTGCCGACGATCGATCACAACCGGTATTACGTCGAGTTCCGCAAGGAATTCGGGTATAACGAGGAGGTTGCCGCGCGGCTGCAGGGTTATATCCAGCGCAACCTGGAGACGGCGCGGCGAGCCTTCCAAGCGGGCGTGCGTTTCGCGATGGGATCGGACGCGGTTTTCACCATGTTCGGCCAAAACACGCGGGAGCTGGAATGGTTCGTGAAAGCAGGCATGACGCCCGAGCAGGCCTTGGCAACGGCAACCACGAATGGAGCCTCGCTGTTGGGGATGGAGAAGAGCCTGGGAGCGGTCGCGCCGGGATATTTTGCGGACCTGGTCGCCGTGGAGGGCGATCCCTTGCAGGATATCGGCGTGGTGATCCGGAATGTGCGTTGGGTCATGAAGGGCGGGGAGGTGGTTGTGGACCGGACGGGAGGTTCCAGGTGAGACAAGAGCCTTTGGACAGGCACGATCGGCAGATTGCCGCCGCGCCAAGGCGAACCGAACCAAGCCTGCAGAGTCTGATCCACACCACGCGACGGGGCAGGCAGGGCCGCGGTTCGCTTCGAAGCTTCGACGTTCAGTAGAGCTGTTAGCTGCCCCCGTTTATTGCGCGGTCTGGAACGTGGTCCAGGGGTGCGAGTCGAGGTCGCGCAGCACAGTCTTTTCCCAGGAAAACTCGGGGTGGTCTTTGATTTCTTCGCCAGCGTGGAAGTCGATTCCGTCGGCGTGGCCCATGGCAGCAGTGAACGACATGTGCGCGATCATGGCTGCGTCGGCGGCTTTATTTTGCACGGTGCCGGCCGGGCCGTAGGCGGGCTGCCACGGCATGGAACCGCGCGGCGAAAGGTCGATGTGTCCGCACAAGGTCCGCTCGTCGGGCTCGGTCTTCTTGTCGAACGTGTCGTAGTGGTCTGACAAAAACCGCTGCGCCGCCGCCACATCGATGACGCCTTTGTTTTCGCGCATCAATTCTTCCCAGCGGACGTGGCGGGCGTTGGAACTGATGCTGTTGTCATGCGCGGGGTAGTCGCTGGCTTCATCGCGAATCAATTCCGGATTTTCGGGGAAGTTCGATCCGACAAAATATCCATCCTTGGTGCGCTTCAGGGTGACGTGCTTCAGGCCCAGCTCCAAATCGCCGGCTTCGTTGTTGCGCGTGTCGGCGACGAGCCAGGCGTTGGCATAGCCTCCGTTGTTTCCATCTTCCATGATGCGCGCGAAGTCGTCGATGGAGGCCGAATACTGCATGGCTTTGCGGGCTCGCACGAACTCCGGAATGCCGTTCGGATCAAAGCCCTGGAAGTAGCCGATGGTGGTCTCGGTGATGGCGATTCCGGCGCTATTGATGCCGAAGTCGTCGCCGCTGTGGATCAGGCCGGGCATGCCGTCCATGAGGACGCGATAGCCCGCGGACGGCACGATATCGAAGATGACGTTCCAGCGCGAGCCTTCTTTATACTCAGTCCAGTTGTTGTGCGCGATGACGATCTTGCCGTCCTTGGTATAGCTGCCGGTGGCGACGAAAGCGCTGCAATGCTCGGGCACCGGCCGTTTCCAAGCGGCAACCTGGTGCTGCTTGTCGTACCAGCTGGAGTAGTACGGCGAAAGCTCCAGCCAGGCGTTGAGCGCGACGACATCCCAGAGGTCCAGCGCGACGCCGCGCGCCTTCAATCCTTCGGCGATGCCTTGCAGTTCCTCGCGATACTGCTGCTCGATGTGCGGCCACAGCACCTTCTCGGCAGCAGCGCGGAAGAAGGCATAGGTTTTGTGCGAATCGTGCGTCAAGCCCAGCGCCACCACGCGCTGCGCGTCTTCGATTTCCGGCGCCAACAAATACCCGTGCTGGAAGCCGATCTCCGACGGCGAGCCTTCCAGGTGGACAAAGATCCAGCCATTCTGCTCGGGCCGCCGGAAAGCCTTAGTTAGCCGGGGATCGTTCGAAGTGACGCGGGCGGCCGGGGGCGTGGCGGGTGCGGCCCACAGTCCGGCAGCCAACAGAATGAACAGCGAGTAGCGAGCGGCCATGGCTCAGGATAGCAACATTTGGGCCGGCTGGAACTAACCACGGCGGGGCGGCGTAGTCTAAAAAGAAGATGGGATCCATAGTCAACGACCTTCGCTTCGCGCTGCGAGCCTTCCGGAAATCGCCGCTGTTCACGGGGGTCGCGGTGCTGTCGCTGGCGTTAGGAATCGGCGCCAATACCGCCGTCTTCACGCTGCTCGATCAGGTGCTGTTGCGCCTGCTGCCGGTGAAGAATCCGCGCGAGCTGGTGCTGCTGAACATGCACGGCTTCCATTACGGGAACAACTGGGGTTACAACGCGCTCTCCTACCCGATGTACCGTGACTTTAGCGAACACAATTCGGTCTTTTCGGGCATGTTTTGCCGGTTTGGGACGAATTTCAGCCTGGGCTTCAACGGCCAGACCGAGCGGGTGAACGGCGAGCTGGTATCGGGGACCTATTTCCCGGTGCTCGGCGTGGGGGCGGCGATCGGCCGCACGTTCACGCCGGACGACAATCGCGTCCCCGGCGGGCATCCCCTCGCGGTGCTGAGTTATGCCTTCTGGAAGACGCGGTTCGCGGGCGATCCGGCGATGGTCGGCAAAACCATCGTCGTGAACGGGCACAATTTCACGGTGGTGGGGGTCGCGCAGAAGGGATTTGACGGCGTGGAGTTGGGATTCGTCCCGCAGATTTTTGTCCCCGTGATGATGCGGCCGCAACTGATGCCGCTGCTGGACGAAAATTTCGCCTTCAACAACCGGCGGACACGCTGGGTGAATGTGTTCGGGCGGTTGAAGCCGGGCGTCAGCCGCGAGAAGGCGCAAGCGTCGCTGCAGCCGTTCTTTCACAGCGTCCTCGAAATGGAGGTCCAGCAGGCGGCATTCCGCAACGCCTCCTCCGAGGTACGCGCCCGGTTTCTGCAAAATGTGATCCAGGCGTTGCCGGGTTCGCGAGGGCGGCAATATATGCAGGAACAAGTGGGCAAGCCGCTGTGGGTGCTGATGGCGCTCACCGCGGGGGTGTTGCTGATCGCCTGCGCGAACGTGGCCAGCCTGCTGATCGCGCGGGCGACGGCGCGGCAAAAGGAGATTGCCATCCGGCTGGCGATCGGCGCGGGCCGGTTGCGCATCATGGGGCAGTTGTTGGTGGAGAGCCTGTTGCTGGCGGCCGCCGGCGGGGCGCTCGGCCTGGCGCTGGCGGTATGGACGAATCATCTGCTGCTCGCGTTCCTGCCGGCGGATTCACCGGTGAATCTGTCTGCCGCTCCAAATTGGCAAATCCTTCTGTTCACGCTGGGCGTTTCGGCGCTAACGGCGGTGCTCTTTGGGCTGGCGCCGGCGCTGCGATGCACTCAGCCCGAGGTCGCGCCCACGCTGAAGGACACGGCGGGCGGTGTGGTGGGCGGGACGCATGTGCGCTTTCGCAAGACGCTGGTAGCCGTGCAGGTGACACTGTCGCTCCTGCTGCTGGTGGGCGCGGGACTGTTTATTCGCAGCCTGCGCAACCTGCGCGACTTGGGCCCCGGTTTTCCCGCCGATCACCTGGCGAGTTTCCAGATCGACCCGTCCCTGAATGGATACTCGAGCCAAGAAAGTAAGATTTTCTACCGGCAATTGACGGATGAGTTGGGCGCCATTCCGGGTGTACGCTCGGTGGGACTTGCCGAGGTGCGGATTCTGGAATTCAATGAGTCCGACAGCTGGCTGACGGTGGAAGGTTATCATCCGAGAGCCGATGAAGTGCCGGACGCCTACATGAACTATATTTCGCCGCGCTATTTCGGCACGCTGGGGGTTCCGATTCTGGCCGGGAGGGACTTCACGCTCCAGGACACGGGGATGGTGCAGCACGGCCCGAAACCGACGGACAAGGTGCCGCGCGTGGTGATGGTGAACGAAAAATTCGCCAGGAAGTTTTTTGGCTCGAAAGACAACGCGCTCGGCCGGCATGTCGGCTTCGGCATCGATCCCGACACGAAAACGGATATGGAAATCGTCGGTGTGGTGAAGGACATCAAGTACACCAGCCTGCGGGACGAGATTCCCGTTCAGATGTTCGTCCCCTACCTGGCGAGCGATTTCGTCAGCGGCACGACCGTTTATTTGAGGACGAATCTGCCGCCGGAGCAAGTCGCCGCCGCGGTGCGGGGGAAGGTGCGGGAAATGGACAGCAATCTTCCGGTGTATGCATTCCGAAGCATGGACGAGCAGTTGGCGAACTCGCTGGTGGTGGAGCGGCTGGTGGCGGTTTTGTCTGCCGCGTTCGGCGTTTTGGCGACGCTGCTGGCGGTGATCGGCCTCTACGGCGTGATGGCCTACACGGTGTCGCGCCGGACGCGCGAGATCGGGATTCGCATGGCGCTGGGCGCACTGGAAGGGCACGTGGTGTGGATGGTGATGCGCGAGGTTCTGGTGCTGGTGCTGATTGGCGTGGGATGCGGGCTGGCCGCCGCGTTCGCGCTGGCGCGGCTGGTCCAGACGCAGCTCTATGGAGTGGCCGGGTACGACCCGTTGACGCTCGTGCTCGCAACCGGCGGCCTTGCCGTCGTGGCGTGCGCCGCCGGATATCTGCCCGCGCTGCGCGCCAGCCGCGTCGACGCGATGAATGCGTTGCGGTACGAATGAGATCTCAGTTCTGGCCGAGCCAGGCGTCCACCGAGTAGCGGTTGTCCGCGCGGTTCACCAGGAGCAGATAGTAAATGATGGCGTAAATCATCTGTACGCCGACCGTGGTCCAATCGCTGCGCATGGCGGTGCCGAAGACCAAAACGGTCATCAGCAATCCGCCCACTGTCAATGACCAGCGCGTCAGCAGGCCGAGCGTCGTCAGCGCGCCCAAGGTGGCCTCGGCGAAAGGCACGAATACCAGAAACAGATGAACCATGCCGGCCGGCAAAGGTGTTTTCGCGAATTCGACCGCGGTTTGTGCGGCGAAGCCTTCGGCGCCGGGGCCAAAAATGCGGCCCGCGCCGTGTACCAGAATGTTGATTCCCAGTGTCAGACGAAAAACAACATACGCCAGTTTGCGGTCAAGGTCGGAGGATTGCACGTTCGGTGTCATGGTTTCCAGATAGTTTGTCACGAACCGCGGCCGCCTGGTTGTATTATGAAAGGCCAAGCCGGTCTGATGGCCGGGGAGGATTCTTATGAAGCGGGTTCTCAGCGGGATGGCCATCGTGGTCGCGGCGGCGCTGCTGGTGGTGGTCGCTCTGCCGTTTCTGATCGACGCCAATCAATTCCGGCCGCGGCTGGAGGCGGAGCTCAGCCAGAGGCTGGGCCGCGACGTGAAGCTCGGAAATCTGAAGCTCTCGGTGCTGTCCGGCGGGGTCGGCGCATCCGACATTTCGATTGCCGAAGATCCCAAGTTCGGCCATACGCCGTTCCTGACCGCGCAGTCCTTGAGCGTGGGCGTGAGTCTCGGGGGACTTATCTTCTCACGCAGGCTGGACGTTACCGGAGTCACCATCGACAAGCCCGGTGTCTCGCTCCTTCAGGATTCCACGGGGGCCTGGAACTTTTCCAGTCTCGGAACGAAGCCGTCCGGGCAGCCGCAGCCGGCGGCGGCTCCTCAGGGCGGGGCCGGAGGGTCGTCCAATCTGAATCTTTCGGTCAAGCTGGTGAAGATTGCGGACGGAAGGCTGGTGCTGAGCCAGACCGCGGGGAGTGCGCCGCCGGAGGTCTTAAGTAACGTCAACCTGGAGATTCGGGATCTTTCGGCTACCGCCGCGTTCCCCTTTTCGCTGAGTGCATCTGCGACGGGCGGCGCGCAGTTCAAGCTGGACGGCACCGCTGGTCCGCTCAATCCCGCGAACACCGCGGCCACACCGTTCAGCGCCAGCCTGCAGGTCACGCATCTCGACCTGGCGCATTCCGGCTTTCTGCCCGCGGCTGCGTTCGCCGGGCTGGTTTCCATCGCTGGAAAGGTCCATTCCAACGGGCAGGCGGCGACGGTCCAGGGAACGGTACAGGCGGAGCGACTGGTGCTCGCCAAAGGCGGATCGCCCGCTCAGAAACCGGTCGTGTTGGCATTCGAGCTGGAGCAGGACCTGGTACGGCACGCGGGATCGCTGCAGCGCGGAGACATTCGTATCGGTGCTGCCGCGGCCTCGCTTACCGGGAGTTATCACAGTGAAGGGGAAAGCACCGTAGTGGACTTCCGGCTGCTGGCGCCGGGTATGGCTATTCCGGAGCTGGAAGCGATGCTGCCCGCCCTGAACATTGCACTTCCGGCGGGATCGTCGCTCCAGGGCGGCACTGCCAAAATTGATATGACCGCAACGGGGCCGACGGACCATGTGGTACTCGACGGTTCGGCCGGTCTGAACAACACGCGGCTGGCCGGGTTCAACCTGGGCGCCAAAATGGCGCTGGTCACCAAGCTGGCCGGAATGAAAAACGGGTCTGACACGGAGATTCAAAGCCTCAGCTCGCACTTGCACGCGGATGCGCAGGGCCTCCGCGCCGACAACATCTCGCTGATCGCGCCCCAGATGGGCGAGCTGAGCGGAAGCGGAACGGTGAGCGCGTCGCACGCGCTGGACTTCAAGATGACCGCGAAAATGCATGCCGGGGGCGTTCTGGCCGCGGTGGGATCCAACACCTCCGTCCCCTTTCGCATCGCAGGAACGTCGGAGAACCCCAAGTTCGAGCCCGACGTCAAGGGCATCGTCGAGAACAAGCTGAAGAGCCTCGAAGGCGCTCCAGGGGGCAAGGCCGCCCAGGGAATCCTCAAGGGGTTGCTGCGGAGCAAGAAGAACTGAAGCCAGCTTTCCGCCGAAGCCGGATCAGAATATCAGCTTCAAAGCGAGCTGAATCTGCCGAGCCGATGTGGTTCCGTCCGGCTGAACAATCGTGCCCACCGCCTGTCCGAACGTGCCAGGATTCGACAGCGTGTCCCCGGATGCATCAGGATTCAGGAACTCAATCCGGTTGAACAGGTTGTACACCTCGGCGCGGAATTGCAGGTTCATCTTCTCGGTGAGCTTGGTGTTCTTGATCAGGGTCACATCCGTGTCAAAAAACGTTGGACCCGTGAAGGTGTTCCTGCCGAGCGTGCCTTGTCTGCCGAAAGGCTGAACCGCGAAGGCGCTGATCGGGGGACCGACCTGGGTTCTCGGCGAACCGGCGGGGATCGCCGGATTGCCCACCAGGTCCGGCCGGTTGGTCAGGCCGGTATATTGGGAATCCCGGGAGCTGAAGATGTCGTACGGATGGCCGCTCTGAAAGGTCGACAAGCCGGCCAGTTCCCATCCGCCAAAGGCACGCGCTGCCACGCCATGGTTGAAGTGGGCATGGCCGGCTCCGACGGGCAGTTCGTAGAGCCAATTGACGATTAGCCGGTGCCTCAAGTCGAAGTCCGAACTTCCGCGATCTTCCTGCAAATCGAAAGAATCCCGCGCGATATTGCGGTCGCCGCCCGGCGCCACCAGGGGATCGTTGGAATCGTCTATGGCGTGCGACCAGGTGTAGGCGGCTTGGAAGTCGAGCCCGTAGCCGAAACGTTTGCGGAAGGTGAGCTGTAAACCGTCGTAGGTGGCGTTGCCCACCGACTTGATCAAAATCGGTTCGACGAACGCCGTATTTCCGGTGACTTGCGGCAGGCCGAGCAAGGGCAGGTAGCGCAGGTCGCCGCCCGACACGTCCGTTGGCAGCGTGCCGTTGGCCTGAGCCGCCGCCACCAGCCAGGGCAGAGGCGGGTTGGCGTCTACGGAACGGATCAAATCATGCGAACTGGATCCCACGTAATTCACCTCAAATGTCATGCCGTGACTCAGATCACGTTGCACCCCGACATTCCACGATTGCGTGTACGGCGTCCGGAGATTCGGATCGAGCAGGACAATGCCGGACGCGTATGTGCCGTCGGGCACGGAGGCGGAAGGAGCCGGCTGTGTGACTGGTGGAGGCAAGGAAGACAGCGTCACCAATGGGCCGACGCCGGTCGCGAAATTCAAATTCGGGAGATTCTGGACGGGGGCCTCAAACGGAGGGTCGGCCCGCAGGTTGCCGAACAGATTCCCGAAGATCCGATCATGGAAGATGCCATAACCGATGCGGACCGAGGTCTTGCCATCACTGAACGGATCCCACGCCAGTCCCACACGAGGCTCAAAGTCCTTATAGTCGTCGCGGTAAATTTGCCGGCCGGTTCCGGGGCCGACCGTCTGAAACGTGATGGGAGGTGTGGCGTTGGCTTGTTGATAGAGAAGATTGGAAAGGTTTCCATTCCGCTCGAACGGAACGCCGTCAAATTCATAGCGCATTCCGAGTTCCATGGTCAGGTTATTACGTATTTTCCAGGAATCCTGTGCGAAATAGCCTTGTTCATGCTGATCCAGGAGCCTGTAATCGGTGGCCGTGCGCGTTCCACCCGCGTTGAAAAACTGGGTCTGACTTTGTATGCCCGGTACGCCCAGCAAGGCCGCCGCCATGGTCTGAAGCAGTTCGTCGGAGCCGCACGCGCCGGAGCAGTTCACAATCGGGATCCCAAAATTTCCAAAAGCGGTGAAGTCGACCGTCGGCCGCGATCCGA
This sequence comes from Bryobacteraceae bacterium, assembly GCA_035508055.1. Classification (GTDB taxonomy): domain Bacteria; phylum Acidobacteriota; class Terriglobia; order Bryobacterales; family Bryobacteraceae; genus Palsa-89. Next base: position 14,516 of record DATJNO010000073.1, on the reverse strand, counting down.
ACGCATCGTATCCGTTCTCAAAGACGTAGCGGAATTCACCGCCGACCTTGATGGTGTGGCGCCCCTTCACCCAGGTTAGGTGATCGACCAGACTCCACGTTCCGAAGCGGCGGAACTGGCTGTTGCTGTCGCCGAGCGCGATGCAACCCAAGCTTGAAATCGTGGGCACGCCGGTGGATTGCGCGAAAGAGTAATCCGTCCCGAATCCGAACTGATCCAGAGGGCCGGTCTGGTCCAGCAGGCTATGTCCGTTGCAACTGAACAGGACATCCGATTTGTTCAAGCCGGCGCTGAACTCATTGACCAGATCGGGACGAAAGGCGGCAACAAAATTCACTGCACCGTTGTGAGTTTGCCCGGTCTGTGCGACCCCCCCGATGCCGGGAACGATTTCGTCGAGGGAATTGGCAACGTTGTCGCCGTTGTAAATGTAACGGGCGGAGAGGGTATACTTTTCACCGATCCGTTGATCCAGGCGGAAGGTGACGTTGGCAGTGTTTTGCGGCGTTGCCGTGGGGAAGTAATAGATTCCCCGGATGGAATCCAGCAATGGTCCGTTGGGGTTGGGATACAAAGAGAATATCTTCTGCATCGTCGGATCCAGGGGCAGGCCGAGCGCATTGTTGGGCGACGACGGACTTGCGAGGTTGATCTGCTGGCCGTCGTAGCTGAAGATACCGCTCTTGAAGGCGGCGGTAGGCACAACCGCATTATTGGTCAGTGTCGTTCGGAAACGGTCCCATTCCGCGTTGACGAAGAAGAAGGTCTTATCCTTGACGATCGGGCCGCCCAGAGAGGCGCCGAACTGGTTCCGGACGAAGGGATTCTGCGGATCCGCCGGTTGTCCGGCCGACGGGGACGGGTTGAAAAAGTCGCGGGCTGCCATCGCGTTGACGCGGTTGAACTCATACGCATCGCCGTGAAAGTCGTTACTTCCACTGCGCGTGACGATGTCCACGATGGCTCCGGTATTGCGTCCAAATTCGGGCAGAAAATTGTTGGTGATCACGCGGAACTCCTGGGTGGAGTCCGGGTTGATGCTACTCACGCCGTTGGGCGCGCCCGGAACGCCGGCGTCGTTGTTGTCCACTCCGTCCAGCAGGAAGTTGTTGTTTCGCTCCCGCTGCCCGTTGATTGAAAACCCTCCCAGCGAATCGTTGGGGATCTGCAGAGTCCCCGGCGAAAGCAACACCAGCGAGTAAGGGTCGCGAGTGATCAGGGGCAGATCCTCGATCCGTTTTGAGTCGACGATGTTGCTGATCTCGGCGTCCTCGAAGTTGATGGCGGGCAGAGTGGAGCCGACGACTTCCACCGTCTGTTTCGTGCCACCGACCTCCAGAGATTCGTTCAAGGTGAGGTTCTGGGCAACCGTCAACTGGACGTTATTCACGTGCAACTCGGCGAAGCCTTGCTTTGCGACCGTGACGTCATAGGCTCCCACCGCGAGATTCGGAATCGAGTAGGTCCCGGAGTCGTCGGTAATGGCCGTGCGGACATTTCCCGTGGCTTGATGCTTGACCGTCACAGTCGCGCTGGGCACGGCGGCTCCGGTCGCGTCCAGAATGGTTCCCGCCATGCTCGCGGTTTGAGCATAAGCGGCCGCTCCGGTCAGGAGAACAAAGGCTAAACAGCGGGCTATCACCCCTGCGATTCGCATAACGTCGCCCCCACGGCAGAATTTGTGAGTTTCTTTAAGGAAAGCTATTTACTGGAAACCCTTTGGGCATCATAACCCACATTGGCGTGGGTCGACCAGCCCCAGCGAAGCGGTGGATTGACCATCCCAGAGGCCCGAAGTAAGTCCGCGTAAGCTGGCTGACTCATCTGGCCGCTGCGAGCAGAATCAAACTGAAGCGCTCGCTGTGGTTGCATATAATCATAAATGCTGTCTCGCTCCTGTGTAAGTAGGCCGACCAGGTCCAGTGCGGCAAGTGCGCGAGGAGGGCTCAGTGAAGGGAACTAACGGGATGCGTTGGAAGCGGGCCGCGGTCTTGGGCCTGATGGCCGCAACAATAGGTTCACAGGCCTGGGCTCAGGTCAGCGCCAGCATATCGGGCACCGTTGAGGATGCTTCCGGTGCGGGAGTCTCCAACGCGACAGTTACGGTGAAGAGTCTCGAAACCGGCGCCACAAGAGCGGTCACCACCGACCAAAGCGGCAACTACCGGTTGCTGTCGCTGCCGCTCGGCGCGCAACAGGTTACAGCCGCGAAGCCCGGCTTCAAGGAAGCCGTTCGCTCGGGCGTCAATCTGGTGGTGGACGAGAACGCGGTGGTCAACTTCCGTCTGGAGGTCGGTGAACTGCCGCAGCAAGTTACCGTGAGCGCGGATGTTCCGCTGGTGGACACCACTCCCACTTCGGTGTCCGGCCTGGTGTCGGAGCGTGAGATCAAGGATCTGCCGCTGAACGGCCGCAGCTTCGACAACCTGATCGCGTTGAATCCGGGGGCCATCAATTACAGCGCGATGAAGAGCGCCGGAACCACCACGAGCGACGGCAACACGTTCTCGGTGGACGGGCGGCGCACCTCGGAGAATCTGTTCCTGTTGAACGGCATCGAATACACCGGCTCGAGCCAGCTGGCGATCACGCCGGGCGGCGTCAGCAATGAATTGCTGGGTATCGACGCAATCCGCGAGTTCAACGTCCTGACCGACAACTACGATGTCGAATATGGCAAGCGTGCCGGCGCTCAGGTCAACGTGGTGACGCAGTCGGGCACCAACGACCTGCATGGCACCATCTTTGAATTCTTGCGCAACAGCGACCTGGATGCACGCAACTTCTTCGACCAGGGCTTCGTTCCTCCCTTTCGCCGGAACCAATTCGGCGGTGCGCTGGGCGGTCCGTTGAAGAAGAACAAATGGTTCCTGTTCGGCAACTATGAGGGATTCCGGCAGAGCCTGGCGGAGAGCAGCGTGAGTGTTGTCCCGGACTCAGAAGCGCGCCAGGGTCTGCTGCCGAACGCGGCGGGCGTGTACGTTCCAGTCTCCAAACTGAATCCGGCCATGTTGCCTTATACAGCCTTGTGGCCTCAGCCCAACGGAGCGGAGTTGCTGGTCAACGGCTTGCCGACCGGAACAGCTCTGGCATACAACAATCCGCGGCAAACCGTCCGGGAGGATTTCGGTACAATGCGAACCGACTACAACCTCAGCGAGCGCGATACGTTGTCGGCCGCCTATACCGTGGATGACGGGGTGAGCAACACGCCGCAGCCGGACCCGCTCTTTGGCTCTCTGGAAACGCTTCGCAACCAAGTGGCCAGCGTTGAGGAAACTCATGTTTTCAATCCCGAGTTCCTGAACACATTCCGGGCGGGCTTTTCGCGAGCCGCCTTCAGCCTGGGTGCTTTTGCCACGCAGTCTTTTCCGTCCGATCTGTCGTTTGTCAGCGGGCTCGATCCGGGGGGATTCGTAATCGGCGGGGGCGTCACCACCACTGGGGTGGCGGCGCTGACCGCGGCCGGTCCGAACAATGCCGCGGGCAGCTGGAATCGCCGGAATCTTTACACCACGACGGACGGCCTGCAGATCAGCAAGGGGATCCATCAGATCAGCATCGGCGTCTGGTTCCAGCGCGTGCAGGACAACGAAGACAGCGCATCACGCCAACTGGGACAAGCCAGCTTCACCAGCCTGCAGACCTTCCTGCAAGGCACCAGCAGCAGCTTCCAGGTGATCCCGAATCCCACCGAACTGGGCTGGAGAAGCTTTTTCGGCGCCTGGTACGCGCAGGATACCATGCGTGTGCTACCGAACTTGACCTTCCAAGCCGGTTTCCGCTATGAATTCACCACCGGCTGGAACGAAGTTGCCGATCGCGCCGCCAACTATGTCACCGGCGCAAATGGCGCTTTGCTCACAAATCCGATCGTGGGCAGCTCCGCCTTCACCCAGAACAATGCCACGCATCTGCTTGGCCCCCGCGTCGGGCTGGCTTGGGACCCATTCAGCAACGGGAAGACCTCGATTCGCGCCGGCTTCGGCACCTACTACTCCCTGATCGACGACCTGAGCTTCCTGTTGAACTCGCTTCCGCCCTACAACGGCGCCGTATCTTTCACCAATGTTTCGCTGCCCTCCATTCTGCCCATCACTCCGGGAGTTCAGCCGGCGCCGGGCACGATCTTCGCGCCGCAAGGCATCCAGCCGAACGCCAAGACGCCCACGGTGGAGGAATGGAATTTCACCGTCGAGCAGCAGCTCAACCGCAACACCGTTTTGCGCGTGGGCTACGTGGGCTCCTTCGGATACCACGGGTTTCTGGCCGTCGACCCCAACAGCATTCCCGCGGCCATTTGCTCGAATCCGGCAGGTTGCACGGCGGGCGGCGTCGGCTCGGTGACGAGCGTGGTCAGCCAGGGAGAGCAATACATCCCGGTCGGAAAACGTCCCAATCCACAGCTTGGGCCGGGATTCTTCTGGTATACCGATGGCAACAGCAGCTACAACGCGCTGCAAATCGATGTCTCGCGCCGCTTCAGCAACGGCCTGCAGTTCCGCGGCAACTACACCTGGTCCAAGAGTCTGGATGAGAACTCGGCTCTCACCATCGCCCAAGCCAATAATGAGCCGCAAATGATCCTCGACCGGAATGATCCCAAGATGGACTGGGGCCCCTCAGCGCTGAATGCCGCCAACCAGGCGAGCCTCTCGGGCAGCTACGAACTTCCGTTCGGCCGGGGCAAGCACTGGCTCGGCGGCGCGCAGGGCGCCGAAGACAAACTCGTCAGCGGCTGGCAGCTCAATGCGATCACCACGCTGCTGAGCGGCTTTCCGTTTACGCCCGAAATCGGCTCCAACCGTTCCGGCGACGGCGACACGCGCAATCCGGACCGGCCTTCGCTGAATCCGGCGTTCTCCGGCCCTGTCATTCTGGGCAGTCCGAACCAATGGTTCAATCCCAATGCTTTCGTCCTGCCGCAGGCGGGCACCTACGGAAGCGTGGGCCGCGGGGTGTACACCGGCCCTGGACTGGCGGATCTGGATGCGTCGCTCTTCAAGAACATTTCCTTGTCTGAACGATTCCGCCTGCAATTTCGCGCGGAGTTCTTCAACGCGCTCAACCACACGAACCTCGGTACGCCCAACGCGATCGTGTTTTCGGGAAGCAGCATCAGTCCTTCGGCCGGGTTGATCACCAGCACGGCGACGACCTCCCGGCAGATTCAATTTGGCTTGAAGCTTATTTTCTAGCGGCAGGAAGCTCCGTGGCCGGAGCGCTGGGCGAAATCAGCCGCAGGTTGCCGCCGCCGAACTGCCAGCCGGCCGCAACCAGCCGTTCCGCCGAACAGCTGAACACGATTTGAAAGACGCTGCGCTCGTGGATGGGGGCCAGCGGCCTGCCGGCCAGCGGCGAAACCACGGCCAGGTACTTCAGGATCGTGTAGACGTCGGCCTCTTCGGGAAGCTGCCAGTCCACTTCCTGAGTGCAAAAGCGAAGCCGCGATCCGCGCTCGGACATGTTCCAGGCCAGGAACGCGCACTGGTCGATGGCCGATTCAAACCAGGCCGAGTGCTCCGGCGCGGCGTTGAGATCCAAAAAGAAGGCCACGGCCTGCTCCTGTTCGCGGGCGAATTCGCGTACCTGCAGGTCGCCCGTGTGAGCCGTGGCCTTCCAATCCACGTGATGGGCGCTCTCGAAGGCTTCGTAGGGCCGGATGCGGTAGAAGTCGTTTCCTTGTCCGCGATAAAACGACGCGATTTCGCCCTCGAGCGAAACCAGCAGCTCTTCAAAACCGGGCTGCGGATCGATGGAAGGGTACACCAGGATTTCGCGCAGCAGCGGCACGTTGATACGCCGCTCTGCGAAGCCGAACGGAAAGCGGGTGGAGAAACGGAAGCTGTTGTTCCGGTACGCGCCGCGGTGGGCAAAGAACAGCTCCACGGGAGCTTCCAGCCGCGCGCCGCCGGGAATCACCGGAAAGTACAGCGGAACCGACAACCCGCTGTCACTCGATCCGGCCAGGTGAATGGAGAACGATGGCATCCAGCCTTTGGTGTTGCGAATGACGATCCGCCCCATCAGCGTTCTTCCGGCGCAAACGTGCTCGGGCAACTGGAAATCCAGCTCCAATCCCGCCAGAGACAGGCGGCTGATGAAGCCCGACACCAGCAGCGTCGCCAGCAGCACGGCCAGGATCAGGAACAGAAGATTGTTGGCGGAAGCGAATGCCGCCAGCGCCACCAGCAGCGTCATGAGGGTGAACAGCAACCCGAGCCGCGTCACCTGGGGACGGGCGCCAGGATCCAAAGCCGAGTGGAGCCGGGAAAAGGGCTTGTGCACTGGTCTTACGATGACACAACCGGGCGCTCTGCGGCCGGCATGCCAGCTAAAGGAATCGCCTTAGTTTGCCGATCTTTATGAGCACAAAGGTCCTTGTGCGTACCACCCCGCCATCTTCCCTGGATTCGCTGGCCGACCGGCTGAGCGAGGACCAGCAAACCAACTTGCGAAAGCTGGAGTCGGTGGTTCGCGGCGCGCCCCTGGTGATCTTCACTTTTCGCCCGGAAGGTCCCACCTTCCTGTCCGAAGGCACGCGCCGTCTTTGGGGATACGATCCCGAGGAATTGATCCGCGAGCCGGACCTGTGGATGGCCCGGGTCCACCCGGACGACCGGGCTCGAATTCGCGGCGATCTGCCTTTGTTGCGCGAACGCGGCACACAAGCTTACGACTACCGCTTCCTCACCAGGAGCGGCGAGTACCGTTGGATGCACAACGAGGTCTGGATGATGGAGGATGCCGCCCGCAACTCCTCCGAGATTGTGGGCTACTGCGTCGACATCACCGAGCGCAAGCAGATGGAAACCGCGCTCCGCGAAAACCAGGCGCGCGAAAAGCTGATTTTCAACGGCACGTCGGACATGCAGGTGCTCTTCCGCGTGGAGCCGGACGGCGGATTCGTCACCGTGGCGGTGAACCGGTCCATGGAGGAGGAGCTCAATACCAGGCTGGGCAGGCCGCCGAACGACTTCATCGGCAAAGACCTGCGCGATATGTTGGATGCCACCGGCCTTGCGCCGGAGGGGATCGAATCGCGGGTGGCCCTCTACCGGGAAGCAGTGGCTCGCAAGAAAGTGATTTTCTTTGAAAGCCCCGGCACCTCCCGGCGTGTCGCGGTGGAGGCCAGCCTTTCGCCGTTGGTCGACGACGGCGGAAACTGCACGCACGTGCTCTGGAGCGGACGGAGCATCGCGGAACGCATGCAGGCTCAGGCCGGCCTGCGCGAGAGCGAGGAGCGTTACGCCCTGGTGACGCAGGCCACGCACGACGGCATCTTCGACTGGAAGGTGGTGACGGGCGAATATTACCTCTCGCCCCGTTATAAAGAGATTCTCGGGTTTCGGGATGATGAACTGCCCGACGATCCGTCCTCATTTTTCGGGCGCATCCACCCCGATGACAGACCGCGAATTGACGAAGCGGTTGTCCGGTACAGCTCGGACGCGACGCGAGACACGTTCGAGGATGAACTGCGTCTGCGTCATAAGGACGGCGGTTACCGCTGGATCTCCTCGCGGGGCCGCAATGTGCGCGGCGCCACGGGCGAACTGGCGCGTGTCGTGGGCGCGATCAGCGACATCACGGAACGCTATGAGGCGGCCGCCCGGTTAGCCGCCAGCGAGAAGCGTCTCCGCGACATTCTGGACTCGTTGTACGGCTTCGTGGGGCTCTACACGCTGGACGGCGTCGTGCTGGAAGCCAACCGTGCACCGCTGGAAGCCGCAGGAGTGCAAGCCGCAGACGCCATCGGCAAGCCCGCGTGGGACACCTATTGGTGGAGCCACAGCCCTTACGAACAGGCGCGGCTGCGCGAAATGATGGGCCGCGCGGCAAAGGGGGAAGTAGTCCGCTACGAAGCGATCGTGCGCGTGCAAGGCGGGCGCAAGATCATTGTCGACGTCACCTTCGGCCCGTTACGGGATCCGCTGGGCGCGATCTCGAATATCATCGGCTTCGGCGTGGACATCACGCAGCGCAAGGAGGCGGAAGCGCAGCTCATTCAAGCCAAGGAGGCCGCCGAGGCCGCTAGCCGCGCCAAATCGGAGTTTCTGGCCAACATGAGCCACGAAATCCGCACGCCCATGAACGGCGTGCTCGGCCTGACGGAAGTGGTGCTCGATTCGCCCCTCGCCGAAGAGCAGCGCGAATATCTCACCTTGGTGCGCAGCTCCGCCGAATCGCTGCTCACCGTCATCAACGATATCCTGGACGTTTCCAAGATCGAAGCCGGGAAGTTGAGTCTGGAAATCCGCGAGTGCGACTTACGCGCGTTGCTGGAGGAGACGGTGAAGCGCTTGCAGGTTTCCGCCGCCGCGAAAGGTCTGGAGTTGCGCTGGTCCGTCGCGCCGGACGTCCCACGCGCCGTGCATTGCGATTCCGGACGGCTCCAGCAGGTGCTGACCAACCTGATTGGAAACGCGGTGAAGTTCACCCACTCCGGTTCCGTCTCGGTCAGGCTGGAGAAGTCCGCCGAAGATCCCGGCTTGTTGCACTGCGCGGTCACCGACACGGGAATCGGCATTCCCCTGGAAAAACAGGGCATGATTTTCGAAGCCTTTACGCAGGTGGACGGTTCTTATACGCGCAAGTTCGGCGGCACCGGATTGGGCCTCGCCATCGCCCACCGCCTGGTGAACATGATGGGCGGGCGTATTTGGGTGGAGAGCACGGAAGGCGAAGGAAGCACTTTCCACTTCAGCGCCGAACTGGCTGCCGCCACAAGGAAGCTAGGGCCTGCGGAACTATAAGCCGGTTTCTGTACCCCGAAGGGCGGCAGTCATTCCTCTGGGCCCGGCATCGCTGCCGGGCTCTAGCGACCTACCCGGGAGTCGAACGGAGCGGGCCGCTCCTCCTCCCCTATTTGGTCTTGCTCCGCATGGGGTTTGCCCTGCCGGACGAATTGCTCCGCCCGCGGTGCGCTCTTACCGCACCTTTTCACCCTTACCGGATCGGACTTGCGCCCGCGCCCGGCGGTATATTTTCTGTGGCACTTTCCGTGAAACCCGCTTTGAGCGAATCCCCCCGGCCGTTAGCCGGCATGCTGCCCTGTGGAGACCGGACTTTCCTCCCGCGCCGCCGGCTGAAGCCAGCCCCGCGAGCGACCACCCGTTCCAGAGGCCCTAAGGTTCATTGTCTCATCCCGTCCTGCGGGCGTGCCGGGCGTTTTACAATGGCCTTCACAGCATGAATTTGCGCATCGCTCTCCTGCTGACGGCGTCGCTCAGCGCCTCAGGGCAGGTACCTACGCCGGAGAGCCACTTCGGCCACCCCATGGGTGTCGATCGCGAGCTGTTGGATTGGGCCCAGGTTGTCTCTTACTTCCAACAGCTGGCTAAGACCAGCGACAAGATCCGCGTCCAGGAACTCGGCAAGAGCGCCGAAGGCCGTCCCTTCATCGCCGCGACGATCAGCTCCGCCGGGACTCTGCGGGACCTGGACCGCTACCGCGACATCCAGGCCCGGCTGGCCGACCCGCGCCGGACGCCGCCGGAAGAAGCCACCCGGCTGATCGCCGAAGGCAAGACCGTGGTGATGATTACCTGCTCGATCCACGCCACGGAGGTCGCCTCAACGCATACCGCCGTCCAGTTCGTCTACAACCTGCTCACCCAGGACACTCCGAAATTTCGCGCGATCCTGAACAACGTCATCCTTCTTCTGGTGCCTTCGCAGAATCCCGACGGCGTCGATATCGTCACGCGCTGGTACCGGAAGACCTTGGGCACGCCCTACGAAGGCACCGCGCCGCCGGAGCTGTATCACAAGTACGTCGGGCACGACAACAACCGGGACTGGTACATTTTTTCGCAGCCCGAGACGCGGCTCACGGCTTCGCTTCAAAACGTCTGGCACCCGCAGATCGTTTATGACGTGCATCAGCAGGGCGCGTACGCGTCGCGCATGTTCGTGCCGCCGTGGATGAATCCGGTGGACCCCAACATCGACGCCATCATCGCGCAGGAGTGCAATTACATCGGCGCGGGCATGGCAGCGGATCTGACGGCGGCGGGGAAAACCGGCGTGGCGATGAATGCGCTCTACGACTTTTGGACGCCTTCGCGCCACTACATGGCCTACCACGGCGGGCTGCGGATCCTGAGCGAATCGGCCAGCGCGCTGCTGGCGACGCCCATCACCGTGCGGCCGGACCAGATCCAGAACACCGCTCTCGGCTTCAACCCGCGCGAGCGAAGCTGGAACTACCTGGAGCCCTGGGAGGGCGGGACCTGGCGCCTGCGCGACATCATCGATTACCAATTGATCGGGTTCGAAAGCTTGTTGTACCAGGCCGCCACGCGCCGCTCCGATCTGCTGAAGAATTTTTATGAAATTGGGCGGCGGGCAGTGGCGCGAACTTCGCCTTATGCTTTCGTGATTCCGCGCGAGCAGCTCGATCCAGGCGCGGCGCGAAAGATGCTCGAACTGCTGCGGTTCGGCCAGGTGGAGATCGAGCGTGCCGTTGCACCGTTCCAGGCCGGGGGCAAACATTATTCGGCTGGGAGCTACGTCATCCGCATGCAGCAGCCTTACAGCAGCTATGCCAAGACGCTCCTGGAGCGGCAGCATTATCCGGACCTGCGGCTTTATCCCGGAGGGCCGCCGCAGCGCCCGTATGACGTCACCGCCCAGACCTTGCCGCTCCTGTTCGGCGTGGCCACCGACACGATCGAAGCGCCCTTTACGGCGCAGACGCAGGCAGCTGCAGCGTTCAACTTCGAGTTGTCCAATCCATCTGTGCGCGCGCCAGCGATCGCCGCGTCGGATATCGAATCCTGGCGCGAGGTGAATCGTCTCTGGAGCTCCGGAGCGAGCGTTTGGCGCGATCGGGCCACCGGGAACTTTTATTCAGGCCGGCCGAATCCTGCCGCCGTAGAACTGAAGCGACCGCGCATCGCGCTTTACAAGAGCTACATTCCCGCGATCGACGAAGGCTGGACGCGCTGGCTGCTTGAAAACTTCGGGTTCGCTTACCAGGACGTGCTCAATCCGCGCATTGAGGCCGGCAACCTCCGCGGGAGTTTCGACGTCATCGTTTTTCCCGATCAACCCGCCGGGCAGATTACCACCGGCTACGAATCCGGCAGCATGCCGCCGGAATATGTGGGTGGCTTGAGCGCCAAGGCGGCCGCCCATCTCAAGGCCTTCGCCGAAGCGGGGGGAACCCTGGTGTTCCTGAATCGTTCCACGGACTACGCGCTGGAAGCGTTGCACCTCGACCTGAAGGACGTGATCGCCGGCGTGTCGAATCGCGATTTTTACTCACCCGGATCATTGCTCAACGTGACTCTCGACACGCATAGCCCGCTCGCCTACGGGCTGCCCGCGGACATCGCCATCTGGAGCGAAGCCAGCCCGGCCTGGGAAATTGCCGCCGGAAGCCGCGACCACACGGTTGCGCGTTACCCCAACGACCGCGTGCTGGCCTCGGGATGGTTGCTCGGCGAGAAATATCTCGAAGGCCGGTCCGCTCTGGTTGAAGTTCCGATGGGCAAAGGTCGCGCCGTGCTGTTCGGCTTTCGCCCGCAATATCGCGCGCAAAGCTACCAGGCGTTCCAGCTGTATTTCAATTCGCTGGTGCTCGGTTCCGCAGCACCGTGACCCAGGATGTTAGAATGAAGACTTGATGACCGCAGAGATCGAGCAGGTCACCCGCTTGCAATCTCTTGATTTGAAGATTGCGGAGCTAGAGCGGGAAGTTGCTACTCTACCGAAACATATCGCGCAGATCGAGAAGGCCCTGGATTCCCACCTTCGCCGCCTGGAAGCCGATCGCGCCGCCCTGGCCGCCAACCAGAAGGAACGCAAGCAGCTGGATGACGACATCAAGGTGGAGAACCAGAAGATCTCGAAGCTGAAGGACCAGATGCTCGGCGCTAAAACGAACGAGCAATACCGGGCCTTCCAGAATGAGATCACCTTCTGCGAGGGCGCCATCCGCAAGGCCGAGGACCGCATCCTGGACCTGATGTCGGAAGCCGAGCCTCTGGAAGGCAACGTGAAAAAGGCCGAAGCCGCGCTGAAGGAAGAAAAGCAGCAAGTGGAAGCCGAAAAGACGCGCGCGCGGGAGCGCACGGCGACCGATCAGAAGCAGCTCGACCAGTTCAAAGCTGAACGGAAAACCTTGGTTGCGGGCGTGAAGCCGCAGGTTTACACCACCTACGAGCGTGTTCGCAAGAAGTGGCGCGGCCACGCTGTGGCGGAAGTCACCGACGGCCGCTGTTCCGGCTGCCAGATCGTGCTGCGCCCGCAGTTCTTCCAGGACCTTCGCCACGCCGATCACCTGCTGCAGTGCGAAAGCTGCGGCCGCATCCTGTACTACAATCCGCCAGTGAGCTTCGAGGAGCATCTGGCGGCACAGCCGCATCCGTAGACCGCCCATATCGCCGGCGGCGGACGCATTCAGCGCGATCGAAGCTCCGCAAGATCCTCTTTCGCTCTGCTGACGGGACTCGGCCAGTGTGAGTGGAGAGCCATCCGCGAAAAAACGGGTGAAGTGACACAACGGCAATCACGACCCGAAGCAGTCGGCCAGCTCGCATATTCTGATTAGACGCCGCCAGTAGCAGGCTTGTGCCCAAGCGACGGGGCATGATGGCGCGCGTGCCGCCGAATTAACCCAATGTTAATTGTGCTAACATCCCTGTTTGACATTCCCTGTTGGAGTGAAATCCAGTGAAAGTTTACGACGGTACGGACGTCCGCAATGTCGCCCTGATCGGCCACGGACACAGTGGGAAAACCTCTCTGGCAGCCGCGTTCCTGTATACCGCGGGCGCCACCAACCGGTTGACGCGGGTTGACGAAGGCAACACGCTCACCGACTTCGACGACGATGAAATCCAACGCAAAATCACTATCTCCACGGCGCTCGCCTACGCCGAGTGGGCCAAGAAGAAGATCAATCTGATCGACACGCCCGGCTTCAACATCTTTATTAACGACACCAAAGCCTCCCTGGCCGCCGCCGATGCCGCTCTGGTGGTCGTCGACGGCGTGGCGGGCGTCGAAGTGCAGACCGAAAAGGTCTGGAGCTTTGCCGACGAATTCAGCCTGCCCCGCGCCTTCGTGATCAACAAACTCGACCGCGAGCGATCCTCGTTCGAACGCGCGCTAGCGAGCGTGCAGGAATTTTTTGGCCGCCAAGCCGTCCCCGTGCACTTGCCCATCGGCGCGGAGAAGGATTTCAAGGGGGTCGTCGACCTGATCCGGATGAAGGCCTACACCTACGCCGGCGACGGCGACGGAAAAAGCAAGGAAGGCGATATTCCCGGCGATCTCGCCGAGGCCGCGAAGAAGGCGCATGAGGCCCTGGTGGAGATGGTGGCCGAAGGCAATGATGCGCTGATGGAGGAGTTCTTCGATAAGGGCACGCTGCCGGCGGAGCACATTCTCGACGGCTTGCGCCAAGGCATTCGTGAACGCCGCATTTATCCGGTGCTCTGCGCCTCCGCTCTGCATAATATCGCGTCTGATCAAGTGATGAACTTCGTCGTTGAGAACTTTCCCGCCCCGACCGAGCACGCGCCGGTCGCCGCCAAAAGCAACGGCAACGACGTGCAGCGCGCCATCAAAGACAGTGAGCCGGTGGCCGCCTTCGTCTTCAAAACCATCGCCGATCCGTTCGCGGGCCGGGTCACCTACTTCAAAGTAATGTCCGGTGTGGTCAAGAATGACGCCAACCTGACGAACTCGCGCAACCACGGGGCCGAGCGCCTGGCGCACATCGGTTGTCTGGCGGGCAAGACGCTTCAGCCCGTCACCGAGCTCAAAGCCGGCGACATCGGAGCCGTTGCGAAGCTGAGAGACACGCTGACCGGCGACACGTTGTGCGACAAACCGTCGATGATCAGCTATCCGCCGGTGCAACTGCCGGAGCCTTCCATCGCCTTTGCGATTTCCGCCAAGAGCCGCCAGGACGAAGACCGCTTGAGCAACGCGGTCCAGCGCATCCTTGAAGAAGATCAGTCGCTGCGGTTCTATCGCGACCCGCAGACCAAGGAGTTCCTGCTCGCCGGCAGCGGCCAGCAGCACGTGGAGGTCATCGTCAGCCGCTTGAAGAAGCGCTACAGCGTGGACGTCGAGCTGCACGCGCCGAAGATTCCTTACCGCGAAACCATTCGCGGTAAAGCCGACGTGCAAGGCCGCCACAAGAAGCAGACCGGAGGACATGGCCAGTTCGGTGACTGCTGGATCCGCATGGAGCCTCTGCCGCGCGGCGCGAAATTCGAATTCGCCAACGAGATTTTCGGCGGATCGATTCCGCGCCAATACATTCCCGCGGTCGAGAAAGGAATCGTCGAAGCCGCCGCCAATGGCTTCCTGGCCGGCTATCCGATGGTGGATTTCAAGGTTACGGTCTACGACGGTTCCTATCACGACGTCGACTCGTCGGAAATGGCGTTCAAGCTCGCCGCGCGCAAGGCGTTTAAAGCCGCCATGCAACAAGCGAAGCCCGCACTGCTGGAGCCGATCATGAACGTCGAGGTGCAGGCGCCGGTGGAGTACGC
>DATJNO010000072.1:0-64394 GCA_035508055.1 Bryobacteraceae bacterium | reverse complement strand
TAGCTGGCCGGATCGATCGGCAGCATGGTGGCATTCCAGGCTTCGTATTCGTTGACCATCTTGCGATAGATTTCAGGCTCGCGCTGCTTCAGATTGGCGCGCTCGAGCGGATCGTCGACGACATTGAAGAGGAATGTATTGTCGTTGATCTTCAGCCATTTCATATCGCCGTCGCGCATGGCTCGCTGCTCACGGGCGTGATAGCGCCAATACAGTTTTCGCGGAACGGGCGAAGCGCTGCGAGTCAGCGTGGGGACGAGGCTCATGCCGTCGGGCGGATAGGCGGGAGCGGGCTGGGTTCCGGCGAATTCCAATAGCGTGGGCATCCAGTCCATCGAGATGAGGACCTGTTCGTTTGTACTGGCGGGAGCGATGTGGCCGGGCCAGCGCGCGATGGCCGGGATTCGTAAGCCGCCCTCCAGCAACTCGGTTTTCTTGCCGGTGAACGGCCAGGTGTCGGCAAAACGTTCCCCGCCGTTGTCGCTGGTGAAAATAACGATCGTATTGTCGGCGATGCCTTCGGCCTCCAGCGCTTCGAGCACGCGGCCAACCTGGAGGTCCAGCTCACGCACCATGCGCGCGTAGGTCTTCTGCGTACCGCCGTCGAAGTCGGTCAGCGACTTGATTCGCTGCGATTCGGCTTCGTCGCCGGGAGCTTCCCAGGGCCAATGTGGCGCGTTGAAATGCAGGCTGAGAAGAAACGGCCGCTTGGCCTGGGAGTAGCCGTGGATCACGCTTACGGCGCGACTGCCCAGCAGGTCGGTCAAATAGCCGGTCTGGTGGATCTTGGCGTCATCGTCCCACAGGTCGTCGGTGTCGGTGTTGGCAGGTCCGGACTTGTGCGTGTAGTAATCCAGCGCGCCGCCGCGAAAGCCCCAAAAATGGTCGTAGCCGCTCTTCAGCGGTCCGTACTGGGGCAGCCAGCCGAGATGCCATTTGCCCACCAGCGTTGTGCCGTAGCCGGCTTTTCGGAGGAGCGACGGCAAGGTTGGATGCTCGGGCGGCAATCCGATGTTCCGCCGGCTGCCGGCTAACGGCTCCTCCAGGCCGACCGGGAGCCGGTACTGATATCGGCCGGTGATCAGTGCGGTGCGCGTAGCCGAGCAGACCGCCGAGTTGGCGTAGGCCTGCGTGAACCGCATCCCGCCGGCGGCGAGCCGGTCTACGTTCGGCGTGCTGAAGTCGGGGCGGCCGTAGCAGGAAAGATCGGCGTAGCCGAGATCGTCGGCCAGGATGAAGACGAAGTTGGGCAGCGGATCGGCGGCTTGCGCCCATTCCACTGCGGCGGCCATGGCGAGCGTCACGCTCGCGGTTGTGGCCAGCGCCTGCCGGCGAGTGAGTGCCGACGATTTTTTCAAGAGCCCTCCTTGCGCGGCTCAGTGGGGAGGCCGGAGAACTTGCACGCCTTCTCGCCCGGCCACGATGGCTTGCGACGTCATTCTTAAGAACAGCCCGTGCTCCACGACACCCACCACGCCGTTCAATTCCTGCTCCAGCTCGCGCGGGGCTTCAATGGGGCTGAAACTGCAATCGAGGATAAAATTGCCGCCGTCGGTGACAAACGGCTTATCGTCGGGCCCGGGGCGCAGCGAGGTATGCGCACCCAGCTTCTGGAGCTTGCGCTCGGCCGCTTGCCAGCCGAACGGCACAACCTCCACCGGGACAGCGAAGTGCGTACCCAATTGATCCACCAGCTTGGTTTCGTCGGCGATGATGATGAGCCGGCGGCTCGCGCTGGCCACAACTTTTTCGCGTAGCAGCGCGCCGCCGTGGCCCTTGATCAGATCCAACGTGCCGCGCTGGATTTCGTCGGCGCCATCGATGGTCAGATCCAGCTCGGCGTGCTCGGCCAGAGACGAAATCGAAATGCCGAGGCCCCGCGCCTGGCGTGAGGTGCGTTCCGAGGTGGGGATTCCGATGATGCGCAAGCCGTCCTGGACACGCTTGCCCAGCGCTTCGACGGCGAATGTCGCCGTGGAGCCCGTTCCCAGACCGACAATCATCCCGCTCTCCACGAGCTGAACGGCTGTTTCGGCGGCTGCTTGCTTATATTGATCGAGCGGGTCCATACGATCTGGTCCTCAGTGCCCAATCGTGAAGCGCTGCTTGGTGTGACGCGCCTGCTCGACTTCGTCCGCCAGCGCGATGGCGTAGTCCTCAGCGGAGATGGAACTCTCGCCCTTGTCGTCGGAGATCACGGCGTCCTTGCCGAGGCGGAATTTACCGGTGCGCTGGCCAGGCTGAATGGTCACGGCCGGGCTGAAGTAGGTCCAGTTCAGGTCGGTTTCACGGAGGGCGTAGTAGGCGTCGCGATGCGCGAGGGCGACGGGTTTGTAAACGGCAGGGAAACCCGGTGCATCGACGACCTGTAGGCCGGGCGATACCTCCAGGCTTCCGGCCCCGCCCACCATAACGATGCGCGGGGCGCCGGCGCGACGGGCGGCGGCGATCAGCGATTTCGTCGCTTCCACGAGCTGGCCTGCCTTGGCGGGATCGGGACCGTTACCCGGAATCACCGGCGGTGCGATGGAGTTCACCACGACATCCGCGCCCTTGGATACTTTGGCGACGTGGTCGGTGTCCAACAAATCGCCCTTCTCGATCACCAGATTCGCCTGCGGGGCCAGCTTGGACAGATCGCGCACCACCGCCGTGACGGTGTGCCCGCGCGAGAGCAACTCCTTTAAGATCCGGCTTCCGATCATTCCCGTGGCCCCGTAAAGGACAACTCGCATTCCGCTCTCCTCCAGTTCGGATGTTAGTTCACCAAGGTCGATGATAACCAACTGGAGCGGGCCCCGTGTTGCGGTAATATAATTGCCAAGACATGCTCGGTATCAAACAATGGGCGACAGCGGCAATGCTTGTGGCGGCGTGTTCGCCCGCCGGGGCGCAGTGGCTGCATTATCCGACGCCCGGCATTCCGCGCACGCCCGACGGAAAGCCGAATCTCTCCGCGCCTGCGCCGCGGAAGCAGAACGGACAGCCGGATTTGTCGGGGATCTGGCTGGAGCCGGGGCTGAAATACCTGATCAATATCGCCGCGGATTTGAAGGAAGTCCCATTCCAGCCCTGGGCGGAGGCCGAGTACAAGCAGCGCCGGGAGACTCTCGGCAAGGATGATCCGAACAATTTCTGTCTGCCCTCGGGCTTTCCGGAGAAGATTGCCGTCACGTCGCCCTGGAAAATCGTCGAGACGCCAGGCCTTACGATTTTTCTCTATGAATCGCGCACCATTTACCGGCAGGTTCTGACCGACGGCCGCGAACTGCCTCAGGATCCTAATCCGACCTGGCAGGGATATTCGGTCGGCCACTGGGACGGCGACACGTTTGTCGTCGAGAGCAACGGCTTCAACGGCAAGGGCTGGATGGATACCAATGGCCATCCCACCACCGACGCGCTGCACCTGATCGAGCGCTATCATCGCATCGATTTCGGACACCTGGAAATTCTGATCACGATCGACGATCCCAAAGCGTACACCAAGTCGTGGACGGTGAAGGAAGTCGCGGTTTATCAGCCGGACACCGAACTGCTCGAATACATCTGCGAAGAGAACAATCGCGATGTGGGGCATTTCGTGGGCAAGTAAGCTGCCGCCCTTGCGCTGTCAGTAGCGCAGCAGGGCCATGAATCCGAAGTCCATGTGGAGCTGATGGTGGCAGTGGAACAGCGAGAGTCCGGGGCTGTCGGCCAGCACATCAACCTCTGACTTTGTGTGCGCGGGGACAAGCAAAACGTCCTTGCGGACTCCCGAGCCAAGCTCGAAGGTGTGGCGGTGCAGGTGAACCGGATGGCCCATGCCGCTGCGATTGTCGAACACCAGGCGGTTGCGAATGCCAGAGGTGAGGCGGATCTCATCGGTGTGCGGCCAGGACTTGCCGTTGATCGCCCAGAGATAGCCGTTTTTGCCGGGCTCGAAGACCAAGGGCACGGCGGATTCGGACGCGGGCAGGTCGCGCGGTTCGCCAAAGGCAGTTAGGTCCCAGCGGAAGTCCGGCGGCGGCGTCCATCGCGGGCGGCCCTGCGCGGCGGCATACTCCACGACGATGCCCGCACCGGCGACGCGCTGCGCATCCTCCACTTCGCCGAAGATCCAGACACCGGGGTTCTTCATTTCGACCAGGGCGTCCACGCGCTCGGCTGGGGCAAGGTCGAGCACGGGAACGGTGGCCTGCTTCGGAACGGCGTTCCCGTCCAGGGCGACGATCTGGAAGGTGTGGCCTGCGAGCGCGAGCCGGTGCGCCTTGGTGGCGCTGGCGTTGAGCACGCGGAACAGGACACGCTGGCCGCTCTTGACGCGGAGCGGGTCGCTGGAGCCGAGCACCTTCCCGTTGATTGTGAAGAGCCGGTAGTCAACGTCGCCTTCCATTTCGGCGCGGAAGAAAGGATCCCAGTCGTGCAAGATGATGGGGAACTCGGCGTCGTAGCGGGCCGGATTGTCGCGCGGCTCGACGACTACCATGCCGAACTGCCCGGAGTACGTGCCAATGCGCGTGTTTTGACCGGCCATGGCGTGGGTGTGATACCAGCGGGTGCCCGTGGGTGTCGCGGTGAACGAATAGCGGCGGGTGTCGTTTGGCTGGACAGTCGGCGTGCCTTCTTCCGGCGCGCCGTCCACTTCCGGAGGAATGTGAAAGCCGTGCCAGTGGACGACTTCGGGACGATACGACTGGTTCACCACGTCAACCGTCACCGTCTTGCCCTCCGGTATGCGAACCAGCGGGCCGGGAACCTGGCCGTTGTAGGCCAGCGTCTTCACCACGTGGCCATTGCCGAGGTCGGCATTAATTTCGGCGATGCGCAGCGTGATATCGGCGGCCGGCTCGCCGGTCGCGCGGGCCAAGCGGGCGGCGGGCAGGGTGGAGGCGGCGAGAGCGAGAAACTCACGGCGATTCATGCGATTATTTCCCGGGATGCGCGATCCAAGCCGCGATGTCGTCAATCACAGCCGGGTCTACGTTGCCTTGCTTGAGATAGTCAGAGGGTCCTGGTTTGCCGTCGCCGGATATGAAAAGATTGTTCAGTGCCGGGTATTCCTTGAACTCCGCGTTCGTCTTGCCGGCAAGAGCAGTCTTCCAGAGGTCGAAATCCTTGGACGTGACCTGGAAGTCGCGGCCGCCTTGCAGGAACAGCAAGGGAATGGTCAGCTCACGCGCCTGTGCCGCCGGGTTGTAATTTTTCAGGTCCAGAAGATAGAGGCCGGGAAGCCCCATGAGGATTTGCGGAACGGGCTTGCCAGGCTCAATGGCTTTCACTCTCGCGACTTCGGCTCGGAGCGCATCGAGGCGCGCCTGCATCTGCGGCGAGGGATCGCCGTTCAGGTGAGCGATGTATTCGTTTTGATCCAGCGCGACGTCTTCGATGGGGCGCGCATTGGCCGCGAGAAAGATGATGCCGGCGAGTTTGCCGTCGCGGCCGGCGATGCGCGGAGCGGCGTAACCGCCCAGGCTGTGGCCCAGCAGATAGACCCGATTGGCGGCGATCCCGGGCTGATGCCGCATCAGATCGAGCGCGCGGACCGCGTCGTCCACCGTTTCCTGGTCGATGGTAAAGGCTATGTCGCCCATCTTGTCGCCATAGGTCAGCGTGCGTTTGTCGTAACGGAGCACGGCGATACCACGCGAAGAGAGGCCTTCGGCGATGTCGCGGAAGATGCGGTTCGAGTAAATCTCTTCGTCGCGATTGTTCGGGCCCGGCCCTGGAACGAGCACCAGGCCGGGGAATGGCCCTTTGCCCGTGGGCATGGTCAGTGTTCCGCCGAGCTTCCATTCGTCGGCGCCGATGGTTACTTCGCGCTGCGTGAAGGAATCCGGCCTGCTGTACGGCGGCCGCTGCCAGACCTTCGGGAGCGGCGCCTCCGGCGGGCGGAGATAAAGGCCGGCCACCTGGAGCGACGGATTCAGCGTCAGCTGGATGTTGATCTTCGCCGCGGCGAATTGAGCTGGAAAACTGACCAGCGTGTTGTCGCCATCCTGCGCCGTCACCGGCGCGCCGATGCTGTTGAGTTGGCCGAAGGTGCGGATCTCGCCGCCCACGCGATCGTGCAGGAAGTCGAGGGTAAGCTTTTCCTGCGCCGCGGGCGTCAGCATGATTCGCAGTTCGGTATATTTTTCAGCCAGCAGGAGATCGAGAGCCTTGCGGGCGACCTGCTCCGGTTTCCCGGCAGGCTGCGCTGCCAGCAAGCAGAATGCCGGAACAGCAAGAGAAACGGCCCAAGCCAGTTTCCTAAGGGACGACAATCAATCCCCCGCCAGTGGTGTCGTGCTGCAGATCCCAAGTGCGTTCGAACTGCAGCGTGGCGGCGTCATATACGTCGATTTCAAAACCGGCGCCGTAGATGTACAGCTTTTTTCCGTCGCCAGACATCCCGAAGCTGAACCGGCTGCGGCAGGGAAACTCGCGGGTATTCGTGATGCGGTCCGAATGCATGTCGAACTGCCAGAACTCGCAGCGCCTGTTCCCCAGGGTGCCGTTGGTAACCACCGTATAAGCGTGAGTCTTGTCGGGCGTGACTTGCAAACCCATCATTCCGGACGGGGCCGGCCCGATCGGATCGAAGGTCATCTGGCGTGTTGTGAGATCGAATCTCCCGATCCCGAACACGCGGTTGTGCACGATCGGATCGGAGGAATCGAATACCGAGACGTGCATGCCCGGCTGCTCGATGCTGTCGAGCTGACCGCCGAAACCGATGTCCTCCATGTCGGGCAGATCCGGCTTGGCGAGATCGATCCGGTCGACCACCTTAAAATCGGAGGTCTCGATTACCAGCACTTTGTCGCCGAAATGATATAAGTACTTGCCATCCGGAGAAATCTCCAGCGACGCGCGGCCGCGGCCGCCGATCGCGAGTTCGTCTTCCTTGGCAATATCGTAGGTCTTGGAGATTTTCTGCGCGGCCAGATCGATCACGGTGTATTTGGGCTTTCCGATTTCATAATGATCGGCCAGCTTGTCCATCTCCGTGGTGACCGTGTAGAGGACCTTGCCTTCCGGATCGGTCACGCCGCGGGCGTCGAAACGGATCCGCTTGGTCGGAGTATTTAGAACGAAATGATTCGTCACTTTGCGGGTGGCGAGATCAATGACGTCGACCCCGGCGTTGTCGGCCGACAAGGCATAGAGAGTCTTCTTGTCTTCGGAAAGGGTCAGACTGTTGGGCAGGCCGGTGCTGATGGGAATGGTGCCGACGATCTGGCCTCTCGCCTCATCGACGGCGATAATCGAATCCTGATAGGTTCCGGTATAGAGCGTGCCGGCGCACACCGATGCCGCGGAGAACGCGGAAAAGAGGATCAGCTGTTTCATGGTTCGAGTTCGCGCGCTTTCTATGGAAACACCAGGTCCAGATTGCGCCAGTCCTTGGTGGCCACGGCGCATTTGCTGGCCCAATCGGGGGCGTTGTTCAGGTGGTCGGGAACCTGGGCCGGCCAATAGCAGGAGTTATAGCAATCGTAGATGTCGCGCTCCACGGGCTGACAAAGGCCGGCCGTACCGCCGGACGAGTCGACTTCCCATCCCGGCGAGAACGAGAGAGAACATCCGGTGGGGACGTGCGGGCGCTGGGGCGCCTGTTGGTTCTGCAGCGCGAAGACATCTTCCTGGCGCTCCGCGGCCGCGGCGGCTTCGGCGGATTCGATCATCCTCGAAGCTTTTTTGTTGACTGCTCGCATGTGCTTCATAGAGTCTTCCTTTCGGTAGATCTTGGTTGGCCGGCGGGCGTGAGGGACGGATGATTGGCCGCGCTCACCTCTCCACCTCCGGCTGGTCCCACTTGATGTAAGTCGGAACGGTCACGACCAGATAAGCTTTGCCGGTCATGGGTCGCCCGTCCTTTTCTTTCTCGGTCTTGGAGGTCGCCACTACCCATACGTTGCCGTAGTTGTTCCGGCTGAATTTCCGTTCGGGATTGGGGCCATCGGAGGCCGGGTTAAAAAGAGCCGTCGGACTGAGTTGGCCGACGAATCCCTTGTCGTCGTCGCCGTAGACCGATTGGAATTCTTCCACCGACCAGGTGACGTCAATGGGACCGAGGTCCACGTCGTCGGCGGTGTGCGGCTTGCCGTCCGCACCGCGGTTATAACCGATGGCTTCGAATTGCTGGTAACCCTTGGGGTGCGTTTCACTGCCCAGATGGGCCAGAGCAGCTTCGGGAGTCACCTTGATGTAGTCCACGCGGTCGTATACAGCGAGGCCATTTTGCAGAACGGCTTGCCGGAATGCGACGTCGCGTTTGCCGCTCACGGCGTCGGCGGCCACATTCACTTCCGCGACGATCTCGCCCGGCTTGCTGGACAGAACGCGGGTCACGGTAACGCCCGTGCCGAAATCGAGATCGGCAGCAGAGACCTGTGCGGGGAAATTGTTGCCGATCAGCCGGACCTTCAAGCCGGTCGAGCCGGTCTTGAGGGCAGTCACGTCGACGCCGATGACGGCCGGATCAGCCGAGGCGCGGACGAGCTTCACGTCGAAGCCGAACTCCTGGTAGGCGCCCCAATACCAACGGCCCATGGCGTCGAGTTGGTTGGGATCGAACCACATGGCCTCGCGCATTTCATGGGACAGATCATCGGGCGAGTCGCCGCCTTTCGCGGTGGCCATGGACCGGCCGCGCCAGGCGTAGCCGGCGTAAACCAAGCCACTTCCGGTGCGGCTCAGCGTGGATCCATTCTTGACGGACTTCAAATTGATCTTGGTCGTGAATTCGTCGTCGCTGGAACCCGCGCTAATCACCATGTCGCCGTAGTAGCGGCCGTGTCCGGGCAGATCGGCTGAAACCAGCCATCGCCCCGCGAGCTTCGGCGCCCGCATGCGGGAACGCCAGGCAGCCCACTCCGGAGTATGCAGCGGCGCGGCTTTCGCCAGGTAATCGACCGCGACCTCCACCGGCTCCTTGCGGGGGGCCTCGGCAGCCGCTTCCTCCTCGCCGCGACGTCTCACGCCTGGGCCGCGGACGTCCGGGAAGGCTCCGGAGCCATGCCGGAAGATGTTGTCTGCCTGGGGATAGAGAAAGCTGTGCATGTTGACGAGATACTGCCAGTCCGACTTCGTGCGCCGCCAGGATAGCGCCCGCCCGAAAGCATGGCAGTTCGCGCAGGTGTCGTGGACGGTGTTGTTCGGGATGTTGGTCTCGTCTACCAGGCGGTGCTCCGGCACATACATCACCGCCTTCGCCTCTTCGGGAGCGAGGCCGTGATACGTCGCCAGGTATTGCAGAATAGACCGCGCCTCGGTGGGTGTGACGGTGAGCCCGTTCAGCCGCACCATCCTCTTGATGGCCTCCTCCCATCCCTCCGGCGTGGTGCGCTCCCAGGAGATGCGCGTCATGTTGCCCTTGGCATCCCGCGGATGACAAGTTCCACAACGCGAGATGACCAGGGGGTCAGTAACCGGAATGCCGTCTTCCGCCGGGGTATCGGCAGCAGCTGCGGCGCGCCCCGCCGATTGCGCCCAAGCGCCGGGCAAAAGGCAAAGGGCAGCAGCGATCAGAAATCGTTTCGTCACAAATTCCTCAAAGTGTCAGTCTTCTGCTGGGTTAAAACTAGAATGGCAGCGTTGCCAGGGAGATCAGAGGCAAGTTTCACGTGGGAACCGACTGCGAGTGGCCGCCTCTTCAACCCTGCAGACGAAGCAGGATGAAAGTAAAGTTTGTGCCAAACGGGGCTGGCAGTCAAGAGGAAAAACCCGGCGCATGTTTCTGGGTGGAAGAAGGATCGCAACTCATTGATTATATAGAAAATTCGCGGAAGGAATGACGTAGCCGGATTATGTCCGAAGTGAGGCGCCCGCGAAACGGGTGGCCAGCAGGGATCCCTCCGGCGACGTCAGATAGCTTGCAGCGTTCAGCAGGCTGACATGCGTGAAGGCTTGCGGAAAGTTGCCCAGGAACCGCCGTGCGGAGGGATCATACTCTTCCGGAAGCAGTCCAACGTCGTTGCGGAGGTCCAGCAACCGCTCCCAGATCTCGCGTGCTTCGCGCACCCGGCCCATCAGCGCGAGGTTGTTGACCAGCCAGAACGTGCAAGGCAGGAAGCAGCCTTCGCCCGGTGGCATCCCGTCCACGCCACCGCCGGACTGATATCTCCGCAGCAGGCCGTTATCCATCAATTCGCTCTGGACGAATTCGACGGTCCCACAAATGCGCGGGTCGGTGGCCGGAAGGAAGCCGGCCGTGGCGAGCGTCAGCAAGCTAGCATCGGCGTCGCGCGAACCGTAATACTGGACAAATGAGTTGAGCTCCGCGTTAAAGCCTTCGCGGCAGACTTCAGCGTGGATCTCGTCGCGGAGGCGGCGCCATTTGGCGACGTCACCAGCCGGGAGGCCAAAATCCTCCACGGTACGAATGCCACGGTCAAAGGCCACCCAGGCCATGACCTTGGAATGCGTGAAATGCTGCTTGGGACCGCGCACTTCCCAGATGCCGTGGTCGGGTTGGCGCCAGCCATTCTCCAGGAAGTCGAGCAGAGCCACCTGGACTTTCCAGGAGTCATCGGTGGGGCGCAAGCCGGCGTGAAGGGCCAGGTGGACCGTGTCCATGAACTCGCCATAGACGTCCAGTTGAGACTGAGCGTGGGCAGAGTTGCCGGTTCGCACGGGCGCGGAATGGCTGTAGCCGGAAAGCCACGGCAGAGTCAGTTCGGTCAAACGGCGTTCTCCCGCCAGCCCGTACATGATCTGAAGTTCGGAGGGAGTTCCGGCGACGGCGCGGAGCAGCCAGCGGCGCCAGGCGCTCGCCTCTTCGTGATATCCGCCTAGAATCAGCGCATAGAGGGTGAAGGTTGCATCCCGCACCCAGCAATAGCGGTAATCCCAGTTGCGGTTTCCACCCAGGAATTCCGGCAAGGAGGTGGTTGGCGCGGCAACGATCCCGCCGGTGGGCTGGTAAATGAGCGCCTTCAGCGTAAGCAGGGAGCGGAGCACCGGCGCGCTCCACTGTCCTTGATAGGTGCAGCGGCTGGCCCATTCGGTCCACCAGGTTTCGGTCGCGCGCACAGACTCTTTCCAGTGGCGTGACCGGAGCCGCTGCTCGTGCGTTGGCGACCAAGAGAGGGTGAAGGGGACCGACTGGCCCTCGGAGACGGTGAAGGTTGCCACGGTGTGGAGATTCTGACCGCGAAGGTCCACGTCGGACTCGCAATCGACGGTATCCGGCCCCGCGACGGCTCGAATTCCGCCCTCGATCTTCCGCACCCAGGGAACGATGGACCCGTAATCGAAGCGGATCACCAGATCCATTTCCATGGGGACCTGTCCGCGGACGCCTTCCACTACGCGCACTACCTGGGGATGGGAGGTCCGCGGAGGCATGAAATCGACGAGGCGGGCGACGCCATGGTCAGTTACAAAGTCGGTTTCGAGAATCAGCGTGTCGCCGCGGTAGCGCCGCCGAATTTCCCGAACATCCGCGGCCGGGTGAAGCAGCCAGCGGCCGTTTTCTTCTTGGCCGAGCAGCGCGGCAAAACACGCGCCCGAATCAAAGCGGGGCAGACAGAGCCAATCCAGGGAGCCGTCGCGGCCAACCAGGGCCGCGGTGTGGCAGTCACCGATCAGTGCGTAGTCTTCGATCCGGCACGGCATCGAGCAGGCTCCAACAGACCAGACTCACAATTTAGATCCTCTCCTGGGGCGACTCGTTTCAGGTCACTTTGCCGACCTGTTTGAGGACTGCCGGGGTTATCAGTGGCCCGAAGACGTTTCTTTCATCTTGCGCTGGAAGTCCGGGTACATTGTCTCGGCGCCGCCTAGCGTGGCGGCCAGCGGGAGATGATATTTCTTGGCGAATTCGCTGACGAATGGATTTTCACCCGGAAGGAAATTGGGCACGGCGCCGCGGGGCTGGTTCGCAATTTCCACGACGGATTCACAAGGATACAGCCAGTTCTGCCCTTCGGCGCTCACGCGCTGGAAAACCTCGGAGCGGACGAAGGGCTCAGTCAAGTCCACCGGGTCGGTCACCTCGCTGAGGTGCACCAGAAAGTCTCCATGCCGCATGAAGTGTTCGATCAGCGTCGCCTGGTCGCTTTCCGGCAAACCGTTGCGCCGCAGGTAGCCGGCTTTGATGTGGGTTGTGTAGACAGTCAGTGTGTTGCCTTCCCATTTGCCGGTGGAGAAGCCCATCCAGGTATGAGCAGCAGCTTCGGGCGGATGCGGCCGGCCATCCATCCAGATAATGCGGTTCTGTTCGTACGTGCTGATATACATGTGGATGGCGATCAGCTTTTGCGCCTGATTATCGCGCTCCTCCCAGACGCGCAGGTTGAGAGGGCCGCCCATGATGTAAGGAGCGACGTGTACCTGGCATTGGTGCTCGGGCACGGTGACGCGGGAGGGGCTCCAGGCCAGACCCACGGCGCGCGCGGCTTCGGTGATGGGAACTCCAAGGAAGTCGGCGATGGCGGGGTTGCCGACACTTTCCTCGTGCGGTTCCGGCCGCCAGGCGCCGCTGAGATCGATGCCCGGCTGCCCATTGAACGAACCGGCGAACTGGCCGAATGCTCCGGACAACGGGACCAGCGCAGCAGCTAACCCTACCAGCAAAGGACTGTATCGCATAAGAGTCCTCACTTACTAACGGAAGCCTTCAGGCTTTCATATATCGAGGTGACGAAGTTGCCGGCGGTGCCCGGGCCGTCCTTGGCGCTCCAGCGGGCATCGTAGTCCTTGGTGAAGCCGGCCGCCTTGATCTGCTCCAGCGTCATGCCTTTCTTGATGGCGTCCTGAACGCGGTCGCGGACGATGGTCACCATATCGCGGTATTCGACGACGTCGAACTCGTCACAGATGCGGCCATGGCCGGGGATGATGTACGTGCCGCCTTCTTCCTCATGCTTGGGAACGGCGATATCGATGATGTTATTGAGGGCGTCGATTTCGCCCTGAATGCTTCCGCCGCGTTCGACGTCGATGTCGGGATAACTTTCGGTGTTGAAGATGTCGCCGGTGGCCACAACGTCGGAGCGGCGAAAGATCACCAGGCTGTCGCCGTCGGTATGGGCGGCGGGCTGCCAGCGAGCGATGACCGGTTCTTCATTGAAGAACACTTCCTTTTGGCCGGAAACGTAGGTATCTGTAGGCCAGTCCCCGAAAGGCGCCGAAGACTTTTGCCCGGTCGGCGCGCTCATCCGGTTCAAAACGTTTTCGTGCGCGATGATCTGGGCGCCCTGCGCGGCATCGGCGATGTCGCCGGTCACGTTGGCGCCGGTGATGGTGACTCCGATTTTTCGCACGGCGTCATTGCCGCCGGTCTGGTCGGGATGCACGCACGTATTGAAGATGTACTGCAGGGGCTTGTCCGAAAGCCTGCGGATCGCGGCGATGAGCCGCGCGGAGTTTTGCTTGAGGCCGGTATTCACCACCAAAACACCGGTGTCGCCGGTCTGGACGACAACATTCCCGCCCAATCCGTTGAGCAGGTACACGTGGCCTTGGACGTGGATGGTGGTAATGCCGTCTTCGACATGATAATCGTTCCAGGGGAACTGATCTTTTTGAGCGAAGACAAGTCCGGCAAACGCAAACACTGCGCAGGTGGCAGCCGTACTGATGAACCTTGGTTGAGCCATGGATCTAACCCAGGCGGAAAGCGCTATCGCAACCGTACCATTTTACTCAGTGCGTGCCCTCGCGGGCGCCCTCGGTGCCGCCCAGGCTTTTGAGCAGAGCGACGGTGCTGTCATGAGGCACGGGCAGGCCGAAGCTGTCCTTGCCCATAGCGATATCCAGAGGCGTGAATCCGCGCTTGGACTTGGCGTCGAGCTTCGCGCCATGCTCTACCAGGTACTTCACAAGAACATCCGAGCCTCGATCCGCGGCCCCATGCAGCGGGGTTTCGCCCTTATTGTTGGCCTGGTTGATATCCATGCCCTGAGCCACGCACAGCTTCAGGGCTTCGAGAGCGTCCTGGTCGGTGCCGCGCGTATTCTTGTCGCGATAGCCGATGCCCGCGGCGAAGAGCAGCGCGTTATTGCCGTCCTTGGTGGCGAGCTTGGGATCGGCGCCCGCGCGAAGCAGAATCTGCATCGTGGCGAAATCGCCCGAGCGGGCCGCGCGCATGAAAGGCGTGGTGCCTTCGTCCAGCGCGACGTCGCCGATATCCATACCGCTGCGGCCGGGAAGGTTATGCGTGAGCCGCGCGTTCCGATTCGCTCCATGCGCGAGGATCGCCTGGATCAGATCGAGGGCGGGCAGCGGGTCCTCCTCCTTGCGCATGGGTAACGCGGACCAATCTTCGTTATGCATGTCCACCGCCGCATAGAGGGCGGCGCGGCCCAGGACGTCGGTCACGTTCGGATCTGCGCCGCGGTCCAACAGGAACTTGGCAAAGGTGTAGCGCTTGTTCAGGATGGACACCACCAGCGCGCTGGTGTGATCCACGTCGGTCTGATTGATGTCCACTCCCGCATCCAGCATCACCTTGGCGGTCTCGATGTCGCCTTCCCGGGCGGTGAACAGAAAGGCCGTCAGGCCGCCCCGGGACATGGGGGAAACGGAGGACGCCGCGCTGAGCTTGGGAAGCTTGGTGGGGCGGGACGAGGATTGAATCTTCCAGTCCGCACCGTGTTCCAACAGCACCTTCACGATCCCGGAATGCCGTTCGGCGGCGGCCCACATCAGGGCGGTTTGGCCCTTATAGGCTTCTTTCGCGTTCACGTCGGCGCCGTGGCTCAGCAGCGCTTTAACCGCAGCCAGATTACCGGTACGGGCCGAAGTCATGAGCACGGTTTCGCCGTCGGCTGTCGTGCGGGTGTTCGGATCGGCGCCGGCTTGAAGTAGTTTTTCGATGATCGCGGCGTTGCCAAGCGCGGCTGCTTCGGAAAGCGGCGAAGCGCCGTAGCGATTGGCTGCCTGGGCGTCCGCGCCGGCCCGGAGCAGCAGCGTGACGGCGTCCAGATCGTTGTAGTGAGCGGCCCACTGGAGAGCCGTCGTGCCGTCGGCCTGCGGGGCGTTCACCGGCGCATGCTGGTTCAGCAACTGCTCCAGCGCGGCCATGTCGCGGTGTTCGACCGCATCGGCTACGGACGCGGCGGCGGCAAAGCCCACCTGCGTGAGGAATGGCAGCAGGAGAATGCCGCAGAGTTTTTTCATGAGTGATTCTCCGATCACGCTCACACTTCGGTCAGAAGCCCGGTGCTGTCTCCCACGTGATCCACCTGAACGCCGGCCTTGTCCAGGATCGTCAGCAGCAGGTTCGACATGGGCGTTCCATCCGGATACTTGAGGTGCCGGCCGCCTTTCATCCTTCCCGCTGCTCCGCCCGCGACAAAAACCGGTAGCGGTGCGTGATTGTGCACGTTGCTGTTGCTCATGCCGCTTCCAAAGAGGATCAGCGAGTGATCCAGCAGATTGCCGTCGCCGTCGGGCGTGGCCTTCAGCTTTCCAAGGAAATAAGCCATTAAGCCGACGTGATAGGTGTTGATCCTGGTTAACTGTTCCAGGCGCGCCGGATTATTCTGATGGTGCGACGCGGGGTGGAAACCTTCCGAGATGCCGAGCTGCGGGAAGGTACGGTAGCTCACCTCGCGCGCCATCATGAAGGTGGAAATGCGGGTGATATTGGCCTGGAACGCCAGCGTCATCAGATCGAACATCAGTTTGGTGTGCGCCTCATGATCGTCCGGAATGCCCATCGGGGACGCGGGCACGGCCAGGGTGGAGTTGGCGCTCTGTTTTTCGGCGAGTTGAATGCGGCGCTCGATCTCGCGAACCGTGTCGAGATATTCGGACACGCGATTGCGATCGCTCGGCCCGAGGTCGCCTTCCAGATGCTTCACCTGGCCCAGGACAGCGTCCAGAATGCTGCTCTGCTCCTGAATGCGCTGGAGGCGCTCCGCGGCGTTGGCCCCGTCACCGAACAGGCGGGTGAAGACGACGCGCGGGTTAATCTCCATGGGCAACGGGGTGGTGGGGGTGCGCCAGGAGATCGTGTTCATGTAGGCGCAGCTGAATCCGACGTCGCAGGAGCCGACCAGTCCGCTGAAGTCCTCGGTCGCGAGTTCCAGCGACGGCAGCGGGGTCTGCTGACCGATTTTCTGCGCGGCGATTTGATCGATGGTCGTGCCCGCGCGAATGTCGGCGCCGTCGGTGCGTTTGGGGTGAACGCCGCTCAGGTACACGGCGGGAGATCGCGTATGGTCGCCGCCGTTGTCGCCCGGTCCGCCGGGGGCAGCCATCTTGTGCGCAAGATCGGTGACCACGACCACCTGATCCCGATAGGGCGCGATCGGGGCGAGCGTCCGCGACATCTCGTAGTCCGTGCCTTCCCCGATGGGCGTCCAGTTGGCGATCACCGCGCCGTGAGGAATGAAACACAATCCCAGCTTGATCTGCGGGTTCGCTGCAGTCTGCGCGAGCGGCGTCTGGGCGGGCAGCATCGAATCCAATAAGGGAAGCGACAGCGCGGTCCCCATTCCCCGCAAAACGGTCCGGCGGGATAAATGTTTTTTCGTCATCAACCGCATCTCCAATTCTCCTTAGTGCGAGGCGTTCCCGGGCGCCACCGCGGTCTTGATCTTCATGTCGAACGGTACGCTTTCGGCGATGCCCAGCACCAGCGAGGAAAAGCGAAAATCGTTGGCGCCGGCATCCTGGACAATCTTGCGCACGGCGGGCATGTCGTAATACTGGACGCCGCGGCCGAGGGCATAGGTTAGAAGCTTTTCGGTCATCACGCCGACAAACACATCCGGGCGACTCGCGATCATGTCGCGCAACTGCACCGGACCATCCACTTTCGTTCCGTTATAGAGCGTGCCGGAGGGATCGATGACGGCGCCATCGTCCGTGGTTCGCCATTGACCGACGGCGTCGAAATTTTCCAGCGCGAACCCGATCGGGTCCATCACCTTGTGGCAGCCGGCGCAGACCGGATTCGCGCGATGCTGCTCCATGCGTTCCCGGAGCGATAACGGCCTGCCTGCGCCGTTCTCCTTGAGCGCAGGAACGTTGGGCGGCGGCGGTGTGGGAGGAATTCCCAGCAGGTTGGTCAGAATCCATTTGCCACGCTGCACCGGCGAGGTGCGATTGGGGTACGAAGTAACGGTCAGGATGCTGGCCTGCCCCAGCAAACCGCGCCGGTCCGGATCGGTGAGCGTGACGCGGCGGAACTGGCTGCCGTAGACGCCGGGCATGCCATAGTGGCGCGCCAAGCGTTCATTCACGAAGGTATAGTCGGCGGTCAGCAGATCCATCGCGCTGCGATCCTCGCGCATAATGCTCTGGAAGAACAGCTTGGTTTCCTGGCGCATGGCCTGGCGCAGGTTGTCGTCGAAATCGGGGAAGATCTGCTCATCGGGCGACGAGTTCTTGAGATTCCGCAGGAAAAGCCACTGTTCGGCGAAATTGTCGACCAGCGCGTCGGAGCGGTCGTCGGCCAGCATGCGCTTGACCTGCTGTTCCAGGATCGCGTGCTGGTGCAGTTTCCCCTGGCTCGCCAGGTCGATCAGCTCGTCATCGGGCGGGCTGCTCCAAAGGAAGAACGCCAAGCGCGACGCGAGCGCGAGATCGCCGAGCCGGTAGACCGCGCCGGTGGCGAGGTTTTCGGGATCCGGCTCGAAGCGGAACAGAAATTCGGGGCTGGCTAAAATGAACTGCAGCGCGGCTTCGATGCCCGCGTCGAAATCGCCCTGGTCGTTGCGGCGGCGTTGGTAGAAGCTGAGCGGGGTCTCGAGATCGCTCGCTCCAACCGGACGGCGGTAGGCGTGGCGAAGAAGATTCGCGATGATCCGGCGCGCGCAGGGCAGTTCGTCGCCGGCGTTGGACGGCGTGCAGATGAAGATTTTCGCGCGCGCCGGCGTATTGCCGGGACCGGTCGGGTTGAGCGGCCCTTCGATGGTAAGCCGGTCCACCGAGGGATCGCCGGTGATATCCAAGCCATCGATGGTGGTTCTGAGGAATGGCTTGATGAGATTGTCCGGCTCGGCGTGGCTGCGCAGGATGGTATCGGCGGTGACGATATGCGGGCCGGCCTTCACGGGAATCCGCACGGTCAGGCGTTGATCCAGATCGCCGCCGAATGCTCCCGGATTCTGCGCCATCTTCACGAAATCGTCGCGGCCTCCGGCGGTCACCACGCGCACCTGCTTACCATCCACGTTGATCTCGATCTGGTGGGAATCCTCCATGCCGCGCATCAGGTCGAAGGTATTGCGCCATAAGCGCAGCTTGATGACATAATCGGCGTCCAGCGGGAAGTAATGCTTCACCAGAATGCCACCGCGGGTGCCGAGCGGCAGTCCTTCGATGTGCTGATCCTGCGAAAGATCAGGCCGTACGCGATAGGTGGCGGTAGCGGGCTCGATGTTCCTGTCGCCCACCGCTTCGCGGCTGATGTTCCAGGAAGCGGAAAGGTACCGCTCCATCAGCGACGGCGACATGCGCAGAACGTCGGCGATATTGTCAAAACCGCTGCTTTCATCGTCGGGCGGCAACAGCGCGCTCGAATCGACATCCAGGCCCAGCAGTTCGTGAATCGCGTTGGCGTATTCGGCGCGATTCAGCCGGTGCATGGCGGCGTGGCCGGGATTGGGGTTCGCGGCGGCCGCGCGATCGAGCGAGCCCTCGAGGAAAGACGCCAGCGCGTTGCGCGTGGCCGCGTCCGGCTGAGGCATCCTTTGCGGGGGCATAGAGCCGGTACGCAGCTTGCGAATCACTTTCTCCCAGGTTTCGGCCGCGGCGGGGATATTGTTCCAATCGGCGTCCTGCAGCGAAAGTCCGCCGGTATGCAACCGGGTGCTATGGCAGACGACGCAGTATTTCTGCACGACGGCCCGCTGCGCGGCCGGCGCATCCTGTTGAGCAAAAGCGACACCAGCACCTCCAGCTACTGTCGCCGCCCACAACAGTAAATAGCGAAGACCTGTCACTTTGACCTCAGTCAGCTATTCTATCGCTGATTGCATGCAATCGGTCCATCGGCATTGATCGGCTATATCATTAAGGGTGATCGAAAGGGCCTGGCGCCCTCTCACTTCGGATACGGGATCTTCACCAGGCGGTCGCCGAGAAACGCCCCGAGATAAATCGAGTGGCCCACTTTGAGGGCGGAAGAGACGCCGGCGATCAGGGGTTCGTGGTCCGCGGAGTCGAAGATCACGCGAGCAGTCATCTTTGCGGGATCGATTTCGGCCACTCCGAATCCCTGGATGCAGGGCCGGCCGCTACCTTCGGGACAATCGCCGCGCGCCCCTTTCACTCCGGCCGCCAACAGCTTTCCCTCTTTGGTCCAGGTCAGGTTATCGGGCAGGAAGTCCACATTCACCGAGGCGAGCTGTTGGTCGTTTTTCAGATCGTATTTATATACCTTGCGGGCGGCGAACTCGTTCAGATACATAAAGCGGCCGCCGGAGCTGACTACGACGCCGTTGGGGTAACGGATTCGCGTGCCTGGAACTTCGGATTCGCCCTTCCCCGGTGTCCAGCGCGCCACATAGCCCGTAACCGCGCCGCCGAATGGGCCTCCGGCGCCTCCCGCGTTAAGCCCGGTCGGATAGGTGCCGACGAATCCGCCATCTGGAAGAATGGCGACATCGTTGTAATCGTGGGCCGCCACCTCGCACCCATGCCACACCAGCGCCCAACCGCCGGACGCGCGTTTTAGCTCGAACATCTCGATGGACTGCCGTCCGCCGTGGTTGACCACATACAACGCCCACTGGCCGTCTTTCCGCTTGGCAAGGGATTCACCGTGCGAAACCAGCGCGTCGCCGATCGGGCCGGGACAGTTGGAATCGCCCCAGGATTTCTCCGGCTCATCGGTCACGGACATCCTGGTGAAGGTCTTTTTGGCGAGATCGAAGAGCGCCATGCCGTAGCCGGTGGTGGCGTTGCGGCCCATATTGACGAATTGGGTGGCGATCAGATACTTGCCGTCCGGCGTGAGTTCGAGATCTTCCGGTGACCGCGTTCCACACAGCACCTCGATAGCGCCGTGGACGCCGCAGGTGGCAAGCGGCGGCGCGCTGGATGGGGAGCCGGGCTGCTGCGCCATTGCGGCGCCAGCAAGGGCGAACAACAAGGAAAGGGCGAACCGCGTACGGAATGGCATGGGATCTCCTGCACGCTGATTCTATCGCAGGCACAGGCTATGCCAGCGTCCGCCGAGCCGAACCTACTCGATAATCACAATCGGGGCTTGCCAGAATGCGGCTTTTTGCGCCGATGGATCCAGCACCGTTACCTGACAGTTGTAAGCGCCGGGTGAGAGTTGATCGAGAGCCACATCGAACCGCAGCGGCAGCGTCTTCAAGTGACTGCTCAGCGCCTCGGTAGTGGAGCGCGGCGGAGTTTCGAGAACCTTCAATGCGCCGCGATAGAAGGTCACGAAGGCAACCAGCGGTTGTGCCTCGGTGACGCCCGGTTCGTAAGCTTGCAGGTAGACGTACAGGGGACGGTTCCTGCTAAAAACCCGCGTCACGCTGGGAATGAGCTTTTGTCCCTCCTGAACGAGCGGGTTCGTCAGCTCGGCTTGATCCTTGCTCTTGAGGGCATTGTAGATGGCGTCCTTCAGATCCACTCGCTGGCTGCTGAGCACCACCGAGCTTGTGGGAATCCGTTTCAGTTCCTTGTTCAGATTGGGGATGACAAACGGCGTTTCGTAGGTTCCGATGCGGCCGGTCTCGGCGTCGCGTGCCAGCAGCTTGATCCGGTACTTGCCCGGCAGGAGCGTGAACCCGGTGTCATACTCAATCGGCTGTTTCGCGAGCCTCGCCGCAGTCTCGCCGCTGAGCTTGATATCGGCTTTGTCGCGAACGTTTTCGACCGTGGTGCCGTAGTCGTCCTTGACCTCACCGATGAAGTCGATCAGCGTGCGTTCGGCGCCTCCTTTGCGGGCGAGCGCCAGTTCGCGGCCCGGAATTTTGACCACCACTGGCACGAAATACTCGGCGCGATTCAATTGGAAGTAATCGATTTCCATGGCAATCGTCAGTTCGGTGATCGGGTCGCCCAGCATGAGCGCATCTTCGAGCTGGCGCTCCTTTTCGGCGCTGGTGAACTTGCCGAAGCTCTTGCCGGAGAAGTAGCCTTGGCGGTAATCGAGCGACGCGGACAGGCCGCCGTTGAACGAGATCTTGATCCGCCGGAACTTTCCGTCGAGATTCGCGTTCGTGGTGTAGTAGCCAATCAGGTAGTAACTGGCGACACTATTCTGCGCCTGAACAATACCCCTGGAAAGATCGTTGTTATCCAGCAGCGCCTTGCCGCCCGTGTCGGCCGCCAACGCGTATAGCGTATCCTGCGACTGCTGGAAACGGTTGGTCACAGCCAGGGCCGACGAGCCAGTGTACACGCCTTGACCGCCTGGCGAGCCCTGTGTCGCGTCGCCCAGCGGGGCTTGGGCTACCAGGCCGCGCGCGTCGATGGGCCAGATCTGAACGCCCGCGCGGATGGCGGCGTTGGTGGTGGCCTGGAGTTGCGCCTGATTATCCAATCCATTCAGCCGCAGGCCGCTGGCGAAATAGAGCAGGGATTTCTTTTCACTGACGTGGCCCAGCATGCTCGCCGCGGTTTGCAACGCGGAGAGCTGGCGGTTGGTGTTGAAGATGTTGAACTCGCTATCGTCCTGCCCGAACGCCGCGCCCGTGTCCGGCGCGCTGTCGTCACTGACGGTTTCGTCGAAGCCCTGGGCCTCGCCAACGATCATCGTTTCCAGGATGCTGTCCAGGCGGTCCCGATCGCCGGTGAAATCCGCCATCACCCGGACCGAACCGCCTTCAAATCGCATGAGCGCCACGCGATCGGCGGGCGTCATTTGGGTCCGGATGAACTTCTTGGCTGCTTCCACCGCGCGCACCTGGTCCGGTGGCGGCATGGCGGTCAGATCGAAATAGAAAACGAGCAAGCGCCGGTCCTGGTAGCGGAAGTCGCCCGGACGTTCCTGTGCGATCTGAGTTTCGGGTAACTTCCGGAACGGCGCCGCCGGGGTTGTAATGGCCGGCTCGGGTTCTGCGCCTTCCGGCACTTTCTGAAATTCGAAGAAGCGAATTTCTTGCGCAACGCCGTCCTCGGTGACGGTGAAATCCTTGGCCGTCAAACCCAGGACCGGTTTACCGCTCTTATCTTTCACATTCACGGTCTCGACGACCAACTGGCTAGTGGTGGAAAACGTAGCCGTTGCATTCCCCGCGGGCGCATTCTGGCCGATCTGCTGGGCGCGAGCGCCGAGAGCCAGGACAAGTAGAGCAAACGTAGAGCGCATGCTAGAACCTCACGATGAATCCGGTCGTCAGACTGCGCATGGCGTTGGCAGACATTGGAAAACCGAATTGGGCGCTGCCAAACGTAGTATTCCACGCAGGGAACGTCACGTGGTTGATCGGATTGGTCGAGTCGATCCGCAGGTCGCCGCTCAACCGGTCGCTCAACCGGAATGTGCGTCCGGCGGAGGCGTTTAAGGTGAACTGGAAGGGGCCGGTAATGGAATCGCGTCCTGCGTTGCCGTATTCACCGGGCGGTGGCGCGGCATAAGCCGCCGGATTCAGCGACAAACCCGCCGGGGCCGCGTAGAGGGATGCTCCGGTATATTCCGGGCGGAGCGCGTTGGTGACGCCGGTGCCGACTTCCGGCGCAAGATAGCTGGGCGTGAGCGGCAGGCCCGTCCCGGCCGAGATCGTAGTGCTGAGCAGCCACCCCTTGAACAGTCTGCCCCTCCATCCGTTCAGCAACGTCCCGCCCGCGACTCCCATTCCGGTGGTGTATTGAATGGTCGTGGTCAGAAGATGGCGCTGGTCGAAAGTGGAAAGGCTGCGCTCGGCGCTCAAGTCGAGCCAATTTTGCGCGACCAGAAGGTTCCGTGGCGGCGAAGCCCCTGTGCCGGAAGCCGCGGATGGAACGGGTGTGCTCGCCGAAGCGCCCGCGCCGCCCAGTACGGCGTCGTCGTCAATCGCTTTCGCGAAAGTGTACTCCATCGTTGCGGTGAATCCGCTGTGCAAGCGGCGGCGCAACTGGATCTGACCGGCTTCGCGTGTGGAGTTGCCGTTCGAGGTCACGTACAGATAGCCGCTCGGACATAGCGGGCAAGGATTGACTGCTCCGGCCGGATAAGTATTCGGCACGAACTCCTGGGTTCCATGCGTTCCCTTGATGCCCAGATACGTGGCCGTCATTTGCAGCGAGCCGGGCAGGTCGCGCTGGATCGAGAATTGCCAGATTTGCGCGTAGCCAGGCCGGAAGTTGGGGTCGACCCCGAACGTGTTCGTGGTGGTCGCGGGCGAGGATTCAAAAGCGTCACCCAGCGTCAATTTCGTGGGCTCGCGGTTCTGCAGGCTAATGCTTGTCGAGAGCGGTGCCTGCTGTGACATTTGTGTGGCGATCGTCTGATAGACGGAGGTGTCGTAGTAGACGCCGTAGCCTGCGCGAATCACTACCGAGGAAGCCGCGAGCGGGCGCCAGGCGAGACCCAGGCGTGGCTCGAACGCCCGCTTGTCGGGATTTAACAGCGAACTGGGGTATCGATCGTGGGTGAGTGAACCGATCGGGTCGCTCGCCAGCACCGGCGCTGCATCCGTGAACCCGGGTTGAACATCGAGATTTACCAGGCGCCCGTACAATTCCGTGATGGGTGAACCGTATTCCCACCGCAGGCCGGCGTTCAACGTGAAAGCGGAACTGATGCGCCAATCGTCGGTGAAGTAGGCGTCGTACAGCGAGTCGCGGAAATATTTGTCGGCATTACCGTAGGCGAGGTTCACGACGTCAGGCACGCCCAGCAGAAAATCGGCGAAGTCTGACCCCGTGGCCGCACCCGTAAAAGTGAATGTTCCGCGGCCGTTTTGCTGGCCCAGCACGTTAAACTGCTGCCGCTTGAAGTCGCCGCCGAATTGAAAATTGTGGCGTCCACGGTTCCAGAAAAAGCCGGCGGAAACCGCGTTCGTTTCGTTATGATTGATGGCCTGCTCGGCGTCGGATAGCCCTTGGATCCCGCTGGAAAATACCAGGGCAGGTGGACCCCAATCCAGCGACTTCTGGTCGTTACCAAGGATGCCCACCGCGCCCGACAGGTTCCCTTCATTCTCGAAGTTGGGCATCAGGTTCATGGAGAACCGGCTGAACTGATAACTGAACGTCCCGAACCAGCCCGGAGCGAACCGGTGAAACCAACTCGCGCTGGCATTGAGTCCCAGGCTGTCGGTGGTGTCCAGAAAGTCGAAGATGGTCGGGCTGGCCTGACGCGTATTCTGAAATGCAACATTGCCGAAGACCGAATTCTTGGGGTCAATGTTTTGGCTCAAGCGCGATTGCAGGCTGTCCTGATGCGTGACGCCGACCAGAGGCACCTGATAATTGTAGGCGCCGGGCACACTGAAGTTTGGCGGCGGGTAAAGATCCAGCAGCTTTTGAGCCTGAGAACTGATCCGGCTGCTGGGAATGATGTTTCCGGGGAATGGCGCGTGTGTGGACGGATCCAGGATCGGATTCAGAAACTGCGAAAGATTGCCACCGCGCTCGGCCGGCGTCGGCATCAGCCCGGAGCCAATGGAGTCCGTGCGATTCCGGGTCCACGTGTAGTTGACGAAAAAGTTAGGCCCCTTGCGCAGCAAGTGCGGGATCCTGAGCGGGCCACCGAAGAAAGCAGAAGCAGTGAAGTGATTGTAGGCAGGCCTGGGCGTATTCTGACCAGTCAACGAGAAGGGGCGCGCGTCCCAAATGGCGTTGTCGTCGAAAATGCCGAGCCCGCCATTGTAGACCGACCGCGAGCCAAAGCGGTTGTTGCCAAAGGCCGGGAAGAGCGCAAACGGCGAACTGGCGCTGTTGTTCTGGCTGCCATTGATGAGCAGGCCGTCGGCGGCACGTTGAGCCATCGCA
Organism: Bryobacteraceae bacterium; assembly: GCA_035508055.1. GTDB lineage: Bacteria > Acidobacteriota > Terriglobia > Bryobacterales > Bryobacteraceae > Palsa-89. The sequence goes on along the minus strand of DATJNO010000072.1, from coordinate 39,590 downwards.
TCGTTCGCGGGCTGGGCCTCTTTCACCGTTTCAGCGCCTTTCTTTGCTTCCGCGGCGGGCTCCGGCGCCTCGGCCGGCCTGGCGGCTAGAGGCTGAGCCTCGGCGTGAATCTGATCCAAGGGCAGCATTTTCAGCTCCCAGGTGGCCGCCTTCGCTCCTGGCGCCACCGTGATTTCAGCCTTTAGAGGAGCAAAGCCCTGCATGTCAACTTGGAAGCTCCAGTTTCCATCCGCGAGATCGGGAAACAGATAGCCGCCGTTCGCATCCGTAACAGCCGTGAACTTCTTGGCGCCTAGAGTTGCAGTCACCGTGGCGCCGGGAACGGGCAAGCCCCCGAAGGTCACCTGACCGCGCTGCTCGGACGCGAAAAGGCTCCCCGTCAGGATCAGGCCCGCGATAATCCAAGCGCCAGGCAAGCGGCCAGTCATAAAGCCTAGACAAGCGAAGACGCTAGTTTTCCGTTGGCCGTTCAATATGGTCCACAACCAGCGTCTCGACCGGCCCTTTGCCCGATTCCAGTTTGAGACCGAGCTGCTCCTCGAGAGCCGTCGAAATCCCGAGTTCGATGCTCGTCGGATCGAAAGTGGCAGGTGGCGGCGGCCCCGCGCCCGGAGGCAGCAGCAGCGGCTGGATATACTTGGTCCAGTCGAGCGTATAGGTGAAGCTGCCTTTGAGTTCGGTCCCATCCAGCACCGTTCTGCGCGTAAGACCGGTCAAGACCAGGGCAAGCGCGGGCAGGGGCGCCTTTTGAGCCGCCAGCTTTCCGAACCCGGCCGGCCGCAAGAACCGGCAGGGGTTCTGAGGGTTCGGGACCTCCGGACAATCGCCTTCGTCGACCGCGTGGATCTTCGGCCCGTGCTTGGCGACCAGCAAATGGTAAACGGGCAACTCTTTGGTGACGCTATGCACCGCCAGTTGGAAGCGATCCGCCAGCACGCCGCGAAACATGGTTTCGAGCTGGGGCTGCAAGAAATCGTAGCGAGGATTACCATCCGCTTTCGCGGCAACGTCGAATCTCTCCGAATCAGCCCACGCGGGTTCGCCCGAGAGCTGAAATTCGCGCATCCCGTAGGCCCATTCGATCAACGCTTTCGCCGATACATTGGTGGCAGTGAATCTGCCGCCGGGAGACGGATGAATGTTCATACGCAAATCCCCGGATTTGTCTGGCTTGATCGAGACCACCTCGAACCCGGGTAGCGGGGCGGATGGCTGGCCGAGCGCCCAGCAGGCGGCGACGACAACACCCGGGAGTGCCCAGCCGCGCCGCATGAGTCTAGTTCTCTGAGGGCCGCTCCACGTGATCGATCACTATCATCTCCACCTGCCCCTTCTGCGATTCCAGCTTCAAACCCAGTTGTTCCTGAAGCGCCGTGAATAGAGAAGGACCATTGGGATCGACCGGCGGCAGCGGAGGCGCGCCGGGAGGGCCGCCGCCAGGCGGAGGACCCGGGAATTGGCCCGGGTCGGGTGTGTATTGCAAATCGATGTCGTACTTGGCGGTCAGGTTCGTTTGGTCGATCACAATCCTGCCGGAGAAGCGCGAGAGGATATCCACCAACTGGCTCATCGGGACTTTCTGCCCTGAGATGTGGCCTGGAAACATGAACATCCCGCCGCAAGGCGGCGATGGCATTTTGCCCGGCTCCAGCGGTGGAGGCAAGCCTTGGGGCCGCGGCCCACAGTCGCCTTCGGCTTCGTGCAGTTTCCCAGGCTTCGCGACCACGAGGTTATAAACCGCCATTTCCTTGGTTTCGTGGTGGTATTTGAGCTTCAGCCGGTCTTCCAGCAGCGTCTGGAGCATGACGCGCATCGTGTCAAAAGATGGATTGCCATCGGCCTTTGCCTCGATATCGTAGCGCTCCGACAACAACCACGAGGGCGCTCCCGAGAGCTGGAAATCCTTGATGCGATATGCCTCCGTAATCAGGAACCGCATCGGGATACCAGTGGCAGTGAATCTCCCGCCGGGCGCCGGCCGGATCATGATGCGGCCGTCGGCGGATTTGTTGAGCTTGATGGATGCGACTTCAAACTCCGGGCGCTCGGGGGGAGGCGCGGTCTGGCTGAATGCCCCGTGGACGCAGAGTGTCAGACCCGCGAGTGCCGTAGCTCGCAGCATCGGGATTCGCCTCCTATCCGGTCTACGCCTTGCACGACCTAGTCCAACCCAATACAGACGGCTATCCCGCAGATTCGTTAGGATCGGCGCCGCCGGTTGGGTGTGCTTTTTCGGAACGCTGTGGTTTCGACCGGACTCATTCTAGCACTCACGCAGTTCGCGCCGGAGGAGCCTTACCACGAATGGGGTATCGACGCATTCCGCGTCCGAGGGATGCAAACGGACTTACGAACCAATAGGTTGGTTACATGCGGGCGGGCTACTATTAAGGAGAGCGGGGCTTCGAGTTTCGAGGCACGGCCTGCCAAAAAGCGATTTCGGTTTGTTCCTTGGAGTGGGGTATCTGACATCCCGCCCACGTAGGCACTTGTGAAAACAGCTCCGAATCGGACGCGGTGGCGTGTTGCACTGCTGGCCTTCGCCGTGCCGGTGGCCTATGCGCAGCTGTACACCGGCTCCCTGCTGCTCACGGTGGTGGATCCTTCCGGGGCGCCCGTGCCGCACGCAAAGATCACCTTGACCGACGTGGGCCACGGCACCGAAATCTCGGCGGAAACGGACCGGTCCGGCGAATATGTGTTCCGGGCGCTCCCACCGGGCGGCTACAAAGTGAAGGTCGACGCAAACGGATTCGAGCCATTCGAACTGGAAAACATCGGAATCGAGGTGAATTCGCGTCTGTTGGCGGAGGCGAAACTCCGGCTTTCCGTTGCACGCGAGACCGTTGTGGTCCATGTTGAACCCGCAATCACACAGGTTGGCGATGCGACCATGGGGCTGACGGTAGATGAAAAGCTGATCAACGAACTTCCGCTGGTGGATCGCAATCCGTTCGACTTGGCTTTCCTCGCGCCGGGCGTTTCCCAAGCTCCCGGAACCACCTACGGCAACGGCGTCAGCACGCCCGGCTTTGTCACGAATTTTGTTTCGGACGGCAGCCGGAACGCCCAGGGGGATATGCTGCTGGACGGCGTCAGTGTCATGAATAGCGACAACAATCCGGGTGTGCAGAAAGCGCTTTATGTGCCGCCGGTGGAGGCCATCCAGGAGTTCAAGATCCAGCAGGCAAATTTCAGCGCGGAGTTCGGCAACAGCGGCGGTACGATCGTCAACGTCGTCACGCGTTCCGGTTCAAACGCCTATCACGGCGAGCTGTTTGAATTCCTACGTAACAACGACCTGAACGCGAATAACTTTTTCGCCAATTCGGCGGGACTGGCGCAAGCGCATTCGACGCGCAACGACTTTGGCGTGACCGCGGGCGGGCCGATCCTCAAGAACCGGACATTCTTCTTTTTCGACTTCAATGGGATCCGCGCGCTCACAGGAGCCACATCCTCGCTGGCGGGAGTTCCCGACCAAGCCGAGCGCGCCGGCAACTTCGGCGAGTTGTGCGGGCGCGTGGGCGGGACGTTCAATTCCGAGGGCATTTGTTCCAACCCAGCGGGGCAGATTTACGATCCCTACACCGGGCAGCCGAATGCGCAAAACCAGGCAGTGAATCGCGCGCCCATTCCGTTTGACAATCTTGCCACGTACATCAGCCCTGGCAATCCAAACATTCCGTTTGGGCTGGGAAACCTGCCCGCAACGCCGGGCAATCTGATCGATCCGGTAGGCGCAAAGCTGATCCAGGCATTCCCCCTGCCGAACCTCAACGTCGGAACGCCGGCGTACGATCCCTATCACAACTGGGTGACGTCGGCGTCCAGCCCCTACAACCAGCAATCGTTCGACATCAAGCTGGACCAGCACTTCAGCGACAAAGACACAGCGAGCGTCCGGTTCTCGCACGAGTGGGATGCAGGCGAAAATCCCAACTTCTTTGGCACGGTGTACGACACGAACACACAGGGACCGACCAAACATGCAGCGCTGGTCGGCGACGTCAATTACACACACACGTTCAGCCCCGTGACGCTGGCAACCGTTTCCATCGGTTATGCGCACAACTGGTATCCGACCGAAGGAGTGGCGGCCTCGTTCGGCGGCTTCGACCCGGTGAAAGAGCTGGGGATGCCGGCCTATATGGATACTTCGGGATTCCTGACGCCGCCTTCCATCTGGCTGTTCAGCGCCTACGGATGCAACGGATTCAACGGCTGTTTGGGCGGGCAGTTCTATTCGATACTCAAGTTTGCGAGTGAAACCGGGCATCTGGTGGGTTCCATCGATCACGTGAAGGGGCGGCACGAAATCAAGTTCGGCGGCGAACTGCGGCGGCATCGGATCAATTTTCTGCAGGCCGGTGCGCCCAACGGACTGTTTGCGTTCACCAACAGCGGGACCGCTTCCGGAACCGCCGGGGCAGGTGGCGATGCGCTGGCCGGGCTGATGATCGGTTACGCCGACAATCCCTTCAGCGAATACGAGATCCCGCCGTACACCTCGACGCGGAATTATCAAGTGGGCGGATTCATTCAGGACAACTGGCGCGTGACCGAGCAGCTGACGCTCAACTTCGGGCTACGCTATGACGTGGACACGCCGCGCACGGAGCGGTTCAACCAGATGAGCTACTTCAATCCGAGCGCACCCGCTCCCATCACCGTTCCGGGATTGAATCTGCACGGCGCCGTGGAGTATGTGGGCGTGAATGGGAATCCGGGGACGGAGTTCAACACGGATTGGGGTGACGTCGGGCCGAGATTCGGATTCGCGTATCGGGTTCTTGATCGCACGGTTTTGCGTGGCGGCTACGGCATCTACTACGATCCTTCGGACGTGGGGGTGGTAGGCAATGCGGTCAGCGGCGGATTTCTTGGCTACGACGCCGTAACAACGGGCGTCAATAATGTTCCCGCCGAGCCGTGGCTGCCCCTCGAGTTCCTGCGCGATCCTTTCCCGTTTGGGATTCAAACCGCGGTGGGCAACAAGGAGGGCGCAGCGACGCTGCTGGGACAGGCCCTGACCAATATCCCGGTTCGCAGCCTCAGTCAGACGCCGCAAGAGCAATCCTGGAGTTTCGGAGTACAGCGGCAGCTTCCGTGGTCCCTATTGCTGGATCTCGAATACGACGGCCGAAAAGGGACGCATCTCTATGCAATGGGCTATAACGACCAAATCGACGCCCTGCCGCCGGCGGTCGCGGCTGAGTTTCGAGCCGATCCTTCGTATTATCTGCAGCAGGTTCCGAATCCCTTTTACGGAGTGATCCAGGGCAGCGCCGATCTGTCGAACCCGACGATTCCCCGCTGGAAGCTTTCCGTGCCATTCCCGCAATACAGCAGCGGCGCCGCGACAGGAATCAGCAGCAGCTTTGTCCCCTGGGCGAATTCGATTTACAACGGAGCGCAGGTGAGCGTCTCCAAGCGATTTTCCCAGGGCCTGGAATTTCTGTTTTCCTACGTGTTCCAGAAGAGCCTGGATGATTCCTCGCTCGCTTCGAGCGGCTACTCCTTCCTGACGGGCGGCCTGGCCACCGCGGAGCCGAATGCCCGCGACCCGAACAATCTGCGCCTGGACCGGTCGCTTTCGACGTTCAGTATTCCCCAGATCGCGCAGCTGACTTTCATTTATCAGCTACCCTTCGGACGTGGCCGGAAGTTTGGATCCGATTTGAATCGCGTGGCGGACACATTGGCCGGAGGATGGCAAGTGAACGGGATATATCGCGTAGACGATGGACTGCCGTTGCAACTGGATTTATGCGGCGGTTGTAGCGTCAGTCTGCCGACGTACGGAAACCAATATCCGGATTTGTTGGCGCCCCTGCGGGTGGCCGGAACCGGCAACCTGAACCAGTACTTCGCCAATCCTCAGGTCGCCGTCCGGCCGGCTCCCTACAGCGACGGCGACGCACCGCGAGTTTTGCCCAATGCCCGCATGCCCGGTACGGACAACCTGACCGCCTCGCTCTTCAAGGAAATCCCGTTGCGTTTCCGCGAAGACGCCCGCCTCCAGATCCGGCTGGAGGCGTTCAACGTTTTGAACCGTGTTCAGTTTGCAGCTCCCGACACGAATGTCGGCGATGCCACCTTCGGCCAGATTACGGCACAGGCCAATCAGCCCCGGCAGGTGCAGGCCGCACTCCGGCTTTACTTCTGAGCACAGGATCCGATGACGGAAACTGGATACAGAGCGAGAATGGCAGCGAGCTTGGCGGTGATCCTGTGTGCTTCGCTTGCGAGTTGCCGGTCGGATGGTGAGGGCCGGCCGCCGTCGATCCAGTTTACCCGCATACCGCCCTCCGGCCCGGGCAATTCGGACAAACTCGAAGAGATCGCGGGCCATGTAACCGGAGCGCACCCGGGCGAGCGGATCGTCCTTTTTGCCCTGAGCGGAGTGTGGTGGGTGCAGCCCGCCGAAGATCGCCCCTTCACCAGCATTCAATCCGGTTCGAAATGGAGCGCATCCACCCATCCTGGCTCCGAGTATGCTGCTCTGCTGGTGGACGCGGCCTATCGACCGCCGCTGACCGTGAACGCCTTGCCCACAGCAGGCGGACCTGTGCGCGCGGTGGCCATCGTTCCCGGAGCGCCCGCCACGAGCGACCCAACCCTGCAGTTCAGTGGATATCAATGGGAGGTTCGGAGCGCGGCCCCCGGCATGCCACCCAACGCCTGGACAGACGGCCGGGGATTCCTGCACCTGCGCGTTTCAAAACGCGGGGCGCAGTGGGAAAGCGCGGAGATAGCGCTCTCCCGAAGTTTGGGGTTCGGATCGTATCGGTTTCTGGTCGGGGACGTGTCCCATCTGGAGCCTGCCTCGGTCTTCGCGTTGTTCACTTGGGACGACCTGGGGCCTCCCCGTGAAATGGACATCGAAATCAGCCGCTGGGGCGAGCCGCAGGACAAGAATGCACAGTTTGTCATTCAGCCCTACGTGGTCCCCGCCAACACCATTCGCTTCAATGCGCCCGCCGGGCCTTTGACCTACTGGATGGATTGGGAGCCGGGACGAGTATCCTTCCGGACCACTCGGGATTTCAACTCGCGCAGCCGTTCCGGTGTGGTGGCCGAGCACCTCTTTACTTCTGGCGTACCGTCTGCGGGCAACGAGAGGATCCACTTGAATGCGTATGCGTACGGCAATCGTCTACATCCGTTGCAACGCAGCTTCGAGGTAGTAATTGAAAAGTTTGAATTCCTCCCCTAGTTCGCCCGCCAGCCGCGGAGCGCTGCACCGCCGGGTCGCGGCCGTGCTGGCCGCGTGTGCCTGCTTCCTTCCCTCGGCCTTGGCCATCGATCCGGACCGGGCGATGTCGCAGTACATTCACGATCGATGGGGAACCGAGCAAGGATTCCCCAAGGGCCCCGTATATGGGATTGCCCAAAGCGGAGACGGTTACCTGTGGATCGCGACCGCGGCGGGGCTGGTTCGCTTCGACGGATGGAGCTTCCGGCTCATCAAAGACGATTCCGGAGCGTTTACCATCGGAAGTGTACTCGGGCTGGCGTCCGATGAGCATGGCTGCTTGTGGCTGCGCCTGCAGGACCTCAGTATTCTGCGATACTGCAACGGCGTGTTCGAACGCCCTTCGCGCGACGAAGAGCTCTACACTCGCGTTGAAACCATGAGCCAGTCCAGCCGGGGGCGACTCCTCGTCTGGAAGGCGGAAGACGGGGCGTATGGTTTTCGCGACGGCAATTTCGAGAGGTTCGCTTCCGCCACCGACCTTCCGCCTTCCCCCGTGACTTCTGTCGCGCAAGGCGGCAACGGCGACGTTTGGATGGGCACGCGCGATGCCGGGCTTTTCCGCGATCGCGGCGGAAAAACCTTGTCGATTCGGAATGGCCTGCCGGATCTGAAAGTCAACTGTCTGCTTCCCGACGGGGATCACTCCTTGTGGATTGGTACCGACGATGGCGTGGTGCGTTGGGACGGGAAGGAGATTACGAGCGCCGGAATACCCAGCTTCCTCCGGCACTTTCAAGCGCTCGCCCTGGTTGCCGATCGCGACCGGAACGTATGGGTCGGCACCGATTCGCGCGGTCTCTTGCGGCTCAATTCCCATGGCGTCGAGCGGCTGGATCTCGCAGACGGTGGATCGCCGCGAGCCGTGACCGCGCTGTTTGAGGACCGGGAAGGAAGCCTGTGGATCGGACATGACGACGGAATCGCACGCCTCCGCGACAGCGCCTTCGAGACCTATTCGCTTCCCGAAGGGCTGCCGACCGACGGCAGCAACCCCGTCTTCGTCGACTCCGACAATCGTATGTGGTTTCCTCCCGTCGCGGGCGGTCTGTGGTGGGTTAAAGACGGCAGGCACGGCCGCGTCACCGCAGATGGTCTGAGTCAGGACGTGGTTTATTCCATCACCGGCGGCAAAGGAGAAGTGTGGGTGGGCCGGCAGCATGGTGGCTTGACGGAGCTTCGCCTGGATCACGAGGCCATCCACGCCCGAACCTACACCCAAGCCGACGGGTTGCCGCAGGACAGTATCTATTCCGTTTACCTGTCGCGCGACGGAACCGTGTGGGCCGGAACGCTGAGCGCGGGCGTGAGCCGGCTGCGCGACGGCAAGTTCACGAACTTTACCGTTGCGAACGGGCTGGCATCCAACACCGTTGTTTCGATTCTCGAAGGCTCCGATGGAAGCATGTGGTTTGCGACGCCCAACGGCTTGAGCGCGCTCAGGGGAGAGCGCTGGGTCACCTACGTTGGGTCTGATGGACTGCCATCGGCCAACGTGAATTGCCTGTTGGAAGACTCCGCGGGCGTGCTCTGGGTGGGAACGGCTTCCGGCATCGCGTTCCGGAATCACGAAAGGTTCCTGACTCCGGCGTCACTGCCGGCGCCGCTCCGCGTGCAGATCCTGGGCCTTGCCGAAGACCGGTTTGGTTCGCTTTGGATGGCGACATCCAATGGAGTATTGCGCGTCAATCGTCAAAAGCTGTTGGACGGGACCCTGGGCGACGGCGACCTGCGCGAGTTTGGGCTGGCGGACGGCCTTCGCGGTTTGGAAGGGGTGAAACGGCATAAGTCCGTCTTCACCGACCCCACTGGCCGGATCTGGTTCTCGTTAAACCGCGGGATTTCGGTGGTGGATCCAGCCCGGATCACGCGGAACGAGGCGCCTGCCCTGCCTCATGTTCAGGCCATCTCCGCGGATGGCGATCCGGTTGGCATGGGAGCAGCGATTCACATTCCCGGGGGCCATCAGAGAGTCACGTTCACCTATTCCGGCCTCAGTCTCTCCATTCCGGATCGTGTCCGGTATCGATACCGGCTGGAAGGATTCGACCGCGCTTGGAGCGAACCAGGAGCGGCACGAGAGGCTGTTTACACGAATCTCCCACCCGGCCAATACCGTTTTGAGCTAAGGGCCACGAACTCGGACGGAATCTGGAGCCCCGATGAAGCGGCGGTTTCTTTCGCTGTCGACCCCTTGTACTGGCAGACCTGGTGGTTCCGTTTGAGCATCGTGTTGGGCTGCCTGGGCTGTGTGTTCGCTTTGTATGGGATGCGTCTGCAACAAATGACCCAGCGGATCAACCTGCGATTCCAGGAGCGGCTGGCCGAAAGAACACGGATCGCCCAAGAGCTGCACGACACCCTGCTCCAGGGTTTTCTGAGCGCCTCGATGCAGGTCCATGTCGCCGCGGACCGCTTGCCCGCCGATTCAAACGTGAAACCTATACTGGGCCGGGCGCTCGAATTGATGGGGCAAGTGATCGAAGAGGGCCGGAACGCGGTTCGGGGCCTTCGCTCCTCTCACAGCGCCTCCCTCGATCTGGAGCAGGCGTTCTCGCGAATTCAGCAGGAGCTGGCTACTGGCGACTCGCCGGGCTCTGCCGTTGGCTTTCGCGTGATCGTGGACGGCGAACGGCGGCCTTTGCACCCGGTCCTGCGCGATGAAGTGTATCGTATCGGCAGGGAGGCGTTGGTGAACGCGTTTCGCCATGCCCATGCGAAGAATGTCGAAATGGAGCTCAGATATTCCTCCAATCGCTTCCGCATTCTGGTACGGGACGACGGCTGCGGGATCGATCCCAATGTCTTGCGAACCGGGCGCGACGGACACTGGGGACTCTCCGGTATGCGGGAGCGGGCGGACCGGATCGGCGCTCAATTCCACGTCCTGAGCAACGTGTCCGCGGGTACCGAGATCGAACTCTCCGTCCCGGCGAGCGTCGCCTTTCGAGATCAGCCCAGGCCCAGATCGCGGTTCGGCAGAAGGCAAAACGGACGCGCCGGCAAACCCCACGCGACCGGGCCGCATGGAGAAGACCAATGAGCGACTCACCCTGTATTCGCATCCTCAGCGTCGATGACCACCCGCTTCTTCGGGAGGGGATCGCCACGATCATCAACAACCAGCCGGACATGGTGCTCGTTTCCCAGGCAGCCAGCGGCACGGAAGCCATCCAGCAATTCCGGGACCATCGACCGGACGTCACTCTGATGGACCTGCGCCTTCCCGACTTAAGCGGAATCGACGCCATGATCGCGATCCGTGCGGAATTTCCTTCCGCCCGCATCGTCATGCTGACGACCTTCGAAGGCGACGTCGAGGTGCAGCGCGCTCTGGAAGCCGGAGCGCACGGATACCTTCTCAAGAACATGCCGCCGAATGAGCTGGTACAGGCGATCCGCCAGGTCCACGCCGGGAAGAAGCGCGTGCCCCCGGAGCTGGCCGCCCAGCTGGCCGAGCATCTGAGCGATGACTATTTGACGCCGCGCGAGATAGAGGTTCTGCGCCAGGTGGCCGGCGGAAACCGGAATCGCGACATCGCGGAGTTGCTGAGCATCTCCGAGGAGACGGTAAAGGTGCATATCAAGCACATCATGGACAAGCTCGGCGCCAACGACCGCACTCAGGCCATCGCCATCGCGGTGCGCCGCGGATTCATCCAGCTCTAGCTCCGCTGCCCTGCAAAGTGCGGTACCTCGAACATGGTATCCGCAAGCGCCGGCAATCGTGTTATTGGAGAAACCTCCGATCCAGGGACGATTTTCCCGTTCGGCTGAGCCATAGTGGTTGTGGCGGTTCCACTGCCGCTCGAACGGTTGATGAGGAGAAAAACACGCATGCTTCTAGCCGCCTTCACAATGTTTCACGTGGCCCTCAGCTTGGCGGGGATCGCGACAGGTTTCGTGGTCCTGTATGGCCTGATAACAGCCCGGGAGTTTCAGGGTTGGACCAACACTTTTCTGATCACGACGGCAGCCACCAGTTTGACGGGATTCCTGTTCCCCATCCATCACTTCACGCCCGGGATCGCTCTGGGCATCCTGTCGCTGCTGGTGCTGGGAATTGCGATCCCAGCGCGATCCAAATTTCATTTTGCGGGAAACTGGCGCTGGATCTACGCCGTCACGGCCACGCTCGCTTTGTATTTCAACGTCTTCGTGCTGGTGGTCCAATCTTTCGAGAAGGTCCCGGCACTGAGGGCGACCGCCCCCGCCCAGTCGGGCCCGGCGTTTCAGCTCACCCAGTTAGCGGTACTGGTGATCTTCGTCGCGCTCGGCAGCCTGGCGGCGGCCCGGTTCCACGCTCAGCCGCTCCGCACCGCTTAATGGAACGCCGTGAGGTGGATTTATTCAGCTCGATTTCAAACTCGTCCCTCGAAAGTGGTATGGGCGCATTACGACACTTTGGGATTCGCGGCGGCAAGGGAGCTACTACGCTGGAGGCGGGGGAACGTTGGTGAGCTTACGGGAAATCCTGGGAGAACGCTGCTGAGACGTCTATTTTTTGCATTTCCGTCCGGCTGGCCCGGGGTTGCCCTGCTGCTGCTGAGAGCCGTACTCGGCCTGGTGATTTTGGCGGAGGGACGATTCTATATCGGCGGGCCAAATGCCACTCCAGAAAGCTGGCTGATGGGTCTGTCCGCTTTTCTGGCGGGCGTGTTGTTCCTGATCGGTTTTCTTACACCCATCATCGCGGCGGTCGTGACTGTGGGCCTGGGAGGCGTAGCGCTGGCGCTGCTTCCGATGTGTGCGCCCAACCTGTTTGATTCACGAACTGCGATTATCTTCGGATTGACCATGCTCGTGTCCGTTCTCGCACTGGGGCCGGGAGCATTCTCGATCGATGCGCGGCTGTTCGGCCGCCGTGAGATCATTATTCCGCCGCCTATCTCTTCGTCGCAACGCAGCAACGAGGAGTAGCCTGGTTCTTGGAGGGAGAGCATGGCCGAACTCCGCACCGCCCCGGATGGGTTGTTTCCCAAGCTGAGTGAAGCGCAAATTGCGCACCTGTCGGCGCTCGGCACCAGGCGCACGGTCGCCGATGGGGAACTGATCTTTGACGTCGGGGTCTCCGCACGGAGTGTTTTCGTCGTGCTGCAGGGCCGTCTGGAGGTCGTCAATCCCGCCGGCGATGGAGAAACCCGCATCACCGTGGTCGAAGAGGGGCAGTTCACGGGTGAAATCAATACGCTGACGGGCCGCCCCACTCTGGTCCGGACGCGCGCCACGGCCGCCGGCGAACTGCTCGAAATCGATCAGCAGACGCTACGCCGCATCGTGCAGACCGATCCCGAACTGAGCGACATGTTTCTGCGCGCGTTCCTGAGGCGCCGGTCCGTTCTCATTGCGCAATCGAGCGGAGATCTCCTGTTGATTGGTTCCCGTTATTCGGCGGCCACGCTCCGCATTAAGGAATTCCTGTTGCGCAACGGCCACCCCTATACGTATCTCGAAGTGGAACGGGATGCAAGCGTGCAGAATCTTCTGGAGCACTTTGAGATCAAGCCGGACGATATTCCGGTGCTGATTTGCCACGGCCGGCCGATTCTCCGCAATCCGACTAACGCGCAAGTTGCTCAGTGCCTGGGCTTCAACCTGGAAATCGACGAGACGCTGGTTTACGATTTGATCGTCGTCGGCGCGGGGCCGGCCGGTTTGGCGGCCGCCGTATACGCAGCCTCGGAGGGCCTGGACGTGCTTGTGCTGGAAGGTCATGCGCCGGGCGGTCAGGCAGGCTCCAGTTCGCGCATCGAAAATTATCTCGGCTTCCCGACCGGCATTACCGGACAGGAACTCGCCGGCCGCGCGTTCGTGCAGGCCGAGAAGTTTGGCGCACGGATCGCCATCGCTCGCGTCGCTGCGGGCCTTTCCTGCGACCGCAGGCCGTTCAGTGTGGCTTTGGAGGGCGCCGAACCCGTTCGCGCCCAGACACTCATCATTGCCTCCGGAGCCGAGTACCGCAAACTGCCGTTGCCGAATCTGGGCCAGTTCGAAGGCGTGGGCGTCTATTACGGAGCCACCCGTCTGGAGGGGCAACTCTGCGCGGACGAGGAGATCATTGTCGTCGGAGGCGGCAATTCCGCCGGCCAGGCCGCTGTTTTCCTGTCAGGCATTGCGAAGCACGTGCACGTGATGGTGCGCGGCCCGAGTCTGGCGGCCAGTATGTCCCGCTACTTGATTCGCAGAATGGAAGAAAGCCCCACGATCAGCCTGTGGACGGATACCCAGGTCACCTCCTTGGAGGGTAATGGGCACCTGGAACGCGTTTCGTGGCGCAATCTCAAGACCGGCTCCGATGAGACCCGCGACGTCCGTCACCTGTTTTCCATGACCGGCGCCAGCCCCAATACGGCATGGCTCGGAGACTGCGTCGCGCTGGATGACAAGAAATTCGTCAAGACCGGCACCGATCTGCTGCCGGAGGATCTGCAAGCGGCGCACTGGCCGCTCCGCAGACAGCCCTATCTTTTCGAGACCAGCGTGCCGCGAGTTTTTGCTGTCGGCGATGCGCGGTCCAGGAGCGTGAAGCGCGTCGCGTCGGCGGTGGGAGAAGGCTCCGTCGCCGTGCAGCTCATTCATCGCGTGCTGGCGGAATAGCGGCGAAAGCGAGTGCCGCGCGCTGTGCGCGCGCTTCAGAGGTTGCTCATCCCGCCATCGATCACCAGCTCGCTGCCGGCCGTAAACGCGGACTCATCGGAAGCGAGAAACACGATCGCCTGGGCGATCTCAGCCGGATTCCCGAATCGCCGCGCGGGAATCTGGCTTTTCAGCGAATCGGAAACCGCCTGGAGATCAGCCTGGGGCAGGCCGAGCTTGTCATAGAGCGGCGTTGCAACCGGGCCTGGGCTGACGGCGTTCACGCGAATGCCGCGTGGGATCAGTTCACCCGACAAGGTCCGCGCCAGCGATAGGAGAGCGGCCTTCGATGCTCCGTAGATGCTTGTGTTCGGCATGCCGAGGTGTGCATTGACGGAGGCGGTTAGTACAATCGACGCGGGATTCGCGAAGAACGGCAGCAGGGCCTGAATCAGGAAGAACGGTCCCGTGAAGTTGATCGCAAACGACCGGTCCAAACCGGGTTCGTCCCATCGCTCCAGCGGGCGCAGGTCCGCAATTCCGGCGTTGGCGACCAGGATGTCGAGCTGCCCGAACTTCTCATCCACGGTCTGCGCCAGCGTCCGCTGAGCGGCGACGTCCCCGGCATCCGATGCCACAACGGCGCCCTCGGAGCCCAGTTCCTTGGCCGCGGTACCCAACGTAACCGGATTCGTTCCGGTCACAATCACACGGGCGCCTTCGCTCAGGAAATGCCGCGCCGTCTCCAGGCCGATACCGCTCGTTCCTCCCGTGATCAGGGCGCGCTTGCCCCTCAATCTGTCCAATCCATCCTCCTCTTCCAAACCAGATACTCGATGCCGCCGCCGGAGCAATCTTGCAGGAGAGGCAGACACTGCATTGCCGCGCGGGTATACTGGTCCACTTGCTGGCAGTGCAAATCGAGCATTTGGGCGCAAGACTCGCGGGAGAAGCCCGCCAGGATCCGCAGGACATAGCAGTGGCGGAGCCGTGCCGGAAGCCGCAACACGGCCTGGAGTTCGGTGGGCACGCCCCATCGCGGTTGCTGGGGATCAGGGGTAGCACATCCCATGTCGAGCTGCGTGGCTGCCTTAGACACGGCTCTCTCGAGCAGCACGTCCGCGCTTTCCTCGCCCGGATCCCAGGAGCCCAGCGCTTCCATCACCGCGTTCTCCGCGCCAACGGCATTCCCGGTTAACAGATGAGCGGTAAGAAAAGCTCTGCCAACCGCATCCTGGACGCGGCCCTCGCAAGCCTTGGTCTCTGTCAGTCCGTATCCCATGATGTTTGTCGTTTCCTTATGCCCCGACGGCTTGCGCCAGGGCCTCACCGTATGGTCCGTGAGGTATCCCATCCACAGCCGCCGGGCTGTGCCAAGCAGGACGAATCTCAACGTTGGTGCGCGAGATTCCTAACTTGCGCATGCGCGCGATCAGCGTGGTGCGAGGGAGGCCCAGCTTCGCAGCTGCGCCTTCGCGTCCTCCGACAACCCAATTCGTCCGGTGAAGCGTCTCGGTGATGTGGACCCGCTCCAGCTCCGCCAGGGTCCGCCCGGGAGCGCTCGATGTCGAGGTCTGCGGGAGAGACATGCGCGTGAGTTCCGAAAGCCGTGGCCGCAAGACCCGGCCTTCCGTCATCACCACGGCCCGCTCGATGAAATTTTGCAATTCGCGGATGTTGCCCGGCCAATCGTGCTGGCAGAGCGCTTCCAGGACCTGCTCGGGGATCTCATCGATGGCCTTGTTCATCCCTTCGGCAAAATGATGAACAAAATGCCAGGCCAGGTTCGGAATGTCCTCCGCCCGGTCGCGAAGCGCAGGAAGCCCGATGGGAAAGACATTGAGCCGGTAATACAGGTCGGGCCGGAATTGGCGCTCGTTCACCATTTGCGCCAGATTCTGGTTGGTGGCGGCTACGATACGCACGTCAACGTGGACCGTCTGGGTGCTCCCCAGCCGCTCGAATTCCTGCTCCTGCAGCGCACGCAAGAGCTTGGGCTGGAGCTCGAGGGGCAGGTCCCCGATTTCGTCCAAGAAGAGCGTTCCCTGGTGCGCGAGTTGAAGCCGGCCAATCCTTTGTGCCAGGGCGCCCGTGAAGGCGCCGCGCTCATGGCCGAACAGCTCGCTTTCCAGAAGACCCGCGGGGATCGCGGCGCAGTTGAGCTTCACAAAAGGCCCGTTCGCGCGCCGGCTTCGGGCATGGATGGCTTCCGCGATCAGCTCCTTGCCCGTGCCGGTTTCGCCTTGAATCAACACCGCGCATCCCGTGGGAGCAACCAGATCTACCTGCTCGAGAACGGCCCGGAACTTCGGACTCTTGCCAATCAATTCGCGCACGACATTTCGCATAGCGATCCCTCCGTTCAAAGTTCGTTGGCGATCTCTGCCAAGAACCAGGTGCGCCGCTCCGTCTGGTCGATCCAAACCTCGATCAGGCTGGTGGTGGCGACATCGTTGAACTTCGCGCACGTCTCGTGCGCGCCGCGCAGGAAGCGAGTCAGCTGGGAGTTGTCGGCGTGCAGCTCCAACAGCATTTTCTGCGGTGCGACGTGCTCCTCGTCGTTGTCTTTCAAGCGCTGATGCCGCGCGATGTCACCGATCGAATGTAACGTGGAACCGCCGATCTTCCGGGCGCGTTCGGCGATGTCGTCGGTCATCGCGAAGATCTGACCGGCGTGTTCGTCCAGCAGGAGATGGTAGTCACGGAAATGGCGTCCGGTCATGTGCCAATGGAAGTTTTTCGTCTTCAGGTAAAGGCTGAAAACGTCGGCTAGAAGCCCGCGCAGTACGCCGGTGATCTCGGTTACACCTTCCCGGCTCAGATCGGCTTCGCTGCCGGAGGCTTTGACGGTTGCACTATGAGTCATGTTCTCTCCTTTGTCTCGTTAATTCAGATTTGCGACGGAAACTACCATTTTTCCCCTGCCTTGCCGCGGTAGGCGGCCCGCATAGGCGGCAGGGGCCTGCGCCAAAGGAATCACGGTATCCACAACGGTCCGCAGCTGGCCGTTGTCCAGCAGGCCGGCAATCTCGGTGAGTTGCTTCTGGTTTGGCTCGACGATGAAGAACGCCTTCTGAACCCGGGGATCGCTGGATCCGGCCGCGGCGGAGGCCACTGTAACCATGCGCCCTCCCGGCTTCAGCACGCTCCACGACCGTTCCAGCGTCTCGCCGCCGACCATGTCGAGCACGACATCCACCTGCTTGGCGTGGTCCTCAAATCTCTCTTTGTGATAGTCCATGACCTGCTCGGCGCCCAGGCGCGACACGAAATCCAGGTTATGGGCCGATGCCGTTGCAATCCCATGCGCTCCATGGAGCCGGGCGAGTTGAATGGCGAAGACTCCCACCGAACCTGCTCCGCCATGAATCAGAACGCGCTCGCCCGGGTGGAGCTTGGCATGATCGAACAGGGCTTGCCACGCGGTCAGCGCGGCAATCGGAACGGAGGCGGCTTCGACGTGCGACAACCGGGCCGGCTTCGGCGCAACCGCATAGTATGGCGCGACGCAATATTCTGCCAAGGCTCCGTCGGAATACCAGTCGTTCATCCCGAACACTGGGTGCCCCACCTCCAGCGCGCCGACGTCCTCCCCCACCGCCGCTACGATTCCCGAGAACTCATGCGACGGTACGGCCCCCGACCGCGCTTCGCCCGTCTTGCGGTGCGAGGTGGGATACCATGACAATTCCGTTAACATCAAGCCGGCGGCGCAGACCCGGATCAGCAGTTCACCGCGCCCCGGCCGGGGCTGGGGTGCGACTGCGGAAGCAACTGCCCCGTGGTCTACTGTGACTGCCTTCATGCTCCAACTATGCGACGGTTGTTGTCCGAAGATCGTCACGACATCGAGGGTTTTTTCATCTACCTATTCAGTAAAGGAACGCGATACCACATTCGGGGTAGTCAGAGATCTCACACTCAGCATTCCAAGTCAGTGAGAATCGCGTAGGATGGAGAGTTGGCTTGAAATCTGGAGGCCATGGCCAGCTGCCGGGACGTCGTGATGACTAGCGCAGGGCAAAATAGAAGGGAGCATAATGCCGGTCAAGAGCACCGTAAGCCTGGTCCGCGTCCTTTGGTTTTCCCTGGTGCTATTCGCGTGGCTGTCCCCGGCTGATTTGCGAGCTCAGGACAACTACGAAATTCAGGTTTACGGCGCGGAAACGGTGGCTCCCAAGACGCTCATGGTCGAACTGCACAGCAACTATACGGCGGAGGGAAGCACAACCACGCAGTTCGGGATGTTTCCTACCCAGAGCCAGGAACATGAAACGATCGAGTTGACCGAGGGCGTCAACGATTGGTCCGAGGTCGGCTTTTACATCTTCACCGCGGAGCAAAACGGGCATGGCGTGCAGTGGGTGGGCGATCATATCCGTCCGCGGGTGCGCGTCCCTCCCCGTTGGCACTGGCCGGTGGGCGTGAGCTTATCGACCGAATTCGGCTACGCCAGGCCTCAGTATGCCAATCCTACCTGGTCCCTGCAGATCATGCCGATCGTGGACCAGACGATCGGGCGCTGGTACTGGGGGGTGAACACCACGATGGTCTGGGACCTTCATGTGGTTCCGCCGCCGGCCGGTTCGACAGTCCAGCAGACGCAGGTTTACTATCACGATGTCGCTCCCAAGGGCGTGACCTACGGCCCAGCCGCAACCATCACCTACCAGCCATCGAAATATTACAACATCGGCGTTGAATATTACTCGTATTACGGCCAGTTTGGAGATTTTGTTTCCCTGCATAACCAGCAGCAACAATTCTTCCCGGTGGTGAACCTGTTTGTATCGCCCAACTGGGAAATCAACATTGGCGCGGGTTGGGGCGCGACCGCCGGGACCGACCATTTGATCGTGAAGTGCATTATCGGGCGTCGTTTTGACTGGTCTCATCACCGCCCCGGCAGCTCGGAAAGCCCGTAGTAACCCACAAGGATCCCGATGAACCGCCGTACCTTCATCGCGCAGGCCGGTGCGGCCCTGACGGGCGCGGCCTTGGATTCCGGCAAGCCGGCTCGGGGCCGGACGCCGGCCGACGTGACGCTCGAGATTGCACCGCTGGCGTTGGAGATTGCACCGCGCAAGGTGGTTCACACCGTCGCCTACAATGGGCGCGTTCCGGGGCCGTCGATTCGCTGGCCCCAAGGCAAGCCCATCGCGATCGACGTCCTCAACCGGACGAGGATCCCCGAGATCGTGCATTGGCACGGGCTTTGGATTCCCTCCGACGTGGATGGTTCCATGGAGGAAGGCTCGCCGATGATCCCGCCCGGCAAGCAGCTCCGCTATGTCTTCACGCCGGAGCCGGCGGGGTTCCGCTGGTACCACACGCATAGCTTCGCGGGCCACAACCTGAAGCGCGGTACGTATTCGGGGCAGTTCGGCTGCTTCTATATTGAGCCTAAGGATGACCCCGGTGCTTACGACCAGGAAGTCGTCCTAACCTTGCACGATTGGAACGCGTACATGGCTCCGAGCGAGACCTCGATGGAGACCGCCTACGATTACTCCACGATCGACGGCCGCATGCTCGGCTACCACGAGCCCATCCAGGTTCGCGAAGGACAACGCGTGCTGCTGCGTCTTTTGAATGCGAGCGCCAGCCTGGTTCATTGGATCGCGCTCGCCGGGCACGAGCTCCTGGTGGTCGCAATGGACGGCAATCCGGTGCCCACGCCAACTCGAATCCGGGCAGTCCGCTTAGGGCCGGCCGAGCGGGTCGACGCCGTCGTTACGATGACCCAGCCGGGAGTCTGGATCCTGGGGGAGACGCGCGAATCGTTTCGCAAGGCGGGTATGGGAATCGTGGTGGAGTACGCCAATCAGCAAGGCCAGCCCAAATGGGTCGAGCCGGCGGAAACGCTGTGGGATTACCAACCGTTCACTTCCCCGCGGTTCTCGAAGCGTGAACCGGATGAGATCATTCCGCTCCGGTTTGACTCCAAGTTCCACGGCGCGGGCGCCTTTGATTCTTGGACCATCAATGGAAAGTCCTACCCGAAAACGGACACGATTATGCTCCGCCAGGGAAGAAGGTACCGGCTACAGATGATCAATCGCAGCAACGACGATCATCCGCTTCACCTGCACCGGCATACCTTCGAGGTAACCAGCCTGGACGGAAAACCAGTCTCCGGACTCAATAAAGATGTGCTGGTGGTTCCCGGCAAGACCACGGCGGAAGTAGATTTCACAGCGAACAATCCTGGCGCAACTCTTTTTCATTGCCACAATCAAACCCATATGGACTTCGGATTCATGATGCTCTTTCGATATTCCTGAGCAGGCGGGAGCAGCGCTGGGCACATCAGGCCGCGGCACTCAACCCTCCGAGGGAATGCGCGAGTGTGGGGTGAGGATCGTATTACGCGCCTGGGCGGCGGTCTTCGGATAGTCGATGGTGAAATGGAGTCCCCGGCTCTCCTTGCGCGCCAGGGCGGAGCGGACAATGAGATCGGCGACCAACGTGAGATTGCGCAGCTCGATCAGATCTCTGGTGACTCGGAAACTGCCGTAATATTCCGCGATTTCTTTGAGCAACAGACGGACTCGGTGCTGGGCCCGTTTCAGTCTCTTCGTGGACCGAACGATGCCCACGTAGTCCCACATAAAGCGCCGCAGTTCATCCCAGTTGTGGGAGACAAGCACTTCCTCATCGGAATCGCTGACCTGGCTTTCGTCCCAGGCTGGAATCCGAGGGGGCGGCGCGATCCGTGGCAAGCGGCTGACGATATCGTGCGCGGCAGCCGATCCGAAAACCACGCACTCCAAAAGCGAATTGGAGGCCAGCCGATTGGCTCCGTGAAGACCGGTGAACGCCACCTCACCGGCGGCGTAGAGATTCTCCAGATCCGTCTGGCCGTGCAGATCGGTCATCACGCCGCCGCAGGTATAGTGCGCCGCAGGCACCACCGGGATCGGCTCGCGAGCGATATCGATCCCCAACTCGAAACACTTGGCGTAAATGGTGGGGAAATGTTGCCGGAGAAAGTCCGCCGGCTGATGGGAGATGTCCAGGTACACGCAATCGTGCCCTTCGCGCTTCATCACGTCGTCGATGGCGCGGGCGACAATATCGCGTGGAGCCAATTCGCCGCGCGGATCGTAGGCATCCATAAACCGGCTGCCGTTGGGACGGATCAGCCGCCCGCCTTCGCCGCGCACCGCTTCGCTGATGAGGAATGATCGCGCCTTGGGGTGATAGAGGCAAGTGGGATGAAACTGGCTGAATTCCATGTTCGCCACGCGGCAGCCGGCCCGCCAGGCCATCGCAATCCCATCGCCGGTGGAGCCGGCCGGATTGGTGGAGTACAAGTAAGCGCGGCTGCACCCGCCTGTCGCCAGAACCACCGTGCGCGCGGCAAGCGGGACCACCCGTCCCGTCGCGCAATGGAGCAGGTAGGCGCCCACGCAGCGAGCGTTCCGGCCGCCGGACCGTGGATGTCGAATCAGGTCGATGGCAACGTGGTCTTCGAACAAAACGCCGCGGCTCTCGCTCATTCGTGCGATGAGGGCGTTCTCGATGGCTCGTCCCGTAGCGTCGGCGAAATGCACGATACGGCGGTGCGAATGGCCAGCCTCACGGCCGAGTTGGTATTCCCCGGTGTTCGGGTCGCGGTCAAAGCCGACCCCTTCGGCGGCCAGCCACTCGATTGCTTCGCGCGCGCGCTCAGCAACGTAGCGCACGGTAACGGCATCGCACAGCCCGGCGCCGGCATCAAGGGTGTCGGCCACATGCGACGCAATGCTATCCCCGGAGTCGAATACCGCGGCGATCCCGCCTTGCGCCTGCGCCGTACTGCCGCCGGCGGCCGAGTCTTTGGCGACCACGGCGATCTTCAGCTTCGGATTCAGCTCCAGCGCGCGGAGCACAACGGAAAGTCCCGCGGCTCCGGAACCCAGCACCAGCAGATCATAGACATCGCCTTCCAGTGGCTGCGTGGCGCGCCGGCTTTCTCTCATCGGCGTTCCATCCAGTCCAGCCCGATGTCGACGGCCGGCGCCGACTGTGTGATGCGTCCCACCGAGACGAAGTCCACTCCCGTCGCGGCGATGGCAGCGACGGTCTCGAGCGTCACTCCTCCCGACGCTTCCGTCTTAGCCCGTCCGGCGGCCAGCGTTACAGCTTGGCGCAACTCGTCCAGGCTCATGTTGTCGAGCAGCACTCTGTCCACGCCGGCCTCCAATGCTTCGGTCACTTGCACAAGCGTGTCGCA
Source organism: Bryobacteraceae bacterium (assembly GCA_035508055.1). GTDB lineage: Bacteria > Acidobacteriota > Terriglobia > Bryobacterales > Bryobacteraceae > Palsa-89. The sequence goes on along the minus strand of DATJNO010000072.1, from coordinate 17,538 downwards.
CTCCACTTCAATCGCGGCCTTTCCCTGCGTCTTCCCCTTGGCCCGGCGCACTGCCTCGCAAATGCTGCCGCAGACGGCGATGTGATTATCCTTGATCAAAATGGCGTCGAAGAGGCCCATGCGATGGTTGTGAGCGCCGCCGCAACAAGTCGCATATTTGGACAGCTTGCGCAGGCCTGGAATGGTTTTACGCGTGTCGAGCAGGACGCAACCGGTCCCTTGAATCCGATCGACGTATTGGCGCGTGAGGCTGGCGATTCCGGACAGGAGTTGTAGGAAGTTCAGCGCGACGCGTTCGGCGGTGAGCAACCCCCGTGCCGGTCCTTCAACCTGGGCGACGACGGCTCCGGCCGCGACGGCATCGCCATCTGCGACCAATGCCCGAAAGTTTGCCTGGGGAACAACGATGCGGAAGACTTCCCGAGCCACAGGCAGCCCCGCCATCACCATCGCATGCCGGGCCCGCATCAAACCATGAAAGAGAACGTCGTCGGGAATTACCGCCGCGGTGATGTCGCCGGACCCGATGTCCTCGGCCAAAGCCGACTCGATCCGCCGGCGGGCGTCCTGCATGTCCAGATGGGCGGCCATCAACGCAGATTTAACGAGGTCCCGCCGGCACGGGAGCCGACATCTCGAGCATCCTTTGGAGCGGCTTCCAGGCCGCCAACCGCAGCGGCTCGGGCAGTTCGATCCGGGGAGCGTTGTGGAGCAGGGCCAAATGGATTTTCTCCATCGTATTGCGCGCCATGAACGGGCAACTGGAGCAACTGCATCCGCCGTCAGCGCCAGGAGCGGGGAAAAAAACTTTGCCGGGCGCGGCCCTCTCCATCTGGTGGATAATGTGCCGTTCGGTCCCGATGATGAACTCGCGTCCCCCGGAATGGACCACGAAGTTGAGAATCGCCCGTGTCGAACCGATGTGATCAGCGTGCGCGAGGATGCCGGCGGGACATTCCGGATGAGCGGCCACCAGCGCATCGGGATGAGCCGCTTTCAGTTTGATCAATTCTCGCTCGGACAACTGCTCGTGGACCATGCAGGTTCCCGGCCATAACGTCATGGCCCGGCCGGTCTTCTTCTGCAAATAGGCTCCCAGGTGCCGGTCCGGGGCAAACAGGATGGGTTGATCCTCCGGGAGCTGCCGTATAATCGCCTCCGCATTAGAGGACGTAACGATGACATCCGAAAGGGCCTTCACTTCGGCGGAACAGTTGATGTAAGTGACTGCGATATGGCCGGGGTGCCGGTCGCGAAACTCCCGGAAGACTTCGGGACGGCAGGATTCCTCGAGAGAACACCCGGCGTCGGCATCCGGAATCAGCACGGTGCGGGACGGCGCGAGAATCTTGGCTACTTCGCCCATGAAACGCACACCGCAGAAGACAATGACGTCGGCTTCGGTCGCGGCAGCCTTGCGCGATAAGTCCAGCGAATCGCCCACGTAATCGGCCAGATCCTGAATCTCACTCTCTTGGTAGTAATGGGCCAGAATCACCGCATTGCGCTCGCGCCGCAGCCGGTCAATCGCTTGAGGAAGGTCCAGTCTAGCCTGGAGATCGGCCTCCCGAACCAAGTCCGGGGCCGGTAGGACAACGGTGTTGATCATGTGCTACAGGGCAGCTGAGACAAGAACGTCAGAGTGACGCTACCCCGATCGTACCATTAAGCCGGGCTGAGATGCCGCGCTCGAGCTATTCCGGCCGATTCGCCGATTTACGACTTTGAGCCGCCCGCGGCTACCATTTGGGCATTTCAACACCGAACTGCTGAGCGTACTCCGCATGCAGCCTCTGCCAGCCGTCGAACTTCATCGCCTCCGGACCAACGGTGCGGCCGATGGGCGTTCCGCTGAGAAGGTGATCCAGAACGTCGAAACAAATGTGCCACCCGGCGGCGCCCATTGCCATGTAGCGGCGATCGATGTTGGTCCACAGCGTCAGGCGTGTGCCGTGATCCAGGGGTTCGAGCTGCCAGCGCATGTCGAAGCCACCCCAGTTGTACTCCAGCGCTCTGGGAGCGTCTGCCCGCGTCACTCTTGTTTCGGTAACGTGGAGCGCCGGCGCTCCCACCGTGGTGAGCTTCACTGTGGCTCCAACCGTCCCGAGGCTTCCGTCGGCGTCGAAGGGCGCCCACTCGCGCAGTTGTGCCGGGTCGGTGAGCGCCTCCCAGACCTTTTCCGGCGAGTGCCGCAGCTCTCTGACAAGAACGAGCGTCCACTTCTCTCCATCCTTATCGATCCGTGCTCCGCTGGCCGGGCCCGGTGCGTACTGCTCGCGATTGGTCATCTTTTCCTCCCTGTTTTTTTGCTTATGGTTCCTGGCTCCGTGCGATCGAGATGGCGTTCCAGAGCATCCACGTGGGCCGACCAGAACCGGCGGAACGGGGCCAGCCAGGCATCCACTTCCTGAAACGGTTCCGGCTTCAGCCGGTAGAGACGGCGCTGCGCATCCACGCTGGATTCGACGAAACCGGACTCGCGCAGCACTCTCAGGTGCTTGGACACGGCCGGCTGCGGCATCCCCAGCTGCCGCTCGATCTCTCCAACCGACCGCTGCGACGAGGCCAAGAGACTCAAGATCGCGCGACGGTTCGGCTCCGCGATGACTTCGAAGACAGATTCCACTCTGGTTATATACCGCATCTTGCATATTCCTGTCAAGGAATATTATGACGCGGAAGCCCGGGCTGGATCGCAAGGGCCGCGTGGTTGACTGCGAACGGTCTCCGGGTGACGCGGTGCCGAGTTACGGCTCAGCCCGCGTCAACTTGAGGCGCACCAATATTAGAAAATCAGCTTCAGGCTGAATTGAGTCTGCCGCGCGACGTTGCTCAGCCCGCCGCTGCCGACCAGCGACGTGATCTGACCCGCGGTCGACACCGGCACTCCGACATAGCCCGTGTTCGCCGATCCAGCGGTGAACGCGGCCGTGGCCGGGACGTTGAAGTTGGGGTGATTGAAGAGGTTGAACAATTCGGCGCGGAATTGCAAATTGATCCGCTCCGTGATTCGTGTCTCCTTCATCACGCCCAAGTCGGTCTCTACAAATCCAGGGCCCACCATAACGTTTCTTCCCAGATCGCCGAGCGTGCCGTAAGCAGAAGGAGTGAAGCAAGCCGGGTTGTACCACTCGTGCACGTTCTGGTTTGCGTAAACGTTGCAACCATAAACGTAATTCGGCCGGGGCGTATCGAAATTGTTGTTCAGATAGGGCTGTGTGCCTTCTCCGAGTGAGAAAGGAACTCCGGTGTGCCACGCCTCGATGCCGGTGATCTGCCAGCCTTCCACCCAGCGGCTTCCGTGGAATGGAAGCTCATAGACCGCGTTGGCAGAGATGACGTGCCGCAGATCGAAGCTGCAGTTTCCTTTATCCACGGACCAGTCATAGGGATTGGTGTTGGCTGAGGTCACGTTGTTCGCTCCCAGACCCGCATAGGCAAACGAATCGTCGATGCAGTGCGAATACGTGTAGGAGAACTGGAACACCAGGTTGGAAGACAGCCGGTGCGCCAGGCCCACTTGCAGGGCATTGTAAGCCGAATAGCTGGTGGTGTCCAACATGTCCAGTGAGCCGAAGTTGGGATCAGGCGATGGATTGGCTACCAGAGCACCGGTCGCGTTGGGGTGCACGAAGTCATAGACGCCGTTCGTGACGGTCGGAACCGGCCCGTTAAAATCATGGAAAGCGAGCAAATGAACGCCGCGGGTCCCTTGATAACCAACCGTCAGCAGCGTATTGCCCGGCAACTGCTCTTGGACGCTCAGCGTATATTCGAGGCTGTAGGGCGTGTTGTGGATTCCGTAATACGTCCCATTGGTGTTACTCAGCAGCGGCGTTCCGCCGCCGACGAAAGGATACGGCCAATTCGGATCGCCCCCGGTGAACACCTGGTTCTCGGTCAAATACGGCGGATTGGTCAAATAGGCCGACGAGAAGGTGTAGGTTTGTAAGGTGTCGTGGTAGATGCCGAAGCCCGCGCGAACGGCCGTTTTATGATCGCCGAATACGTCCCACGCCACGCCGACCCGGGGGTCGAAGTTCTTGTTCGAGGGATTGCTCACGAACGCGTGAGGCACGTTCTGGAATCCGGTTCCGAACGGCGGTCCGACGGCGTTGAAAAAGTTATTGTGAATCTCGATCGGATTGGATTCCCAGTCGTACCGCAACCCCAGGTTCAGCGTCAGGCGGTTGGTGACCTTCCAATCGTCCTGAATATACGGCGTGAATCGGATATCACGCTCGGCGCGGTTCGTATCGGTTCCACCGTTGGGTGCGCCGGTAAATGACGCCGGGTTCCCCGCATAAAAGTTCGGGATGCTGGTGAACGCATAGAAACCATTCCAATACGTGTAGGCGTACGGATTGAGCTGCTCGCGCCGGAAGCTGCCGCCAATGCTGATGGTGTGTGAGCCCCGGATCCATTTCAGGTCATCGCGTTCCGTAAATTTGTTTTCCACGTACTGGAAGGGATTGATGAACGAAGCGCCCAGCGGCGTCAGGCCGAGCGGCATGGCGACGTAAACATCTTCGCGGGCAGGAGTGAAGATCTGAAGGGGCGCGTGCTCGGTTGGTTGCACTTCGCCCGTGACCGGCCGGGAGTAAGAGATGTCGAACTCATTAATGAGCGTCGGCGAGAAAATGTGGTGCTCTCCGATGGTCAGGAACTGATTGTGAGTTGTATCGAACGTGGGCCAAAGCCCCAGGCCGGCGTAGTTGGTCCGGGTTCCGAAATCCGCCTGGTACCGGCCGAATAGAGAATCCTTGTCGGAGATGTTGTAATCGATACGCGCTACTCCGAAATTCTCGGGCGAGAGCTGCGCGCCGACAAATTTATAGAAACCGACGTTGGGATTCAATGCACCGGCATTCGCAACCGGGTACAGGTTCAGCATGGCTTGCGAGGCCGGGTTCACGGCGGATTGGGTACCGTTATAAATCCCCTGGCGAAGCGTGGCGCTCGGAACAAAGTTGACGTAGGTGGTATCCAGCACCTGCTGGATGCCTTCGTAATTCACGAAGAAGAATACCTTGTTCTTCTTAATCGGCCCGCCCAGCGTTCCGCCGTATTGATTTCTGCGGAAAGGCGGAGGAGACCCGGCGTCGAAGAAGCCACGCGAATCCAGATCGCTGTTGCGCAGAAATTCGTACAAGGAGCCGTGGAGTTCGTTGGTGCCCGACTTGGTGACGGCGATAATCGCGCCGCCGTTTCCGCCGTACTGGGCGCCAAAGGTTCCGGTCATCGTTTGGAATTCGGCGATGCTATCGATGCCCAGCGAGGTACCCGTGACGTCGCCGCCGGCGTTGCGCTGCCACCAGTTCAGGACGTCTTCGCCGTCCAGCGTGTTGGCATATCCTTCCGGACGCGTCCCGGCGATGGAATAGGCGTTGGCCACCGAAGTGAGCGCCGAGCTTCCGCCCTGGGGATATGTGGACACGCCGGGAGCGAGCAGAATCAGTTGCTCGAAATTCCGACCGTTGAGCGGCAACTCGCGCATCTGGGTGGAATTCACGAGTGAAGAAACCGTCGCCGTGGTAGTCTCCACCTGCGACGCCTCCGCCGATACCGTCACCGTTTGCGTGGCTTGACCGACCGGGAGTTGAACATCCACCACGGGCGCGGATCCGACGGTCAAGATGACGTTGGAGCGCACGGTGGTTTCAAAACCGGTCTTGGAACCCCGGAGTTCGTAAGTGCCGATGTTCAGATCGGGAACGTTGTACCGTCCCTGGCTATCGGTAACCACGGTCCGGACTGCTCCCGTGGCCGTATTTCGTATCTCGATCGACGCGCCGGGAACGGCAGCGCCCGAACTATCGGTCACCGTCCCGGAAATGCTGGCAGTCTGCGCGTTCATCCGCGAGGGAAGTATCAAACTCGCAATCAAGGCGACTGACCACAACAACAGACAGAGTTGCTTTTTCACAGACCTTACCCCTTTCAATCCTGGCGCGTACGCGAGTGGGGACACCCCCCAAACCCCGTTACGCCCGTCCTGTGGGTCCATTATATGCGGGAGTCCTCAGAACGACGAGATGGATGTGTTGATAGTGAATATCTCGTCCACTGATATGTCCGACTAAGATTGGGCCGCTGTCACACGCTGGCGCGCCCAGCGACGGCATCGGATGAGCCCCGTGCAAAACTTACGCAAAACACATCTACTCGAATGCAGTTCTCCGGCAGCTTGGGCTATATTGTAGTGATGCACATGGAGAGAAACTAACACAATGGCAATCAAGATCACCGACACCATCCTTCCGACGACCATGGTCGGGTCGTATCCACGGCCGCATTGGTTTACCCAGCAGTTGTTGGGACGCGATATTCGGGTTGCATTCAAAGAAGTTTCGCACGAAGAGGCTTATCAGGACGCCACCCAGATCGCGATCCGCGACCAGGAAGAAGCCGGCCTCGACATTGTGACCGACGGCCAGATGTACTTCGACGATTATGTTGGCGTTATCGGGTCGTTCTGCTGGTACATGTACGAGCGCATTCACGGCTTTGAGCCTGCCAAGGAGCCGCATCCTTCCGAGGTCGGTACGACGGTTCGCACCAAGGACATGGAACTGATGGCGGACTGGGGCGGTGTCATCAACAGCGGGCCAGTGAAGCAGGGTCCCATTCGTCTGGCCGATCTGTACAAGATCGCGGCGAAGCGCGCGACCAAGCCGATGAAAGTGTCTGTGGGCGCCGGGCCCATCAACCTCGCCTGGCACGTCCATTTCAGGCACTACAAGGACGCTCGCGAGTTGAGTTACGCTCTGGCCCCGATTTTCAACGCGGAGATGAAGGCGCTGGTGGAGGCCGGCGCGAAGTACCTGCAGATTGAGGACCTGGGCGCGTGGTTGCCGCTTTTCACTAACAACGAGTCCGATTACAAGTGGATCGGGGATGTGATCGCGCAATGCGTTGACGGGGTGAAAGCCAAGGTTGCCTGGCATTTCTGTTTTGGAAACGCCTGGGGCAATTCCCTGAACAGCCTTTTCCCCAAGGGTTACGAAGCGGTTCTCCCCCACTTCTACGATGTGCCGATCGATCAATTTGTGCTCGACTTCGCGAATCGGGAGATGGCCGATATCGAGTGCTTGAAGTCCCTGCCTAAAGACAAAGAGGTGCAAATCGGCGTGCTGGATATTCGCACCAACCTGATCGAGACGCCCGAGCAGGTGGCCGGCCGCATCCGCAAGGTTCTCAAGGTGGTGCCGGCCGAACGCGTGTATCTGAGCACCGACTGCGGCATGAAGCCGCTTCCGCGCATGGTCGCGAAGCTGAAGCTGAAGGCGCTCGCTGATGGCGCTGCCATCGTCCGCAAGGAACTGAAGTAGCCGAGAATCTCGCAAAGGAGAATCCGATGAGCAAGAAGGTGATTGCCGTAGTAGGCGCGACGGGCTCCCAGGGCGGGGGCTTGGTGCGTGCGATTCAGAGCGACGCGAACGGAGACTTCGCTGCCCGGGCCTTGACCAGAGACGTCAACTCGGACAAAGCGAAGGCGCTCGCGCAGCTGGGCGCCGAGGTCGTTGCAGTGGATCTCGACGACCCAGCCAGCATAGAGAAAGCATTCGAAGGCGCGTACGGGGCCTTCTGCGTGACCTTCTTCTGGGCGCATTTTTCTCCGGAGAAGGAACAGGCCCAGGCCGCTTCCATGGCGCAGGCCGCCAAACACGGCGGCCTAAAGCACGTGATCTGGTCGACTTTGGAAGACACGCGCAAGTGGATCCCTCTGAGCGACAACCGTATGCCCACTCTCATGGGGAAATACAAGTGCCCGCATTTTGACTCCAAAGGCGAGTCCAACCATTTGTTCACCGACCTCGGCCTGCCGGTGACCTTGCTGCACACCTGCTTCTATTGGGACAATTTCATTTACTTCGGTATGGGTCCGAAGCGGGGAGCCGACGGCAAATTGACGCTCACACTGCCCATCGGCAACGCAAAAATGCCTGGCATCGCGGCTGAGGACATCGGCAAGTGCGCTTATGGCATTTTTAAGAAAGGCAGCGAGTACATCGGGAAAACGGTGGGAATCGCCGGCGAACATCCCACCGGCGCCCAGATGGCCGCTGCTTTCAGCAAGGCTCTGGGAGAAAACGTCAGCTACAACGCCATTTCTCCCGACGTTTACCGCGGCTTCGGTTTTCCGGGCGCGGAAGACCTGGGCAATATGTTCCAGTTCTATCACGATTGTGAAAAAGACTTCTGCGCCGCGCGCAGCCTGGAATTCAGCCGGTCACTGAACCCCGCGCTGCAGAGCCTCGATATGTGGCTGGCTCAAAACATAAGTCGCATCCCCATCGACCCGGTGGCAGCCAAAGCGTGACGTCCTAAGTCAGGCGCGCGTTGAAACGCCGCATGTAGCTTCTCGGCTCAAACCGGGGTGATTTGGAGGTACAATGTCTGGCGGCCAGGAAGCCAAGAAGTCCCGGCTCAAAGAGCCAGGAAGGCAGACAATGAATATCTATCGTACGAGTCTCATCGGAGTCGGGTTAGCAATTATGATGGGGTGCCAGATCGCAAATGGACAATCCGGCAAGCAATCCAGTCAAATCGAGCGCGGCCGGTATGTCGTCATGATCGGCGGGTGCAATGATTGCCATACGGCGGGATATGGGGACATCGATGCGAAGACGCCGGAACACGAAAGACTCGAGGGAGATACACTCGGGTATCGCGGACCTTGGGGGACGACCTACCCGACCAATCTCAGGATTTCGATCGGAAAGAAGACGGAAGAACAGTGGGTGCGGTACGCCAAGACTCTGAAGACGCGGCCCCCTATGCCCTGGTTTAACGTCCAGGCGATGTCCGATGCGGACCTGCGCGCGCTCTACCAATACGTAAAATCGCTCGGCGTGTCGGGCAAGGCGGCGCCTGCATTTGTGCCGGCTGGCCAACAGCCGAAGGGGCAGTACGTCCTGTGGCCGGGCGTCAAATAAGGAACCGTAGCAGCCGGCTCATGCGCCCTACTGCTTCCGAATCAGCTCGATTTCGAGATCAACGCGCACTTCGTCGCTGAGTAACAGGCCACCGGTTTCCAGCGGTACGTTGAGGGCGAGCCCGAAGTCGCCGCGTTGAATCGTCGTGGTTGCGGATGCGCCAGTCCGCAGATTCCCTCGGGGATCCTTGGCTTCGGTTCCCGCGCTCTCCACGTCCAGCGTTACTTCCTGGGTGACTCCATGCATCGTCAAATCACCGGTGATTTTCCATTGATTCTTGCCGGAAGGGGTCACCTGCTTGGATGTGAAGTTGATGACCGGATACTTCTCGACGTTGAGGAACTCCGCGCCTTTTACGTGCGCATCGCGTCTCTCGTCCCGCGTGTAAAACGTGGTGGCATCGATGACAGCCGCGATCTTGGTGTCAGCCGGGTTGGCGGGATCATAGGCGACGTCGCCGGTGACGCCCGTGAATTCCCCTCGAAAGTAGGCGACCATACAGTGCCTGATCTTGAAGCTGACGCTGGAGTGGCTCGAGTCGATCGCGTAGGTGACCGCGGTTGCCGCAGTCGTGGCAGTGCTCATAGTAAGTTTCTCCTCGTTGCGGACGGTCGGCGGCCCGCAGGCTTTATGTGATGCGTTGGTCCGGCAGGACGATGCGGCCCCGTTCGAACCGCCGCGCACCGGCATCTGCCTGTAGTTTACCGTGGAATCGGCAAATCGTTTGCCGTCCAATTGGCACGCGGGCCTTTCCCCGGAGGATGTCAACACGGCTGATACTCCGGTAGAAATGTTGACAGAGAGGCGATGCGCTACATATAATCGAACGTTTCGGCGCAATCTGGCGCGAAACATATAGAGGAAGCTCCCCCGCATCATGCTGAAAGCCAGTCTCAACAAGATACTTCCGACGACAGTTACCGGTTCACTGCCTCGTCCCAGTTGGTACACCGAGAACCTCGGCACGCATTCGTTCCTGGATGCCATGGTCAACAGTCGCTTCCGCGAACAATATGTGGATGCACTGTCTGCTTATTTGCGCGAACAGGAGGTCGCCGGCCTGGACATCGTTACCGACGGCGACTGCCGGTTTGATCAGGACGTGGGAGGACAGAGCTGGACCAGTTACCCGCCCCATCACATGGACGGCTTCGAAACGACGCATCCGAAGTTAGCCAGGGTCGGCGCCGGAGGCATCGCGTTTCCGCGCGGCCACATTCTGCATGACTACCTGGAAGCGCGTGTGATGCCGAAACTGGTCGGGCCGGTCGGCCGCGGCGAAATGCAATACGCCGAGATCTGGAAGGCCGCGCAACGCCTCACCACCAAGCCGGTGAAGTTCGGCACGGTGACGCCCGAACTGGTGGCGTTCGCCGTCCAGGACGAACACTACAAAAGCCTGCCGGACCGGATCATGGCGCTGAGCGACGCGTTCAACGAGGAACTGCATGACCTGGCCGACGCCGGCTGCCAGGTGATCCAGATGGAAGAACCGCAGATCCATTTGCTCGCCGCTCGAGGCTACGTCGACAAGGTGATCAACCCGGAGTTCATGCTGAAGGTGTTCAACAATACCGTGCGTGGGCTGCGCGCCAAGACCGAAGTCTGGTGCCACACCTGCTGGGGCAACCCCTCACAGCAGCGCATGTTCGCGAAAGTGCAAAGTTACAAGCCCGCCCTTGAGCTTCTCAACCAGGTGGACGCGGACGTCATTACCTTCGAGATGGCAAGCTCCGGCGCCGCCGACCTTCAGGATGTCGGCAAGTCGATCACGAACATGAAAATCGGCATCGGCGTGATCGATCACCACACGCTGCAGGTCGAATCGCCCGAGCAGGTGGCAGCGTTGGTCCGGCAGGCACTGGAAGTGATTCCGGCCGAGCGGTTGGTGCTCTCCTCGGACTGTGGCATGGGCCGCGAAGGTATGAGCCGGCGCCATGCGTTCTACAAGATGGTGGCGCTGGTGCAGGGCGTAAACATCGTCAAGAAGGAGCGCGGTCTGCCGGAAACGCCTTCGCTGGCCGCCGATCCCAAGTTTTCGCTGCTGCGGACCACCTAACCATGATCCACGCCGCTATTGTCGGTCTCGGCTGGTGGGGAAAAACACTGGTCGAGTCCGTTCAGCAGGATAGCAGTGAAATTCGGTTCCTTGCCGGCACGACGCGCACCAAAACGCCGGAGATTCAGGCGTTCGCCGGCGCGCAGAAGTTCGAGTTAGTGGACAACTACGAAGCGCTGCTCGCGAACCCCCAGGTGGATGCCGTGGTCCTCGCCACGCCGCATTCGATGCACGCGCAACAGGTGATCGCCGCGGCGGCCGCAAAAAAACACGTCTTCTGCGAAAAGCCGTTTGCGCTGACCAAAGAAAGCGCGGAACAAGCCGTGAGCGCCGCAGCCAAAGCTGGTGTCACGCTCGCTCTGGGCTATAACCGCAGGTTTCACCCGGAGATTACCAAATTGCGGAACCGCATCCGTTCCGGGGAGCTGGGCACGATTCTGCACGTTGAAGCCAACATGACATTTCCAAACGCGCTATTGCTCAAGCCCGAGGCCTGGAGAGCGCATCGTAGCGAGACGCCGTGCGGGGGCCTCACCCCGATGGGCGTTCATGCCATCGACGGCATGATCGACCTGTGCGGTCCCATCGATCACGTATTCGCCCAGAGTTTTCATCGCGTGGTCCCGATTGACGCCGACGACACGACCTCTGTACTCTTCCGGATGAAAGAGGGCATGTCCGGTTATCTGGGCACCCTGACCGCGACAGGGCCAGGGTTCAGTCTTCAGGTGTTCGGATCGAAAGGCTGGGTCCGTCTGGAAGGCATGACCCACGTGGCTGGCGCTTCGTCCGAGGAGCGCCGCACGCGGTTATTCGGGACGTGCAAATTCCAACCCATCAAGGGACCCGCCGAAACATGGGAGGCTGAGCGGCTCGACGTCACGCGGGCTTCGCTCGAAGCATTTGCCCGCGCGGTGCAGGGCGGACCCGCCTATCCGATCCCAACCGGCGAGATGATCCACGGCGTTGCCGTTACCGAAGCCATTGTACGGTCCGCATTATCCGGAAAGGTAGAAAGCGTATGAATCTCGGCCGCCTTGGACATTTGAGTTACGCCACGCTGGTTCACCCAGGCGACAACTGGGAGCTGATGTCGCAGAGCCTGCGCACCTACCTGCCGCGGGTGAAGGCCAGGGTTTCGCCGAACCAGCCGTTTGGTTTGTCGCTCCGTCTGGCGGCGCCCTCAGCAGAAGTGCTGGTGAAAGATACCGCCGCGCGAGCTGAGCTGAAGCGCTTCCTGGCTGAAAACGACCTGTATCTTTACACGGTGAATGCATTCCCCTACGGCGCTTTCAAGGACACCATTGTTAAAGAGCAGGTGTACGAGCCGGATTGGCGAAGCGAGGAACGGACGCAATACACCATCAACGTCGCCGATATTATTGCCGACGTCGCCCCGGAAGGGATCGCGGGATCCATTCAAAGCGCGCCGCTCGGCTTCAAGCCGCGCGTAACCGGGCCGGACGTGGTTGACTCCTACACCGAGCATGTCCTTCGCGTCGTAGCTCATTTGGTCGATATCGAAGCGCGGACCGGAAAGACCGTCACGCTCGCGCTGGAACCGGAGCCCTATTGCTTTCTTGAGACGACCGACGAAACGATCGCCTATTTCACCAATACGTTGTACAGCGGCCGATCGATCGAGCGGCTCGCCAAGCTTGCGAAGATCCCCGTATCTGACGCGATCGGAGCGCTTCGCCGCCACCTGGGAATCGTGTTCGACATCGGCCACCAGTCCGTGGGCTTCGAGGACATTCCCGTATCGCTGCAGAAATTGGTCGACGCGGGCATACCCATCCTGAAACTCCAGGAAGTGGCGGCGATGAACATGCCGCAGGTAACCGATGAAACCGTGGAAGCGCTGCAACGCTTCGCCAAGACCGTGTATCTGTCGCAGACCTCGGAGCGGAAGAATGGGAAGCTCACCAAGTTTCTCAACCTGGAAGACGCTTTTGCCGCTCGAAAGGCGGATCCGGGCCCACGCGAATGGCGCACCCACTTCCATGTTCCGGTGTTTCTGGACGATCTGGGAGGAAAGTTCGGCACGACTCGCTTCGCGATCGAGCAGGCTCTCAAAATGCACAAAGAGAAGCCCCTGTCCGGCCAATTGGAGATTGAGACCTACACCTGGGACGTCTTGCCGGAGCACCTGAAGACGGGCGATATCGTGGATTACGTTTGCCGCGAAATCGAGTGGGTGCACGGCCAACTGTTGTGAAAGCCGGCTTCATCGGACTTGGCCGCATGGGCCGGGGAATGGCCCGGCGAATCCTTTCTGGCGGACATGATCTCGCTGTCTATGACATCGTGGCGTCACAGGTCGCCGAGCTCACAGCCGATGGGGCCACGGGAGCAGCCACCGTTGCGGAGGTTTGCAAAGATCGCGACGTCGTCGTAACGATGCTGGTCGAGGACGCCACGGTGAACGATGTCGTGCTGCGTCCCGGAGGAATTCGCGATTCGCTGGCGCCGGGAGCCATTCATCTGGCGATGGGCACCTATGGCGTTGCGGTGATCCGCACCCTCGAAGCCGCCCATCGGGACGCGAAGCAGTTCCTCGTCGCGGCGCCTGTTTTAGGGAGACCGGATCTCGCCGCTTCCGGACAACTGGGCATTGTCACGGCAGGGCCGGATGCTGTCGTCGAGCGATGCAGGCCGCTCCTGGATCTGATCGGCCGGCGCACGTTTCACGCCGGAGCACAACCCGAAGCCGCGAACGTCATCAAGCTCGCCAATAATCTGGTGCTCGGCTGCGCGATGATTGCGATGGCCGAAGGCTTCTCCCTGGTCCGCAAATACGGCGTAGATCCTCAGGTCCTCTACGAGGTGATGACCGAGGGGCTTTTCTCGGCGCCCGCGTATAAGGGTTACGGGAAAACGATGGTGGAGCAAACGTATGATCATGTCGGCTCACCGATTACGGTGGGTCTCAAGGACGCCAATTTGATTCAAGCCGCGGCCGATCTGGCGCGGGTTCCCTTACCCAGCTTCAACGTATACCGCGATCGCCTGCTCGGCGCCGTGGCGCATGGCGACGGCGAGAAAGACCAAGCCGCGCTCGCTCGCGAGCAAGCCCGCGCCTGCGGTTTGGAATAGCCGCGGCACGAATCAGGATCAACCCGCGCTCAGACGGCCAAGAAGGCCTAATGCGAACTGACCTCTCTGGGCGTCACATGGATCAACGCGCCTGGATTGGCGTCTTCCAGCATCCACAGCGAGCCATCGGGTGCCTCTTCCACGTCGCGGATGCGATGGCCCACTTCCCACCGCTCCGCCGCTTTCGCGCCGCCATGGCCGTCGAAGATGATCCGGTTCAGCGACTGGGTTCCCAAGCCGCTGACAAAGCCATTGCCGTTCCATTGCGGGAAAGTTTGGGCGCCGGTGTAAAACATCAGATTGCCCGGCGCGATCACCGGCACCCAGAAGAGCACGGGCTCGGCCAGATCGGGCCGTGTGGGGGGCTTGGGAATCGGCACGCCGTTATAGTTATTGCCATAGGAGACCAGCGGCCATCCGTAATTCTTGCCTTTTTCGATCAGGTTCAGTTCGTCGCCGCCGCGCGGGCCGTGCTCCACTTCCCACAATTCCCCGGCGGGCGAAAACGCCAGACCGTAGGGGGTGCGGTGGCCGCTCGACCAGGTTTCAGACGGCGTCAGGTTCGGGCTGGTGAATGTATAAGTGCTCACCACCGGCGCGGTCTTGGCGGCTTCGGTGTCCCGCGGCGGATCGATCAGCGGTATCGTGGAAGCGCCGGTTTTTCCGTAGTTGGGATTATCCGGCGAGGGTTTGCCGTCCAACGTCAGGTGCAGGATCTTGCCTTCAGGCTGGTTGGAATCTTGAGCTGGCGTGAAGCGCTGGCGGTCGCCAACGGTGAGGAATAGCGACTTGCCGTCGGGAGCGAAGGCGATCTGCGCGCCTTCCTGGCCGCCTTTGCCCTTGGGCAACTGGCGCCATAACACTTCCAGGTTTTCCAGCCTGGCCACGGGGCCGCTGGCGCCTGGCCCTCCTCGGCCGGCTGTGTTCAACTTGGCACGAGCCAGCACCAAGCCGCCGCCGTAGTCACCTGGTTCGGAATAGGTGAGATAGATGCGTTGGTCGGCCGCATAAGTCGGCGAAAGGAAGACGCCGAACATACCACTCTGCCCCTGCCAATACACGGCGGGCGTATTGTTCACCAAGCTCTTGTGTCCGTCCTGCGTGACCAACCAGATGGGCCCGACCTTTTCGGTGACCAGCATGCGACCGTCGGGCAGGAAGGCTATTCGCCAAGGCAGTTCAAAGTTGGCCACCGTGGTCATGGTGAAGGGCAGACTGGCTTCCGGTTTGAGTTCACCGATGTTGACCTGGGCCCAGGCCGCCGTTGCCAGGGTGGCTAGCGACGCCGCTCTCGCCAATTTCATCGTCATCTCTCCTTGTTTCGCAAGCGTCCCTGGTTAACGGATCCGGAGCGCTGTTTCTTAATCGTACACTCACAGTCGCCTTCCCAGCAGTCTCTGTCTGGCGTTACGTTTTTCGCTCCAGTCAAGCCCAGGCCGGTATCTTTATCCGTGATGTATACGGTCCGAGCAGGGTGTGCGCCGGCATCGGGCCCGCTAGCCGCCTGCAGGCTCACAACGTTATCTAAAGGTTAGAAGTTTATTCCTTCCTTCCTTCACCGGCATAAGACCTTTTTCGTATAACTCGACTGCGGCTACCGTGCAATGTAATCTCTATGGGATGTAGATTATTCACCTTTCTGTGCCGGCTCTCACCTAAGTACATTCAGGAAGAATACTGAATCGGCTGCTCTGCGCTCATTTCCAGACCTGGAAATTCAATTGCAAGCCAGTAAGGGAAAAACTGTAGCGCCTTCTACCAACGCAAAATGACTAGGGAAGAATATGGAATCGCCTACGAGAGAGGATTTGGCCGGACCGTGCGCTTCCTGGTCTCGCGAGGGCTTTCCTGTGAATCCGCCGAGGAAACGGCTCAAGGAGCATGGGTCAAGGGCTGGGAAAAGGTAAGTCAATTGCGCGACAGCCGTTATCTGATGACGTGGTTGAATTCCATTGCCCTGAATATGCACCTCACCAGTCTCCGCCACCGGCCCTCCCTCACCGCGGCCCTCGACGTGAGCGATGTTCCCAATCTCGCGGCAATCGACGCTCAAGACGTGCTGAAAATCTGCAAGGAGACTGACAGACTCCTTTTGCAACGCCACTATATCGAGGGCTACACAGTTCGTGAAATCGCGACCGCACAGGGTTCGACCGAGACCGCTGTGCGCATCCGGCTGTTCCGCGCCCGCCGGGCTGCTGCCAAACGCTAGCCGCTGATGCTAAGCCGCTGTGTGACAGCCGGGTTACTTGGGAAGGGCAGATGATGTGATCGAGACCCAAGCCATAGAAGGAACATGAACCAACCTGCTGAGAATTTAAGCGCCCGGAGAGAGGACAAGCGGGCCTGCCTGGTCCGTTTGCAAACGGATATTGAAATCGCCCTGGGGTTCTTGCGCCTGGCGGATGCCGAGTGCAGGAGCGGCGATTATTCGCACGCCTCCCAACTAATCGACAAGGCAACTCTCGCGTACACCGCCGCGAGGCAACATCTGGACGCGATTCCGGCAAATCCCACGGAAGAAGCCTCCCGGTTGCGGCAGGGTGCGCGTGAGCTTTTTGAAGCCATTCACCTGTCCGAGTTTCGATTTTCTGCCTCCCGGACCTGACGCTGGACCGCGGGAGCCGATGGCTGATCGCCGGGGCGCGAGTACGAATAATTGATGCTGGCCTGCGTAGGCAGCGCCAAAGATGTGCCCACTGCGTCAACCGCGTCCAGGATATTTAGCAGCAGATCCTGCCGTATCTCCGCGAACTCATTGTCATCCGAAGTCAGGATGTAGACGAAAATGTCTACGTCCAGCGAATAGGTCCCCACGCCCACGAAATGTACAGGACAAGCGCCGGCTTCCACTTGGTTGTGCTCTCTCAGCAGCCGGGTTACGGATTGTAGCAGCGCCCGCACTTGAGACGGCCTGGCGTCGCGTCTCAGGTTCAGCAACATATGAAAACATCATTTTGTCGCGTTTCGCAAAGTTTTCAATCGTCATGGTGGAGAGCTGGCCGTTCGGGACGGAGACGACGGTTGCCTTAGCGGCAAGCGCGATAGCGATCCCGCCGACACCGAGTCCGGCGAGAATGGTGGATGTGTTGTAGCCCCACTCACTCAGTAAAGCGGCAAGCATCAGGAAAAATACCACAATTTTCAGTACGCGGGCCGTCAAAGGGAGCGCGGAGTAAGAGAAAGTGCGACGTTGTGCGAACAGGCTCGCCCGCAGGTGCGATAGAGCCAGATCAGCCGCGACGAGAAACTCCAGAAGAGCGCCAGCAGCAAAAGAGCACAGTGGACGACCCGGTCATGTACTCCAAGCCCTGGGTTCTCTCCCGCGTATTCAAACCTTTGCAGCTGAACCCGAAGCTGCCGGAACTGATCGAGTATTCCTGCAGCGAAAACAACAAGGATATCCAGCACTTGATCAGCACAAAACCGGCGTTGGGCAAACGC
>DATJNO010000071.1:0-26805 GCA_035508055.1 Bryobacteraceae bacterium | reverse complement strand
AGCGGTGACGGACATACTGAAGATGAAGCCGGAGCCGAAGACAGCGAAGAAGGGAAAGCAGAAGGCGGCGAAGCAGCAGGATAAACGAAGCAACTAGCGCCGGTTGTGGGTTCGCAGATGGGAGTTTCGCGCTACCTCAACTTCAGTTACGTAGAGCTCGGCCTGATGAAGCGCAACGCTAAGCGCTTGCTGCGCGGAAGTTGTAGGCGCCTCGGCATAATCCCGCATCTTCCGATTCCAATTCTCTTTCGCGCCTTTGATTCGGCGCTCATGGCTTCTGCAATCAGGGCAGTCCATAGTCTCATTGTCCCACTAGCGCAGAGACGCCGAGCTACTTAATGATCCCTAGCGTTTTAAGGAGCCAGGCGACAAAGACTGGGATTCCTACTAGCGTGACTAGACCAGCAGCGACCCAAGCGGCACCCTTCAGCCATGTTAGGGTGCGATCTATTTTCGCCAACGTAGTCCCCAACTTATCCTCGCCAGTGGTTCGCGCAGACTTTTCATCAGACAGCCCTTGAAGCAATTGACCGATCTGTCTGTCATGATGCTCCAAAGATTGCTCAAAGCGGCGGTACCAGTCGCTGTGCGATCTAATGTCTTCCCGGATCGCATCAAGCTCTCCACGCAGTTTGTCCACGCTTTCCTGAACAGACTGAACAGCCAAAGGACTATACTTCTGCATGACCACGATGAGTTCATCTGGAAAATCGTCAACTGCGGATTCCGGCAATGGGAAATCCGATAACTCATCACCAGTCAGTTCATAAAACGTAGCTGCAATCACCTTCTTGCCGGGCAACAAAGGGAAGCGCGTCGAGGAGAGATTGAACAGCCCGATCAGGAGATGGCCGGGATATCGCGGATCAATGCAGAATCCCCCAATTGCCAAAATGCCCGCGTGGCTCAACTTTCTCTTTGGGCTAAGCTCAGCGAACATATTTGCGGGTAGCGTGAGGCGCTCCTCCGTCAGTACGAAAACCATCTCGCCAGGCTCTACGAATAATCCGGCACGTTCCGATGCTGCCAACTGGTTGGCATCTATGGGCCGTCCAAAACTGCCCTTCAAGATTTTGGAACTCATGCGAAAATCGTATTTCACGCCCTCCGCGCACGCCGGATCTCCTCCATGAATGAAAGTCGAGTTCACAACCGATTCGCGAAGTCTAGTTCCAGTTATCATCGTCGGCATACGAGTCTCCAGCCAAACGAATGAGTGTACCAGTCCACAACTATACGCCGCCTGAAACAAAAGCATAGCAAAATGTTGTGGCGAACACAAGGCGAAAGAGTTCGCCCCGCATCAGCCAGTGAAAGCAGGAAGGCCAGAACTATACCCCCTGACAAAGTATTCGTAACTCACCTGTTTTCAATATGGGTTTGTCAAGTATACAATTTCGATTAAATCCCTTGACACCTCGTGACATTAGAGTTACTTAATAATTGAGGGTTGGGCAAGAAGTTAGCTCAGCCAAGTTGGGTGACCTAGGAGGTCCTATAGACAGCGATTGCCTTTCGGGGCGGCTACCGGCTTCCTCGACGTGCGAGGCTTAGGGCAGACACAGCAGGGTGAGAATAGTTAGCCTCACCGGCTAGCGGCGGTTTCACCGCATCCCAGAAGCCCGGGCCCGCAGAGCGGGGGTTGGCGGCCGCCCCGAACTCAATGAGGGCCTTTATTTGACAGTCGGTTTTTCCCTCCAGTAGATTCGAGTTAGTGCCGCGACCCATCGTTGAGTTTCGGGGTGTCTCGAAAAGCTATCCGATATACTCTTCCCCCAGCGCCCGGCTCAAAGAACTGCTCTGCCTGAATCGGATCTCGTTCCATCGAGACTTCGGCGCCCTCCAGGACGTCAGCTTCGAGATCTTCCGCGGTGAAACCTTCTGCATCGTGGGTGAGAATGGTTCCGGCAAGAGCACCCTGCTGCAAATTGTGGCCGGCATCCTATATCCCACGCACGGCGAAGTCAACGTGAATGGACGCGTCGCGGCGCTGCTCGAACTCGGCACCGGTTTCAATCCGGAGTTCACGGGACGGCAGAATGTCTACCTCAACGCCGCGATTCTGGGCCTCTCGCGGAAAGAGATCGACGCAAAGTTCCGATCCATCGAAGAATTCGCCGAAATCGGCGAGTTCATCGATCAACCGGTGAAGACCTATTCGAGCGGCATGGCCATCCGCCTGGCCTTCGCCGTGGCGATTCATGTGGATCCGGAAATCCTTCTGGTTGACGAAGCGCTCGCGGTCGGCGACATCTATTTCCGCCAGCGTTGCCTGCGCAAAGTGCACGAGCTGCGCGCCGCGGGCATCACGATTCTGTTCGTGTCGCACGCCGTGTCCGAAGTGAAAGCCATCGGCGACCGCGCTCTATGGCTTGATTCGGGCCGCGTCCGCGCACTCGGCGAAACCGACGCGGTCGTCACCCAGTATATGGCCGCGATGGCTGAAAAAGATAACGTTTATCTCAAAGCCGCACACCAAAAGGAGCAGACCATCGAGCACGCGCCGGTGCGGGCGCCCGAAATCGTCGAATCGATCCCTAACATCGATCACCGCTTCGGCGACGGGCGCGCCGAAGTCATGGGCATCGCCGTGCTCGACACCGCAGGCTCGCCCGTATACATCCTGGAGCCGTCGTCATCCATCGTCGTTCGCATCAGCGTGCGGGCGCATGAAAACGTCACGCTGCCGATCGTCGGTTTCATGATGCGCAATCACATCGGCCTCGATTTCGCCGGCACGAACACCGCACGCGAAGGCTACGATCTTCCGCCCATGTCGGCGGGCGATGTCTACACTGTCGATTTTCACCTTCAGCTCCCCGAGCTGTATCCATCGGCTTTCTCATTTTCGCCCGCCATCGCCGATGGAACCCTGCAGAGCTACCGCACCTGCGACTGGATCGACAACGCGATCGTTCTTCAGATGAGTCCCACCGAAGGCCAGATCTACGGGCACGTCCACCTGCCCTGCCGCGTCGAGGTGAACCGGCGCTTGGACCAGCACGCCGCGGCCTTGTCCCACGCGGAGCCGAACGTTGGTTGAGTTCACCGGCGAGCGCGTCATCCCCGGCCAGGTGACCGACGATCTGTGGAGCGAGCATGTCGCGCGCTACGCCTACGCGCGCCGCTATACCGAACGCAAGCGCGTTCTCGACGCCGGGTGCGGAACGGGTTATGGTTCGGCGGAACTGGCACTGTCGGCCGGCAGCGTCACGGGACTGGATATCTCAGCCGACGCCATCGCCTTCGCTCGCTCGAACTATCTGTTTCCGAGCCTCCGCTTCGTCGTGTCGTCCTGCACGACGATGCCGTTTACGGGAAACAGTTTCGATCTCATCGTCGCGTTCGAAGTGATCGAGCATCTCGCGGACTATCGAACCTTTCTCAACGAGTGCGCGCGTGTACTCACGCACTCCGGACTCTTCATTGTTTCATCGCCCAATAAACGCTACTACGCGGAATCGCGCGGGGGCGCAGGTCCCAATCCCTATCATGAGCATGAATTCGAGCCGGAGGAATTCTCACGCGAGCTGGAGCGCGTCTTCCAACACGTCCGCATTGTGGAGCAGAACCGCGTGGAGGCCTTCGCGTTTCATCCGGCCGTCGGATTCCAAACCGCCGAGGCGCGCATTGACTCGGGCGGTCGCGCCGAGCACGCGCACTTCCTGATCGGCCTGTGCTCCTTTTCGGCGCCGCCCGACCCCAAACCTTTTATCTATGTCCCCAGCGCGGCCAATCTGTTGCGCGAGCGCGAACAGCACATCCGGTTGCTGGAGAACCAGCTCCAAGAGATGAGTGCGGAGCGTAACGCGGTCCTCGCACTGTATCGCCGTCAAACGGACGAACTCGAGGAACGCAATCGTTGGGCCGCGCGGCTGAATGATGATTTGAAAGCCGCCGGCGAGCGCATCGTGGCCTTGCAGAATGAAGCGCTGGAACTGGCTCGCGGCTATCAAGCCCAGCTGGCCAGGCTGGAAGAAGAGGACCGCATCAAGACGGAGTGGGCGCGCAAAACATCGGCCGAGCTCGCCGCCAAATGCCAGGAATTGGCGGATTGCGTAAAGCTGCTCGACACAGCCGAAGCCACGGTCCGCGAGCGCACGCTGTGGGCGCAGACCGCCGAATCGCAGCGCGATCACCTGGCCGCGCAATTGGACATCGTGCGTTCGTCGCGCTGGCTCAGGTTGAGCCGAACAGTCGGGCTCGGTCCCATAGTAGAAAAGCCCTGACGCGGTGCGAACCTTACTCACCATCCTCTGGCGCTTCGTCAAGTCACTGCCGCAGGTTCTTCTGTTTCCCTTCCTTCTTTTATTCGCGATGGCGGCGCTTGCCGCCTCCGATCTCGCGGGCTTTTTTCGCAGGAAGCGGCTTCCCGCGGATCGCCGGCCCTCCGGTGCCTCGGCGAGCGTGGTGATCCCCAATTGGAACGGCCGCGATCTGCTGGCGAAGTACCTGCCATCGGTCATCGAAGCCATGGCCGGCCATCCGGACAACGAAGTGATCGTGGTGGACAACGGGTCGGAAGACGGCAGCGCGCAGTTCGTGCGCGAGAACTTCCCTTCCGTGCGAGTGCTGGCGCTGGATCGCAATCTCGGCTTCGGCGGCGGCTCGAACGAGGGTTTTCGCGCGGCCAAAAACGACATCGTCGTGCTGCTGAACAGCGACATGCGTGTCGAGCCGGACTTTCTCGCGCCCTTGCTCGAAGGTTTCACCGGCGAGACGATCTTCTCGGTGGCCTGCCAAATTTTCTTCAGCGATCCAAACCGCATTCGCGAAGAGACGGGCCTCACACAATCCTGGTGGGAGAACGGCGCGCTGCGCGTGCGGCATCGCGCGGATCCGGCGATTCAATCGCTCTATCCTTGCGCCTATGGCGGCGGCGGCTCGTGCGCGTACGATCGCCAGAAATTTCTCGAACTCGGCGGATTCGATGAGCTGCTGCGGCCGTTTTATTTGGAAGACACCGACCTGGGGTACCTCGCGTGGAAGCGCGGCTGGAGGGTGCTGTATCAACCGCGCAGCCTCGTGTACCACGAACACCGCGGCACCATCGGCAAGCGATTCACGCCCGCGCAGATCGACGCTGTCCTGAAGAAAAACTTCGTCCTGTTTTGCTGGAAGAACATTCACGAATGGCGGCGGCTCAGCTCGCACTTCTTCTTCGCCTATGCCGGGGCTCTGGTGGGCGTGTTCTTCGGCGATTCGCCGGAGCGCAGCAATTTTGCCGGACTCTGGCGGGCGTTTCGCCAACTGCCGGCCGCGATGGCGTCGCGCGCGCGGGCA
Organism: Bryobacteraceae bacterium; assembly: GCA_035508055.1. Classification (GTDB taxonomy): domain Bacteria; phylum Acidobacteriota; class Terriglobia; order Bryobacterales; family Bryobacteraceae; genus Palsa-89. The sequence continues at coordinate 21,522 of DATJNO010000071.1, read as the reverse complement.
CAGGCGTTGGCCACGATCGACGATACCGAGGCGTTCCGGCGGCCCCTGGGTGGCTACTTCCGCGACCGCTTCGCCGTCACGGCGAAAAATCCGGAGCGCCTGAGCGTCCTCTTCGTCTCGCCCTATCCGATCTGCCCGCCCATCCACGGTGGCGGCGTCTTCATGTATCAAACCGTCATGGAGCTGATTCCGCGCACCGAGCTGCACCTCGCGATTCTGCTCGACTACCCCTGGCAGCGGCCGCCCCATGAGGAACTGGAGCAGGTGGCCGCGTCGGTCGACTACCTGGTGCGCAACGAGGGCAACCTGAAGCAGCTCGGCTCCATTCTGCCGAACGCAGTGCGCGAGTGCGCCAACCCGGATCTCGAGTGGCTGCTGCATCGCGAGATCTATCTACGCAACGTCGACGTGGTCCAACTCGAATACACATCGCTGAGTCAATATTGGTGCGACTTTCGGCAGCTCGCGTGCCTGCTGTTCGAGCACGACATCTACTTTCAATCCATCGCGCGCGGGCTCGGCGGAATGCGCGGCGGGGTGAAGAGCCTGAAAGCCGCCTACGAATACCTGCGTGCGCTGCGCTATGAGCTGCGGATGCTGCCGCGCTTCGACCGCGTCCAGGTGTGCAGTCCGGACAATCGGCGTTACCTCGTTTCCTACCTGCCTCAGCTCAAGGACCGCATCGACGATAACCGCGCGGGCATCGCGACGGAGCGCTACGAGTTCCGCCCGGGCGATCGCGAACCGGACACGATGCTTTTTCTTGGCAGCTTCCGCCATCTGCCCAATCAGGAAGGCCTGGCGTGGTTCACGCGCAACGTGCTGCCGCGGGTGTTGGAGCGCTCGCCCCAAGCGAGGCTGGTGATCGTAGGCGCGGAGCCGCCGCCGCGGCACTCCTTGCCCCACCTGCCGGACAACATCGAGCTGCGCGGGTTCGTCGACGATGTTCGCGAGCCGCTCGCGCGCTACGCGGTCTTCGTTTGCCCGATTCTCAGCGGATCCGGAATGCGCGTGAAGCTGCTGGAGGCGTTCGCCGCGGGCATTCCGGTTGTGTCGACGCGCCTGGGCGCCGAAGGCCTGGCGGAAAAGGACGGAGAGGTCTGCGCGCTGGCCGACGATCCGGCCGCGTTCGCCGATCGCATCGTGGAACTGTTCAGCGACCCTGCAACCGCGCGCCAAATGGCCTGCCGCGCGCGCGAACACGTGATGGCCACGCGCGACATGCGGATGCTCGTGGAGCGCCTCGTCGAAAGTTACCATGCAGTGGTCCTGGAAAAACGGGAGCAGCGGCCCTCCTAGGCCTTCTAGTACTCCGGAAACGTTTCTTTTCCGGATTCCGCGGCCCGATTGCGAGTGCTTGGCAGTATAATGAGATCCCCTGCGGAGGTTGGAAACGATGCCAGGCATCTCCTTGTCATACTTGCTGAAGCATCCAGTGACGGCGGTCGCGAGCGTCGCGGCCGATCCGGTCGAAGTCTGGATCAAATTCGAGGAGAAATACGCGGATTGGCGCGCGGGCCGGAAGCCGGCTTCCAATCCTTATGATTCGGACGCGGAATGGGAGCCCCGTTTGCACCGGCGTTTGGGGCTCGATTGGCCTTGCCCGTCGGGCGCGGAGTTCCGGGAGCATTGGCCGCGGGTGATTCAAGAACTGGAAGCAGAAGGCATCCATGCGGGCCCGGGGAGTTTCCGTACTTACAACGACGGCGATGCCGGATTGACCCGCGGGATTTGGTGTCTGGTTCGGCACTTAAAGCCGGAGCGCGTGGTGGAGACCGGTGTGGCGCACGGTGTCACGTCCCGATTCATTCTGGACGCTCTGGCGCTGAACGGGCACGGCCACCTTTGGAGCATCGATCTGCCACCCTTGGAAGAGGACTGGCGAAAGCAGGTCGGTGTAGCGGTGGGAAGCCGTCATAAAGACCGCTGGACTTATATCAACGGCTCGAGCCGGCGGCGCCTTCCCGGTCTGCTTTCCCAACTGGGCCGGATCGACTTGTTCATTCACGACAGCCTGCACAGCCAGCGCAACGTTCTTTTTGAGCTGGAGCGCGCCTGGGCGGCGGTTCGCCCGGGGGGCGCCATCGTGGTGGACGACGTCGATGTCAATCATGCCTTCCCGCTTTTTACCCGAGGCATGCCGTCCGATCAGTTCATGATTTGTGAAGCCGAACCCATCACGCCGGATGTGCGGCGGTTTAACCACAAGGGCCTGTTCGGAATCATCTTCAAAGACTAATCGGTTGAACCTGGCGGCCGCGCGGAGCGTACGTCCATCTAGCAGGCTGATGAGGAGGAATCGATGGGGGATCTACGCTCTGCCGTAGCCGTACTGCGGCGCGATCCGGGACTCAGCGCGGTTGCGATCGCCACGCTCGCGTTGGGTATCGGCGCGAACACGGCGATTTTCAGCGTCTTCAACGGCATCCTGCTGCGGCCGCTGGGTTATGGCGACGAATCGCGGCTGGTGGCGGTCCACGAAATCGTGCCCAAGTTCAGCCGCATCGCGCCCCGGTTGCCGGTGAACGCGATGCACTTTGAGGACTGGCGCAGGAACGTGCATGCGTTCGGACAAATCGCGCTGATCAGCGGCATCACGCTGAATCTGACTGGCGCGGGAGAGCCGGAGCGCTTGGCGGCGGCGCGCGTCTCTCCCAGTCTGTTTCCCATGCTTCAGGCGCGCGTGCAACTGGGCCGCACGTTCCTGGACGAAGAAGACCAGCCCGGCCGCGATGACGTGGTGGTGCTGAGCCATGCGTTCTGGCAGCGGCGCTTCGCTTCCGATCCAAAAATTCTCGGCAGCCGGATTCAGCTCAACGGGCGGCCGTACCGCGTCGTCGGCGTACTTTCCCCGGACTTTCATTTCCCGAAACTCAGCCAGCTTTTCGCGATGGACGTGGCCGAACAAGCGCCGGACTTGTGGAAGCCGTTTGCGCTCCGGCCGCAGGAGCTGGACCCGTTGGGCGACTTCAACTTCGCCTGCATCGCGCGGCTGCGCGCGGGTGTTTCGCTTGGCCAGGCGCGGGATGAGCTGAACGCGGCGCAGGCACGGCTGGCGCGGCAGGCGCCGGAGAAGATTGAATTCCAGGCTGCGTTGGTTCCGCTGCACGATCAAATCACCAGCCGGTCGCGGAGCGGCTTGCAACTGGTGCTGGCGGCGGTGGGGCTGGTGCTGCTGATCGGCTGCGTGAACATCGCGAACCTGCTCTTGGCGCGCACCGCGTCGCGCAGACGCGAACTCGCGATCCGCTCGGCGCTGGGGGCGGGGAAATGGCGTCTGGTGCGGCAGCTGCTTGCCGAAAGCCTGCTGCTCGGAGGAATCGGCGGCGTGTTGGGAGTGCTCCTCGCCTACGACGCGCTGGGGGCGATCCTGGCGCACGCGCCGGCGAATCTGCCGCGTCTCAATGAGGTGCATCTCGACCTTCCGGTCCTCTTCTTCGCGACGGCGATTTCTCTTTTCACCGGTCTGGCTTGCGGCCTGCTGCCCGCGTTGCGCTTCGCGCCAACCGATCCCCAGGAAGCGCTGCAATCGGGGGCGCGCGGGAACACGGAAGGGCGCGGCGCAGCCAGGCTGCGGTCGCTGCTGGTGAGCCTGGAGGTGGGGCTCAGCACGCTGTGCCTGATCGCCGGGGGTCTGCTGCTGCGCAGCTACGCGAAGCTGCTTTCCAGCGACAAAGGATTCGCGGTTCAGCGGATCGTCACGGTGGATGTGGATCTGCCCGCCACGCGCTATGCGGATGTGGCCCAGCGGGCGCGCTTCGCCGAGTCGCTGCTGGACGCGGTACGCCCGCTGCCCGGCGTCATGTCTGTAGGCATTTCCAACATGTTGCCGTTGAGCGGGGAAGGAAGCGACAACCTGATCACGCTGGAGGGAACCAAAGTTCCGCTCATGGCGCGGCCGCTGGCCGATATTCGCGACGTCAACCCCGACTACTTCCGGACCATGGGCATCTCCTTGCTCGAAGGCCGGGTCTTCGAAAACACCGACCGCGCCAGGAACCTTGTGGTTGTCTCCGCGCTGGCCGCGCGAAAGCTCTGGCCGGGGCAGCAGCCGATCGGCAAGCGTTTCCAGGTCGGCGACGACCAACACAACCCATTGCTCACCGTGGCCGGTGTGGTGGGCGATGTGAAGGGCGCGGGGCTCGAGAAAGCGCCGTCGGAAACGGTCTACATTCCTTACTGGGAAGACGATATGCGGCGCGGTTTTTCGCTGGCGGTGCGAACCGCTGCCAGCCCGCTCGCCGTGACCGGCTCCATCCGTGCGGCGATTCACCATCTCGATTCGCAATTGCCGGTTCCGCCCTTTCGCACGATGGAACAGATTCTGGACGATTCCGTCGCGCAGCAGCGCTTCGAGACGAGCCTGATTCTGTTGTTTGCCGTGGCGGGGCTGCTGCTCGCCAGCCTGGGCATCTACGGCGTCGTTTCCTACTCGGTGACGGTGCGCACCAATGAGATGGGCATTCGCATGGCTCTGGGCGCGCGCGGTTCGGATGTTTTGCGCATGGTTCTGCGGCAATCCCTGGCGCCGGTCGCGTTGGGACTGGCGGGCGGTTTCGTCGTCTGGCTGGCGGCGGGGCGGATGCTCGCGTCGCTGCTCTACGGTGTAACGCCCGTGGATGTGGTGACGATCGGCGTGGCGATGTCGACCCTCGCAGTTGGGGCCGCGCTCGCCAGTTTCATTCCCGCCCGGCGCGCCGTTCAAGTGGACCCGTCCACTGCCCTGCGCTACGAATAACGCGGTATAACATCAGACATGTCCCGCATATCGCTGGCCGTCCTTGCCGCTCTCCCGCTCCAGCTGCTGTCCGCGCAGCAGCCCAGGAATTTTCCGCAGCCCGGGCCCGCCAAGGAAGTCACCATCACGGCCATTCCGGGCGTGATTGCCGCGGGCGTGAAATGGACCGAAGCCTGGCACGGCACGCAAACCGCCGACGGCATCGTGGGCTTCGAGGGCGGCATTCTGTTCGCGCAGGAGCAGAGCAATCAAATCAACCGGCTCGACAAGAATGACAAATTCTCCGTTTACTTGACCAACCCGCACGGGCCGGGTGCGATCGCAATCGGACCGAAAGGCGAGATATTCGTGGTGGAGCGCACCTGCACCGATCCCGGCGGGCACATGGGAACCAAGCCGGGAGACTGCAAGGAGCCGACCGATGTCGCGGTGCTGACGCCCGAGCGCAAGGTGATCGCCGATAGCGTCGACGGTAAAGGATTAGGGCGCGTCAATGATCTGGTCGCCGACAGGCACGGCAACATTTTCTTCACCAGCGGCGCTGCGTTCCATGTGAGCCCCGGCGGCAAGGTGACTGCCTTTGGCCAAGACCTGCGCACCAACGGCATTATGCTCAGCCGCAATGACAAGATACTCTACATCACCAACGGACCGGGGATCGTGGAGTTCGACCTGCAGCCTGACGGCACGGCGCGCAATGAGCGCGAATTCGGCAAGCTGGAAGGCGGCGGCAATGGCGACGGGATGGAGATCGACGCGGCCGGCCGCCTGTACGTGACCACTCCTTCCGGCGTTCAGGTTCTCGGTCCGGACGGCAAATATCTGGGCCTGATTCCCACGCCGCGCAACGCCATCAGCGTGGCGTTCTCCGGCCCGGGGAAGAAAACCCTGTATGTGGCTTGCATGGGCGCGGTCGGTCCGGACGGGCAAAACATCACCACGCCCCCGGGCGTGCGCAACGTGGCGATGACGGTTTACAAAATCCCCATGCAGGCGCAGGGATTCAAAGGGCGCGTGAAATAGAGGCAGGAATCAACTGATATACAATCGGGAGACGGCGAACTCATGCGCTTTCTCGCGTTATTTGCAATTTTGTCCGCCTCGCTGGCAGCCGGCGCCTCAAACCCCGCCGCTGCATTGTGGAACCAACTGCAGGCCAAACGGCAGAAGCTATCGACCTTCCACGAAGAGTTCGAGGTTTCGCGCACCTTCAAACTCGCCCGCGGCGATCAAAGCTCGAAATGGCAGAGCTTCGTGGATGAATCCGCAGAGCGCTGGCGTGAGAGCACGCGCTCGGGGTCAGGCGAGCGCATCCGGATCTTCGACGGCCAGGACTTTTTTCTGCTGGAAGCGGGAGAGCAAGAATATGTGCGGCTGAAGCGCCCGTCCAAGAACGAGGATCCCGTTCCATCGGCATACGAGCTGAGCAATCCCGATTGGTCGAAAGCGCTGGAGGTGGAACGGCGGCCTTGCGGCCTGGAAGGTAGCGATCACACCTGTGTGATTCTCGAAGTGCCCCTCAAGGGTGGCGTCGAGCGCCTGAGCGCGGGCAGCAACATCACCAGGGTATTGCAAGGCGTCGAGCGCATGATGCTGGACACGGAAAACGGCTTGCTGATTTCGTGCCGGACGGTGCTCTCGATCGACAACGGGCGGATGGCCTATCAGGCCGACACCGTGTACGTGCTGAAGCGGCTGACCTATGGCGGAACGGCCGACGCGAGCCTCTTCCAGCGTCCATCCGGCGACATGCGCGAGGTGAAAGAGCTTTCCAAGTGGAACGTCGCCAGACTCAAGAAGGAGCTGGCGGGCCAGCCGGCGCCGGAGCTCGCCGTGCGGGACCTGGAAGGCAAACCAGTGACCTTGTCGGCCTTCCGGGGCAAGACCGTGCTTCTGGATTTCTGGACCACCTGGTGCCCTCCCTGCCGCGCGGACGGTCCGTCGCTCGACAAGCTCTATCGCAAATACAGCGACAAGAACCTCCAGATTATCGGCATCTCGGTCAGCGAGGACCGGCCGATCGTGGAGAAGTTCCTCAAGGAGCATCCCCACGGCTACCCGATCGTGCTGACGACGGAGAACGACATGCCGCGCCCGTATGAAGTTGGGATTTTCCCCACGTATATTGTGATCGCCCCGGACGGTACCCTGACCTCGGCGGCGGAAGGCGATCAGGGCTTCGCCGAGTTGAGGAAGATGCTGAAGAAGGCCGGCATGGATACCGACTAGCTACTCGTCGGTCTTCTTTTCCGGCTTATCGGTCAGATCGTTCCGCAGCTGCTTCACGACTTTTTCGGCGGTTTTTTCCAACTCGCCGGGAGTGGTGTCCTTGGGCCGCTGGTAGGCTGACCATAAGACCGCGCGGGTGCCGCGATCCACGAGAAAGAAGGTGCCTTTGCCGCGGCCGAACGTCGATATATGCGCCGCGCCGCTCAAATCGACATCGTTGAGCTTGTCCTTGCTCTTCGGCGTGCTGCTATCCGCATCGCTCGCGTCGTCCTTCTGCTTGGCTTCCACCGGGGGTTTGGGCGGGGGATACAGATCCTTGAGCTGGCTTTCGAAAGCCTGCCCCACGTGGTCGGTCAGAATCGCGTCGGCCTTCTGCGGATCCGTCACCACCTCGAAGACGTGCAATTTGGTGAGCTGGTCGGCGAAGTACTGATCCATGCCGCTGCCCATCGCCAGGATGTACACGCGGTTTATCTGATGGAGTTGCGAATTCGCGGCGGCCAGGGTGAGCGCCGCGCCGAGTGCCAGGAGGGAAAACAACTTCATGAGAATATGGTACCAGCGCCGCCGAGCGACCAAGGAACCGCAACCGGGCCGGCGCCCAGCCCTATCGTGTATAAATCGCAGCGGATTACCGTAATCACTCCCTGTCTGAACGAGGAGCAGGGTATCGAGCAGGTGCTCCGGCGCATGCCGGATTTTGTGGACCAGGTAATCGTGGTGGACAACGGATCGACGGACCGCACGTCGGACGTGGCGCGGTCGTTCGGAGCCGAAGTGATCCGGGAGCCCGTTCGCGGCTATGGCCGCAGCTACAAGCGCGGATTCGCCGACGCCACCGGCGACATCATCATCACGCTGGACGGCGATCACAGCTATCCGCCGGACGCGATTTCGTACTTACTCGAGGCGCTGCTGCACCTGGATGTCGACTTTCTGAACGCATCGCGCTTCCCGGTGCGGGATCCACGCGCGATGAGCTTCAAACACAAGGTGGGCAACTGGATTTTGTCGCTGGCGATGTCGATCCTGTATTTCCGCTGGGTGCGCGATTCGCAGTCCGGCATGTGGGTTTTCCGCCGCTCCATTCTGAAGGACATGCACCTGGAGTCGAACAGCATGGCGTTTTCCGAGGAGATCAAGATCGAGGCGCTGAAGAACCCGCGCATCCGCTTCGCCGAGATCTCTATCCTGTATACGTCGCGCATGGGGGAAATCAAGCTCAATCCCTGGCGCGACGGTTTCTACAATCTGTGGTTCCTGGTGAAGAAGCGCTTTCCCGGGCGCCCGCGCCAGTGAGCCGGTGGCTGCCATGCATCGCGTGACGATGATCATTCCGAACTGGAACGGGGCCGGACTTCTGGCAAACGTGTTGCGCGATCTCGAACGGCAAACGCATCCGATTGAGCGTGTGATCGTGGTGGATGACGGCAGTACGGATGGTTCGGTGGAAGTGGCGCGGCAAGCGGGCGCCGAAGTGATCGCGCTGGGAACCAACGCCGGATTCGCGGCCGCGGTGAACCATGGGATCCGAGCGGCGGACACGGAGTGGATCGGAATTTTGAATAACGACGTATCGCTTCCGGAGAATTGGCTCGCCATCCTGATGGAGCGCGCCGGGGCGGGCGCGGCCTGGTTCGCCACCGGCAAGCTGCTGGACGCCGCGGCGCCCGGCCGCATCGAGGGCTGTTTCGACGCCCTTTCGCGGGGCGCCTGCGCCTGGCGCTGCGGGCACGGACGGCCGGATTCGCCGGTGTGGAACCGGGGCCGCGAAATCCGGTTTCCTCCGTTCACCGCCGCCCTGTTCCGCGCTCAGCTGTTTGAGCGAGTCGGGCTTCTGGACGAGCGCTTCGAATCCTACTTAGAGGATGTCGACTTTGGCATCCGCGCGGCCGCGGCGGGGTTCGGGGGCCTGTACGTGCCGGAAGCAGTCGCTCACCACCGCGGCAGCGCCACGTTGGGCCGGTGGCATCCCGCTACGGTTCATAGGATTTCTCGTAACCAATTGTTCTTAGTGGCGAAACACTATCCGGCTAAATGGATCTCACGCTATGGCTGGCCCGTATTCATCGCTCAGACATTATGGGGACTTACCGCTCTGCTGCACGGTTGTTTTGTGGCCTATCTGACAGGCAAGCTGGAGGGAATGCGCCGTTTCGGACAACTGCGCGGCGAACACCAGGCCGGTTTCGCTGCCGTGCTCGAGGAAAGCGAGAGCGAGATTCGGGAACTGCAGCGTTTGACAGGCTTCGATCTGTACTGGAGACTGTACTTTGCCTTAACATGAGCCGTACCGGAGTCGTCGTCGTCACTTACAACTCGGCGCAGGTGATCGGTCGCTGCCTGGACTCGTGCGGCCGTCTGCAGGTTGTGGTTGTAGATAATAAGTCGCACGACGCGACTTGTGAAACGGTACAGCAGAGAGCGGGCGTGAAATTGATCGCAAACTCCCGGAACTGTGGGTTTGCGCAAGCCGTCAACCAGGGGGTGGCGGCTCTCGACACGGAGTTAGTCCTGCTGTTAAACCCGGATACGGAGCTGGAAGGCGGCATTGACCCATTAGAATCTGCTTGTAGCCGGCCGGGCGTGGGTTTGGCCGCGGGCCGCCTGGTGGACGAACGCGGACGGGCCCAGGCGGGTTTCACGCTGCGCCGTTTTCCCACGCCGCTGACCTTGATTTTCGAAGTGCTCGGACTGAATCGCCTGCTGCCCTGGACGCCGGTCAACCGCCGCTACCGCTGCCTGGATGTGGACCTCGCGGCGCCGGGCGAGGTGGAGCAGCCGGCCGGCGCCTTCCTGATGTTCCGTCGCGAAGTGTGGCACCGGTTGGGGGGTTTTGACACACGCTTCCAGCCGCTGTGGTTCGAAGATGTGGATTTTTGCCGCCGCGCGCGCGATTTGGGCCTGAAAATTCAATATGTCCCGCAAGTTACTGCGCGTCATCAGGGTGGCCACAGTATTGCAGGCCTGGAGTGGTCCTGCCGGGAGGTGTATTGGTATGTTAGCCTGCTAAAGTACGCCTCGAAGCACTTTCGCTCGTACTCTTATCGCGGGGTGAGCGCGGCAGTGTTGCTAGGTTCCGTGTTTCGAACCGCCGTGGAGATGGTGCGGCGAAGAAGTTTCAGACCAGTGAAGGTCTACGCGAATATAGGTCGGCTCGCGGGACGCAGTCTGATCTCCGGCCGTGTCGGTGAACTGAGCAGTTTCAGCAGCTGTAGCAAGGCCGTAGGGTAAGACAGGTTTACAAATCATAGAATCGAGACACGACCCACATACATGCCGATTACCGATCGGGTTTCTGTAACAATCGTCACTTACAACAGCGGCCGGTTTATTAAGCGATGTCTGGAGTCTGTGCTGGCGCAGCGTTACACCGGTAAGGAAATCATAATCGTCGACAACGCCTCGACGGACGGTACGGTGGACATCCTGGAGCAGTTCGAGGATCGCTGCCAGGTCATCTACAACGACGAAAACGTCGGATTCGCCAGCGCGCAGAATCAAGCCATCGCACTCAGCACCGGAGAGTGGGTCCTGACGCTGAACCCGGATGTCCTGCTGCTGCCCAACTTCATTCAGGCGCTGGTGGACGCCGGGCAATTCGACCCGAAAATCGGCACGGTGTGCGGAAAGCTGCTGGCGATCCGCGCCAGCTTCGACCTGCCGGAGAAGCCGCTGGTGGATTCCACCGGCATTTACTTCACGCCTATGCTGCGCCATCTGGACCGCGGCAGCCAGGAAGTGGATAACGGGCATTACCTCAACCACGAATTCGTATTCGGCGCCACCGCGGCGGCGGCGCTGTACCGCCGGCGGATGATCGACGATATCTCGGTGGAGGACGAATTCTTCGATCCGGATTTCTTCGTGTACCGGGAAGACGCCGACGTCGCTTGGCGCGCGCAGCTGATGGGCTGGCGCTGCATTTATACGCCGCACGCGCGGGGTTATCACGTGCGTAACGTGCTGCCCGGCAACCGCCGCGCCTTGCCGCCGGTGATCAACATGCACTCGGTGAAGAACCGCTTCCTGATGCGCATGAAGAATATTACCGGCGATTTGTACCGGCGCAACTGGTTCTCCATCACGATGCGCGACATTGTCGTGGTATCCTGCTGCCTGTTGCGCGAACAAACCTCGCTCAAGGCCTTTTGGTACGTAATCCGGAATTGGAAGCGCGTGATGGCCAAGCGGCGCGCCATTATGAGCCGCAAGCGCGTGGATGATGAGTATATCGCCCGCTGGTTCCGCTACGATCCGGTGAGCCGGCCGGCTGCTAAATCGAAGGCGGCCGGGCGGGCGCTGGCCCGGTCCAAAGCAGTAGGCGGAAGGCAGTAGGAAGCAGGCGGAGGCGGAACGCGGCGCGGATTGCGATTCTCGGGACGCGGGGGATCCCGGCCCGCTACGGCGGGTTTGAAACGTTCGCCGAAGAGCTTTCCACGCGCCTGGTAGCGCGCGGGCACCGCGTCACGGTGTATTGCCGCGAGCGCCATGTGGAACCCACCTATCGCGGCGTCGCGCTGATTTACTTACCAACCTGGCGGCACAAGTATTTCGACACCATCGTCCACACGTTCTTCTGCACGCTGCATTTGATCTTTCACCGCTCCGACGCCGCGCTGTATTGCAACGCCGCCAACGCGATCTTCACCTTCTGGCCGCGCCTTTTCGGCATGCCCAGCGTGCTGAACGTCGATGGCCTGGAACGCAAACGCAAGAAGTGGAACCGGCTCGCGCGCGCGTGGTATCTGGTGTCGGAATGGCTCGCAACTTTTTGCCCCAGCGCCATTGTGACGGACGCGGATAAGATTGCCGAATACTATCTGGAGCGCTACAAAAAGCGGTCGGAATTTATTCCCTACGGCGCGGAACTCGGTAAAGTCTCCGGCGATGAGGTGTTGCAACAGCTGGGCCTGGAACGCGGCGAGTATTTTCTGTACGTCAGCCGCATGGAACCGGAGAACAACGCGTTGCTGGTGCGCGAGGCCTTCGAGAAAGTGGCGACGCCGAAGAAGCTGGTGCTCATCGGCGATGCGCCCTATGCCGCCGAATACATCCGGCGCGTGCGCGACACCCGCGACCGCCGGGTCGTGATGCCGGGCGCGATCTATGGCGCGGGCTATCACGAATTGCAGTCGCACTGCTTCGCGTACATTCATGCCACCGAAGTCGGCGGCACGCATCCGGCGCTGATCGAGGCGATGGGCCGCGGCGCGGTGGTGCTGTTCTTGAACACGCCGGAAAACACCGAGGTTGCCGGCAGCGCCGGTATCCCGTTTGAAGCCGGCAACCTGGCTGAAAAGCTGGCCGAAGTTCTGGCCATGACAGACGCCCAACGCTCCGAACTGAGCCGCCGGGCGATGGAGCGGGTCGGCGAGCGCTATAGCTGGGACGCGGTCACCGACCGCTACGAGGCGGCATTGACAAAACTTTGCAACTAACCTCGCAACCTCCGGACTGACCGCGCCGTCAACCCTGATTCTGGACGTTTCGCTCCCACGATCGTGTAAAGCCGAACGCGTTCGACGAGCTGGTTGCGAGCTTGCGTGAATAGCCGGTTCAAAATCGCCGGAACGGTTCTTGCACTGCTTCTGCCGGGCGGATGCGGACACGTAAGGGCGCTGAAGTCGCGTGCACATCGCCTGGATGAAGGCCTGGTCGAAGCTACAGACAATCCCCAAGTCGCGGTCTACTCCATCACACCGCGCTCTCCATCCGAGGTAACGATCGACTTCGGTCTGGACGAACGCTATGGCTTACGGACCTGGAGCCGTCACGCCGATGGCAACGCTCCGGTGCGAATCTTCGTTGCGGGGATGCTTGCCGACGCCACCTACCACATGCGAGCCAGGATCCATTTCGCCGACGGCACGATAGTACAAGACACGGATCATGTGTTTCATACGGCTCCCTTGCCCCTGCGGATGCGGGACTGGCGCATCCAAAGCTCTCCGCGCGGGCGGGCCGGCAGGGAGGCCGGACTCGAACTCTTGAATTCAAGCACGGGGGTAAAATCGCAGATCGCGATCGTGGACTTGAAGGGCAGAATCTTGTGGTCGTACGAAGTCCCTGAGCGGCAAGCGATGCGCGAGATCGTGTCGCTGCGGCGGAGAGAGCGCGCGCTGAGCCGCATAGCCGGTTGGTTCGGCTGGAAATTGCGTTCGGGTCCGTTGCGGGATGCACTCGCTAAGACGGCACAGCGTGAAGCCGGCACCGTCCAGATGTCGCGCATCGCCTCGGCTTCGGATGTTGGCTTTATCAACCCGGTGAAGCTTCTGCCTAATGGCGACTTGCTTCTGTTGTACGGTCTTTCGTCTCAGTCCCTCTTATCGGGCCCCTCACCGGAAGGGACTTTTTCCTTCGTGCGCGAGATCAATCTCGCCGGCGAAACCGTCCGGCAAATCACGGCTGAGCAGCTGAACGAAAAACTGCACGCCTCCGGCCACCGGGAGTTGCAATTGCAGAACTTTCATCATGATGTAGAAGTTCTGCCCAACGGGCACTGGATTGTGATTGCCAATCAATTCCGGCCCGGCAGCGATCCCGATCAGGGGCAAACAGACATCTTCGGCGACGTCCTGATCGATCTGGACAACAATTTGAACCCGGTCTGGACCTGGAGCACATTTGACCATCTGGACATAAATCGCCGGCCGATGTGGTCTCCGGACTGGACTCATTCGAACGCCGTCATCTATACCCCGGATGATGGCAATCTCCTGCTGTCGATGCGTCATCAGAGCTGGATCATCAAGATTGACTACCGCAACGGGTCCGGCACTGGCAAGGTACTGTGGCGGCTGGGGGCGGGCGGCGACTTTCGGCTGCTCAATGGACGGGACCCGGAAGACTGGCAATATGCACAGCACCTCCCGTCCATACTCGGCGCCCGAAGCGCGGGCGTCTTTTACCTCACGATGGTCGACAACGGCGACAACCGTCCGACCGCACGTGGAGGCCGGTGTGTGGATCCTGGCTCGGGGACAGCCGGCGGCGTCCCGTGCTACACCACGATACCGGTCTTCGAGGTCGATGAACGTGCCATGACCACGAAGATCGTGGCGCGCAAAGTTCTTCCGCCCGATGAATATTCCAACTGGGGCGGCGGCACGGACGTCTGGCCGGATGGGAGCATCGAGGCCACGCTGAGTTCGGAGGGCAATCACGGCAAACCCGGGATGGACTCTACGGTGATGGAGCTGACACCTGGTCCAGCGCCCCAGGAAATCTGGGAGATGGAGACGATCGGAACGCCGATTTATCGCGCCGAGCGAATTGGAAGCCCGTATCCCGGCGTGCAATGGTAGCGGTAATCGGTTATTGGCGCCAGACGGCCTGTCACGCTGGCCCGACGTTTGCATCTCGGCTGGTAAATGAGACTTACAGCCGTCCTTCTGCTGGCCGCAGGGCAGACGCTTTTAGCCCAGTCCGCTCTATCACTTGCGGACGCCGTACAGGTTGGCCTGAAGAAGCATCCGGCCATCGAGGCCAGCGCGGCCTCCAAACGCGCCGCCGATGCCCGGATTGAGGGCGCACGCAGCGGATACCTCCCTAAGCTCAACTACTCGGAATCGATTACTCGCAGCGATAATCCGGTTTTTGTGTTTGGTTCGCTGCTGGAGCAGCACCAGTTCAGCGAGAACAATTTCGCGTTGGGAACGCTGAATCGGCCCAACTTTCTCAACAACTTCCAGTCGCAGGTGAGCGTCCGCCAAACGGTGTTCGACGCAGGCGCCACCCAATCGCAAGTACGCGCGGCGCGGCTCGGCAGCCAGATCGCGGCCGAGGATGAGCGGCGGGCGCGCATGAATGTCATCGCGGGAGTGGCCGGTGCGTATTTTGGCGCAATGCTCGCCAAGGAACGCCTGGCCGTGGCACTTGAAGCGGTTCAGTCGGCTGAGGCTGATCTGACCACCGCACAAACGGTGCGCCGAGCCGGCATGTCCACCGACGCCGATGTATTGTCAGTCCGCGTACATTGGGCGGACATGCGGGAGCGGGAGATTCAGGCGCGCTACGCCGTCAACACGGCGCAGGCGGCGCTCGATGACGCGCTGGGGCAGCCGCTGGATGCAACGCACGACCTATCCACGCCCCTGAACGCGGCGAAGCTGAACAGCGCCGATTTGGCAGGGCTAGAGAAAACCTCCGTCCGGGACCGGGCGGAAGCGCGCCAGGCGGCCTTGGCGGTGAGCGTCACTGAAGCGGAATCGGCGGCGGCGCGTTCGGCGCTGTTTCCGCGGGTTTCCGTGCGCGGCGCATTCGAAGGTGACCGGCAGACATTCGCGACCAAAGGCGGCGCGAACTGGCTTTTCGCCGCGTCGCTGGATTGGAACGTGTTCAACGGTTTCGCGGACCGCTCTCGCCGCGAAGAAGCCGAGCAGCGCATCGCCGCCGCGCGGGCCGAGCAGAAACAGACTGAGTCGGGCGTTGAGCTTCAAGTCCGGCGCGCTTACGCGGACTGGCAAGCCGCCCAGGAACGCATCGGCGTGGCCGAAGCCGCCGTGGCGCAGGCCGAGGAAAGCCTGCGGATAACGCGCAACCGCTATCAGGCCGGGCTCACCACGGTGACCGAGCTGCTTAGAAACGAAACCGCCACGCTCGAGACCCAGACCAACCGTCTGGAAGCGATTTACCAGCAGCGCGTGGCCGCGACAGCGCTGGAGCTGGCCGCGGGAACCCTATCAGGAGACTCCGATGCTCTCAAGTAAACCTCTCGCCGCCACCGTGGCAGCGTGCTTCCTGCTGGGGGCGTGCCACGAGGCGCCCCGCAAGGCCGAAGCCATCGTGTCGCAACCCGTGCCGGCGAACACGGTGGCCGCGGCCGCTGTCGAGTGGCCATCGATCTCCGAAGCCGTGGGCACGGTGCGCGCCCGCGCCTCCACGGTGATTTCGAGCAAAGTGATGGGTTACGTTCGCGAAGTGAAGGTGCACGTGGGCGACACAGTGAGCGCGGGCGAGTTGCTGGTGTCGCTCGATTCGCGCGATCTGGATGCGTCCTGGAAGCAGGCGCAGGCCGCGCGGCAGGAGGCCGCCGACGCGGGCCAGGAAGTGACCAATGCGATGGCATCCGCCAAGGCCAACCTGGATTTCGCCCAGGCGACTTTCCGGCGTATGGACGACCTGTACCAGAAGAAGTCGATCTCCGATCAGGAATACGACGAGGCGACATCGAAGCTGAAAGTGGCGCAAGCGGCGTATGACATGAGCGTCGCGAAACGGGCGCAGCTGGCCGCCAAACTCCGGCAGGCGGACGAAGGGGTTAATGCCGCGGCGGTCATGCGCGGCTACAGCGAGATGCGCGCTCCGTTCTCTGGGATCGTCACCGAGAAGCCGGTGGAACCGGGCGTGTTGGCCACTCCCGGCGCGCCGCTGCTCACCATCGAACAGACGGGTGCGTTGCGGCTGGAGGTTCCGGTGGACGAAACATTTCTGGCCGATACGCGCGTGGGGCAGGCGGTGACGGTGCGGTTCGATGCGTTGAACCGGACTCTCCAGGCGCGGGTATCGGAGACCGTGCCGTCCGTGGATGCGGCGTCGCGGGCGTTTGTGGTGAAGATCGATCTGCCGGTCATCCCGAATTTGCGGTCAGGCGTTTATGGCAAGGCGCAGTTCGCACGTGGAACGCGGCAGGTAATCGCGGTCCCGGCCGTGTCTGTGGCGGAGCAAGGCCAGGTGCAATCGGTCATGGTGGACGATGGCGGCATCGCGCGCACGCGCCTGGTGACCACGGGCCAAAAACAGGGCGACGAAGTCGAGATTCTTTCGGGACTGAATGTGGGCGACCTGGTGGTCTCGCCGCGACCGCCGGCGCTGGCTGACGGTGCGCGTTTGGAGGCCAGGCCGTGAAGGAACTCGGAGTAGCCGGCCGCATCGCGCACGCCTGGATCAATTCCAAGCTCACGCCGCTGTTTCTGGGCGCGTCGCTGCTCATCGGTCTGTTCTCCATCTGGCGTCTGCCGCGCGAAGAAGAGCCGCAAATCATCGTGCCGATGATCGACGTGCAGGTGGCGATGCCGGGCGCGTCGTCGCGCGAAGTGGAACAGCGCGTCACCAAGCCGATGGAGAAGCTGCTGTGGGAGATTCCGGGCGTCGAGTACATCTACTCGACCTCCAGCCCGGGCCAGTCATTGGCCATCGTGCGCTTCAAAGTGGGCGAGGACGAAGAGAAGAGCATCGTCCAGCTGAATCAGAAGATGTTCGCCAACTTCGATCTGATTCCGCCGGGCGCGTCGCAGCCGCTGATCAAGCCGCGCTCGATCGACGATGTTCCGATTCTGGCGCTGACGTTTTCGAGCAGCCGCTACGACGGGTTCCAGCTCCGGCGCCTGGCCGCGCAAGTGGACGACGCGGTGAAGCAGGTGAACAACGTCTCGGCGGTGTCGATCATCGGCGGGCAGCGGCGCGAAATGCGGGTCACGCTGGATGAGGCGAAGCTGGCGGGTTATTCGCTCGCGCCCTTGCAGGTTTTCCAAGCGCTGGCGGCTTCGAACCGGAGGCTTTCGTCGGGCCAATTCGCCACTGACAACCATGAGTTCCTGGTGGAGACGGGCGAGCTGCTGCGCTGCGCCGACGACGTGCGCGGGGTGGTGGTGAGCGTGGCGAACGGCAAGCCGGTGTTTGTGCGCGACGTCGCGGCGGTGACGGACTCGGGCGAGGAGCCCTCGGAATACGTGCAGTTTGCCGCGGGCGCTTCGGGCGCTTCTTTTCAACCCGCGGTGACGCTCGCAATATCCAAGCGCAAAGGCGCGAACGCCATCGACGTCGCTCAGGAGGTTCTGGAGCGCGTGGATCGCCTGAAGGGAACCTTGATCCCTGCGGACGTTCAGGTGACTACCACGCGGAATTACGGCGAGACCGCGGCCGAGAAATCGAACGAGCTGCTGTGGCACATGGGCATCGCGGTGGTCTCGGTGAGTCTGCTGATCGCGCTGGCGCTGGGCTTCCGCGAGTCGATCATCGTGTTCGTCGCGATTCCGGTAACGCTGGCGTTGACGCTGACGGTGTTCTATCTGTACGGCTACACCTTGAACCGCATCACGCTGTTCGCATTGATTTTCTCCATTGGCATTCTCGTGGACGACGCGATTGTCGTGGTGGAGAACATCGCGCGGCATTGGCGGCTGCCGCAAAATCGCGGCTTGTCGATCAGCGAAGTCGCGGTGCGCGCCGTGGACGAAGTCGGCAATCCGACGATCCTCGCCACATTGACCGTGATCGCGGCGATTCTGCCCATGGCGTTTGTCGGCGGCCTGATGGGGCCGTACATGCGGCCGATCCCGGTGGGCGCTTCGGCCGCGATGGTGTTCTCGATCCTGGTGGCGTTCATGGTGACGCCCTGGGCCGCGATCCGCATTCTGAATCCGGCCGCGCACGAACATTTGGAGGGCGGGGGCGAAGACCGGCTGACACGTCTGTATCGCTGGGTAATGGGCGGGCTGCTGCACAAGCCGCTGCTTCGCTGGGGGTTTCTGTTTAGCGTGGTCGTCCTGTTGCTCGGATCGATGGCGCTGGTGTACATCGGTTTCGTGAAAGTGAAGATGCTGCCGTTCGACAACAAGAGCGAGTTTCAGGTGATCGTGGACATGCCGGAGGGCACCACGCTCGAAGAAACGGCGCGCGTCACGCGGCTGCTGGCGGATCAAATCCTGCACCAGCCCGAAGTGATCAATCTGCAAACCTACGCCGGCGCAGCGTCGCCTTATAACTTCAACGGCCTGGTGCGGCATTACTACATGCGTTCGGGCTCCAACATCGCCGACATCCAGGTGAACCTGCTGCCCAAAGGCGACCGCGACAAGCAAAGCCACGAAATCGCGAAGATCGTGCGCACAGCGCTCGAGCCCATCGCGAATGGTAACCAGGCGCGCATCAAGGTGGCCGAAGTTCCGCCCGGGCCGCCGGTGCTGGAGACGCTGGTGGCCGAAGTCTACGGGCCGGACGAGAACCGCCGGATCGCGCTCGCGCGCCAGGTGCGCGACCTGTTCAGCAAGATGGACGGCATCGTGGACGTGGACTGGTACGTGGAGCACGACCGGCCGAAAATCCAATTCCACGTGGATGAAGAGAAAGCCTCGCTGCACGGCATCACCGAAGATCAGGTGGCGCGCGTGCTGCGCATCGCTTCCGCCGGCGATTCGCCCGGGCTGTTGCACGTGGATTCCGAGCAGGAAGACATTCCGATCAACGTGCGCCTCGCGCGCAGCGAGCGCTCGTCGATCGATGGACTGGAAAACCTGAAGATCGCCGGCCGCGACGGCGCGCTGCTGCCATTGCGCGAGCTGGTGACCGAGCGCACCGTGATCGAGGACAAGAGCATTTATCACAAGAATCTTATGCCGGTGACTTACGTGACCGGCGACGTGGCGGGCGCGATGGAAAGCCCGGTGTACGCCATTTTGAAGCTGGGGCCGGAGATCGCGCAGATCAAGGTGCCGGAAGGCTACGAGATCGAGCAGTACACCGCGCATCAGCCCACCGACGCGTCCAAATACGCGCTCAAGTGGGACGGCGAATGGCACATCACTTACGAAGTGTTTCGCGACCTCGGCGTCGCGTTCGGCGCCGTGCTGATCCTGATCTACATCCTGGTAGTCGGCTGGTTCCGTTCGTTCCTGACGCCCATCGTGATTATGGCGGCGATTCCGTTCTCTCTGGTCGGCATTCTACCGGCGCACGGGCTGTTGCATGCATTCTTCACCGCGACGTCCATGATCGGCTTCATCGCGGGCGCGGGCATCGTGGTGCGGAATTCGATCATCCTGGTGGATTTCGTGGAGCTGCGCCGCAAGGAAGGCATGGCGCTGGATGAGGCCGTGATCGACGCGGGCGCAGTACGGTTCCGGCCCATGATGCTGACGGCCGCGGCCGTGGTGGTCGGCTCGTCGGTGATTCTGTTCGATCCGATTTTCCAAGGCCTGGCCATCGCGTTGATGGCCGGCGAAATCGCATCGCTGCTGCTGTCGCGCATGACAGTGCCGGTGCTGTACTTTATCGCGAATCGTAGGAGGACGGTATGACAGTGGATCGCTATCTGCGGCTCATGGCCGGAACGGTGGTGCTGGCGAGCCTGGCGCTGGGTTACTTTGTGAGCGAGTATTGGTACCTGCTGACGGCCTTCGTGGGCCTGAATCTGTTCCAATCGGCGTTCACCAACTGGTGCCCGGCAATGACGCTGTTCCGGAAGCTGCGCGTGCCCGAATGCGAGCACGAGGTGCAGCACCGCATCACGGCCGCGACGCACTAATTCCGCTTGCTGACGCGCGCGGCTCGGTACGATGGATCTATGGGCCCCTTCGCCTACCGATCCTGGGTCGAAATTTCTCTGCAGCAGATTGCCGCGAATTTCCAGGCGGTCCGCGACGTCGTGGGACCGGGCGTGGAAGTAATGCCGGTGGTGAAGGCGGATGCCTACCGGCACGGCGCGGTAGAGGTTTCGCATGCGCTGCTCCGCGCGGGCGCCCGCTGGCTGGCGGTGAGCAATGTAGAGGAAGGCGCGATCCTGCGCGAGCACGGCATCGCTGCTCGCATCCTGGTGATGGCCGATTTCCTGCCACGGGAACGAAGCGGGCTGCTGGACTACAACCTCACGCCGGTGATCCACTCGCTCGGCGACATCCAGGAATGGGACCGGATGGCGGCGAGCCGCAACCTGCCAAGCGCCTATCACCTGAAAATCGACAGCGGCATGGGCCGCCTTGGAACGCGCGCTTCGGCGTCCCAGATTCTGGATGCCATCGCCGCCGCCAGACACGCCCGGCTGGAAGGCCTGATGACACACCTGGCTTCCACAGCGAATTATGCCAGCTCGCAAACCGAGGAACAGTTGCGCGCCTTTCAGGCAGTCTGCTCCGAGTTGGCGCGCGCGGGCGTACATCCGGACTTCGTGCACTCGTCGAGCAGCACGCCCGTGGCTTATGGACGCCGTGACGCCTGGCATCGCATGGTGCGGCCCGGCCACGCCGTTTATGGCTATGTTTCGCCGGTGGCGAAAGGAACCGCGCCGCCGCGTCTGCTGGAAGTGAAGCCCGCGCTCACCTGGAAGACCGTGGTGCTGGCGGTAAAGGACTTGCCGGCCGGCGCTCTGGTGGGCTACGGCGGCATGTTCCGCACGACGGAGCCGACGCGGATCGCCGTGCTGGCCGCGGGCTACGCCGACGGTATTCCACACCGGCTGTCGAATAAAGGCCGCGTCATCGCGAAGGGACACCTCGCGCCGATCATCGGCGCGGTGTCGATGGATCTCACCACCATCGACGTGACGCATTGTCCGCCGCTGGCCGTCGGGGATCCGGTGATCCTGCTTGGCGCCGAGGGCGGCGTGTCGATCGACGCGCTGCAGATCGCGCGCATCGCCGGAACCATCTCCTACAGCGTCTTATGCGGGATCCACGCGCGCGTCAAGCGAATCTATGTCGACGGCGAGCGGTAGCTTAGGCCACGCGCCGGATCACGCGGGCCGGCAGCGTGATCAGCGCCCAAACCAACTCCAGCACGCCGCCCACGGCAACGCCCACCAGCCGGAAAGGAAGCAGGAGGAGCCACACGATCGGGTA
>DATJNO010000070.1:0-23298 GCA_035508055.1 Bryobacteraceae bacterium | reverse complement strand
CAGCCCGACGCCGACATCGGAAACCGCACTGGCGAAGGCGCTGTTCGGCGAGATCGCGATCAGCGGCCACCTCCCGGTCACGATTCCCGGCATCGCCAAGTACGGCGACGGGATCCAAGTGCCCATCGGGCATCCGGTCGTGCGAGGGCTTTAAAGCTTATGGTTGAAATCACGTGGCTCGGCCACGCTACATTTCAGTTTCGCCTGGACTCGGGCGAAGTCATCGTCATGGATCCCTGGGTGGACGGCAATCCGAGCTATCCCCAGGGCCACAAATTCGACCGCATCGACGCGATCCTGGTTTCGCATGCGCACTTCGATCACATCCACGATGTCATTCCGCTGGCCAAGCAGTTCAAACCCATGGTGGTTGCCATCTTTGAGACCTGCGTCTGGCTGACGTCCAAGGGCGTGGAGAGCTGCAGCGGGATGAACAAAGGCGGCACGCAGGACGTTGGCCCGATCCAAGTCACGATGACGCACGCGGTCCACAGTTGCGGCATCCAGGATGGCGACCAGATTCTGTATGGCGGCGAGGCGGCCGGTTACGTCTTGCACCTGGCCGACGGCCGCAGCATTTACTTCGCCGGCGATACGGCCGTCTTTTCCGACATGCAACTTATCGAGAAGTTGTACCGGCCGGACCTGGCCTTCCTGCCGATCGGCGACTTCTACACCATGGGTCCGCGCGAGGCGGCGCTGGCCTGCCGGTTGCTGAACGCCAAGAAGGTGGTGCCCATGCACTTCGCTACTTTCCCAGCGCTCACGGGGCGGCCGGACGCGCTCGCGGAGCTGCTCAAGGACTTCCCGCACACCGAAATCTGGCCGCTAGAGACCGGCCGGCCGGTCAAGTGGTAGCCGGCGCTACTATAAAATTGCATGCGCCTGTTGATGGTCGATGATGACGTGGAATTGTGCTCCCTGCTCAAGGAGTTTCTCGAGCGCGAGAGCTTCGAAGTGGATTGCGTCCACAACGGGTCGGCTGCGCTGGAAGCCGTAGAGCGCGCCGGCTATGATCTCATCATATTGGACGTCATGCTGCCGGGCCTGGACGGCTTCGAGATCCTGAAGCGGCTCCGGGCGTCGAGCAGGGTTCCCGTGATCATGCTGACGGCGCGCGGCGAGGACGTGGATCGCATTATCGGCCTTGAGCTGGGGGCCGACGACTATCTTCCCAAACCGTTCAACCCGCGCGAACTGGTGGCGCGCGTAAAGGCGATTCTGCGCCGGACGGAGGCGAAGGTGGGCCGCCTGCGCGTGGAAGTAAACGGCATCGCGCTCGACCCCGGCACGCGGGAGGTCACTTGCGACGGCAACCCGGTGGAGCTGACCACCCTGGAGTTCGATATCCTGGAGCAGCTCATGCGCAATGCCGGCCGTGTGGTGTCGCGCGACAGCCTGATGGAGAGCCTCTATAACCGCAAGGCGACGCCCTTCGACCGCTCCATCGACATGCACGTCAGCCATCTGCGGCGTAAACTGGAAGGCGGGAAACCAGTGATCAAAACCATCCGCGGGGTCGGCTACCAGTTCTGCCAGAGCCCGGAGGAGGCCGTGGCGGGATGAGATCTCTGTTTGCGAAAACTCTGCTGTGGTTCCTGGCCACCACCGCGGTGGCGATTACCGGCATTCTCCTCACCACCGCGCTGACGTTCACGTCCACCGAGAGCCGAGGCCCATTCGGGACCTTGCTGACCGCGCAGGTGGAGGAAGCCAAGGTGGCGTACGAATCAGGCGGCCGCCCGGCGCTGGCTTCGATCCTGTCCAAGTTCCAGCAGGCGACCAACATTCACGTGGTATTCACGGACGCGAAAGGCACGGACTTGCTCACCGGCCAGCCGCGTCCCGAACTGTTGCGCGTCCCCCGGCGCGACCGCTGGCGGCTTCCGTTTCCCTTCCGGCGCCCGCGGGCGGTGATCGCGCGGCGCGACTCCAGCGGTCAATACTGGCTGTTCCTGATCAACCAACGTGAGAATTGGACCTTCTTCTTCCTCCAGCCGCAGCACCTGTGGATCATCGGGCTGGTGGTGCTGCTGTGCTACGCGTTCGCCTATCACCTGACGTCGCCGGTACGCCGTCTGCGCGCGGTGGTGGACTGTTTCGGACACGGCGATTTTTCCGCCCGTGCGGCCACCAACCGGCGCGATGAGCTGGGCCAGCTGGCCACGAGCTTTAACCAGATGGCGGACCGGATCCAGACGCTGCTGGCGGCCGAGCGCCGGCTGCTGCTCGACATTTCGCATGAGCTGCGCAGTCCGCTGGCGCGGCTGGGCGTCGCAATTGAGCTGGCGCGCTCCGGTGAGGATCGGGAACACCTGCTGGACCGCATCCAGAAGGAGGCCGACCGGCTGAACGAACTGGTGGGCGAGCTGCTGCAGGTGACGCGCGTGGAAGGCGATCCATCCAAGCAGAAGATGGAGACCGTGCGTCTGGACGAATTACTGGGCGATCTGGTTTACGATTCGCTGCTGGAAGCCAAGGCGAAAGATTGCAATCTGCTGCTGAAGGCGCCCGACGCGGTGATGCTCACCGGCGATGAAGAACTGATCCGGCGCGCGCTGGAGAACGTCCTGCGCAACGCCATCCGTTACGCGCCCGTAGCGAGCTCGGTGGACGTGGAGCTTTCCCGGACCGGCACGACGGCGCAGGTCTCGATCCGCGACTACGGTCCGGGAGTGCCTGATGAATCGCTGCCGCGCATCTTCGACCCGTTTTATCGCGTGGACACGGACCGCAATCGAGCCAGCGGCGGCCTGGGCCTGGGCCTGGCGATCGCGCGGCGCTCGGTGGAATTGCACAAGGGCAGGCTCACGGCGCAGAACGCGCATCCCGGCCTGCTGGTGACGATCGACTTTCCGGTGGCGGCGGCGCCCGCCATGGAAACGGCCAAGATCCCGACCCCTACTCCGGTTTCAGCACCGTAATGCCGGACGGAAGCACGAACAGATCGTTGCTGACCTTCTCGTTGTTGAAGGTGACCGAATTCGAGAAAATCTCGTAGATTTTTTCGCCGTTGCGGTCGCGCTCGATGGCGAACGGCCATTGAATCCCGTCCACCTCGCGGTACTTGTCGAAGTGGGTCACCTCTTCATCCCGGTCGTGCGTCACTTCGTCGCGGCGGTAAAACACCTGGCGAACCGGCAGCTTGGTGATCTGATGGAAGTACACCGTGGTGGTGCGGTTCTGGGAGTCGGTGAGGTCGACAATCTCCACGGGCGAGTTCTCCACGACATCGGCGCCCTTGGATTCGATGATCCAGCCGGGCTCGTTCAGGCGGACGCGAAGTATGTAGAAGATGTCGTGCAGCGTGGTGGTCTTGTAGCGCACGAAACGGTCGGTGGGCAAAGGCCGCGCGCCGCGAAAGGTGATGTCCCAGGCGTCGGTGTCGGTGAACAACGTGCCGTAGTCCTGCTTCTTGCCGAAGTTGTCGCGTTCGCGCTGCGCGAGCTGGTTGCCGGTGTCGGTGACGCTGTTATCGTAGCGCGTATAGATGGTGGCGAGGGCGAACCCGCTCACTTTTTCGCGGTAGAACGAGTAGGCGCGGCCGGATTCCACGCGGTTCAGCATGTTGCGGTAGCGCTCGCCGCCCAGCGCCGCCAGGCATTCGTTCACCACGCGTTTGCCGCGCTGCTCCGGTGTTTCGGCCGCCAGGTGCGCGGCGCAGGCCGCCGCCAACATGAGAACAACGATTTGTCTCATGGTTTCTTACTCAAGACCGCTTCCGTCAAGCCGGAGTTGACCTTGTAGTCCTGGATCGATACGGTGGCGAACTTCTGCCCGCTCTGCAGGATGGTCCAATGAAAAGGCAAGCGGATGCCGCCGGCGTCGCGCCAGTCCGAATAGCGTTGCTCGACCTCCTTGCCGCCCTCGCCGGGCGATTGTTTGTAGGCCAGCGCCGCGGGTAAACCGGACTGCGGGTCCAAAGTGAGCCGCACGGTTTCGCCATCTTTGGTGGAAATTTCCAACCCGTCGGCGCCGTCAGCGCTCACCGTGCGCTCGGCGTCGCGATCGCTGAGCGCCAGCGCGACCAACTGCCGGAACGTCTCGCCGTGAATCTGCTTCAGCACCGGAGGAGAAAGCGCCATGACGCCTTGCGGACTGGCGATCCAGCCCGAAGCCCCGTTGGAGTACACGGTTTGCTTGAACACGGGCAGCTCGTTGACTTGCAGAAGCGTGGAGGGCGCCAGATAAGAAGTGCTTTGCTTCACCTTCATGGTTGCGCCCGGGGTTTGGATTTCGACCTCGGCGTGGTAGACCAGATCCTTCACCGCGGTCAGCTTTTCGGCGCCGCCCATCGCCTGCTGGAGCCGCGCGAGCCGCTGCTTGCCTTGCGTCAGGCTCTGCGCGTTCACGGGGCCCCCTTTCTGCTTCGGCTCGGGGATGGACAGATCGATCGGTTCCACTTTCATGTTCAGCGCGGAGAGCGGCGTGCCAAAGTCCTTGGGGTTGCCGACCGCGACATAGGTCAGGTCTTTCGGCTGGAAATATTGTTTAGCGACCCGGAGAACGTCGGCCTGGGTGACCGCGGCGATCGCCTTCTGATATTGAAAGATGAAATCCTTCGGATAGCCGAAGTATTCGTACTGCAGCAGCCGGTTCAGCGTCTTGCTGGGGCGGTCGAAGAAAAAGACGAAGCCGTTCAGCACGGTGTCTTTGGCGGTCTGCAGTTCTTCGCTGGTGACTTCGGCGGTACGTATCTTTTCGATTTCTTCGCCGATGGCCTTCAGCGTGTCCACCGTATGGGCCGATTGCGTGCTGCCGGAGATGTCGAACGTGCCGGGATGTCCGTAATTGGCCGCCCACTCGGCGTGAATGTTGTAAGCCCAGCCGTGCTCGGTGCGCACGCTGCGGAAAAGCCGGCTCCAGAAGCTGCCGCCCAGAATCTCGGCCGCCACTTCCAGCGCGGGATAGTCCTTGTCGTGCAATTCACCGCCCAGGTGCCCCACGTGAAAGAAGGTTTGCGTCACGTCGTCCTTGGTGGCGAGGAAAACGCCGGGGGCGGGCTTGGCATCTACTTTCGGAAATGCCGGGACGGCCGGCTGGGAGTACTTCCACGGTCCGAAAAGCTGCTCCAGTTCGGTTTTCATCGCGGCGGTGGAGAAGTCGCCATAGATTTCCAGCAGGATGTTGGAGGGGAAATAGTAGCGGTGATAGAAATCCAACAAATCTTGGCGCTGGATGTTGTCGATGTCGGCGTATTCGATGCGCCAGCCATAGGGCGTGCCGCGGCCGTACAGGATGTCGCTGAATTCGCGGTCGGCGATGCCCCCGGCGTCGTCGTTGCGGCGCGAGATCTCGCTGCGAACCTGCGTCTTGGCCAGCTCCACTTTGTCGTCGCGGAACTCGGGCGAACTCAGAACGTCGCGGAAAATTCCGAGCACCTGATTCGTGTTTTCCTTCAGGCAGGAAAACGACAGCGTTCCGCTCGATTCGCCGATCTGGCTTTCCACCGACGCCGCGACGTCTTCGAGATCCTGGTCCAACTGGTCGCCCGTGCGGGCCTTCGTGCCGCCGGAGCGCAACACCTCACCCGTTAATTCGGCCAAGCCCTTCTTGGCCGGCGGGTCGAAGAGGTTGCCGGTGTGGATCAGCGCGGCGCCGCTCACCAGAGGCAGTTCGTGATCCTCCAGCAGGAGCACTCTCATGCCGTTGGACAGAGTAATTTCGGTGGGTTCGGGGACCTTGAGCGGCGGCAGCGGCGGAAACTTCAGATCCTTGTAGGACGGCAGCGTGATGGCGCGTCGCAACTCGGTTTGCGCGTGCGCGACAGGAGCGAGCAGCGCGATGGCCAGGAAAGCATTCAACGATTTCATTGGCCCGCTCCCTTCGCCTTGGCCGGCGCCGGCGGCTGGACGGTATAAGCCACGGTGCGAGTCTCCTCGATCAGATACTTTCGTGCAACGCGCTCCACGTCGTCCGCGGTGACCTGGTCGATGTCGTCGATGCTGGTGAAGAGCTTGCGCCAGTCGCCATAGTTGACGT
Source organism: Bryobacteraceae bacterium (assembly GCA_035508055.1). Taxonomy (GTDB): domain Bacteria; phylum Acidobacteriota; class Terriglobia; order Bryobacterales; family Bryobacteraceae; genus Palsa-89. The sequence continues at coordinate 17,316 of DATJNO010000070.1, read as the reverse complement.
AGTAGGACGTCAGCGCCTGCGCCATGCCGGCGTTGCTGTCCAGGCTGCGAATCAATGCGGCGCGAACCTTGGTCTTGATACGGCGCAGGGTTTGCTCGGTGATCTGGTCGGTTTTCAGATGCTCGATGATCTGATAGCAGGCCTTTTCGTTTTCCTCGATCGTGTGACCGCGGTTGGGCACCAGGAAGAACAGGAACAGATTGGGATATTTGCCGCCGGGGAAGGAAGGCTGCGCAAAGGCCCCCAGCGCGATCTTTTTGTCGCGGACCAGTTCGGTGTAGAGCAGGCCGGTGCGTTCGCCGGCCAGCACTTCGCCCAAAACGTCGAATACCGGGTCATCCGGATCGTTTTGGTTGGGGCGTTTGTAGGCGATGGCGAGGAAGGGCTGCGCAGGCGATTCCACTTCCACGCGCTTTTCGCCTTTCTGGGGAGGTTCGACGGTGCGCGGTCCATCGGGCAGCGGTCCGGCGGGCAGAATGGAAAAATATTTGTCCGCCAGGCGCCGGCATTCCTTAGGATCCACGTCGCCGGCGATGCCGATGGTGATGTTGGCGGGCACGTAATACTTCTTGTAGAACGCGATGGCCTCCGGCAGGCGGAAGTTCTCGATGTCGCTGGCCCAACCGCCGGGCATGTTGCGATAGGGATGAGCCGCGAAGGCAGTGGCCAGCAGCGCCTCCGCCAGCATGCCTTGCGGGCTGGATTCGACCCGCATGCGCCGCTCTTCCCGCACCACGTCGCGCTCTTTATAAAACTCGCGGAACACCGGATCGTAGAAACGTTGCGATTCCAGCAGGAACCACAGTTCCAGCCGGTTCCTGGGGAAGTTGTAGTAGTAGTCGGTAGAATCCTCGGCCGTGCCGGCGTTCATGTCCACGCCGCCGTTTTCTTCAATCAACTGCGGGTAGGCGTTGGGGATCACGTAGCTGTCGGCCTTGGCCATGGCGGCCTTCAATTCCTTTTGGAGTTCTTCCAGCTTCTTGGGATCGGTTTTCAGCCCCTTGTTGCGCTCCGCGTCGTAGCGGTCGTAGATGTGCTCCACTTCATCCATGGCTTTGCGCTCGAACGGATAGTTCTTGGTGCCGATGGTCGGCGTTCCTTTGAAGGCCATGTGCTCGAACATGTGGGCGATGCCGGTTTCGCCGCCCGGATCGTCCACCGAACCCGCGTTCACGTAGGAGTGGAACGAAACGACGGGCGCATCGTGCCGCTCGAACACGATGAAGTGGAGCCCATTGGCGAGTGTGAATTCGGTGATGCGCTTTTCGTAGTCCTTCAAGGACTGCGCGGTTGCAAGCAGAGGACACAACAGCAGGATGGCGAAGCGGAACGGAACGGATGGCATGCGGGGCGTGGTTCTCCTCGGTTGAACTGCTTTGGTTGAGCTGCTTTCTCTATTGTAACGGCAGCGCCGATTAATACCGGATCAGGAAGCCCGAATGGCTTTCCAGGCGCGCTTCGGATTCGTCCACGCCGGCGACTTCGGCCCAGCGCGGTCCCTTCCACAACAGACCTGCGAGATCGGAGAGCTGCGCCGCGGTGCCGGCCGCATAGACCTCCACGCAGCCGTCGTCGGCGTTGCGCACCCAGCCGGTCACTCCCAGCGCGTGAGCGGAGTGCTCCACGAAATAGCGAAAACCGACGCCTTGCACCCTCCCGCGGACACGAAAGAATTTCGCCTGCCTGGCCGCGCTCAAGGCTTCTTGGTGAGGGGATAGACGACGACGTTGCGGAACTCGGCGGTTCCGCGGTCGCCCTGGAGAAGGATGGGGCCCGGGTCGGCTTCGTTGGAATCCAGCGCGATGGCGGTGGGCCCGTCGATGGTCTGCCGGTTGATCACTCGAATACCGTTGAGAATCACCGTGACCTGGCGGCCCACCAGCCGAACCGTCAGCATCTGCCACTCCCCGGCCGGGCGAGCGGCGTTGGCGATGGGTAGGATGCGATTATAAATCGCTCCCGTGCCGCGATTGGATGGCGGGCGATCGGCGTCGTCGGCCAGTTGCACTTCATAGCGCCCCCGCAGCGCCACCCCGCTATTGGCATGCGGGGCCAGACGGAACTCAGCGGAAAGAATGAAATTCCAAAATTTCTTGTCGGAGACCAGATCGGTGGCGCCAATCAGATTGGTCAAACCACCGTCGCGGACCACCCAGGAAGACAGGTGACCCGGAGGCAGAGCCTCCCACCCGGTGAGGTCATGGCCGTCAAACAAAACTACCGGGTCGCCGCGTTTCCACGTTCCGTCGTCTTTATCCGGGAGCACGGGAGCGCGCACGCCGGTCCATTCGACGTAGGACGAGGGATCGCCCTCGATTTCGAAGGTTCCCTTGAGTTTCCCATCCTCCAGCCGCGCCCAATACAGGCCGGTCTCCACCGGCTTGTCGCGCTGGAAGCGATCCTGCAACGCGAAGCGGAGCTCGCTATCGGAGATGGAAAGCTTGGGGATCTCGTCAATCAGGCTGATGGGTGAGCCGACGAACTTGCCCTTGAGATTGTTCGTGCCGCCGCCCGACACTTCCAGCCACCAGCCGTGCGGGGGCTGGGAAGAGCTGTTGGGAGTGATGTCCCAGCGGCCGTTGAATTGCTGATCGTCTATGGAAGCAGCGCAGCAGCTCAACACTAACGCTGCGACGACGGCGATTCGCACTGGGCCTACTTTACCAAAATTTACGCCCAGTCGCCGCTTCGCGCCCGGCGCTACTCGGCGGCGGTAAGCAAACCGCTGCGCTCCAGCAGCGCGTTGGGATCGGGGTCGCGGCCCATGAATTTCCGGTACAACTCGGCGGGGTCCTCGCTGTCGCCGCGCGAAAGAATGTTCTCGCGAAAACGCGTTCCCACGTCCCGGCTGAAAATCCCCGAATCGCGGAAGCGGGTGAAGGCGTCGGCGTCCAGGACTTCGGACCACTTGTAGGAATAGTAGCCCGCGCCGTAGCCCACCGGATTGGCGAACAGATGCGTGAAGCTGGCGATCATGCCGTAGCGCTCCGGCAGCGGGGCGGCCGAGAAGCGCTGCAAAATCGCCCGCACGTAGGCGAACAAATCCCCATCGCGCGGAGCGGAATATTCGCGATGCAGCGCCAGATCGGCGATGGCGAATCCGACCTGGCGCATTTGCGCGTTGGCGGCGCGGAAATTACGGGCGGCGCGCATCTTTTGAAACAAGTCCGCCGGGATGGGCGAGCCAGTTTCGAAGTGGCGCGCGAACAAATCCAGCGCTTCGCGTTCCCAGGTCCAGTTCTCCATGATTTGCGAGGGCAGTTCGACGAAGTCCCAGGCCACGTTCACGCCGGCCAGCCCGCGCATTTCCACGCGGCTCAGACAATGATGCAGCAGATGGCCGAACTCGTGGAAGATGGTCTGCACTTCGCGATGCGTGAGCAGCGACGGGCGGCCATCCACGGGCGGGGTCAGATTGCCGCAGATCATGGCGGCATGCGGTTCGCCGCGGCCGGACAGAACGCCGCCGGTGATGAGCACGTCCATCCACGCGCCGGCGCGTTTGTTCTCGCGCGGAAACCAGTCCGCGTAGAAGGCGCCCAGCAGCGTGTTGCCCCCCAGCCGGTCGTCGTGAATCTCGTAGTATTTGACCTCGGGATCCCACACGGGAACGCCGGTCTTTTCCACGACGCGGATGCCGTAGAGCCGCTGGACGATTTCAAACATCCCGTTCACGACGCTGGCCAGCGGAAAGTAGGGGCGCAGAGCCTCTTCATCGAAAGCGTAGAGCGCGGCGCGCTGCTTTTCGGAGTAATAAGCGATGTCCCAGGGTTGCAGGCGGCTTTTGCCCGCGAAGGCTGCCAGCTCGGCGTTCTCGCGGTCAAAAAAAGTCCGGGTCTTCCGTTCCAGGTCCAGCAGGAATTCCTGCGCGCGCGCGCCGGTGTGCGCCATGCGGTCTTCCAGCACCAGGTCGGCGAAATCGCGATAGCCCAGCCGGGCCGCTTTTTCGCGGCGCAGTTCCAGAATGCGCGTGAGCACCGGAAGATTGTCGTATTTCTCGCCGGTGGCGCGGTTGACGAAGGCTTCGTACACCCGGCGCCGGATCTCCTCGTCGTCCAGGTAAGTGAGCACGGCCAGATAGCTGGGCCCCTGCAACGTGAACCGCCAGGACGGCGCTTCCAAACCCTTGGAGGCGGCGCTGGCGCGCGCCATGGCCCGGGCGCTTTCCGGCAGCCCCGCCAGGCTGGCTTCGTCGGTGACCACGAATTCAAACTGGTTGGTGGAATCCAGCACGTTTTCCGAGAATCGCAGGGTGAGCCTGGTCAGCTCGACGTCCATCTCGGCGATGCGCTGTTTCCCGGCGGCGTCCAACAGGGCGCCATGGCGGCGGAAATTGTCGATGGTCTTTTCCAGATACCGCTTGCGCACCCCGTTGAGCGCGGCGGCTTCCCGGGTTTGCGAATAGTTCTGGACCGCGCCCCACAGAGCTTCATTGAGCGGCAGCGAAGAGTAAAATTCACTGACCTTGGGCTGCACGGCGTTGTTGGCGGCGCGCAGTTCCGGGGTGGTGGCCAGCGCTTCCAGATTACGCGTTACCTGCATCGCGTATTCCAGACGCTCGGTCAGGCGGTCCAGCCGCTCCATGGTGTTGGCGAAGGTCCGCGGCGCCGGATCGGCGGTCAACTGATCCAGACGCTCGCGCGCCTCCCGCAGCAGCTCATCGATGGCGGGCTCCACGTGTTCCGCCCGAATTTGATCGAAGGGGATTTGAAAGTGAATTTGGAGAAGTGGGTTTACAGCGGTTGCTGAAGCCATTCTCATTTATCATGCAATTTTACGTTTATTGACGCAACTCCGCGTGCGGCGGGACCGGCGTGCGGCGCCTGCGGAAAGCCGGGAACAAAGTGCGCCCTTTCCTGCGTATGCTAAGGGTGAATGGACGCCGCCTTCGCTATTGAGACTCGCGCCTTGACCAAAGTCTATCGGTCGCGCTGGAGCGGGCGGGTGGTGCGCGCCATCGACGGAGTGTCGCTCCAGGTGCCGCGCGGCTCTATTTTCGGCCTGCTGGGGCCGAACGGGGCGGGCAAGACGACGTTCGTGAAGGCGCTGCTGTCGGCCGTTCATCCGACGGCGGGGGATGCTCTCATTTTCGGCCGCGATGCGCGGGAGCCCGAGGCCCGCCGGCCCATCGGCTACCTGCCCGAGAATCACCGCTTCCCGACGTACTTCACCGGCGCGGGCATGCTGGATTTCTATGCTTCGCTTTCGGGCGTGGACGCGGCGCGACGCGGGAAGCTGATCCCCGAGCTGCTGGAGCTGGTTGGTCTGCGCGACTGGGGCGACGTGCGCCTGGGCAAGTATTCGAAAGGCATGCTGCAGCGCCTCGGGCTCGCGCAGGCGCTCATTCATTCGCCCAGCATGCTGATCCTGGACGAGCCGACCGACGGCGTCGACCCGGTCGGCCGGCTGCAGATCCGCGAGATTCTCACACGGTTCGAGCAGCAAGGCGTTACCATTTTTATCAACTCGCACCTGCTGGCCGAGGTGGAAACCTTTTGCCGCGAAGTGGCGATTCTCCACAAAGGCAAGGTGGCGCTCCGGGGACGAATGCAGGATCTGACGGCGGGCAAGGGTTACCGGCTCACGGTCCCCCAGCCGTCCGACGTTTTAACCGCAGCGCTGCGGGAACGCGCGGCGTCGGTGGCTGCCCGCGATGGGCTGCTCGACTTCCAGTTCGCGACGCGAGAAGCAGCGAATGAAGCCGTCGACCTGCTGCGCGCGCAGCGCTGCGAAATCGAGGCGCTCGCGCCCACCACCAGCACGCTGGAAGAGGTTTTCGTTCGCACGGTGGAGAACGGATGATGGCCGTCACAATTGCTCTCATCCGCGACACCTTCCGGGAAGCTTTGGCGCGCAAAATCTTCTGGGGCCTGTTCGCTCTGTCGACGCTGATGATCCTGTTCTTCCTGTTTATTCTAAAGATCGACCTCGTCGAAGGCGCCGTCGCCACGATCTCGCTATTCGGCCGCGCCGGCCCGCGCGGCAGCCAGCCGGTCGATCAGTTGGTGCGGGGCGTGTACGCCGGGATGGCGACGTTCCTGTATACCTGGGGTGTGTTCCTGTCAGTCTTCGCCTCGGCGGGGCTGATTCCCAGCGTGCTCGAGCCGGGCCGCATCGAATTGCTGCTTTCGAAACCGGTCTCGCGCACGCACATCCTGCTCGGCCGGTATGTGGGCAACGTTCTGATCGTTTGTTGCAACTTCAGCTATCTGGTGCTCGGGGTCTGGACCATCCTGGGCGTCAAAACGGGAATCTGGTCGCCGTCGTTCCTGGTTTCGATCGCGACGACGGCGTTCATTTTTGCGGTGCTGCTGGCCGTGGTAGTGCTGATCGGCGTGCTGTTTGAAAGCGCGGCGCTGGCCACCATGGTTACCGTGGCGCTGATGATCATCAGCCCGATTCTGGCGCAGACCGGCCTCATGATGCGCCTGCTGTCGTCGGAATGGTCGCGCGAGATCTGGCAGGCGCTCTACTACGTGCTGCCGAAGGTATGGGATCTTGGCAGGATGACCCTCAACGCCATCCAGGACCGCACCTTCACCGGCTTCATGCCGATCTGGACCTCGGCTCTTTTCGGAGCGGTGGTGCTGGCGGCAGCTTTGCGCGTGTTCGCCCGGAGAGACTTTTGATTCGCTGGACCTGCATCGTTCTCTTGTGCGCGACGCTGGCGGGATGCCGCGCGCGGCAATCGGCCTCGCTGCATATCGATCCGTCGCTCGAGGCGCTGGTTCCGGCCGACACGGTTCTGGTTGCCGGCGCCAATCTCGATGCGATCCGCAATACGCCGGTGTATCAAATGCTGCTCGCCCGCGTGCCACTGCCGCAGCTCGAACAGTTCACCCGCCGGACCGGCCTCGATCCGCGCAAGGATCTTTCCGAGTTCCTGGTCTCCTCGGATGGCAAGAACGCGGTGGTGATGGCGCGCGGGAAGTTCCAGACCGGCGCTCTGGAAGCGCGCCTGGAGTCGAAAGGCATGGCGCGGTTCACGTACAAGAAGTACCGGCTGTTCGGCAATGAGCAGGCCGCGGTGGTCTTTCTGAACGATTCCACCGTGCTGGCCGGACCGGCGCCCGAGTTGCGCGTCGCCGTGGACAGAAGCTCGGGCTTGGGCCTGCCAGCCTCGTTGCGCGATCTGCTGCGCACCCTGCCCGCCGACGACCAGGTTTATGCCGCGCTTGTCGGAGGGCTCGAAAAACTGAACCTGCCGATCCCGAAAGGCAGCGATCTCGGCAATCTGACGCAGATTCTGCAATCGGTGGATAGCGCGACGCTGGGCATCAATCTCAGCCACGGCATCGATGCGCTGGCGGTGGTGAACTCGAAGACCGAACGCGACGCCAAATTTGTCCATGACATGGTGAAGGGCCTGGTGGGATTCGGCCGGCTGCGAACGCCGGACAATCAGCCGGATTTGCTGAAGGTTTACGACGGCATTCAGGTGACCCAGCAGCAGTCGCAGGCCAGGATCACGGCCGATATTCCGGCCGATCTCGTCGACAAGGCGTTGAATCTCTGGCTGAAGCGGTAAAGCTACTTCTTGCCGACCGGAATCGCGTCGCCCAGGTTCATGGAGCCGCCGCCTTCGCTGACGTAGTTGCGGTTCCAGGACGGAATCTCGACTTCGATATCGCCCTGCACGATGCACTGACAGCCCAGTCGCGAGCGCAACGTCAGCCCTGCCGCCATGTCCAGCCGGTCGGCTTCGTCGTCGTCCATCTCGGTAAGGTTTTCCATGCCCTTGTTGACGATCACGTGACAGGTGGTGCAGGCGCAGTTTCCACCGCAGGCGTGCTCCAGATGGATCCCGAAGTTCAGGCAGACGTCCAGAATTGATTCGGGCTTGCCGTGTTCCTGATAGGGGAGCTTTCCCGGTTCAAATTCCACGGTCTTGCCGTCGATAGTGACCTTGGGCACACCTCATTATAGCGTGCAGGTTTTACTGGCCCCCTGCTGAAAACGGTGTGAGGCGCGCGGGTTCCACGTTGGGGTCCAGCAGCCAGATCTGGCGGCCATGGAAATACCGGATCAGCGCCTGGTCGCTCACCGGCCCCATATCGCGCGCCCAGACGATCGGCGAGGCGTCGATATCGGCCGCGTTGTAGATCCACTGAAACAGGTTGTTGGGGTCGGTTTTAGGCTTGACGATCACCAGATGCTTTCCGCCTTTTGCCTGGAGAATCGCAGTTACGCGGGCCTTGTTCGGATTGCCTTCCGGAACGCAGCACCAGGACTGAAAGTTGACCGCCTGCGTGTAAGGCAAGCCGGACTTTTCGAGACCGATGCGCACCGCGAGGATCAACACCAGGATGAGCGGCGCTGCGGCGATCAATTGCCGGCCGATCGGGCGTCCGTTGCGGCGGAAAGTGCGCAGGCGCCGGAAGCATTCGACGATCACGCCCAGGAAGCATCCGGTGGCGGCGGCGGCATAGTGCGGCGACGTGCCGGTTTCGATCAACGAGAGCAGCACCGTCAGGCCGCCGCACACCAGCAACAGCCGCAGACGCCGGCTTCTCCACACCGCCGCGAGCATGACGAGCGGAATCGACAACGCCGGGCCGAAATAAAATCGCCAGATGCCTTGCGCCTTCAGCGTGCTGAGCTTCAGCTCGCCCGCGAACGAAGAACTGGGATCGTGGACGCTCCGCTCGTAATCGTAATAGCGCTGCAGTTCGACATCGCGCAGTTGCACGTCCGGAGGATGGAACCAGGGCAGCGTCATGGGCCAGCCGTAGGTGGCCTGGTTCACCGCATAAGGCGGGCGCAGCGGGTTGCCGGTGACGGCATGCGAGTAAATCATCAGCCCTGCGATCCCGGCCACAATGACGGCGGCCGCCGGCAGAGGGGCCCACAGTGGGGTCTGCTTCTTCAGAGCGGCCCAGCCTAGAACCGCGAGCACCGGCACGGAAACCGCCAAGCCTTCAAACGCGCGAGTGTAGCCGATGACGACGACGCCGATCCCGAGCAGGAACGACATTGCGAGCGAGGGCCTCTTCCGCAGGCGCGGATAAGCGCCCAACACGAGCGCGCCGCCGAGCGCCGCCAGCGAGCCGCCATAGTAGGCGTTGATCCAATAGCTGGCGATGTCGAACCGCAAAACCGCCAGCAGGCCGGCCAACAGCGCCCAGGGCGGCGGGACCCAGGCCTGCAGCATCCAGCACAGCGCCGCGCACATCGCTGCGCAAAGCACCCATACCGCGATCCACGGATTTCCGGCCAGCTCGCCCAACGCCAGCACCGCGCCTTGGCCCGGAAAATAGTCGGAGTTGTAGGTGGGCTTCTGGATGATGTGGATGCTTTCGAAATGCTCCCAGAACGGATGGGTCGGGTTGGTCAGGCGTCCGTGCGCGAGGGTGTCGGCCAGCAGAAGGTGACTAAACTCATCGGCGATCGTGGGGCGTGGCACGGGGAGCCACGCGAGCAGCACGGCGCGGCTGATCAGGGCAAAGCAGAAGACCGCCGCCACGGCCGTTTTCTTACGCCAGGCGAGCCGCGCCCACAGCCGCCAGACGGGCCGCAGGGTGAAGCGCGGCGTCCAACCGCGAAACACGCACAGCAGGACGATGCCCACCACGGGGGTCTCCAGTAGGTTCAGGTCGAAATAAAAGCCGTAGCCCACGCCGGAGATCAGGTACAGCAGAAATTCCAACATCGAGTTTCAGTGGGCGATTCGATATCCCAGGTACTGATCATCCTGGTAAATCTGCTCGGCTCGCCAACCTTCAAGGATGCCGGCGCGCTGTTCCTTCGGATCGGCTGGGACGGCGACAAAGTTAAAGGCGTGCCGCCGCAGCTGGGCCTGAATGCGGGCGTTCTCGGCGCCGGAGCAGGCAAACGCACCGGGGTCGGGTGCATAGGAGCGCGAACAGGCGTCGGCGACAAAGACCGCTGCGTTTCGATCCAGGCGCCGGATCGCTTGGAGGACCCGGTAGTCGGGAAGGTTGGCGTGCAGATAGTCGTCGCGACTGATCCGGTGCGCCAGATACGCGAATTCACCGGGCGCGGCGACCACTTCGATGACTCCGAGCAAGCCGAAAGCCAGGCTCCCGGCCAATGCCGCGGCGATGGAAAACCGGACCGGTCCGCCGGCGGAAATCCAGCGCTCGTCATAGGCTTGTTTGGCTTTTCCGGCCAGGAACAGAATGATCAGCCCGAAGGCCGGCAGCGCGTAGCGCAGTACGCCGATGGTCGCAATCCAATACGCCAGGTACAAGCCGGCATAAAACAGGCACGCGCGGCGGTTGGCATCTCTTCGCCAGGCGGCGAGCAGCGCCAGCGGGGCGAAGGTCAACAGGAACATTCCGAGCGGGTTCCGGATCGGCGACTCGAAGTGGGGCCGGCCCTCGAAGTTCAGGTTCCAGGCGGTATGGACCAGGCGCGTGAGGCGTTTGCTCCAACGGACGCCGCGCTGCACTCCGCCCGGTTGTCCGGCCCGTTCCACTCTTTCCGGATAGACCGGGTCACCGGTATAGACGAAGGCGCGAACCTGCCAATAGGAACCCAGCACGGCCAGCAACAGCAGGAACGCGCCGGCCGCGCGGAGGCGATGTGATTTCATTCGCGGCAGGGTGAGAAGGAACAGAATGAGCAGGGGAATGGCGCCATAGACCGCGGTGTACTTGGCGGCAACGCTACTCGCCAGGAACAGCCCGCCCAGCAGCAGCCAGGCGCGTTCCCGGGTATTCCGCCACTTCAGGCAACAGAGCAAAGCGGCGAGCTGAAACATGCCCATCGCGATGTCGTTCTTGGTTTGGGTGCCGTCCCAAAGAACGAAGGGAGTCATGGCGACGCAGGCCAGACCGGTGACCACGGCGGCCAGATCGAGTCCCGCGGCCCGGGCAATCGCGAAAAGCAGCAGCAGGAACGCCACGAACAGGAGCGGCGCGAGGAGCTGGGCGGCGGCTTGACCTCCCAGCTGGTAGGCGACCATGAGAAGAGTTTCAAAGCCTTGCGGGTAGTAGCTGTAGCTCAGCATCGGCACCGGTTCGAGCCGGTGGCTGGCGCTGTAGTATTGGGCCGCGGGCAAATGGAAGTTCAAGGTATCGAAAGCGATGGAGGGCGTCAGAGCACCGGCGGCGCTGAAGAAAGCCGCGGCCATCAGGAAGACAAACGCGATGCCGCACAAGGGGTGACGCAGCTCGGTGGCTTCCCTGGCCGACTGCCAAAGCTTGCGGATCGCCTGAAGTGCTGCCAGTGCATCCCGCCGCCAGAGAGCGATGGGCGCCAGAACCAAGATCCAGGAGACGGCCCGGTAGTAGCCGTGCAAAAGACCCAAGACAAACAGCGCTGGGATAGCCACTGCGCAGCCGACGGAAAACGCCAGGGCCAGAGTCTCCACCGGCGTTTCCAGGTTGATGCGGAATGCGCGCGCGAAGCGGTGGCCGACGGTGAAGAACCCAAGAAACAGCAGCATGGAAATTCCCAGCCCGAGCGGGTGCTCAAAAGCTGCAAAACCCACGCCGAATGCCAGGATTACGGGCAGTTCCCAGCGCCACAGGCCGCGACCGCGGAGGGGTAGATAAGCCAGGCAAAAGACGACCACGACCGCCAGGAGCGCGATTGCCGCGGCGTAATAGACCCGGTTTCCATGCACGAAAAAGTAATCCAGCTCCCAGCGAAACGGGCCGGCGAAGAGGAAGACTGCAAAGGCGAGCCAACCGAACCAGGCGATGGCCTTGGCGAGCCCGAGGATACGATTCCCCATGGAATCCGGTAGTGTAGCATCTCCGGGAAAATGGACTGCAGAGGCAGGTTGCGGACTACGAGGCTGTTGCGGAGGCGTGTTGCAAGGAATCTTCAGGAGGATAGGCGAGGAAGAGGGTCGTCTGCTCGCCTACCCACCAGAAGGGGTTTTAGCTCTGTGATGCGGCAGCAGCCATCACACTGGAAATCTTGCTGAAGATCGTGCTGATGCTGGAGGCGACGCCCGGCATAATCGCGCCGGCAGCCACCGCCACGAAGCCCGCCATCAAAGCATATTCGATGAGGTCCTGGCCCCGCGTGTCCTTCCAAACCTTCAGTTTCAAAACCAGATTGGTGATCCGTGTCATTTGTTTCTCCTCTCCCTGCGATGGGTTCGTCCATCGCTATTGGTAAGTTATCACCCGAAGCCGGTACGTTAAATCAGAGTAAGCACTTAGAACGAACCTAAAATCGCCCAGTCGAGCGGTGGCCTGTTTGGTTAGGCATAGTACGATCTTCCTGGGCGGTTTTAAGCGGGCCGAGCTCAAGTATTCGCCTCCATTCCTCTGTTATCTTATTGAAAATATTATTGTTGACTGGGGCGAACTGACGTAGTGTCCAGGCCGCAAAACCGGCTATCGCGAGCGTAAACAATTGCAGGTGCAGGTATTGGGCGAACGACTGGGTGATCCACGGAAGCATGTACAGGACCACCAGCCAGGCATCGGGGGCGCCGTGCATCCCGGTGCGGGGAGTGCCGGCCAATAGTGCCACAGCCCCGACCACCAGGATCGAGTCGTAGATGGGCGCGTAAGGGCTCAAGATCAATGTAAAGCAAAGGGTTGCGGCCCAAAGACTCTGATCGCTGTCGTGCTTGGAGCGCCACCAGGCCAGAGCCAGCCAGAGGAATCCGGCGGCGCTGAGCACAATAAAGAAGACATTTGCGACTGTGGAGGGCAGGAGCAGGGCGAGAAAAGCGTTCAAATCGACGTTCTTGGCCAGATGGGAGACCGGGACCGCGCGCTTGGTGAATTGACTGTCGAAGAGCAGCGTTTGGACCCAGGCGCGAACGCCGTGCCAGCCCGCGATCCCAATGGAAGCCAGAGTCATCGCCAGCGAGCCGGTTGCGAAGCCGGCAAGAATTCGCCAGCGACGTCCACAGAGGAGCATCGCTACGGGAAGCGCTACGAGAGTGGGTTTGAACAGCAACAGACCGAGCGCGGCTCCGGCAACGAAACGCAGGTTCTTCGACAGGTAGAAGAAGAAGAGCGACCAGCAGAAGAACGCGACGACGGACACCTGCCCGCCGATCCAGGTTTCAAACAGGAAGGGCATGGCCGAAAGAGCCAGCAAGTAGCCTGTTTTCTTGTCGCTGTGGTCCAAACGGGCAGAGTGAAAAAACAAAGCCAGCGAAGCCGCGTAGAGCACGGCTGAGACGATCAGCCAAGCCACGTAGGCCCAGGCGTAAGGCAAAAGCGCAAAAGGACGGAAGAGTGCCGCGATGTAGGGCGCCTGAGCGAAGACCAGCATCTGCGTGCTGGCCATGGCCGGAAGGACGGCGTGCTGCAGGTCGACGGCGAGCTTGAGGTCGTAGATTCGCCAGGCGTCGTAGTGATTGAGGATTTTGCCGCTGACATAGAACTGGACGAAGTCGCCGCCGAGCGGCCGGCCGAGGAATGCTTCGCCGTGGAATCCGAGGAGGAGCGACCAGACGCAGACAATGAGAGCGACGGTGATGGCGAGCAGGCTGAAGACGCAGGCCTCGTTGCGGCCCGGCATGGGGCCGAACCACTTTCGCAGTTGTTCCGATGTAGGCGCCACCTACTTACGAATCGACTGGGTGAGGCTGCTGCTGTAGCTGCGGGTCAAGTTCCAGCTTCCGTTTTCGACCAGGAGCCATATGGTGCGGCCGCGGAAGTGGCGGAGCAGCCGCTCGTCTTCGGAGGGCGAGAGCGAACGCGCCCAGACGATTTTGGCTTGTTCGAGATCGGCCCGGTTGTAGACCAGTTCTTCCCAGGGATCGTGGCGGGGACCATAACGCACCAGGACCAATTGCGGCCCGGGAACAGCCGCCAGACGGGACTCGATGGCGGCGTGCTTGGCTTGGACATGGTAGTCGATGGGTCCGAAAAGGTAGCGGTTTTCCGGCGTGAGCAGAGTCATCCCGGTGATCAGGACGGAGAGGCCGGCGACGCTCCAGGCGAAGTAGCGCGGCAGCGCGCGCAAGGTGCAGGCCGCGAGGATATAGGCGAGCGCGGCTGCGGGGGCGGCGTAATGCGGGAACAGACGCGCATCGAAGACCGCGCCGGCGTAGAAACAGGCCGCGAGCAGCAGAGCCTTCCGGGCTACGGGATCGCGCCACAGCGCGCGGGCGAGGAAGATCATCGAGAGCAGCAGAGGCCAGCCGAGGAAGAATCGGCCGAGCTGGATCAAGTCGGAGAGATGTGCCTTCCAGAATTGATTCCGCTCCGCCTGCCACTCGCCGCGAAACTCGACTTGCCAGAAGTGGCGGAGGAATTCGTTGCTGTAGGCAGGCGTGGGGGGCACGGTCGTTTGGAGCAGAAGCGGGGAAGGCACGCCGTATTGGCGCTCGTGCGCGGTGTACGGCATTTCGCGGGCGTTGCCGGTGACTCGCCAGTTGTAATAGCCCATCCAAAGGAAGACGGGAAGGAGAACGAGCAGCATCGGCAGGGCAATCCGGATTAGGACAGTGCGAATGGCGTATGCGAGCCAGGTTAGACAGATGAGAGCGAGGAGGAGACCTTCGTAGGGACGCGTGTTGGCGAGGATGGCGAGACCGGCGGCAAGGGCGATGGCGGTTCGAGCACGCGGGCGTTCGAGCAGACGTGGAACGGCGCCGACGACCAGCGCGCCCCCGATGGCCGCGCAGGTTCCGCCCCAGTAGCTTTCGGTCCAATAGCTGACGAGGCCGATTTGGAGGGCTGCGATCAGGCTTCCGGCGAAGGCCCACGGCGGCGGCAGCCAGCCTTGCAGCGCCCAGCAGAGCACGGCGCACAGAACGCCCATGCTGAACCAGACCCCAAACCAGGGGTTTCCCCCGAGCTTCTGGCCCGCCGCCATCACGAGAGCCGAGAAGGGCGGGTACTTGGAGGCGTAGCTGGGATGCAGAAGGACCTGCATGGTCTCGAAGTGTTCCGGGAAGGCCGGCGTGGGGTTGGTGAGGCGGCCATGTGCGAAGGTATCGGCCGCGAGCAGGTAGCTGAATTCATCCTGAATGGCGGGCTTCGGGATGGGGAGAACGCCGAGTAGCAGGATGCGGCCAATGAGGGGGATGAGGCCGGCGATGGCGATGGCCAAACGCTTGCGCTGGGCGATGCAAGCCAGGCGCGCGGTCATCTACGCCAGCCGGAGTTGGCGATATTGGGGCATCAGTTCGAAGTTATTGCGCACCGACGCCAGGGTCTCGCCGCGCTGGTCGATGCGCGCGGGATGCACATGGCCCAAGTCGGCGGCCATGCGCATGTAGGGAACTTTTTCCGGATCGATGCCCATGATTCGGCAGCAGGTGGCGTCGACGGCGACGAGATCCCGACCCATCACCAGGACGCCGACCGGTTTGGGAGTGCCTTGAATGGGGCCGTTGCCTTCCATGCCGACGATGCCGTCGACGATCGCGAAGGTGTTGCGGAAGGTGCGGTTGAGGGCCACGATGGATTCGGAGATGCCGATGTAGTGGAGCTTGTTCTTGGGCCAGCCGTAGACCGACCCGGGAACGAGGCCGAAGAGATTTTTCATCGACAGGGTCGCGCCGGCCCAGTGGTGCGTCTTCATCTTGGCGAGCGAAACGATGAGGTCGGCGGCCAGCACGGTGTTGGCGAAGTAGAACTCGGGTTCGCCGGCGAAGCCGTGGACGGGCGAGACATCGTCGCGATTGAGATCCGTGAAAATGCTTTCGAACTTCGGAATGGTGACGCGGTACTTCGCGTCGTCGGCCATGTCCATCGTGTCGCGCCGGTGGCCCGGGCCTTCGCCGATGAGGACCTGACTCGCACCCAGTTGGTGGAACGTCTCGACGGCGGCGGCGATTACGGTGGCGTCGGTATTGATGACCGTGTGCGGGTCGAATTCGACCAGGTTGGGCTTGAGCAGCACGCGCTTGCCGCGAACCTCCAGGCCGCATTCGCGGATGCCTTCCAGCATGCGGCTGACCAGGTCATCGGAATACGAGCGGGCGCGCAGGATGGCTACGGGCGATTGTCCCCGCGGACCGTCGGACACCTTCGGCGGCTTCTGCAGCTTCATGCCGATATAGGTTCCGGCGACGGCCGCACCGCCCAATCCGATAAACTTCCGGCGGTTCACGCCAAGCCTCCGGGGGTTTGGAAGAAGCGGTGATTGCCGTCCGGATGGGCGAGAGCTTCCAGGGCGGCGAGAAGAATGTCGTTGGATGCGCGCGGTGTTTCAGCGGGCGCGTCGACCGAGCGGCCGTAACAGCGCAAGGCAATCGCCAGCCAGGCTTTGGCGAGCGAGCCTTTCGTTTCCGCTCGGAAGCGGCGCGCGACCTCCAGCGGGCCCGCGAGCGGCTCGCCAGGCCAGCCTTGCAAGCCGACGAGCGCGAGGCCGGTGGTTTCCGGATACGAGGGCAGATCCAGATCGAAGACGTTCGGGTTGCCGCAATTCCATCCGCCGTCGGCGCAGCGGCGGCTCCAGACCAGGGCTTCGCCTTCGCGAACGCGTGCGGTCAGCTCGGCGCTGGGGTAGTGGGCGGCGACTTTCTTCAGAGCCACGAGCGCGTGCACAGTGGGCTCGATCCAGGATGCGTTGCCGTCGCGCCAGGGCCAGCCTTCATGCGAGACGTCCAGCTTGGTTTCGAGCAGATGGAAATATGCCGCGGCGCGCATTACCAGGCCGTGTTCGGCGCCGACCACGCTGAGCATCCAGTTCACGGCGCGGTGCACGTTACCGTCATAGACCCCGCGGACGCAAGCCAGGTTGACGGCATGGGCGGTGACCCAGGTTCCGCCGGCGACGTGACCGCTGGGGCGAAAACTGCCATCCGAGCATTGCCAGGAACCGAGGAGCGCCCAGGCGCGATCGAGCGGTTGGACCGAGTCCGGTGCGCCGTGAAGGGCCAGCATGGCGTAGGCAGTCGGCTCAAACCAGGACTGTTTTCCGGGGAAGTAGCCCCAGCCGCCATCGGGATTTTGGTTTTGCCGGAGGAACTCCAGCCGGGATTCGAGATACACTCCGCCCACGGGCAGACTATCGGCGGATTGGGGGGAAACCTTTAGTACTGTGAACCGGTTAGGAGAGGAGGCTGGCGGGGGTGGTGATGCGGGGGACGCGGATTTTCTTTTCGCGCTTGCGGGCTTGGGCAATGTCGTAGGCGGACTGCATGCGCATCAGGGTGTCCATCTTCACGCCGAAGGCTTTTTCGATGCGCAGGGCCATGTCACCCGAGAGGCCGGCGTTTCCGTTGAGGAGGCTGGACAGGGCAGGGCGGGAGACGCGTAGTGCGGCCGCGGCGGCCGTAACCGAGAGGCCGGCGGGTTGAATGATTTCGGTGCGGATGAAATCTCCGGGATGGAGTGGGTTCTTCATGGGCATACGATCTCGGTTCTCTAGTGATAGTCTTCCAGATTCAGGTCGCAAATTTCGTTCTCAGTGGGATCGATG
>DATJNO010000069.1:0-13005 GCA_035508055.1 Bryobacteraceae bacterium | reverse complement strand
ACGACATCGGGACCGCCGCGCTGATCTTCCTCCGGAAGAAAGCTTCGGCCGAGAATGGGTCGAAGCTCGAGGACATCCAGGAAATTGGCCGAAACCCGCGCCGCCTTTAGCGCTTCCGGCTCGCTCCGGCCAGTGGATAGCGAAATATTCTCGGGGTGTGCGTCATACGCGCCCAGCGCCAGAAACGATCGCGCGCCCGCCCTCATCTCGTCGAATTCATCCAAGGAAAACTGCTCGTTCAATCGCGGATTTTGCTTGGGATTGTCCACGGAGATGAACACGAGCCGGTCAGGATCTTGAAACTCGAGTGGCCGCAGCAACACGGCGCGGATGACGGAGAAGACGGCGGTGTTCGCGCCAATGCCGAGGGCGATTGTGATCACCGCGGCGGCCGCGAACGCGGGGGTTTTCGCGATGGTCCGAAGTGCGTGGCGCAGATCGCGCCCAACGGTTTCGAGCAGTGTTGTAGCGTGCATGAACCGCCTCGCGGTTCAGACTAGCACTTCCGGACGCGTAGTGGAGGGTGTTGGTCGCCTCAGTCGCCGGCGGCGAAGCGACGATTGGCAAGCAAGCGGCGCGCGGGCTCCTTGCGGCTCAACTGCTGCTCCTTGCGCGCGCAAAGATAGTGCAGCCAATTGCCGTAAAGGCGGGCGGCCGAGGATTGCCAGGAGTGGGCGAGGTTTCTGGTGGTGAGGACGGTAGGAAACTCCGCGAGCAAATCTTCGCGGCGGTCCGTCAGGGCGCGCTGCTGCAACGCCGTCAGTGCCTGCGTGGTTTCGCGGTCGAAGTAGCCGCGCGGTATGGGCGGGTACGCATCGCTTTCCCTTCTGAGGTAACGTCCGACATCGCGGCTATATTCGAGCAGCAAAGTGTTCGCGGTGTATTCCGGGTGACCTTGGAACAAGACGAACAGGCTATCCTGCTCCTTGATGAACGCGTCGGCCCCGGCTTCGGTGCTGCGCGTGAGAATCGTATAGCCGCACGCCGCCAGTTGATCTTCCGGCAAGTCGTTCCAGCGCGAGTGTGGAATCACGAGTGGGGAAGCCACACCGGCTGCGAGCGGGTGTTCCGAAACCCGATCGAATTCAAAGAGGCCGAAGCGCTTCTGAGGAAGACGGCGGCGGGCGATGCCATCCATGTGGAGCACGGCGGCGTGCGCGGCGAGGCAGGACCAGATGCTGGAGTGGGTGTTTCCGCTGGCCCACTCGATCAGCTTCGCGATGTCGCGCCAGTAGGGCTCATCTCGCAAGTTCGCGGCGCGCGGCTCGGTACCCGTCACGATCAGGCCGTCGATCTGGCGGTCCCAAAGGCTGTCGAGGCTGGAATAGCAAGCGCCGATGTGACGGCGGCCCAGGTCGGCGCGAGGGACATCCGGCAGCGCGTAGAGCGACAGACGCACGACGACCTCGCCGGAGGCCGATTCCAGAAGCGTCGCGAACTGGCGCTCGGTGGGTTGCAACGCCTTGTCCGGCATGTTGTTGACGAGAGCGATGTCCAGGCAGTTGGAGGAAGACGCGGAAAACTCCATTGCTTCGCCGCCCGGGAACGTCGCGGCTTTCCGCAGGCCGGCGCTGGAAGAATCCGGATGGAAGCAGACCGGCATTTAGCGCTCCTCCCGGGAGACCAGCGTGGCCGGAACCGGATGTTCGCTGTGAACAGCCTGCCGCAGGGCTTGGTCGAGGTCGGCGAGGATATCGTCGATGTGCTCGATGCCGATGCTGAGCCGGATCGCTTCGGGTTTCACGCCCGCGTTATGTTGTTCTTCGGCCGACATCTGCCGGTGCGTGGTTGAGGCGGGATGGCACGCGAGGGATTTGGCGTCGCCCAGATTCACCAACCGCCTGATCAAATTCAACGCGTCGTAGAATTTCTTCGCGGCTTCGAACCCGCCCCGGACGCCGAAGGTCATCAAGGAGCAGGCGCGGCCCGCGAGGTATTTTTGCGCGAGGGGGAAGTGGGGGCTCGCGGGGAATCCAGCGTAGTTGACCCACTCCACGCGCGGATCGTCACGCAGGAACTCGGCGACCTTTTGGCCATTTTCGATGTGCCGCTCGATTCTCAACGGAAGCGTCTCGATTCCCTGCAGCAGCAGGAAAGCGCTCATGGCGGGAAGCACGGCTCCGGTGGCGCGCTGGAAAACGCTACGGCAGCGGCCGATGTAGGCCGCGTCCTTGAAATGGTCGGTGTAGACCAGGCCATGATAGGAAGGATCGGGCGTGCTGAACATCGGGAAGCGGCGGGCGTGTTCTTTCCAGGGAAACCTGCCGCTATCGACGATGGCTCCGCCCAGCGTGGTGCCGTGTCCGCCCATAAACTTAGTCAGCGAGTGAACCACAATATCCGCGCCATATTCGATGGGGCGCAGCAGCATCGGCGTGGCCACGGTGTTGTCGACGATCAGTGGTACGCCGTGTTTGTGGGCCACACGCGCCAGGGCTTCGACGTCGCAAATATTTCCGGCGGGATTGCCGACGGTTTCGCAGAAAACAGCACGCGTCTGGTCGTCGATCAATTTCGCAATGTCGTCGGCGCGATCCGACGCCGCGAAGCGAACCGTGACGCCCTGGCTGGGCAGGAGGTAAGCAAACAGCGTATGCGTGGTGCCGTAGAGCTGCGGCACCGAGACGATGTTGCAGCCCAGCTGGGTGACGTTGACCACCGCGTAGTTCGTCGCGGCTTGCCCGGTGGCCACGCACAGAGCCTCCAGGCCGCCTTCCAGAGCGGCAACGCGGCGCTCCAGGACCGACACCGTGGGGTTGTTGATCCGGCTGTAGCGGTAACCCTCGACTTCGAGATTGAACAGGGCTGCGCCATGATCGGCGCTGTCGAATGCATACGCGACGGTCTGGTAGATCGGCACGGCCACGGATTTCGTGGTTGGGTCGGGGTCGTAGCCGCCGTGAATCGCGATGGTTTCCCTGTGCATCGGCTTCCCAGCTTATGTTAGCTGATTCATCTCGCGAACCACCTCCAGGACGTCGGATTCAGTGGTTCTAAAACTCGTCACACAGGCCCTTAGAACCGGAGTACCATCGGCCAGCCGCACCTCGGACATCCAGGCGATCTGGCGCCCCTTGAGTGTATCCAGGAACCGGGTTGTATCCAGTCCGTCGCGGGTGAAACAGACCAGGGGCAATGGCGTATCATTGACGACGCGCCAGCCGGAAGCCTTCAAGGCGTCCCGAAGCACGTTGCCCATGCGGGCCTGGTGCTCGATCATCTGGACGTATCCGGCCTCACCGTGGTGGGTGAGAGCCAGGAAGAGTTTCAAGCCGATAAAGCGGCGCGACCACTGGACCGAGGTGGTGTAGGGGTCGTCCACGGCCCCGGACGCCCTGGCGGGCATGTAGGAGGTCTCGGCATGGAACGCCGCGCGAACCGCCTCGGGATGCCGGCAAAAGAACATCCCGGCGCCCATGGGTACTGAGAACCACTTGTGAGCGTCGCAGGTGATGGAATCGGCGGTCTCGATTCCCGCAAGATGACGCCTTAGCTCGGGCGACAGGATGGCGGCGCCGCCCCACGCGGCATCGGCGTGCAGCCAGAGGCGCTCAGCGCGGCAGAAGCGGACCAGACCGGGCAAAGGATCGATGACGCCGGCGGCGGTTGTACCGGCCGTCGCGATCACCAGGAACGGCGCGAACCCGTTCTTGCGATCCTGGGCCACTCGCTTGGCCAGATCGTCGAGATCCATCTTCAGATTGCCGCCGGTGGCCACGATGCGAAGCGCGCGGCGGCCCAGGCCGGTCATGTGAGCGATTTTGTAGAAGGAGTGGTGGGATTCACCGGTCAGGTAGATGGTTGGCTGCGCGGCCAAATGCCGTAGTCCATGTTCGCCATATTCCGGAAACGCGCGGGTGAGAGCGACGATGACGGCCGACAGATTCGCTTCGGCGCCGCCGGAAGTGAAGTTCGCGGCAGCCTCGGCGGGGAAGCCGAACTTGCCCGCGAGCCAGGCAAGGGTGTGGCGTTCGATTTCGTTCGCGGCCGGCGAGGTGCGCCAGGTGGCCACTTGCGGGTTATACATCGCCACCAGCGTGTCGGCGATGACCGAGGCGAGCGTCACGCTGGGGTTGAACAGGCCGAAATAGCGCGGGTGCGTGACCTGCGTTTGCCAGGTTCGCAGCATGTATTCGACGTCGGCGCAGGCCTCGTCCAGCGCGATGGGCTGAACAAAGTCGTAGCGGGCGAGATGTTTTCGAATCTCGTCGATCGCCACCTGGGGAACGATAGGGCCTTTCGCGATCTCGCATTCGAGCTTCGCGACCGCGCTGCGCAGTTCTTCAAACATGACGCTGTCTTTGAAACTGACCGGCCTGGATGCGTTGGTAGTGCGCCTGGTCGAGCCGGACAAAGGCGTGCCGCTCGGAGTCGTTGAAATAGATGGCGTCGGCGGTTGCCGCCGGATCGTACCCCTGGCGCACGAGATCGAACTTGGTGTATTTGAACGTGGCGGTCAGCTCCATCCGAGTCCGGATTCGCAGAAACAGGGGATGTGCGTATGCAGGCAGGCGGCCGGCAAGGTGCGCGCGCAGGGCCGCCAGGTCCAAAGTGTCATCCGCGACCAGGGTGGCCATGCCGGCGCGGCCGTCCGCGCCGGGGATTTGCACGCCGTACACGTTGGCTTCCTTGACGCCGGGGAACGCGCACAGCGCTTCGGAGACTTCGGAAGTCGAGACGTTTTCGCCCTTCCAGCGGAAAGTGTCGCCGGCGCGATCGACGAAATAGAAGAACCCACGTTCGTCTTTTCGCATCAGGTCGCCCGTTCGAAACCAGGCGTCTCCCGGCTGGAAAACGTTTCGAAGGATTTTTTTCTCGGAGGCCTCTTGGTCCGTGTAGCCTTCGAAGCGGGCGCCGATGTTCGAGGGATCACTCAAGAGCCGGCCAAGCGCCTCTCCGGCTTCGTTGGGCGCGCAGCGGATGCAGAAGCCGTGTGCATCGCGGACCGGCTCGCCTTTCCCGACGTCGAACTTCACCAGCGCGGCTGGAAAACGGTGCGCCAGATAGGATGGGACGCGACCGATCGCGCCAGGCTCGCCTTCCACGTTGAACAGAGACACGTTGCCTTCGGTGGCCGCGTAGAACTCGAGAATGCGAGGAATCCGGAAACGATTCCGGAAAGTCTCCCAGATGTCGGGCCGAAGGCCGTTGCCACAGGCGAGGCGGATATGATGCGCGGTCTCTTCGGCGCAAGAGCCGGTGTTGAGCAGGTAGCGGCATAACTCGCCGATGTACTGGAACAAAGTGCAGTCCCAGCGGACGATGTCGCTCCAGAAGCGGCTGGCGGAGAATTTGTCGCGCAATACGACGGAGCCGCCGCCGGCAAGAATCGCACCCGGGGCCTGCACGCCGCCGACGCTGTGATACATGGGCAGGCAGTTGTACATGCGGTCGCTAGGTTGCACGTTCAGCAGACCGGCGAACCAGAGCGCCCACTGCATCACGCGGGCGTGGCTGATGCCGGCGGCCTTGGGCATTCCGGTAGTGCCGGAAGTGTAGATGTAAAGCGCGCGATCTTCGATGGTGACGGACTGGCGTTCGGCTTCGCTCAGCGGCTCGCCGCTGAATGGTTGGAGGTCCTGATCCAGGCGCCGCCACGGACTCGGGCCGCCGCCGTGAATCCAGACCGCCGGCGCCGGGGAAATTTCGGGTAGGGCGGTCTCCAAGGCCTGCGCAAGCTCCGCGGCCGCGATCACGTGCTTGGGCGCGACGATCCGGATGGCATGGGCGAGCGAAGCGCCGGTCAGATTGGTATTGAGTAAAGCGACCACGCCGCCCACCTGCGTGATGCCCAGCCAGGCGGCCATGAACTCGGGGCGATTGGGCATCAGCAGGCCGACGCAATCGCCTTTCTCGAGGCCTTGGGCGAGCACCCACCGGGAGTAACGGTTGGCCCGTTCGGCCAAGCCGGCATAGGTCAGGCATTCGCCCTCGGAAAGCAGCGCCGGCGAGTCGCCCAGTCCGGCGGCACGTTCCGCGATCACGACTGGAAGGATGCGGGCCGGGTGGCGAGCGATGGGCGTCGTCAGTTCCAGGGCCCGCGCCCAGGCTTGAGCGGGCGAAGAACTGCCCGGACCGGCTGCCGGCTGGGGATGGAGAACTTCCGTCATGCCGATTGTTTGGCGGCTTGAGCCGCTTGGGCAGCCATCGGCTTGGCAAGAGTTCTGATTTCGGGGTACATCACAAAGTCATGCTTGCTGCGCAGATTCACGCCCGCTTCCAGTTCGGGGGCTTGAGATGGCGGGTAGCGAAGCCGCAGTTCGCGGGCGATCATCAAGAGGTGCAGGCGCATCTCCAGCCGGCTCAGAGGCTCGCCCACGCAGTTTCTGGGGCCGGCCGAGAAGGGAACCATGGCGCGCCGGTTTCGATTTTCCTGAAAGGAATCGAAGCGCTCGGGATGGAATCCGCCGGCATCGTCCCACAGGTCGGGCCGCCGCTGGATGAAGTACGGCGGGATATAGATCTCAGTTCCCGCGGGAACGAAATAGCTGCCCAGCCGGTCATCGCGCAGAGCCTTTCGCGTCAGTAGCCAACCGGCCGGATACAAGCGCAGAGCTTCGTCGATGACTTGACGCGCATACGGGGTCTTGGGCAGATCGTCGGCATCGGGAACGCCGGGAAGAGCAGCGACCTCTCGCGCCAGCTTCTCTTCGGCTTCGGGATGCTGCGACAGCAGGTACCACGTCCAATTCAGCGTGCTGGCTGTGGTCTCATGCCCCGCTACGATCAGGGTGATGATCTCGTTAACGAGGTTGCGTTCTTCCATGGGCTGCCCGCTCTTGGCGTCGCGCGCGCGCAAAAGCATGCCCAGAACGTCGGAAGAGTCGGGAGGCAGATTTCTTCGCCGGGCAGCGGCCTCCAGAATAACCGGGCGCAAGTTCCGGAAGGCGGAAGCAAATGCCATGTCGCGCTGCGGATTTTCCGAAACCAGGCCGAAGTGATAGCCGGCCTGTTCATAATCGCCGCCGAAGATGGCGCGCAGCACCACCTCCAGCGCCATCCCGCTGACGTCGCGGGTGACATTGACGCTTTCGCTTCGTTCGGCAGCGCTGCGCCACCTCTCCCGCAGCGCCGAATTGACTGCCACAATCATCCTGGTGAAGACCGTGATCGCTTCGCCGTGCAGCGCCGGCTGCACCATGCGCCGTTGGCGCTTCCAAAGCTCGCCTTCGCTGACCATCAAGCCGTTTCCCAAGAGTAACGCGATCCGTTTGATGAGCAACCCTTTCACGTAATTCTGCCAGTTGTCGACCAGCACATGGTGGGCGTGATCGGGATCGCGGGTTACATACACTTCGGCGCCATACAACGAGGCTCGATAGATGTGTCCCAATTGTTCAAACTGGCCGCCCATCCAATCCAGCAGACTCTGCGCGGGCTGATAGTCTTGCGCGGGACCGGGCGGTATCGAATTGGGGCCTGCGAGGTCCGTCATGCGGTGCTGCCTGCGTCGACTGTCAGCACCGTGCCGGTGATGCTTTTCGATTTGGAGTTCAGAAGGAACTCGACGGCGTTGGCCACATCATCGATCTGGGTCAGGTGGCGCAGCGCGCTGCGCCGGACGATTTTCTCGCGCTGCTTTTCGGTCAGTCCGCTGGTCATCTCGGTGTCGACGAATCCCGGCGCCACGGCGTTCACGTTTACTCCCATGCGGCCCACTTCCCGCGCCAGCGACCGCGTGAAGCCGATCAGCGACGCTTTTGTCGCGCCGTATACGGAGAGGCCACTGTACCCCGTGAATCCGAGAATGGAAGCCACGTTGACGATCCGTCCACCGCCGTCCCCCAGCATGGAGCGCACCACGTACTTGGTGAGCACGATCGGTGAAAGCGTGTTGAGCCGGACGAGTTCCTCGATGCGTGTGTTGGGCATGAGCGCGAGCGCGCCGTCGAAACTGATGCCGGCGTTGTTGACCAGACCGTAAATGGGTCCGAATTCCTTGCGCAAGGATTTCACGAAGCCGGCAATCTCGTCGATTTTTGCGAGGTCGAAGGGGGAAAAGTGAATGGAACCGGGGCGGCCTTCCGGCTCGCGCATTGCGGAAGCCAGTACATCGGTCTCACGCCGCGCAACCGCCAGGACCCGATAGCCTTCAGCTGCCAGCTTGCGGGCGATCCCCAGGCCCAGGCCGCGATTGCCGCCGGTCACGATGACGTTGCTCATGGCTGCCGCAAGATTTTACCGGTGGCGGCGACCTGCAGGCTGCTCACAAAGCGGATCGTAGCCGGCACTTTGTGGCGGGGCAGGGCCTCGCGGCAGAGCTGCAGGATTTCCTGCTCGAGCTCGGTTGCGCGGCCGTTCACAGCGGCCGGGGGCGACGTCAATACCACGTCGGCGACAACGAGCGCCCCGGTCAGCGGGTTCTTTCTCGGCCAGACGAGACACATCCGGACATCGGGATGGCGGTTGATCACGGCCTCCACTTCTTCCGGATGAACCTTCCAGCCGCCAACGTTGATGACACCATCCCGGCGGCCCACAAAATAGTAACGGTCACCGCGCAGCTCGAGCATGTCGCCGGTGTCGATGAAGCCCTGCTCGTCGGCCAAAGTCGCGGCTGGTGGACCGAGGTAGCGCGCCGCGGTGCGCGGGGAACGGATTCGAAGCGAGCCGTCCTCCACTTTCATGTCGACGCCGCCCGTGCTCCCGCCGATCAGGCTGGCCGGAAAACCCGCCAGACCATCGCGCACATCGAACGCAACGCCTGCCTCGGTGGAGGCGAAGGCGTGGGCCACTTGCGCCTGGGGATAAAAGGCCCGCAGACGGTCGAGGATGTTTTGATCGGCGATCTCGCCGGACAGGCGCACATATTGAGGATTCAGACTGCGGGCGGAAGGAGCCATCAGCGCCCCTCGCCAGTGGGTCGGAGTGCCGGAGATGTGAGTGACGCCGTGGGCGCCGGCGCGGATCAGAAAGTTCGTCGGGGATTCCTCGCTGCTGGAAAGCACCAGGGATGAACCCGCGAGCGCGGCGCGGAGGAAAATCTGGAGCCCGCCGTACCGGCGGATGTCGTAAAAAGTGCTCCACACGACGGCGTCGTCCGGGCGGCCCCGCGGGATGGCGCCGGTTAAGCTATCCAAGGTGTGGGCCACCATCTTCGGCTTGCCCGTGGTGCCGGAGGTGAGAAGAACCCATTCGGTCTGGTGCTGTGGGGTCCGATCGTCTCCAGACGGAGTGAGCTTCGCGCCGGCCGTAAGGCAAAGCTTGCCGGGATAGCCGGCCAGCGGAGAATTCTCGTCCGAGACGATGGCATCCACGGGCGCCGAGTCGATCACGAAGGAAACATGCTCGGCGGGCAGGTCCGGAGGACACAGAACCAGGCGGCGCGCGACGCCGTCGAGTTCGAAAAGTGCCAGCGCGGCGGTAAGTTGATCCCTGGTCGCGATCAGTACAGACCGTCCGGCCAGTTCGCCGGCCCGGCCGGAAAGACAGGACTCTGCGGCAAGATCGCCAAGCGTGACCGTCGCTTGAACCGAGACCAGGCGTTGGGACAGACGGCCAGCGGCACTGAGAATGTCCCAGAGCGAAGCACGGTCATTGCGAGGCATCTTCGTAAAACTTGATGAACTCGCCCAAGGTCACCGGGAAGACGGTATCCTCGGCGGAGCTGAACGGGTCAATCCCCAGCGAATCTTCGAGTCTGGCGACGATGATCGCAAAGCACAGCGAGTCCAGACCAGAATCCAAAAAGGCGAGATCATCGGCGAGCGGCGCCAATTGTTTGTCTTGTTCTTTGGCAACCCTTTCGAATTGCGCAATCACTTCCGACCGAATCGACATTTGCTTTTTATTCCCCAGAAGCTCCGAAGGCTGAGTGTAGCGGTTTTAATGCCGGCTATCCAGCGCCGCAGTTTCGTCAGATCCGATCCCGACGAGCGGGAAGCAACCAGCCAGCCACTCTTCGGTGTGTTGCCGGACCGCTAGAATACCCGCAGCGTCGGCAAAGGAGTGGTTGGTTGCTTCGATGAACTCAATGCTAACCCGGCTATTGGCGTTGGAGGAGGTCTGAAGATAACCGATGTAATCAAACTCGCCTACGCGAGGCTTCAGGCCGCTGGCCTTCACGGCGGGCGCCTTCAGGATGAGGATCGGCACTCCGGCCGAGGTCAGCTGATCCCAGCAGCGTAGCAGAGGCAGATTCGCGTTACTTGGAAACCGGTTGCCGCGGAAGAACTGGCGCATATGCCGCAAGCGGTGATAGACCTCACTGGCAATGGCGCCCAGCCTGGTCCAGGTGGCCCAACGGCTCAACTCATTGCGTATTTTCATCCGTTCCTGATGAAGGAAGAAGTAAGGGTCCATGAGGACCACACCGACGCACTCCTTGGCAACTGCGGCCGTGAAGAGCGCGCTGACGGCGCCGGAGCACAGGCCCATGATGACGACGCCCGACAACCCGAACCGTCCAGCCAGTTCCCTGACGATGTGAGAAAGCACGGGAGCGTATCCTCCGGAGCCCACGTACTCCAGCATCTTTGCGGGAATTTGACCTTCCGAGTCTCCTAAGCCCGGCAAATCGAAACGAAAGGCTGGATAACCGGCCTTGGCAAACGAATCGGCCCAGTAGACGGCCGAAGGCGAGGCTCTGGGCAAGAAGCCCGGATTCAGAAACAGGACGCCAACACGGTGGCTTTCGTGCGGGCCGGGCCGCAGGGCCGCTGTGCCACCCGAAGATTTGTGATATGTGCCGTAAAGGCAGTTTCCGTTGACGGCCACGGCGATGACTTCTCGCGTTGGAATGGCAGGGCTCACGGTTGACACTCTTGCGCCGCAGCTACCGCTTTCGCGATCCATTCGAAATTGTCGGCGAACAGAGCGGTAAAATCCTTGTTGATATTTTCGTACCCTACGGACGAACCTTTAACCAAAGGCGCGGCCCGCGAATCGAGTTTAACGTTTCTCACTGGTCTTTTCCAGACCGAAGAGGTATTCTCTCCGTCCAAACCAGCAGGAAGCTCCACGCCGAACGAGTCATGCCAGAGCCTGCTCGTCCATTGATATCCATCCACTTCCAGAAGGTTGCCGGTCTCCAGGAGCCGGATATAATCAGAGGCCGGCTTCCGCTCGTCGCCGTACTTGAATGCATGGTCCACGGCGACACGGCGCAGAAGCGCCCCGCGAAGCAACTGATTGGCGTTGCGCGGCGCGGCCCATAAGAGCAACCCGTCGCCCACACCCTTGACAAAGGCATGGCCGGCCAGAAGGGCGCCGAGTTCGAGACCGTGGAGGATGAGAGGCAGTTCGGGCGACCGGCTTTTGAGCCAGCGGGCGAGCAGCTCCACGTCTTCCATCCAATCGTGGAAGCTGAAGTCTTCAAAGGCACCGGTGCTTTCGCCGATGCCGCGATAGTCGTAACGCAGGCATTCCACTCGCCTGGCGGCCAGATAACGAGCCCAGCGCACCCAGGGAATGTAAGAGAGGTGCCGCTCGGAAGCGAACGATCCGACCAGGAGGACGCGCACCAGAGGGTCAGCCGCGCCATGCAGCACCGTATAGAGGTGCGGGCCCCCTCCAGGGACTTCGATAAATCCGGGTTGCTCGAGAGGCTTCATGCTGAGACCAGCCCTGGAACCGTCTGCCACAACTACCAAGTCTACCGACCTTGGCAAGCCGCGGCGGCGTACCTCTCAAACCCAGCGGGGGCGTTGGACTCCGGGAACGATGCTTTGAATTAAAGCACCAAGCAGTTCGGCTCCCTCGAAAAGCTTCGTACCGGGTTCAGGGGGATTGAGCGCCATCTCGGCCGTGAGCGCGCGGAACAGCTCTTGGGTGTGAACGACATCGCAAACGCCGTGCACATCGGTGTATTCCTGTTCGAGGGAACCTTGCGCCGCGGCCAGCTCCGCCAGGAACGGCATGAACTTCTGGATGAAGCATTCGAAAAACGCCATCATCAGGACCAGCGGAGTTGCCGAAAGCTTTCCGATGAACAAACGGACATCCGTCAGTTGCTGATACACCGCCGTTGCATCTGATTCTCTGGGGACGGCGTTCGCTGCGATGGTAAACCGCCGCAGCATCCCCGGATGGCAGTCGCGCACTTCTTCGTGGAGATTCTCCAGGATAATGGAGCGGGCCTCTTCCGACTTGGCGGACAGGTATGCGCCCGTCATCCAGTAAATGAAGTTGCCTTCGAGCACTGCCGCGTACCGCGCGATAATCCCGCGCCGCTGGAGGGCGCTGAGCGTCCCTGGATCGGGCAACGAAGTTATCAGTGAATCCACCGCGAGGTCGACTTGGCTTTGCAAGTACGCTGCTTCAAATACGTTGGAAGTTCGAAGAATGGTTGATGTGGTCATCTTTACCTTTTGCCCCCCCTGGGTCGGGCGCGAGAGCCGCAGGCTACCGCCCTTTCAGCCCCGCTATAATTCGCTTTCTGCTCATAAAGTTAGCTAACGTTGGTGATTTGATTATAGCTTTGAGAAGACTGGAAAATACACGGCCAATAGTACTGGTACTAAAGGCACGAGTTGGGTGACTGCGGTTTGTATGCGGAGATTCATCGTAGCCACGTGCCCAGCCCCCCCTACAACGCGTTGCGGCGCGATGATCGAAAAGCTAGGAATCTATTGATCCGGCGCGACCCGTCAAGGTGCGCTAGCAAGCGCTGGACGATACTGGGTGTCAGCCGGGATACGGTGGGTTGTGACGCCCCGGCGCTTCCTCGGCGTATCTGTGTTCGCGCGGCCGGGACGGCTGCCGGCACCGCCAGCAAATTAAGGCAGCGAGGGTTAACCGTCTCCTTAGTTTCCGCCTGTATTGGCGGGCGGGCCGGATGTCATCTTCTTGCCGTCGGGCAGAGTTACCTCACGGGCGTGCGCCAGGTTGGAACCGTCGCGGGCGCGCCATCCAAAAACGCTGATCGTGTCACCGACTTTTACGGTCAGATCCTTGTGCCAGCCTTGCCGGACCAGCATGTTCGGCGGGAAGCATTCGAATTTCCAGTGCACGAGGTTGCCGGAATCATCCTTGACGTCCACATAGAGGTGCATGTGCGGGTTTTCC
>DATJNO010000068.1:0-30054 GCA_035508055.1 Bryobacteraceae bacterium | reverse complement strand
CGGAATGTATCCGTTGTGCCAATGGGTCATCTCGCCAGTCCAAACTTGGGCGCCTTGCAGGTGCGTGGGATAATTCGCGGCGGCTCCGGCGATGATACCGTCGTAGTCGTCCGGATAGCGCTGCGCTTCGGCCAGCGCCTGACGGCCACCGGTGGAACAACCGTTGAAGTACGCGCGCCGCGCACCGTTGCCATAGTAGGCCTTGGTGATGGCCTTCGCCGCGATGGTCATTTCGTGCACCGCGCGATAGGCGAAGTCGGTGAGCTTCTCCGGATGTCCGACGACGAACGTGGCGACGTTTCCGGTATGTCCGGTGTCCGTGCTGGCGGTGGCGTAGCCCGCCTTCAAGCCGCCGGCTAGATCGCGATAGCTGATACTCCCCGCCCAAGCCCCGTTGCCCACCGATTCGAGCTTCCCGTTCCATCCCGAAGCCGGCATCCAGACTTCGATCTTGATGTTGGAGTCGCTCGACGGCGCAAGCGTCGCGGCCACGCGGCAGAAGGCGGGCAGATCGCCGAAGTTGGGCGCGGGAAAGCCCGGAAACCTCGGCAACGCTGCGGGCGGCAGCGTGAGTTGTCCCGCGCCGACAGCCTGGGCCAAAGTCACCGTGGCGTGCGGCAACGCCAGCTTCGCCAGGCTCTCACAAGGAACCGCAGCAGCCAACGGCAGCGAAAGCGCGACCACGACGAGATATCGCATGAGTCCTATATTAGTTCGCCTGATTCGCCTTCGTCCTTGCGGCTTGCATGCAACGTTCGATATGCTGTGGAATCTGAAGGAAACCATGAAAAGACAACTCCGCCTCGTCGCGCTTATGAGCCTGCCATTCGGTTTGGTGTGGGCGCAGGACAAAGCCCCGCGTCCCGTACAGTCGTCGGGGACTGAATCCGGGTTCGCCGTGTTCCAGACGCACTGCATGGGCTGTCACGGCAATCCGGCGATGGCCGACCGCGCGCCCAGTCCCGCCGCACTGCGCCAGATGTCCCCCGAGCGCATCTACGAGGCTTTGACCACCGGCCCCATGAAGTCGCAGGGCAGCAGCTTGACCGAAGATCAAAAGCGAATGACCGCGATTTTCATGAGCGGCCGCACCTTCGGAAGTGCGCTCCAGGGCGATGCGGCCAAGATGCCCAACCGCTGTGAGGCGAATCCGCCCCTGGCCGATCCCTCTTCCGGACCGTCCTGGATCGGCTGGAGCCCGAGCGTCACCAACACCCGCTTTCAGTCGGCCAAAGACGCCGGGCTCACGCCCGACCAGGTGCCGAATCTCAAGCTGAAATGGGCCTTCGGGTATCCCACCGGCGTTTCGGCGTTCGGCCAACCCACCGTCGCTTCCGGCCGGGTCTTCGTCGGTACCGACATCGGCTATGTGTATTCGCTGGACGCGGCCACCGGCTGCGTGTATTGGTCGTATCAGGCGAAGGGTAATGTGCGCGGCGCGCCCAGCATCGGCCCGGTGAAGGGACAAGGCGAGACCAAGTACGCCCTGTTCTTCGGCGACGCGCATGCCAATGTATACGGCATTGACGCGCAGGACGGACATGAGCTGTGGACGCGCAAGGTGGATGATCATTTCGTCGCGCGCATCACCGCTTCGCCCAAGCTGTACCAAGGCCGGCTGTACGTTCCCGTATCATCCTCGGAAGAATTTGCCGCCGCGAATCTCGACTATCCCTGTTGCACCTCGCGCGGCAGCGTGGTCGCATTGAACGCCAGCACCGGCGAGCTGATCTGGAAGACCTATGTTGTCCCGGAAACGCCCCAGCCCACGCGCAAGAATTCCAAAGGCGTGCAGCAATACGCGCCGGCGGGCGCTTCGGTATGGAACTCGCCGACCGTGGACGCCAAGCGCGGCGCGCTGTACTTCGGTACCGGCGATTCGGAAACTGAGCCGGCCGCCAAAACCTCCGACGCCGTGATGGCCGTCGACATGAAGACCGGCAAGATGCTGTGGTATTACCAGTCGCAAGCTAACGACGCGTTTCTGGGCGGCTGCTTCGGTCCCGAGAAGACGGACAATTGCCCGAAGGACGTGGGGCCTGACTACGACATCGGCAATTCACCCGTGCTACACACTCTGCCGGGCGGAAAGCGGATCGTGGTGGCGGGCACCAAGGACGGGCGTCTGTTCGCGCTCGATCCCGACAAGAAGGGCGCGGTGGTTTGGAAAACGACGGTGGCCCAGAACGCACCGGGCACGCCTCTGTTCCGGGTGAGCGGCATCGTGTGGGGCGGCGCTTCGGACGAAAAAGCGGCCTATTACGGATTGAGCGGCGGCGGCATCGTTGCCATTCAATTGACCACGGGCGAGAAGCTCTGGTCCAAGACTCTGTCGCTTCCCGGCGTTCGCGCCGGCAATGCGGCGGCGGCCACCGCCATGCCCGGCGTGGTGTTCATCGCCGGCACCGACGGCAAACTGCACGCCCTCTCCACCGCGGACGGCAAGACACTGTGGGAGTACGACACCGCGCGGCCGTTCGACACCGTGAACAAGGTCGAAGCCAAGGGCGGCTCCATCGCCTCCATCGGCCCGAGCATCGTGGGCGGCATGCTCTTCATCGGGTCGGGCTACGGCGTCATCGGCGGCAACACGGGCAACGTGCTGCTGGCCTTCGGCGTACAATAAAAGCGCCGATTTGGGCGCCTGGTGAGAGAACTTCCCAAAGTTGAACTGCACCTCCATTTGGATTGCTCGCTGAGCTACAACGCGGTCGCGCAGCTGGACGATTCCATCTCGCTCGAGGAATACCGGCAGGAGTTCATCGCGCCGCCGCGCTGCACCAGCTTGGCCGATTTTCTGACGCGCGCCCCCCGCGGATTCCGGCTGATGCAGGACGAAGCAGCGCTGGCCCTGGTGGTGGAGGATCTGTTCGAGCAGCTTGCCCAAGACAACGTCATTTATGCGGAGATCCGCTTCGCGCCGCTTCTGCACCTGGAGCGCGGGTTGACGCCGCAGGAAGTGGTCGCCGCCATCGATCGCGCCACCGAAGCTTCGATCGCCGCGACCGGAATTGAAGCTCGGATCATCCTGTGCACGCTGCGGCATTTCAGCCCCGAGCAAGGACTCGAGACCGCTCGTCTGGTGGAGCGCTTTCGCGGCAGCCGCGTGGTCGCCCTCGATATCGCCGGCGATGAAGCCGGATATCCCGTCGATGCGCACCGCGCGGCATTTCGCCACGCGATCGACCGGGGCCTTCATCGCACCGCCCATGCCGGCGAGGCTCGCGGGGCGGATAGCGTTTGGGAAACGCTGCGCGAGTTCCAGCCCGCGCGAATCGGCCATGGCGTCCGCAGCATCGAAGATCCGGCTCTCATCGACCGTCTGAAGAGCGCACGGATCCACCTGGAGGTCTGTCCCACCAGCAACGTGCAGACCTGCATTTGTGAGAATTTCGCCGGTCACGCGGTCGACCGGCTCTATCGCGCGGGCGTTCCGCTCAGCATCAGCACGGACACTCGCACCATCACCAACGTGACGTTGACGGACGAATACGGCAATCTGAGGGAACACTTCGGCTGGACACCCGCCGATCTGCTGGCCTGCAATCAAGCCGCGCTCGACGCCGCCTTCCTGGAGGACTCGGCAAAAGACGACCTGCGCGGACGCCTGCAGCGTGGTTACGACGCAGCGCGAACCGCCGCGGCGCGGTAGCGGCTTCTCCTCGCGGGCGAAATTCGCCGTCGCATTCGATATCATGGACCTTCCGGGGATTTTATGCGCGAATTCAACGAACACAACATTACCGACGCCGTCGTCGACCGCTTTCAAAACACGCCCGACCCGCGGCTGAAACAGATCATGACCAGCCTGGTCCGCCACCTGCACGATTTCGTGCGCGACGTCCAGCTCACGCAGGACGAGTGGGGCACAGCCATCCAATTCCTCACGCGCACCGGCCAGCTTTGCACCGGCAAGCGCCAGGAGTTCATTCTGCTCTCCGACACGCTGGGCATTTCCATGCTGGTGGACGCCATCAACCATCGCATGCCCAAGGGGGCGACCGAGACCACCGTGCTCGGCCCGTTTTATGTGGAGAACCCGCCCGAAGTCCCGCTGGGCGCAAATATTCAGGGCACGGCGAAGGGCGAGCCGCTCTACGTCGAAGGAATGGTGCGCGGTTTGGACGGCAAACCGGTGGCCCACGCGATCGTCGACATCTGGCA
This sequence comes from Bryobacteraceae bacterium, assembly GCA_035508055.1. Classification (GTDB taxonomy): domain Bacteria; phylum Acidobacteriota; class Terriglobia; order Bryobacterales; family Bryobacteraceae; genus Palsa-89. The sequence continues at coordinate 25,890 of DATJNO010000068.1, read as the reverse complement.
CTCCGACTCCGAAGGCTTCTATGACGTGCAGAAATCGGACGAAGACACGCTACGCGCCCGCTTCCACGCCGACGCGCAGGGCCGCTTCAGCTTCTGGACGATCACGCCCCGCTATTATCCGATTCCCTACGACGGCACAGTTGGCGAAATGCTGAAGGCCACCAACCGCCATCCCAACCGTCCCGCGCACGTGCATTTCATGATCCTGGCCGCGGGCTTTGAACCGCTGGTCACGCACCTGTTCGTTAAGGGCGATCAATGGCTGGACAGCGACGCCGTCTTCGCCGTCAAGGAATCGTTGATTCAGGAGTTCACCCAGCAAGCGCCCGGCGTCGCCCCCGACGGCCGCAAGTTGGACGTGCCCTGGCGCAAGCTGTACTTCGATTTCGCCCTGGCGCCAGCGGCCGCGAAGAGGACGGCGCCGGCCGCCTAGGCTCGTCACCGTTAGAAATCCTAACCGATAGTTAGCCGTTACAACCCCGGAAGACATATATCTTTCGTCCGCGGCTCATGTTACGCTCTGGCTGCCGATGCTCGATTGAGGCCGATAATCGCAGTAATGTTCGCCTGATCGGAAGCTGAGGTTACAAAGGAGGTAGTAACCTGTATGCTACAAGTTCGCTCTCTGGTCCTGTTCCTTTCGCTGTTTGGTCTCTTCGCTGTCGCTTGCTTCGCAACCACCGTAGATTTCGATACCTTTACTCCAGCCGATACTTGTCTCTCTTCCCTCTCGACTGGAGGCCTCACCTTCACCAACTCTGGTACTGGCTGTTTGGCCGTCTGGACTGGAAGTCCCAATACGCCGGGCATTGGGGATCTTATCTTCGGGTTTGGAGGCACTGTTGCCATTACTCAAACCGACAATAGCGCTTTCGATTTGAATAGCCTGGACATGACCATCAGTTGGTACGACTCCCTTGCCTCGGACACCGCAAGTTTGACCGCCGATTTCCAAGGTGGCGGGTCTTCCACGACAACTTTGACTCTGGGGCAAGGCCTGGCTTTGTATAACTTGGGGCTTTCGGATGTGACTGAGGTTGACCTCAGCGGGCTAGCGAGCGATACCGGCTACTGGGCCATCGACCAAATCGATTACACCAGCGTCGTACCAGAGCCCTCGGCTACGCCACTGGTCATCGGACTTGCTGTGGCAATGTTTGTTGCGTTTCGACGAAAAGCGAAGATCGCTTAAACCCTACGCGGCGCCCTGCCGCCGGTACACCGCCGGCGAAACGCCCACATACCGCAAAAACCAGTGCGACAAATGGCTCTGCGACGAGAAGCCCGACGAGAGCGCCACGTCCACCACGGGAAGGTCCGTGTTGCGCAGTAGTTCTTTGGCGCGTTCGATGCGCCGCGCCAGAACGTAGCGGTGCGGCGATTGCCCAATCGCGGCCTTGAACGCGCGCGCCAGATACAAGGGGCTGATCTCCACTTCCGCCGCCATCGCTTCCAGGCTCAGATCGCCGTCGAGATTTTCCTCGATATAGTCGATCACGCGCCGCATCTTCCAGCCCGGCATCGGCCCCGGCGGCATAATGCGTGCCGGCTTCGATCGCGACGAGTGCGCGCGCGCCAAATGCACGGCCATCATCTGCGCAATGGTGTCGATGTACAGCCCGTCGCCCGCGTTGCCGTCGCGCAAAGCGTTCGTGATCGCGATGGCCAGCTGCTCCAGCAGCGGATCCTGAATGGCGAATCGCGGCACCAGCTCGGCGCCCGCGCTATCGCCGCCGTAAATCTCGCTCACCGCGGCTTCAAACAGCGACTGCCTGAGGTAAACCTGCAAAATCTCCGGATGCCCATTGTGCCCCCACTGCGTCGTGGCTTCTCCCGGCGTCAGGCAGATGCGCCGCGGTCCGATCAGCGTCCGCTCGCGCGCCGCGCCCTCCAGCTTGCGCGTCACCTCCGTCGGCCGCGCCAGATGATAAATCAACGAGGGATGCCGGATCGCTTGCTCCACGGCATGAAACGGCGCTTCTTCCAGGATCGCCGCATGCAGCGAGCGCCAGCCGATCTCCTGGCTGTGCGCGATCAGCCGGTTGCCCGCGCGTAGCGCGCGCCCATGCGTCTCGCGCGCGGTGAAAACGGAATTGGCCGGAACAATCACAGCGGCACCTGGGGCTTCCAATTGCACTGATTGTATCTCAGCGAATCCCGCCGCGTGCTATATTGGCTTCTCAATCGGACCTGGCGTGCTTCGACCATACGTTATCGTCCTCGGCGGTGTCTCCGGGCTTCTGCTCTCTGCGCTCCCCGCGCGCTCGCAGGACGCCGTCCCGGGCATCCCGGTCACCGACCCCCTGGTCGTTTCCAAATGCAGCGGCTGCCACCATCAGGACTCAGCCGGCAATCTAACCCGTATTTCCTGGGAGCGCACCACGCCGGAGGGTTGGCAGGAAGTGATCCGGCGCATGGTGCGGTCGAACGGCTTGCGATTGACTCCCGACGAGGCGCGCGCCATCGTCAAGTCGCTCAGCGCCAGCCACGGCCTGGCGCCGGAAGAAGCCAAGCCGGTGCTCTACATGGCGGAGCACACCATCCCGGACGAAGTCTATCCGATCCCTACCATGCGAACCACCTGCGGTTCCTGCCATGCCTTCGGACGGCCGGCCTCGTGGCGGCGTTCGCCTGAGGAATGGAAGCTGCTGCTCAACATGCACATCGGCTACTACCCCAACGCCGAAGGCGAGGCCGCCTGGCGGCGCAGGGAGGGAGAAGACATCTTCGCGGGCGGCGGCGCGGATGCGCAGGCCGGGCAGAAACCAAAGCTGGTCGATCTGGCCATCGATTATTTATCGAAGAACTACGCGCTGCACACGCCGGAATGGGCCGCGTGGCGCGCCCGAATGCGCTCGCCAAAGCTCGCCGGAACCTGGCTGGTGACGGCCCACCTCGCCGGCCACGGCGATTATTACGGCGAGATGATTGTCACGCCCGGTTCTGCCGGCGACGAATTCAATACGACCATCAAGCTGCAGCCCGTCGCCGGCGGCGGGGCCATCGAACGCCAGGGCCGCGCGGTCGTCTATTCCGGCTACGCCTGGCGCGGGCGCTCCCTCGGAACGCCGTCCGGCTCCGTGCCCGGCGATGTGCCCGCGGAGATGCACGAAGCGCTTTGGATTTCGCCCGACGAATCGCAAGGCGTCGGCCGCTGGTTCTGGGGCTCGTATAGCGAGTTTGGCTTCGATGTGAAGCTGCAGCGCTCCTCGGGCGCGCCGACGCTGCTCACGGTGGACCGCCGCGCGCTCAAAGCCGGCTCCGCAGGCCAGCGCATTCGCATCTTCGGCGACAGTCTTCAGAGCCAGATCGCGCCCGCCGATGTCGATTTCGGGCCGGGCGTGACGGTCCGCAGCGTCGTTTCGCACACTTCGCGCGATGTGCTGGTCACCGTGGATGTCGCAGCGAACGCGATTTCCGGCAGGCGCGACGTGGTCGTCGGCGGCGCAACACTTCCCAGCGCGATCGCCGTCTACGATCAGATCGACTACATCCAAGTCCTGCCCGAAAACTCGCTCGCGCGTTTGGGCGGCGGATCGCAGCATCAGAAGGGCTACCAGCAATTCGAAGCCGTGGCCTACAATCGCGGCGCCGACGGCCAACCCGGCACGGCCGACGATATCGAACTCGGTCCGATCGACGTAAACTGGTCGGTCGAAGAGTTCTACGAGCGCTTCGATGATGACGACAAGGAGTTCGTCGGTTCGCTGAGCGGCGCCGGCCTGTTCACTCCCGCGCTGGACGGCCCCAACCCGCAACGCAAGCAAAGCCGCGACAATTACGGAAACGTCTGGGTGGTCGGAACGGCGAAGAACGAGCGCAATCGCGAAGGCAAGCCGCTGGTGGGCAAATCGTACCTGGTCGTCGCGCCGCCGTTGTTCGTCATCTGGGACCGCGACATCGACCAGTGAAGGGGGACCCATGAAGCATCTGCGGCCAATCAACAAAAAAGCGCAGCGCATTGACGCTTACGTCGCGTCCAAGAGCGAAGATGTTTTCGCCCTCCAGGGCGAAAATAAACCGACACCCGGAATGCACGTCCCCACCGGATGCAGCTTCGTGTTCTCGCCCGGCTGGGAGGTCGACGCCGCGGGCGGCACGGCCGGCTTGTGCGCGCCCGTCGAGCGCGACATCTACGATTGCTGGTTCAGCTGCTACTGGCCGGCCCAGGTCCCCGATCATCTGAACAACGCGCCGGACTGGACCGCCAAGTGCGCATCGGCAACCAAGGACTGGCGCAATCTGGACCTGATCTATCCGTAAGTGCCCGCCGCTATGAAAACCTCCCTTGCGATTCTCGTCCTCGCGTGCGGCGCCGCACAGGCCGGCGACATCTTTCTGGGCGCTCATCCGGACGGCGTGCTGGTGGTCGACGAAGCCTCCCAGCAAGTCATCGACCGGTTTCCCACCGAAGCCGGCCTGCCGACGGGCATGCGGCTCTCTTACGACCGCAAGAAAATCTATCTCACCAGCGGCGATCGCGCCGGCATATCGGTCGTCGACATCGCCACTCGCAAGGTCATCAACCATTTCGCGCTGGACTCCGGTAACCGTCAGTTTCGCTTCAGCAGCGGCGTCGCTCCCGACCCCGAGGACAAGCTCCTTTACACCGTGATCACGGAGGTCGACAAACAGATCGACCGCTTCCAAATCGGCAAACCAAAGTACGCCGTCATCGACCTCGCGCAGCACAAAATCATCCGCACCGTCGACATCGCGCCCGAAGACCAGGAAGCCAACGTCAACACCGGCGACAGTTTCTTCCGCCCGCTGTTCTTTGTCTCGCCCGACGGCAAGTACCTCTATCAGTTCCGCGACAGCGTCGTCGTACTGGACACCAGCACATTTCAGGTCGTCCAACGGATCCCGCTCGCCAAACCGAATTTCCCCGGCGTGGTCGAAGTCGGCGTCGGGTCGGCTCTGGAATCGCTGCATGAGCCGGGGTTCTACACGTCGGTCTTCAACGCGGTTGACCCCTCCGTCCGCCGCAAAATGTTTGGCATCGCCCGATTCAACTTGAGCACGCGCGACTACGAATTCTCGCCGATCGGCCCCGCGCCGGATAGCATGCTGGGCCTGGAAGTGACGCCCGATCGCAAGACGGCATACACCGTGGTCAGCAATGGCGAATATGGGACGCGCCGCTGCGAGTTCTGGACCCTGGATCTCACGCGCCACGTGCGCACCCAGACGCGCGAGTTCCCCTGCCGCCCGCGCTTCAGCTTCTCCATGTCCAGCGACGGCAAGGACCTATATATCTACGGCGCCGGGTTTCAGATCGAGATCTACGACGCCGCGACGCTGCAGCTCAAGCACACCATCGATCTCCACAACGATGTGACCATGGCCGGCATCGTCGTCGCGCCCTAGCGAAACATCCTGGACCTTCTAAGCACAACCGCCTAGCCAGGAATCCCGCAAAAGCCCGTTCTATCGAGTGGAGGCCCGCAATATGTCCTGGCAGTACGTCCCCTTAACACTCGCGGTCGTGGTTCAATGCGCGGCAATGAGCTGGGCCGCCTACAGACGCGCGCAGGCCCGCCGCGCCATGCGTTCACTCAAAGGAATGCTGGATGCCTATCGCGCGGGCGACTACGAAACCGCCCTGCGTTTCATCGATTCAATGCAAGGCAACCGCTTGATCCGCGGATCCGCCACTCTCCGCGGCGGTATGCTCCTGAACCTGGGCCGCATCGACGAAGCCGAACAATGCCTGCGTGAGGGCATCGCGCTGAAATTGGATTCCAAACGCATGGCCTTAGCCTATTCGAGTCTCGGACAGCTGCTCCTGGAACGCAAACGCTACAACGAAGCCATGCAGTGCTTCCAGACCAGCCTGAAACACTGGCCCGAGCGCGGCTCAACCCATCGCGATATTGCGGAAGCCTGCTTGCGCCGCGGCGCAAATACCGCCGAAGCCGTCAAATGGGCGCGGCTCGCCGTCACGGAAGATCGAGCCACGAAAGCCGCCAGTCCGCAAGCGAAGGAATCGGCCGACATCAACCTGGGAGAAGATCTGGCCACTCTGGCCTGGGCCGTCGCCGCCGACTCGCGCGATCGCGACGAAGTGGATCGTCTGGTCGACGAGGCGCTGCCACTCGTGCGCAACGTAGTTCCCGTGACCGCGCGGGTGCGCTGCTACGCCGGCCATGCCTATCAGGCCCTCGGCGACTCCCGCAACAGCGAGTATCACTTCGACGAAGCCGCCCGTATCGACCCCCACGGCCTGTGGGGCCGCAGCGCGCGCGCCGCCGCTACTTTGGTTTGACGGCACTCCGCGGCAACAATTCCATGATCCGCGCGTGCACCGCTTCCACCGGCATCGACGCATCGATGTGATGCACCTCCGGTCCGGTCACGCCCCAGAAAATCGCCCGCACGCGTTCCAGGTATTCCCGATCTTCAAAATGATCCGGCTGCCCGCGCGAGTGCGCGATGCGATGCACTCCCACGCCCGGCTCGGCGTCCAGAATGAACACCACATCCGGAATCGGAAAAAGCGCCTCCATCCGCGCCCGCACTTCGGCCACATCCGCGCCCCGCGCACCTTGATACGCGACGGTCGAATAGAAATACCGGTCCAGGATCACGATCTTCCCCGCCTCCAGCGCCGGCCGGATCACCGCCTCCACGTGCTCCTTGCGGTCTTCGATGAACGCGTGCAATTCTTCTTCCAGCGACATCCGTCCGCTCGCCGCTGACTCCCGAATCATCCTTCCCCACGGTCCATCGGTCGGCTCGCGCGACACCACCGGACTTTCCCCCGCGCGTTCCAGGGCTTCCTTCAACAACCGCACTTGCGTCGTCTTCCCTGTGCCGTCGATGCCTTCAAACACGATGAACAAGGATCGGGCGCGTTCGGCCATGGCGGGATTACGGCCATTATACTAGGCGTTACAATGGCCTTCGGAACGGTATGCAACGCGTCTTCCCTCGCATCATCCTCGTTGTCCTGCTCGCCGCCGGCGCCATCTGGCTCTGTGCCGAGCGCCTGGAAGACACTTTCTACGTGCCGCTCGACGATCCCGCCATCCAATACGCCGGCCCTACCGGCGACCCCGTCGCGCGCCTCGAACAGCGCCTCGAAGCGGGCCAGGCCCATCTCGATTTTTCTCCAGACCGCGGCGGCTATCTCGCATCCGTCCTCCAGCAGCTCAACGTCCCCATCGACTCGCAGGTTCTGGTCTTCTCCAAAACCAGCACCCAGGTCGCCCACATCGCGCCCCGCACCCCGCGCGCCATCTACTTCAATGCCGATGTCGCCGTCGGCTACGTTCAGAACGGCGACGTCCTCGAATTCTCCTCGCTCGACCCCAAGCAAGGCGTCATCCTCTATAGCCTGGATATCGAAAAGACCGCCAAGCCCGAATTCGCCCGCCGCGACGACTGCCTGAAGTGCCACCAGGGCGCGCCCACGCTCGGCGTCCCCGGCCTGCTGGTCAGCTCCGTCCACCCGCTGTCCGACCAACTGCGCGACGTCCACGGCGCCGCCTTCGTCACCGACGATCGCACCGATTTCAAGGATCGCTGGGGCGGATGGTACGTCACCGGAACCACCGGCGCGCAGTTCCATCTGGGCAACAATATCGCCCTGGCTGATCCCCTCGACCCCGGCTACGCCTCCCACAACGGCACGCAGAACCTCACCAGCCTCGACAAATTCTTCGATACCTCGCGCTACCTCGCCCCAACCAGCGACATCGTCGCCCTCATGACGCTGGAGCATCAGACCCGCATGGTCAACCTGTTCACCCGCATCGGCTGGGACACGCGCATCGCGTTGCGCCAAGGCAAAGGTAAGCTGGACGACACCGCCCGTCAGCGCCTGGACCCGGAAATCGAGGACCTCGTCACCTACATGCTTTTCACCGATGAAGCGCCCATCCAGGAACCCATCACCGGCGTCTCCACCTTCACCAAAACCTTCCCCCTCCGCGGCCCGCGCGACTCCCGGGGCCGTTCCCTGCGCGATTTCGACCTGCAAACCCGCCTGTTCCGCTACCCGCTTTCTTACATGATTTACAGCGCCGCCTTCGACGCCCTGCCCGACCCCGCCCGCTCCCGCGTCTACCAGCGCCTCTACGATGTGCTCACCGGCAAGGACCAGAGCGCCCCTTTCGCCCACCTTTCGCCCACCGACCGCGCGAACGTCCTGGCCATCCTCCGCCAGACCAAAACGGGCCTGCCGAAATACTGGCTCGAGCCCAAATAAATCGCCTCGTTACCCGAAGTTAGCCGCCCGCTGCAGTAACAATAGAATGAATGAGTTCGTCTATGCTAAACGGCTGGAAATGAGTTTGTTTTGGTTTCCGCCTGGGAATAATTGCAATATCAGTCGCTGGAGCGTTATTCTAAAATGAGCGCGGCTGCGGAACCGGCTGAGAGGCGGGCCGCTTGACGGAAGGATCCATGACGATAAGACTCGCAGCGTGTTGCTTGGCAGCTACTTCGTTTTTGGCCGCGCAGGCGGTTAGCCCATCATCCGCGTCCGCTCCATCCGACATTACACCGCAACGCGCGCTTCTCAATAAGTATTGTGTCGTCTGCCACAACGACCGGCTGAAAACCGCCGGCCTGATGCTCGACAAGCTGGATCCCAATCACGTCGAGCAAAATCCCGCCAAGTGGGAGATGGTCGTCCGCAAGCTGCGCGCCGGCATGATGCCCCCCTCCGGCATGCCGCGGCCCGACATGGCCGCGCGCGAGACGTTCGTCGAGTTTCTGGAAAACGAGCTGGATCACGCCTCCACGCCCATCCTGCCGCCTCCCGGCCTGCACCGGCTGAATCGCACCGAGTACGCCAATGTCATTCACGATCTGATCGGCCTGGATGTCGATCCTTCGAAATATCTGCCCACCGACGATTCCACGCGCGGCTTTGATAACATCGCCGGCGCGCTCTCGCTTTCGCCCGCCCTGCTCGAAGGCTACACCAGCGCGGCCTCCAAGATCTCCCGCATCGCCATCGGCGACGTCAGCGATCCGGCGCTGGTTACTTACCGCGTCCCCGCCGACACGTCGCAGGACTACCACATTGAAGGCCTGCCCTTCGGCACCCGCGGCGGTCTGGTGGTGGAACACGAGTTCCCCGCCGACGGCGACTACGTTTTCAAGATCTTCCCCATCAACAAAGGTTTGATGGACAACAACCGCGCCTTCGGCGAAATCACCGGCGAGAAGCTGGAGCTGCTCATCGACGGGCAGCGCGTCCATCTCTACGATTGGGACAAGGACGTCGCCACCGGCAAGCCGGTCCATGGCGGCACCGCCGACGTGCATTTCCACGTCGCCGCCGGCCCGCATAAGGTCGGCGTCACCTTCCTCGCCACGCAGCTTGCGCCCGGCCAGGATCTCGACGAGCACTTCCTCCGCAGCACCATCGAAACCGGCGGGCTGCCCGGCTTCAAGTTCTACCCGCACGTCGGCAAAATCGAAATCCTGGGTCCCAACCAGGCCTCCGGCGCCACCGATTCGCCCAGCCGCGACAAAATCTTCGTCTGCCATCCCGCCACCCAGGCCGAGGAAATACCCTGCGCCCGCCGCATCATCGACACCCTGGCGCGCCGCGCCTTCCGCCGCCCGATCGCCGAAAAGGACACCGAGATGCTGATGAGCTTCTATCAGGAGGGAAAGAACGAGAGCGGGAAGTTTGACATCGGCATCGAGCGCGCCCTGCAGCGCATTCTCGCCGATCCCGAGTTCGTCTTCCGCCGTGAAATCGAGCCACCCGATCTCGCCGCCGGCAAGATCTACCGCATCACCGACCTGGAGCTCGCCTCGCGCCTCTCCTTCTTCCTGTGGAGCAGCATCCCGGACGACGAACTGCTCAACCTGGCCGCTCAAAACAAATTGCATGAGCCCGCTGTGCTGAACGAACAGGTCCGGCGCATGCTGGCCGACCCGCGCGCCGACCGCCTGGTCATCAACTTCGCCGGCCAGTGGCTCAACCTGCGCGCCCTGCAATCCTGGGCGCCCACCGTTTCCCTGTTCCCCGATTTCGACGACAATCTGCGCCTGGCCATGCGCAAGGAAACCGAGCTGTTCGTCGGCAGCATCGTGCATGAAGACCGCAGCGTCCTCGACCTCATTAACGGTGACTATACGTTCCTGAACGAGCGGCTGGCCGAACATTACGGTATCACCGGCATTTACGGCAGCGAGTTCCGCGAAGTCGACTTGCCGCCTCAGTTCGATATGCGCCGCGGCCTGTTGGGCAAGGCCAGTCTCGAAACGGTCTCCTCGCAGCCCCAGCGGACTTCGCCCACCGTCCGCGGCAAAGACATCATGCAGATCTTCCTGGGGGTCAGTCCGCCGGACCCGCCACCCAATGTCCCTGCGCTCAAGGATCAGGGCGCGGCCGTCCATGGCGGCTCCAAGCCCACCATGCGCCAGCAGATGGAAATGCATCGTTCGCATCCGCCCTGCTCCACCTGCCACAAGATCATGGATCCCATCGGCCTGGCCATGGAGAATTTCGACGCGGTCGGCCATTGGCGCACCACCGATAACGGCAGCCCCATCGATCCCAACGGATATATGGTGGATGGCTCCAAGATCGAAGGCGTCGAAGGCCTGCGTCAGGTGCTCATGGACTATTCCCCGCAGTTTGTCCGCGTGCTGACCGAAAAGCTGCTCATCTACGCGCTCGGCCGCGGAACCGAATACTACGACATGCCGCTCGTCCGCTCCATCGTGCGCGACGCGGCCAAGAATGACTACCGGTTCTCGTCCCTGATCATCGGCATCGTGAAGAGCGACCAGTTCCAAATGAACCAGAAATTGCAGGTGACCTCCAACCCCCAAAAGGACCTGCACGCCACTTTACCGAGCCGCGACTTACCCGGCCGCGACCCCTTGAACCACGACTCTGAACGGGCGGCTCTACTCAGCCGCAACCGTCAGGGAACGGTTACTCAGCCATAATAGTAGAGGAAGCGGAAACACAATGTTTATCACGAAGAAACACATTTCCCGGCGCACCGTTCTGCGCGGCGCCGGCGTCGCGTTGGCGTTGCCGTTGCTCGACTCCATGCTCCCGGCCCAGACTCCCCTCAGCAAGACAGCGGCGAATCCCAAAACACGTTTTACCGGCATCTTCATCCCCCACGGCGCGGCCCCCGGCTGGTGGGTCCCCGAGGGCGGCGGACCCGGTGAACCCAAGCGAGCTCAGGGCGACAAGGACTTCAAGTACCCCATGATGTACGAGCCGCTGGAGCCGTTCCGCGACCATACGGTCATTCTGAGTGGCATGTGGTCCAAGTCCGCCGAGCCGCCTCCCGGCCAGACCGGCGCGGACCACTGGGTAGCCGCGGCTTTCCTGTGCGCCGATAAGCCCAAGAAGACCACCGGCGCCGACATCTACGACGGCACCACCATCGATCAGATCATCGCCCGCAAGATCGGCCAGGATTCCCTGCTGCCCTCGCTCCAGCTCGCTCTCGAAGACCCCGGCGCCAACTCCAGTAACTGCGGTGAAGGCTATAGCTGCACTTATTCCAACACCATCTCCTGGTCCTCGCCCACCGAGCCGCTGCCCATGGAGCTTGATCCGCAAGTCGCCTTCGAGCGTCTGTTCGGCGCCGGCGGCACTCCGGCCGAGCGCGCCGCTCGCCGCGACCAGGACCGCAGCATCCTGGACTCCGTCAGTGAAAAGCTGGCCAGCTTCAAACTGGGCCTGGACACCAGTGACCGCCATCGCCTGGATGAATACGAAAGCGACATTCGCGAGCTCGAACGCCGCCTGCAGCTCGCCAAGCGCGCCAGCGGCAACATCAACATGGATGGCGTCGTGGTTCCTGCCGGCGTCCCCGAATCCTTCGACGAGCACGTCAAACTGCACTTCGATCTGGAACGGCTCGCCTTCCAGGCCGATATCACGCGCGTCTCCACCATGCTCTACGCCCGCGACCTGACCTCGCGCTCTTATCCGGAAAGCGGCGTCCACGACGGCTTCCACGGCATCTCGCATCACGCCGAGAATCCCGACACCATCGCCCGCTATGCCCGCTTGAACCAGTACCACATCAAGTGCCTGGCCTATTTCGTCGACAAGCTGAGCAAGACTCCGGACGGCGACGGCACCTTGCTGGATCATTCGCTCATTTTGTTCGGAAGCAACATGGGCGATTCCAACCAGCACCAGCACTACGATGTGCCCCACGTGTTGATCGGCGGCTGCTCCGGACAGCTAAAAGGCAATCGTCACCTGCACTTTGCCTCGCGCACCGTGCCGACCGGCAATCTCCTGCTCAGCATCCTGAGCATGTACGGCATCCAGCAGGCCAACATCGGCGACAGTACCGGCATGCTGCCCGGCTTAGTGTAGCTACAAACGTATGCCCGCCGGACGTGGCTTCGGAGCTTTCGCGGCGTTGTGCGCGCTATCGGCCGCCTGGGGTGCTCCATCGAGCAGCCCGGTGGCCGACGCCGCCATGCAGGGCGACTTGGCCACGGTGCAGTCGCTCATCCGCCAGAAAGCTGACGTGAATGCTCCCCAGGCCGACGGCGCAACCGCCCTCCAGTGGGCGGCCGAGCGGGGCGACCTGCGCTTGGCCGATGTGCTGATCGCCGCCGGCGCCAGCGTCAAGACCGCCAACCGCGAAGGCGCGACGCCGCTCTATCTCGCTGCCCTGCACGGCAACGCCGCAATGATCTCCGCCCTGCTCAAGGCCGGCGCGGATCCCAATGAGCTGGGACCGGAGGGCGAAACTCCTCTCATGCTGGCCGCCCGCACCGGCCACCTGGACGCCATCCAGGCGCTCCTGGATCACCACGCCGACATCAACGCCAAAGACAAGCTCCGCGGAACCACGGCTCTGATGTGGGCCACCGAGCAGGCGCATCCGGACGCAGTGAAGTTTCTGCTGGCCCACGGCGCCGACTTTAGCGCGGTTACCGACATCGATACCCGCAATTCCCGCAATAATCTCGCTAACACCGTGAAGCAGCGCCTGAATTCGGCTTTCGGCGTCAACGGTCAAAGGAATCGCCGGGATGCCGCGCTGGAGCGCGCTGGCAAACCGTCCGCACCCGGTGCGCCCGGAGCCAAAACCTCCCCGGCCGGCGAAGACGAGAGCTTCTTTAATTTCTTCCGCCGGCCTGCCAAAAAAGACGGCGGCGGCCTCACCGCGCTGGTCTACGCCGCCCGCCAGGATTGCATGGAGTGCACCCAGGAACTCGTCGAAGCCGGAGCCGACGTCAACCAGCGCACCCATTACGGATGGACCCCGTTGCTGGTGGCCACCCAGAATCGCCACTATCAGCTGGCGGCTTACCTGCTGGATCACGGCGCCGATCCCAACATCCCCAACAATGGGGGATGGAATGCCCTGTATCTGGCCACCGACAACCGCAACATCGAAGGCGGCGACTATCCGGTCCGCGACCCCGACATGGATCATCTGGCCTTCATCAAGCTGTTGATCGCCAAGGGCGCTAACGTGAACGCCCGCGTCTGCGGCGTCGAGTCCACCCCCCAGGAATGCAAGGGCGATAGCACCGAAACGCGCACCAATTTCACCATGCAGTGGCTGTTTGAAGACGGCGCAACCCCCTTCCTCCGAGCCGCTCAATCCGGCGACGTGGTGCTGATGAAACTGCTCCTGGATCACGGCGCCAACCCGAAAATCTTTACCGCTCATCGCGTTACGCCGCTGGCCGTGGCAGCCGGCATAGGCTGGGTGGAGGGTGTGACCTTCGAATGGTCGCCGCAACAGAACCTGGAAGCGGTAAGAATGTGCTTGAATCTCGGCATCGACCCCAATGTCAAGGACGACGAGGGCCGCACCGCCCTGCATGGCGCGGCCCACAAGGGCCGGACCGATGTCATTCAGCTTCTGGTGGATCACGGAGCTAAATTGGACGCGCATGACGGCGGCAGCCGCGATAGCGTGAACGGAGCCCTCCTCGGCAAGACCTGGGAACCCATCGACTGGGCCAGGGGCTTGGTCCGCGTCGGCGTGCAGTCGGCCATCGCCCATCCCGCCGCCGCCGCGCTGCTGGCTAAATTGATGACTGAGCGAGGGATACCAATTCCGCCCCCGCCCTCGACGACAATTTGTGTTACCCCGGGTCCGGGCGGATGCCAATAAGGCCTGCTGAATCCGACGAAACGCATGGGAGAGGAATGCCGTCCCAACGAACTTAAGGAGTCAGGACGGTCGCGGCGGTGCCGCCAAGCTCTGTGGTCTTGACGAAATTCCGCCGATAACTCATAATGTGGGAACGGTTTGCGATTAGTTTGTCAAGTGACGTCTATGGAAAAACCATTCGGCGTCCGAAGTGATATGGACTGGCATGTATCAACGTCTTCTTATTACATTTCTATCGCTTTCACTCTTCCTGGGATCTGCCTTCGGCGACGCCACCACCGCCACCCGTAAGAAGAAAAAGCGGCGCCACACTACCACGGCAACTTCAGCAGTGGTCGTCCGCCACGCCCGCAGGCACGTCGTCTCCAGCCCCTGGAAAACGCCCACCTACGCGAATTCCACCGACGGCGATTCGGTCGATGGCGAGGACCTGGTGGTGCGCCGCGCTGCCGTTCAGGCGCTTGGCCCGTATAACGGCGCCGTGGTGGTCGTCGATCCCAACACCGGCCGCCTGCTCACCACCGTGAATCAGAAGCTGGCGTTCCAGGGAAGCTTCGAGCCCTGCTCCACCATCAAGATCGTCGCGGCACTGGCCGGTCTGAGCGAAGGCGTCATCGATGGGAACGACCTCGCGCGGCGGCGCAGAATGAACCTCACCGAAGCGTTGGCCCACTCCAACAACGCCTACTTCGCCAATGTCGGCGAGAAGCTCGGCTACGACAGGATCGTGCAATACGCGTCCATGCTGGGTCTGGGTCAAAGAGCGGGATTGGATATTGACGGCGAGCAGCCCGGCTCCATCGCTTCGGAGCCCCCGTCCGACGGCCTCGGCATGATGACCAGCTTCGGGGAAGGCTTCTACATGACGCCTCTCGAACTGGCCGCCATCGTCACTGCTGTCGCCAACGGCGGAACGCTGTACTATCTGCAGCACCCGCGTTCGGAGGAAGAGGTCGATCTGTTCCAGCCGAGCGTCAAGCGCCAGCTGAACCTGTCGCAATGGCTCCCCGACATCCGGCCCGGTATGCTGGGCGCGGTTGAATACGGCACCGCGCGCCGCATCGGCTTTAGCGCCGACGATCCGATTTTCGGCAAAACCGGAACCTGCACCGACAGCCGTTCGCCCACCCATCTGGGCTGGTTCGGCTCCTACAACGAAGTCGGCGACCGCAAGCTGGTTGTGGTGGTTCTGCTCACCGGCGGCTACGGCGTGAGCGGCCCGGTGGCGTCCGGAATCGCCGGCAACGTCTACAAGAATCTGGCCGAGGAAAACTACTTCGCCCGCGTCATTCGCCTTTCGCCCGCCGCGCTGATCGGCGTCCCGGCGTTCTAGAAGTAATTCCGCAGTTCGGCGAACTTCAAAACCCGCAGCAGCCTTCCGTTCACTTCGCGCACTTCCTCGTGCTCCAGCTGCCAGGTGTGCTCGTGCGGCACGAACACCGCGTTGATCCCCGCCTCCAGCGCCGGGTTGATGTCGCTCTTGGGCGAGTTCCCGATCATCCAGGTTTGGGCGCGGTCAAGCCTCCGCTCCTCGATCAACGCGGCGTAAGACGCGGCGTTCTTCTCCTTCACGATCGCCGTGTGCCCGAAGTAGACCGCCAGGCCTGACCGGTCCAGCTTCAGCTTCTGCTCTTCCGGATCGCCTTTCGTAAACAGCGTCAGATCGTGCCGCCCGGCAAGATACTCCAGCGTCTCCTCGACGCCCTCGATCAGCTCGATCGGGTGATGCAGGATCTGCTCGGTGAAGCTCATGATGCGCGGCAGGTCCTCCGGCCGCACCTCGCGCTCGACCAGCCGGTGATAGCACTGCGTCAGATTGCGCGTGAAGTTGGCGGCGCCGTAGCCGTGCACCTGGATGTTGACGATCTCGATCTCATCCAGCACCGCGCGCACTTCGCGCGGCGTGAGCGAGGAGTGGGCCAGAAAATCGCAGAAATCCTCAAACGCGCGCTCGAAGTAAATGTTGTTTTCCCAGAGCGTATCGTCGGCGTCGACAATCAGGTGCTGGCGTCCGCGCGGCGTCACACGCCCGGGGGCCTCTTGGCGTGCCCGTTGGTGGGCGCTACCGCGCGCACGTGTTGGATCTGTCGCTGCCGCGAACTGAAGCCGGGAAAGAATTCGGCCAGGCGCTTCATGCGGTCCGCTTCCGAACGGGTCGCCAGCAGAATCTGCCGGAAGTCGAGATCGGGAACCACCTGCGCCAGTTGAAAGCTGAGCTGCGGATCGGTCATCACCGGATCGTGTATCGGCTCGGATTGCTCCAGCGAGCGAATGTCGTTGTACGCTTCCATCGCCCGCTTGCGCAGTTCCGGCGGAATCGGATCCGATGGCTCATCGTCGAAATACTCCACCGCACCGCGCAGATACGGCTTCTCGTCGTTCAGCAGGATGATCTCGAACCGCCGCCGGCCCATGGTGATCAGATCCATGCGGCCGTCCGGGTATTTCTTGAGCACTTTATCGATGGTCGCGGTGCAGCCGGTGTTGACGATGCCCTTCTCGCCGGCCAGCACCACCCCGAACTCGCTGTGGCCGCGCTGCACGTCGGCGATCATCTCCTTGTAGCGGTCCTCGAAAATATGCAGCGGCAGCGGCGTGCGCGGAAACAGAACCACCTGCAGTGGAAACAGCGGCAACAGATCGTCCTGCATGTGTACTATTATGGCTTCTTGCTGCTGTACATTGCACACGGGTTCAGGCCCGCGCAGCGAATCGGAGGGCGGGGATGCTGCTGAAGCTCAAGCGGACGCCGGGCATCTATTTGGCCGGATTCATGGGCTCCGGCAAGAGCGAAGTGGGCCGCCTGCTGGCGCACGAACTCGGCTGGAGCTTCGTCGACCTGGACGCCGAGATCGAAACGTCCCAGGGCGTTTCCATCGGCGAAATCTTCGATACACGCGGCGAAGAGGAGTTCCGCAAAATCGAGCGCGAGACGCTGCAAAAGCACGTGCGCGAGATCGAACGCGGCAAGCCCATGGTGATCGCCATGGGCGGCGGCGCTTATGTTCCGGAAGCCAACCGCCATTTGCTGCACGACCGCGGCGTGGCCATCTGGCTGGACTGCCCCTTTGCACGCGTCCAGGCGCGCTTGCAAGGAACCAACCACCGGCCGCTGGCGCGCGATCCCGAGAAGTTCCAGCAGCTTTACCAGGACCGCCGCGAAGCGTACGGTTACGCCGACTACCGCATCGAAGCCGACACCGACGACGCCGGCTCGCTGGTGGCCGCCATTCTCGGGCTGGGCATCTTTTAGCGGCGCATGCCCGGCTCTCTTCGCCGCCAGGCTCTGCGGATCTTTCACGCCGCCCTCGCCGCCGCCGCACCCGCTGAGGCTGTTCATCGACATGTGCAGCGCCGTGGTGACGTTCTGATTGCCGGTGGACGTCGATACCCTCTGAAGACTTTTGAGAGCATCTACGTCATCGGAGCAGGCAAAGCCGGCGCGGCGATGGCGCAAGCCGTCGAGCGCTTGCTGGGAAACCGCATCACCGGCGGATGGATCAATGTAAAGCATGGCCACACCGCGAAGTTGCGGCGCATTGAGCTGAATGAATGCGGCCATCCGGTTCCGGACCGCCGCGGCGAACGAGGCGCGCAGCGCATCGCGCAAATCGCAAGCGCCGCCGGCCCGAGCGACCTGGTCCTGTGCCTCATCTCGGGAGGGGCTTCGGCCCTGCTGCCGCTCCCTGCGCCTCCGGTGACCTTGGCTGAAAAGCAGACCACCACGCGCCTGTTGCTCGGCAGCGGCGCCAGCATCCACGAACTGAATTGCGTCCGAAAACATATTTCGCTGCTGAAAGGCGGTCAACTGGCGCGCCTGGCCCATCCGGCGACGGTCCTCACGCTGATCCTTTCTGACGTCATCGGCGATGACCTGGATGCCATCGGCTCGGGGCCGACCGCGCCCGACCGCTCAACGCTGGCTGAAGCTCGCGCGGTCTTGAAGAAGTACAAATTGTCCGGCAAAGTGCCCCTGGCTGTGCGCCAGCGCCTCCGTTCCAACGCCTCCGAAACCCCCAAGCCGCACGATGCCGCATTCGCGAACGTCCAGAACCTCGTCGTCGGCAGCAACCGCCTGGCATTGGACGCCGCGATGCGCGAAGCTCGTGCTCTGGGCTTTCGAACGCTGCTGCTCGCGACGTCAATCGAAGGCGAAGCGCGCGAAGTGGCGCGCGTCCATGCGGCCATCGCCCGCGAAATCCGTGAGACCGGCCACCCGCTGAATCCGCCGGCCTGCGTGATCTCCGGCGGCGAGACAACCGTGACGGTGCGAGGCAAGGGCCTGGGTGGGCGCAACCAGGAGTTTGCCCTCGCTGCAGCGCGCGGGATCGCGGGGCTCCGCAGCGTCGTGATCCTCAGCGCGGGAACCGACGGAACCGACGGTCCGACCGACGCCGCGGGCGCCATCGCCAGCGGAACCACGCTCGCGCGTGCCCGCGCTCACCGCCTGGACGCCGCCGCGTTTCTCGCCAACAACGATTCCTACCATTTCTTCGATTCGCTCAGTGATTTGATTCGCACCGGTCCTACCGGCACCAACGTCGCCGACATCCAATTGATCCTGGTCGGTTGACCTATTCGTGCTCGACCTTCAGCGGCGGCTTGGGCGTCGCCGGGGTTTTGGGCGTCGCGGGCGTCGAAGGAGTGGCGGGCACGCTTGGAATACTCGGGAAAGTCACTTCATCGGCGCTGGCTTTGCGCACGCTGACGGAGCCCCGGTTGGTGTCCAGGCGCAGTTCCGGCCCGCCTCCGGTGCTGCCCGAAATGATCTGCCCGCGGCCCGAGTCCTCGATGTGCAGCGGATCGCCGTAGTCGTTCTCCGCGTCGCCCCGCTCGGTGGAAGCGCGCAGATCGAACTTCGCGCCGGCGGGCAGCGCCAGCTCGATATCGCCGGATCGGGTGCGCACCGTCATCTTCGGCACGTTCTTGCCGGGCCGCAATTCAACATCGCCGCGGTCCAGCGTCAGATCCAGCGATTGCGTGAAGTTCGACAGCTGCACGTCGCGCGAACGGCCGTCAATCCGGACCGGCCCGATCATGTTATCGGCGGTCAACTCGCCCAGGCTCATCTGCACCTGGCCGGGAAGCTTTTCCAGGTCCAGCGAAGTCTGACCGCTCTCGTAGCGCAGCGGCTGCATGAGATTGCGCAGCTGAATCTGTCCGAAGTACGTGGCGCTCACCGTCACCGGACCGGTGATGTTCTCCAAATCCAGGTCCTGGCCGCGGCCTTTCAAATCCACGCCACCTTTGACGTCCACCGCGCGGACCGTGTCGCTGGCCCGCAAATCGACGTGCACGTTGCCGCCGATATTGTCCAACCGCACGCCCGCGTTGTCGCTGTTGATGTCGACATTGCCGTCGATGTTCTCGACGTCGAAGTCGCCATAACGCCCGTGCGCTTCAATCGAAGACCCGGCGGGCACGGTGATCTCCAGGTCGGCGGAAGGCTGCGCGCGGTCGCTGACCTTGTCCTGGTTGGTCCGCACGATGATCTGGTCGCCCTGCTGGATCAGCTCCAGCGGCGTCTGCTTGTTGGCGTTGTCGGCGTCGACCTGCTGGAAGGAACGGATAGTTTCCTGCCCGCTCGCTTTCACCGTGTTGTCGCTGGTCCCGGTAATCTTGGCGTTGCCGCGAAAGTTTTCAATCAGCACGCGGCAATTCTTCGCGCAGGGCTTGTCCACCGGCGCGAGCGTATAGTCGTAGCTTTCGCCCATGTTCACCACGATGCGCCGCCACGCGTTGCTGGTGGGAAACCAGGAATTGACGTGGCGCGCCGTGTACATGGTGGAGCCAACGACCGAGATCAGGAACACCAGCATCCACTCGCCGGCCGAGATGCCGTTGCGCGGCAGCGGCTTTTGCAGGATGGCCCATAGCAGAATCTCGACCAGGCGGATGCCGCCCCAGGCGATCAGCAGGAACGGCCAGTAGCGGGAAATGAGATCCACCAGCGGAATGTCCGGCCAAAGATTCCGGAACAGAAACAGGAGGCCGATTCCGATCAGAATCAGAGGTCCGATCACCGAGCCGCGCCTCATATGACGTTCCCCCCTGGGGACTGGGCGCCAGGATGCGGCGGCGGTGGCGTTACGGCCCGCTCCGCGAGCTTCAGGATGCCGAACACAATGATCAGGATCGGCCAGGTCCGCCAGAAGCTGTAAATGCCGAAGTAATCGATCGCCACCAGACTGCCCAGCACGATCAGCATGATGGGGCCGCGAATCGATTGCACCAGGCTGCCGTTACCGTTCATGCGTGGCCTCCCGTGCGCCCGCCGCTCCGTGGCCCCGGTGCGCTTCCGAGGGCGCCAGACGCTCGTAGAGCATGTACACGCCCAGGCCGATGAGAGCAACTGGCCAATACCGCAACAGCTGGCTGAAGTGGATCACGTCGAGATTGTTGAGCAGGAAGATCAGGCCCACGGCGATCAGGATGGTGGGCGCCAATGGAAACCGCGAAGGCTGCTGCCCGCGGCGTGGAACCAGGCTCGAAAATTCATCCACCGGCTGGCCCAGCGCGCGTTTCCTGGCGGTGTGGTAAGCCTCGAACGCCATATAAAACACCCACACGGCTACCGCCATGCCGAACAGCGGCTGCAGACCGCCGGCAGCCTCCTCGCTATTGGCGATGCTGATGAGGATTCCCATGATCAACACGTGAACGAAGCCCTTCACGTACTGGCCGTTATAGATAGCGCCGACGCCGGGAATGAGTCCGAGCAGAAAAGCCAGGCCGGGCGATGCGCCCGAGTCGGGTAGCGGCGGTGGCGGAGGAGGAGCGGTGTAAGGGGAGGGGGCGGTGTAGGGCGACGGGCTTTCGGCCGCACGCGCCGCTCCGGGTACGTGCTCCGCGCAATAGACGGTTCCGTCGGAGACCTGGCGGCAGGCTTCGCAAAGGGCCTTTCCGCACGACCGGCAATAAGCGATGGCCGGCGCCTCCGGATGATTCACGCAGTTCATTCACTACCTCTTTCGTTCGGGGCGGCCGGTCTTGGCCCGCCGCTTCCCGCCGCCTGTTCGTTCCATTCCTTCAGCTGGGATTGAATCTCCATCACCAGGCGCAGATTGTCGTAATACTTCACACCCCGGTCCCAGGCGCGATGCGCGCGATCGTCGATGCCCTGCCAGACCTTCACCGGATCCAGATCCGAGGGCTTCAATTGCCGCGGCTCGATATGCGCGAAACGGGCCAGCATGGAGAACGACAGAATCGTCATCGCCATGCCCATCACGTAGCGGGGCTGCAGCACCGACTGCATCCAGCCGCTCCAGAACGACCCGCGGCGCGACTCGGACTGGCGGCCTTGCGGCGCATGATGCAGGATGCGCGTCATCAGCTCGGCGGGCGGCTCGGCGGCGGCGGCCCGTTCGATAAACGCCGTCACGCCGGCCACATCCTGAGCGAGCTGCGCACACGACCCGCATCCAGCCAGGTGGCTTTCGAGCGCAGCCCTCTCCTCCGCGCGGAGCGTTCCGTCCACGTAGTCGCACAGCAGGATTTCCAGCTCAGCGCACGTCATATCCGAACCCTGCGGCGCAGCACGCGGGCCAGCTCGGCCCGCCCGCGATTCAGCCGCGATTTCACCGTTCCTTCCGGCACGTTCAAGATTTCTGCGATCTCCCGATATTCTAATTCCTCCAGGTCGCGCAGGATCACCGTTTCGCGCAGCTCCGGCGAAAGTTTTTGTAATGCTGCCTGGAGCAATTCACTGGCCTCGCGCCCCGCCAGCATTCCTTCCGTCCGGGCGATGGACCCGGTGGTCTCTTCAAGCGCCGCAGTCTGATCCTCGATGGATTCGGTGGCGCGCTCCATACGCGTACGGCGGTAATGATCGATCAGCAGGTTACGCGTCAAGCGCGTCAACCAAACCACGAACAGCCCTTCGCCGGCGCGGAAGCTTTTCAAGTTCTTAAACACCCGCAGGAAAACGTCTTGCGTGAGATCCTGCGCCTCGGCGTCGCTATTGGTGAAGCGATAGCAGATGGAGTATACACGCCGGGTATGCAGCCTGACGAGATCCTCCCAAGCGGCTTCGTGGCCGCTCAGGCACCGTTCTACGAGTTGGGCGTCGGCGTCCAAGCGGTTCAGTTCAGCTTCTACATGCGGCGGTTGCCAGCTCCATTTTGCTGCCGGAATTGCGGCCGTCGCCATGATTCCTCTTATCTCCCGCTTCCAACCAAGAAAACGAAGATCTATGATAAGAAGTTCACTTGAATCCAAGCTTTACATTCTACCGGGGACGCGCCCTTCCCACCAAACCGCGGCCAGACCGGGCGTGACCGCCCGCGGCTCAGGCAAGCGGCCCCGCGCACGAAAGCGCTGGATCGCGGCGCTGGTGATTCTGTTGATTCCGGCTTGGATTGTACTTCGGTTGCGGGGCTTTTCTTTCGACTGGCAGCGTTTTTTTATTACCTTCCAGCAATTAAACTGGCGTTGGGTGGCGGTCTCTATCTGTCTGACTTTGCTTGGGAACTTCGCCCGCGCCGTGCGCTGGCAGGTGATGCTTCGGCCTACCGGGGCAAGCGCCGGGATCTGGAGACTGAATTCCGATACCGCGATCGGGTACGCTACCGTTGCCCTTCTCGGACGGGTCGGGGAGGTGGTTCGGCCGTACCTGATCGCGGCCGACGCGGGGCTCCCGTTCTCCTCGCAGGCGGCAGCCTGGCTGTTGGAGCGCATGCTGGACCTGTTCGCGGTGCTGATGATGTTCGGCTTTACCCTGATCCGGATTCCCGCCCGCGGCGCGCACCTCAGCCCGGCGATCCAGCGGGGCCTGGAGGCCGGTGGGTTCGTTTTTGCGGCGGTTGGCCTGGTTTGCCTGGGTGTACTGGCAGTGTTTCGGAATTTCCCGGCGCTGGCCCAGCGGAGGATTCTAAGCGCCCTGACCATGCTGCCGCGGCCGGATTACGAGCGCGTAGAGCGCATCCTCCAGGCGTTTTCCGACGGCCTGGAGTGCACCCGCGATACCCCAACTTTAGCCGCGCTGACGGCCTATACGGCTCTGCTATGGGCCGTCATCCTCGGCGGCTTCTTCGCGCTGCTGCGCGCTTTTCCGGCGACGGCGAATTTCGGGCTGGGGGACGCGGTGGTGCTGCTGGGGTTCATGGCGTTTGGTGCACTGCTCCAGATTCCCGGAGTGGGCGGCGGCGTTCAAATGGCTGCTATTGTTGCGTTTACAGGGATTTACGGACTGCAACTGGAGGCCGCGTCCAGCGTTGCGATCCTGCTCTGGGCCGTGCCTTCGATTGTGATCGTGCTGTACGGTCTGGGCAGCGCCTTCCAGCAAGGCCTGAATTGGGGTAAACTCAAGCTGCTGTCAACAAAGCAGATATTGGACGAATCATGAACTGTCCTTTCTGTGGACATAAGCAGGATCGCGTGATCGACTCGCGCGAAAGCAAGGAGGGGGATCTCATCCGGCGGCGGCGCCAATGCCTGGCTTGCGAGCGGCGATTCACCACCTACGAACGCAGCGACGAGATCCCCTACATGGTGGTGAAGAAGGACGGCCGGCGGGAGAAGTTCGACCGGCAGAAGGTCCTGAACGGGCTGCTGAAGGCCTGCGAAAAGCGGCCGGTCCCGATGGCGAAATTGGCTGAAGTAGTGGACGCGGTGGAAGCCAAGATTGCCGACAATCCCGATCGAGAAATGTCTACTTCGGAGATCGGCGAGATGCTGATGGAACGGCTCCAGAGCCTGGACAAGATCGCTTATGTACGCTTCGCTTCGGTGTACCGGGACTTCCAGGACGTTGAGGCTTTCCTCAATGAATTGAAGAGCTTAGTAATGCAGAAGCGCAGCTAGCCGGGACAGGAGGAAGCGCGGCCGGCAGCTAAGTTTGGTGTAACCAATCACACACCAAAACATCTTCTATTTAGGACTTAACTTCAGAATCGTTTCGATGCTATAATCGGTTGCTATCACTCGGTCGGCACGGTGGCTGAACGCGCACCCAAAGTGAACGTCTGTAAAGAGGTTAACATACCCCGCCCGCAGGACTTTCGTGCGCAGTCTTGCGCCTGGCTGGGGAGGCGAGCATCCAAGTGGATCAATTCGAAGATCAATTTTTAGCCGAGGGCCGCGAACCGCTGGGACTTCCCTTCGACGAAGAAGCCAACTTCTTCCACCCGGAGGAAGCACCGGAAGAAGAGTTCCCCGCACAACAGGTTGAAGAGTCGATTTACACCGACGACCCCGTACGCGTGTACCTACGCGAGATGGGCGCGGTGCCGCTGCTGACGCGGGAAGGCGAAGTGAATCTGGCCCGCCGGATGGAGCGGGGCAAGCTGCGGATGCAGAAGTCCATCAGCCGGTCCGCTCTGGTGCAGTTGCGGGTGGTGGAGATCGCCGAGCTGCTGAAGGGCGGCGACGACGAGCTGGACAACTACGTGGACCTGGGAGACGTGGAAGAAGGCAGCCCCGCCGACACCAAGAAGCAGGCCGAAGTCCGTAGTGAGTTCGCCGAGATATTGGTGCTCAACAAGCGCCAGCAGCAACTGGCCGACAAACTAGAAGCCATTCCGCTGAGCAACAAGAAGCTGCGCAAGCGCTGGCAAGGGAAGCTGAACCGGGCCAAGGTGGACATGTCGCGCGCCATCCGCCGAATCGCGTGGCTGCCCTCCCGCTGGAAGCAGTTTTCCAAGGAAATCGAACATGCCGTGGAGCAGCTCACGCATCTGGAAGCCGAACTGCGCAAGCTGGAAGGCCGCAATGGGCTCACCGCGCAGGCACGGTCGCGCGAACTGCGGCGCGAAGTCCGGAAGCTGGAAACCGCGGCCGCCGCTTCGCTTTCCGATTTGAAGCACAGCCTGTCGGTGATCCGGCACGGCGAAATCGAAGCGGAGCGCGCCAAGAAGGATCTGGTGGAAGCCAACCTTCGCCTGGTGGTTTCCGTCGCCAAGAAGTACGTCAATCGCGGGCTGCACCTGCTGGACCTGATCCAGGAAGGCAACATCGGCCTGATGCGCGCCGCCGACAAGTTCGAATACCGGCGCGGCTACAAGTTTTCGACTTACGCCACCTGGTGGATCCGGCAGGCCATTACGCGCGCCATTGCCGACCAATCACGCACCATTCGCATTCCGGTGCACATGAACGAGAGCATGAACAAGTTCCTGCGCGCGACGCGCGAGCTGGAAAAGGAGCTGGGGCGCGCTCCGACCAACGACGAAATCAGCCGGCGCATGGACATTCCGGTGGAGAAGGTCCAGAAGCTGAAGACCATTTCGCGCGATCCGGTTTCGCTGGAGACTCCAGTGGGCCGCGACGGCGAATCGGCGCTGGGCGATCTGATTGAAGATCGCTGGGTGGGGTCGCCCGTGGATGCCGTGATCGATTCCAACGTGCGCGACGAGACCGCCAATATTTTGAAAACCCTGTCGCCGAAAGAAGAGAAAGTGATCCGGCTGCGGTTCGGCATCGGCTGCGAGCGGGAGCACACTCTGGAAGAGATCGGGCAAGAGTTTGATGTCACGCGCGAGCGCATCCGGCAGATCGAAGCCAAGGCATTGCGGCAGCTTCGTTCGCCGGAGCGTGCGCGCCATTTGAGAGCTTTACTCGCCGCGAGATAAAGCCAACTCCTCCTCCTCATGTGAAAGGCCGGGTTTACCCGCCCGGCCTTTTTTATTGGGCGCGGAGCTTCGGACGTCATTTGAGAGCCTTGCCCGGTTCACCTTGGGGCGTACGCAGTGAAAATGTAATCCTTGGACCCCGCTAGATTGTGGCAGGCGGCGCCGCATTTGGCGTCGTTGTTCTGGGGCGGCTTGCTGGCGGCGGTGCTGGGAGCGAAGGTGCCGGATGC
>DATJNO010000067.1:0-38453 GCA_035508055.1 Bryobacteraceae bacterium | reverse complement strand
TCGACGGCGAGCGGTAGCTTAGGCCACGCGCCGGATCACGCGGGCCGGCAGCGTGATCAGCGCCCAAACCAACTCCAGCACGCCGCCCACGGCAACGCCCACCAGCCGGAAAGGAAGCAGGAGGAGCCACACGATCGGGTACAGGAACAGGGCCGCCAGCGCCAATGGCCAGCACAGCACGAACAGGATGCACCACAAAATGAAACCGAGCATAGCAGCCCTCCGCTAATGGTATACGAGGAATGCTTCGAATCAGTTCCGAAGGGGGTGGAGCGGGAGACGGGATTCGAACCCGCGACATCAACCTTGGCAAGGTTGCACTCTACCAGCTGAGTTACTCCCGCGGCGACTCCATTGTCGCGCGCTTATGACAGAGCTGTCAAATACCGGTACAAGCCTGGAACACCCGCACGTTTTACCAAACATTCACACTTCTCAAGGCCGTGCAATCGCTACATTTGCAACGGATACTGTTTTATGTAAACCATTGCAGCACAATCACATAACGTTCCAAAATTTTGTAGCGCTCGCCTCCCTTGAGTGTGCTAGACTTGCTTTGCCTCGGACGGACAGGAGGTTGGTAACCGTCTGAGGCTGCTGTTCACGAGCCATCGGTTCCCTACTGAATCGAAACTAGGTTTATAGGTTTTCCACAAGCTGTGGAAATATTGTGCAAAAAGTGCGCGGAGACACACGCAGGCATGAATAGTTGGGAAAGAATTAAAAACCAGATTTGCAGCAAGCAGAAGATCAGTCACGAAGCCTATCAGAACTGGCTGTCGAAGGCAGTATTTCTCAAGGCGGAGGGTGAGGTTCTGTACATCGGAGTTCCGGATGAATACACGCGCAACTGGATCACCGCGGAGTATTCGGATGCGATTCGGGGAGCCATTCAAGAGCTAAAGTTGCCGGTGCGAGAGGTCATGTATCAAGTGGAGGGCGCCGCGGCGGCCAGCCCCAATACGGCTCTGGCGGAAGAGAAGCCCGAGCCTTTGTTCGCGCCGTCGGTCAGCCTGAATCCCAAATTCACTTTTGAGAGCTTCGTAGTGGGTTCGTGCAATCAATTCGCGCACGCAGCGGCGCAAGCGGTGGCCACGAATCCGTCCCACAGCTACAACCCGCTGTTCATCTACGGCGGCGTGGGAATGGGCAAAACGCATCTCATGCATGCCATCGGACGGTGCCTTGCGGACCACTACGCCGGCATGCGCATTGTCTACACCTCGAGCGAACGCTTCATGAACGAGATGATCACCTGTATCCGCCAGGACCGCATGCAGCTGTTTCACCGCCACTATCGCTCCGCGGACGCATTGCTGATCGACGACATTCAGATTCTCGCGGGTAAAGAGCGCACGCAGGAGGAGTTCTTTCACACCTTCAACGACCTGTTCGAGCACGAGAAGCAGATTGTCATCTCCAGCGATACTCCGCCGAAGAGCACGCCCGGCTTGATGGAACGGCTGCGGTCGCGCTGCGAATGGGGGCTCATGGTGGATGTGCAGCCTCCGGATCTCGAGACCAAGATGGCGATTCTCGACAAGAAGGCGGAGGCGCAGGGTATGAAGCTGCCCGAGGAAGTCCGCATTTTCATTGCGACCAAAACGAAGTCGAATGTTCGGGAACTCGAAGGGGCGCTGGTGAAACTCATCGCGTCCGCCTCTCTCACAGGATCACCGGTCACGCTTTCCATGGCGCAGCAGGTGTTGAAGCACCTGTCGATCGGCCAGGAGCGGAGAATCACGATCGAATCCATCATCAAAGCCGTGGCCGACAAATTCTCCCTGATTCCCTCCCAGCTCAAGCAGAAGACCAACGAGCGCAAGATCGCGTATCCGCGCCAGATCGCGATGTACCTGACCAAGGATCTCACCCCGGCATCCCTGCCCGAGATCGGCCGGGCTTTCGGCGGCAAACACCACACCACGGTGCTCCACTCGGTTCAGAAGATTGAGCAATTGCGGCAGCGTGACCCGGATTTGAACAACCTCATCCACAGTCTAGTTGACTCGATTCATTAGGCTTATTTGGCTTTTCCACAAGCGGCGATTTGGGCCCTTGTGAACGCCTGTCGAGGACGTGGCCGGAGCAGGAATCCTCCACGCGATCAAACCCCAGGATCCACAACTTTGAGTGGCAGGAAGTTTCTGAGTTTTGTATAATTTAGAGAGAAATCAACATTTCAACAGGCCCTACTATTACGGTTCTAAAAAGATGAATTTCTAAGGCTAGAACAGAAGGCTTGTAGCATGGCATCGACGACACACGGAGTTCGCGCGGGGGAAACGATGGAGTTCACAGTCAGCAAGACAGATCTGGTGCGGGAGTTGAGCCTCTCGCAAGGTGTTGTCGAGAAGAAAACCACCATTCCGATCTTGTCGAACGTGCTGGTGGAAGCGGTGGGCGACCGGATTAATCTGACGGCCACCGATCTCGAATTGGGGATCCGGTCTTCGTGCCCGGCGCGAGTGAAGAAGCAGGGTGCGGGGACGATTCCGGCGAAGCGCCTGTTGGATTACGTGCGCTTGCTGCCGGATGCCGATCTGGAGGTAAAGCTGCAGGAGAACCAATGGGCCAGCCTGGTCTGCGGGCGGTCGCGCACGCGTATTGCGGGGATGTCGCGGGAAAGCTTTCCGGAGCTGCCGCAAATGCCGGAAGTGCTGGCGCAGATTCCGGTCAGCGTGCTGGCATCGATGATCGCGAAAACGATTTTTGCGATTTCGATGGAGGAGTCGCGCTTCACGCTGAACGGCTCGCTGCTGATCTTGAAGAGTAACGGGCTGGCGATGGTGGCGACGGATGGCCATCGTCTGGCGATGGTGGAGAATCCCGTGGAGCTACCGGGTGTTGCCGGTACTTACCGGGCGCTACTGCCGCGCAAAGCGATGGGCGAGATTCAGAAGCTGGGCCAGGAATCGGGGCCGGATGCCACGCTGCAATTTGCCGGCGACGACAATCACCTGTTCTTCCAGTTCGGCGAGCGTCTTTTGTTGAGCCGTAAGTTGACCGGTAATTTTCCGGACTTCGAGCGCGTGTTGCCGAAGGACGCACCACACGCGGTGAGTTTGGATCGCGAGGAGCTGCGCAAGTCCATCGAGCGCGTTTCACAGTTCTCCGATGAACGCTCGCGTGCCATCCGGCTGCGCGTTCAATCCGGCGAGCTGCACATTCATTCGTCTTTGTCGGAGACCGGCGAGAGCGAGGAAAGCCTGCCGGCGGAGTACGACGGCACGCCCGTGGAGATCGGGTTCAATGCCAGCTATCTCCTGGATTTCCTCAGGGCCCTGAGTGAAGAAAAGGTGACCTTCCACTTCAAAGATCCGAACAGCGCGGGCGAATTGCGGCCGGAAGCCGATGGCGCCGCGTATAAGTACCGTTACGTTGTGATGCCCATGCGGATCTAACGGTAAGCGGGGGAAGCCGCAGAGAAGCAGTTTTGAGGACTAAGTTCTAACCCAATGGCGACAAAAGAAGTGACTCCAGCGGAAGTTTACGATTCCAGCAGCATCAAGGTGCTGGAAGGCCTGGAAGCCGTGCGGCTGCGGCCGGCGATGTACATTGGCTCTACGACCGAGAATGGCCTGCATCACCTGGTCTACGAGGTTGTGGATAACTCGGTGGACGAAGCCCTGGCCGGCTACTGTGACCGCGTCGACGTGACGATTCACATTGACGACTCCATCACCGTAACCGACAACGGCCGCGGCATCCCGACGGACATCAAAGAAGAGTTCGGAATCTCAGCGGCCGAAGTGGTGATGACCAAGCTGCACGCCGGCGGTAAGTTCGATTCGAATAGCTACAAGGTCTCGGGTGGACTGCACGGCGTCGGTGTAAGCTGCGTGAACGCCCTGGCGGAGACGTTGCACCTGGAGATTTGGAACAAGGGCTTCACCTGGGAGCAGGACTACGAGAAAGGCATTCCCCTGGGCCGTCTGAAGCAGACCGGCAAGGCGGGGAAAAAGACGGGCACCAAAATCACCTTCAAGCCGGACCCGACCATCATGGACGTGGTGGTCTTCAACTACGACACTTTGGCGCAGCGGCTGCGCGAGCTGGCGTTTCTGAATAAAGGCCTTACGATCACGCTGACCGACGAGCGGGTCGACCCGGTGAAGCAGCACGAGTTCCACTACAGCGGCGGAATCGCAGAGTTCATCAAGCACCTGAATCGTGGCAAAACGGTGCTGCACGACAAGCCCATCTATTTCGACGGCGAGCGCGAGCTGCCCAATGGCGGCACACTGAGCATGGAAGTCGCGCTGCAGTACAACGACGGCTATTCGGAAAACATTTTCAGTTTCGCCAACAACATCAACACCGTGGACGGCGGATCGCACCTGAGCGGATTCCGCAGCGCGCTGACGCGCACCATCAATTTCTACGGCCAGCAGGCGGGCCTGTTCAAGGACGTCAAGGAGAATCTGAGCGGCGATGACGTGCGCGAAGGATTGACGGCCGTGGTGAGCGTGAAGCTGCCGCAGCCGCAGTTCGAAGGACAGACCAAAGGCAAGCTGAACAGCGACATTCAGGGCTTCGTGGTGCAGCTGGTGAACGAAAAGCTGGGCGAATATTTCGACAAGAACCCAGCCGTCATGCGCAAGATCGTCGGCAAAGCGATTGATGCGGCGCGCGCTCGCGAAGCGGCCCGAAAAGCGCGCGACCTGACCCGGCGCAAGGGCGCGCTGGATTCGGGCGGATTGCCGGGCAAGCTGGCCGACTGCCAGGAAAAAGATCCCGACCGCTGCGAGCTGTTCCTGGTGGAGGGCGAATCGGCCGGCGGAACCGCGAAGAGCGGCCGCGACCGGCGCTACCAGGCTATTCTGCCGCTCAAGGGCAAAATCCTGAACGTCGAGAAGGCGCGCTACGACAAAATGCTGGGGCATGAAGAAATCCGCAGTATGATCACGGCCATTGGAACCGGCATCGGTCTCACTGACTTCGACATCACCAAGCTGCGCTACAACAAGATCATCATCATGACCGACGCGGACGTGGACGGCTCCCACATCCGCACGCTGCTGCTCACCTTCTTTTTCCGGCATATGCAGGAGCTGATCAAGCGCGGCAACGTTTTCGTCGCGCAGCCGCCGCTGTATTTGATCAAGAAGGGCAAGAGCCTGAAGTACATCAAGGACGACAAAGAGTACACGCGCGAGATCCTGCGGCGCGCCACCGAGAACCTGTCCGTGGAGACCAAGGACGGCACCAAGCTGGAAGGCGCGGAGTTGCGCGCGTTTCTCATCTCGCTGGACGAATGCCTGCAGATGTTCCGGCGCATGGAGCGGCGCATGCGCGACGGGCGGGTGGTGGAGGCGCTGGCGAATATCGAACTGAAACTGGACGCCAAAGCGGATTTCCACGAGAAGGGCAATCTGGAGCCGGTGCTCGCCGCGTTGAAGGCCGCGAAAATCGAGGCCAAGCTGGAGCGCGAGGAAGAGCACGAAGCCTGGAAGATCGTGTATCACGATCCGACCAACGCGGAGCGGTCGATTGACGTCGATCTGGTGGCTCAGCCCGAGTACCGCCGCATGCGCGCGATCGCGCGGCAGGTGGCGAAGTTCAACCGGCCGCCGTTCAAGGTGCTGAAGGAAGGCAAGGCCGAAGCGCAGACGCAGCCCGGCTGGCGCGAGCTGCTCGAGTACATCAAGAACGAAGGCACGCGCGAGGTTTCCATCCAGCGCTACAAAGGCCTCGGAGAGATGAACGCCGAGCAGTTGTGGTCGACCACCATGAACGCCGAGACGCGCACGCTGCTGAAGGTGGATCTGCAGGACCTGGCCGAGACCGAGGGGATCTTTTCCACGCTGATGGGCGAAGACGTGGAGGCTCGCCGCAAGTTCATCGAAGAGAACGCGCTGGACGTGCGGAATCTGGACGTTTAAAGCAAAGTCCGAACACCGGCCGCTTTCGCCGCTTTGTTGAGCGCTGCGTTGCGAGAGGCCAACGCAAGTCGCCGCCGCAGGGCCAACTCCAGGTAAGACGCATCGTAAGCCGACAGCTCGTATTTGAGCGCTAATTCGCTGACAGCGCTCAACACCAGTTGCAGGCCTTCTGCATCGAGAAGCGGTCGCAAGCCTTTGAGATCTACCCGCGCCTGGTCGTACCCTTGCGCGTCGATTCGTCTCCGTCGTTTGAGAATCAACAGGGCGTTCGCAACCTCAAACGTCCATAAGACAGGAACATGCAAGGACGCGCCCGCTTCCGCTTGACCTAACAGGCGGTCGGTCGCACTACTGGCTTGGGATTCCACCAGCCAAGCGATCGCCACCGAGGCATCGGCGACGAAGCCGGGGTTCACCGGCGTCCCTCGTTGATGGCGTCCCTGATTTCCTTATCAGTAAGGGGCTTGAAACCCTTGCGTTGCGCCATCCGGCGACGGTTTTCCCGAATGCTTTGAACCGCCCGGCGCACAGCCTCCAATGAATCGCGGCCTTCGGGTACGATGCGGGCAACGGCTTTGTCGTGCCGCGTGATTACAATCTCCTCTCCGCGGGCGACGCGATCCAAGAGTTCTCCGAAACGGGTTTTGGCTTCCAAGGCTGTCACAGTGCTCATCGGCTGCTCCCTGCTAAAATGACTAGCTAGTGACTAGTTAATCATGAGCGAAGAGAAGGGTCAACTCCCAAACCGCGGTGGGTCCATCGGTTCCTTTTGAGCGGAATCGGTGATGGTGTTTTCGGACGGCGCTTTTAAGCTGGGGCGACTACAATAGGGCCATGGCCCGCTTCCCCGGCGTCGACTACCTACTCATCGATTCACTTTTCTCTGAACAGGAACTGCTGGTCCGGCAGACCGCGCGGCAGTTTGTCGACGACCGCGCGCTGGACGTGCGGAATCTGGACGTCTAGCGCCGGCTGGTCCGCTGTTTTTCCGATTGCGCCCAAGCGAGGTTGTTGCGCGCCAGCGGAAAGTCCGGCTTCAGGCGCAATGCTTCTCCGGCCGCGGCAATCGCCTGGTCCCATTCACCCATGGCTGCATGTGCAGCGGCGATGTTGTTGTAAGCCTCCGCGTAGCGCGGGTTGAGTGTGAGCGCGTGGCGCGCGGCAATGATGCTACCTGCGAAGTCTCCGGCCTGGTACTTGCGCAAAGAGAGCGAGAGAAATGCATCCGGCGTTTCCGGCCCGCTCTGGCGTGCATAGCTTCGAGCCACTTCATCGTTGGGCGCAAACTTCAAAGTATCCGCGGCCAGGGATTTTAGGTCGTCCCACTGTTGGTTTTCCGAGTAGGCCGCCAGAAGAACGTAACGCGCGTCCAGAGATGCCGGGTTTAGGGAGACGGCAGTTTTCAGACTGCGGATGGCTTCTTCCAACGTGCCTTTCTCCTTCAACCAGCGCCCGTAGTAGAAATACGAATCGGACAGTTGTGGATCCAATTGGATCGCGCGGCGGAAGTGCATGCCGGCGTCGGTGTCCCTGTGGAGCGCCGCGGTGTCGAGGCCAAGATTGATCTCGAGCAACGCGTAATTGGGCGCATAGACCGCGGCCTGCTCGAATAGGAGCAACGCCTTCTGATACTCACCTTTCCCCATTTGCGTCAGCCCGTAATTCATGAGCCCGCGGCCATTGCGCGGACTCTTAACGGAGACGTCGCGCCAAAGACTTTCTTCGCTTCGCCAGACTTCGTTCCTGCGCCGCGTCCCGAGCGCGGATAGCAGCAACAAACAGCCGAGTGCTGCGGCCACCAGAACGCGGGAACCACGCCCGGCGAGGCCCTTCTCAATGAGACTCCGCAGCAACAGGCTGCCGGCGCAAGTGACAGCCAGCGTCAAGCCTACAAACGGAAAGAACAGACGATGTGTATTCTCGACTTCCGCCAGCGGAAAGACAGATGTGGGAACCATGGCCAGCAGAAACCAGGAAAGGCCGAAAGCGATAGGCCGCGCCCGTGGATGGCGGGCCGCGGCTACGATTGCGCAGACCATGGCGGCCACGAACAGGAACCCGCCGAACGCTTCCAGGGTCCAGATGCTGGCGAGAGGCGTGAGGTCGGTATCGGCGCTGAGTTGGAGCGGGAGGAAGAACGAAGTGAAGTAGCGGAACGCGACGTAAGGCTGGGTGATTAAGTAGTCATAAGCCGAAGCCGATCCCGCGATAAAGGTCTTGGGAGTGAAGTGAGCCTGAAGCAATGCCAGCACGACCGCGGCGGCGAGCGCGGGTGCTGACTTCCTGGCGGCGTCCCATAGCGCTCGCGCACCGGGCCGATCTTCCACTAAAAAGACATACGTGAAGAGCAAAAGCGGAAAGATCAGAACCGGGGGCTTGGACAGGACGCCAATGACGAACGGAGCAAGGTAAACGCCGTAGCGCCGTAAGGCGGGGAACTGAGAATAGAGAGCCAGGCTTACCACGACGCAGCATGTCGAAATCACTTCGGCGCGCTGGATAATGTAGTTCACCGTCTCGGCGATGGCCGGATGCAGTCCATACCAAGCCACGGCGAACCAGGCCGCGCCAAACGAAAACTCATTCGGCCAGCACCGCCTCAGGATCGCAGTGAATAACGCGTACATCCAGGCTAGTTGAGCCAGAAACCAGAGAAAAGTCGAGATGTGAAAATACAGCGGCGCGTAACCGTGACCCAGCCAATAGTCGAAAGCCAGAGAAAGAGTCACGACAGGCCGCCAGGCCCGGTGGGTGGCCAGACTGCTGGATGTGTTGGGATCGGTGAAGAACCGGAGCCAGTTACCCAGGTCGCGGATAAAGATGTTACCGGTTACGGAGTGGAAGTCATCG
The DNA here is from genome assembly GCA_035508055.1 of Bryobacteraceae bacterium. Taxonomy (GTDB): domain Bacteria; phylum Acidobacteriota; class Terriglobia; order Bryobacterales; family Bryobacteraceae; genus Palsa-89. The sequence goes on along the minus strand of DATJNO010000067.1, from coordinate 29,718 downwards.
AAGTGGAAGTCATTTTGGAAATGATTGGAGTAAGTGATCGCCACCGCGACCAGAATTGCCAGAACACCCAGCACCCCAGATTTTTCGCGCGCCAACCGCACCAGTCTACTTTACATGCGTAAGTGGCGCAGGCTCACTAGAGGCGTGGGTACTATGCGTTCTATATACTCGGGCCGGGCAGCACGAGCGATTCGGCCTTGACACCTTGGCTTTTACCGCTTAGCATGCAAAGACTGCGGTACCAGACCGCCCATCGGAGGATTGACGCATGAGGAATGCTAGTTTCCGTTGTCGAATGCTGCGCGGACGACTGGGAGCGGTAGCCGTTTTCCTGCTGCTTGCGGGCACCCCGCAAAACGCCTTGAAGGCCCAAGACGGTCTGCCTGCGATCACCCTGGTGAATGAAATCACCAGTGTTCACCCGGTTCAACTCGATATTACCGGCGCGAACCTGACTGGCCTCCGAGGGAACTGTAGCGCTCCCACCATCACATTGGGCGGGACTCCTCTGACCGTGACCAGCTTTACCGCGACTCTAGTAACTGCGCTGGTTCCCGACGCTATCGCGAATAATGCGGGGACGTACCGGCTGGTGCTGCAGACATGTGATCGTCTCTTTGGCGTGAATTTTTCCGCCCAATTCTTTGCGGTGATTGGCGCGCAGGGCGCCGCCGGCGTCACAGGACCAACCGGAGCAACGGGCCCGGCCGGTGTGACTGGCTCAGCCGGTGCACCCGGAGCGGCAGGCCCCGCCGGTGCAGCAGGTCCCACCGGACCAACTGGCGTGACCGGCCCCACTGGTGCCAACGGACCGACTGGTCCGGTAGGCACTGCAGGGGCGATGGGTCCCACTGGTCCTACTGGCCCGACGGGTCCCACTGGCGCTACCGGAGCGACGGGACCGGCAGGCATTGCAGGGGCCAATGGGCCAACTGGACCAACGGGCCCGACGGGTCCCGCTGGCGCGACCGGAGCGACTGGTCCGGCAGGCATTGCAGGGGCCAATGGGCCAACCGGCCCCACGGGCCCGACAGGTCCAACGGGACCGGCCGGTCCGACCGGCCCCACCGGTCCTTAGAACGTGGCTGACATTGGAGTCACAAGAAGCCCGTTGCTAAGGAGGAAACAGGATATGCCGAACCACGGTCACAACACTGCCGGGCAAATTCAGCGCCTGCTCTTTTTGCCGGTCGTGTGCTTTGTGAGTAGTGCTTTGGGGCAGCCAATCGCCGGTCCACCACCGAACATCGAGATCGTTCGCGTGAATTCAGCGCAGCTCCAGATCATTGGATCGGGTCTCGCGCCGAACGGCTTTCGCTGCCGCTCTTTTACACTGGGTGGCGTGGGGCTCACGCTCTTGAGCCGGACCAATACTCTTTTGACGCTTCAGATTCCGGGCTCGATCGGCGGCCATCCGGGAACGTATCTGCTGGTGTCGGATGATTGCAGCGACTTGCTGCTCGGCGTCCTGCAGGTTCCAGTGACTATCGGTTCGCAGGGACCGAGTGGCGCTACGGGGCCGACCGGTCCGGCGGGGTCGGCCGGAGCGGCAGGGGCTGCGGGCGTGGCTGGAGTGACCGGGCCTACCGGATCTCTTGGGCCGGCCGGTGCGCGGGGAGCTGCCGGGGCTGCAGGTGCCGCCAACGGTGTCACAGGCGCGACCGGGCCGACTGGACCGACTGGTCCCGCCGGTCCCATTGGTCCGTTCGGAACCGCGGGCGCCGGAGGCGTCACTGGGGTAACTGGGCCAACCGGACCGACAGGACCCGCCGGTCGCACTGGTCCGTTCGGAGTGGCAGGCGCTGCTGGGGTCACTGGGGTGACCGGGACAACTGGGCCGACCGGTCCCAACGGACCTACGGGTCCGGCGGGGGCTGCTGGAGCCGCCGGACCGATTGGGCCCACGGGACCTGCCAGCGGCCCACCTCCCCCACAGTAACGTGGCCATAAGCCGGGAGCCGATCCATGGCGCACGCCAGCATTTCGAAGCCGACGCCGGGAGCGATTGGGGTTGCGCCAGTTGGCAAGGCAAGCGCGCGAGATTCTTTTCATCGAGAGCAATGCCAAACCGCGAACCCGTTTACGGTTCTGGTGATACCGGCCCATCAGCCCTCCCCGGCATTGCCGGAGCTGGTTGCCGCAGTACTTGACGACCCAAGCCACTGTATTCACGCGGCGGTTGTGGTGGATGACGGAAGCAGTCCCGATTGCGCGGAGACATTTCGACGGCTGGCAGCATTGCCTGGAGTCACTGTCCTCCACCACGCCGTCAATCTGGGCCAGGGAGCGGCGCTAAGAACCGGCTTCAACTACGCGTTGGTGCAGTATCCCGAGGCCACGAGCGTGGTGGCCGCGGATGCCGACGGTCAACATGCGCCCGCTGACATTGTTCGAGTGGCCCGCGCGCTCACGGAGAATCCTGGCCACGTCGTTCTTGGGGCGCGGCAGTTTGGCCCGGATGTCCCTCTGCGAAGCCGCGTCGGAAATGTAGTGACCCGCTACATTTTCCGCCTCTTTACAGGCCGCCGGATCTCCGACACACAGACCGGCTTGAGGGGCTGGCCGCGCGCCGCCTGCCTCCGGAACCTGCGTCTGGACATGAATGGTTTCGATTTTCAGCTGGAGTGCTTACTGCGGGCCGAAGCGCCCATGCTGCAGATTCCGATCGAAACGATTTATCTGGATGGGAACAGATCCTCGCACTTCAGTCCTGTTCGCGATTCGATGCGCATCTACTTTCTCTTCCTGCGCTATTGCGGATCGTCGCTTTTTGCCGCTGCGGTAGACTCGGCCGTCTTTTATCCGGTGCTGTTTCTTACGGGAAACGTCGCGCTGAGCCAGCTCGCCGGCAGAGCGGTGTCGGGTTTGGCGAATTTTCCGGTGGTCAAGAACCTGGTTTTCCGCAGCGGTTCCAGTGTGACGCTGGCCTTAGCCAAGTACGTTACCCTGCTCGCCGTGTCCGGGTGGATTTCCTATCTCTTGATCCAGTTTTTCCATGCGCAGTTCGGTTTCCCGGTCGCCGCCGCGAAGGTGCTCGCAGAAGTATTGCTGTTTCTGGGCAATTTCGTGATCCAGCGCGATCTGATCTTCGCGAGGAAACGGGCGGCGCAGGGCGAATAGCCGCACAAGAGCTGCACGGCGGACCGCTTACAATAGGGCCATGGCCCGCTTCCCCGGTGTCGACTACTTACTCATCGATTCACTTTTCTCCGAACAGGAACTGCTGGTTCGGCAGACCGCGCGGCAGTTTGTCGACGACCGCGTCATCCCGATCATCCGCGACTGCTTCCGCGACGCCCGCTTTCCCAAGGAGCTGATTCCCGAGATCGGCCAGCTGGGATTTCTGGGCGCGAATCTGGAAGGTTACGGCTGCGCGGGCATGAGCAATGTCGAATACGGCCTGGTCATGCAAGAGATCGAGCGCGGCGATTCCGGCTTGCGCAGCTTCGTTTCCGTGCAGGGCGCGCTGGTGATGTACCCCATCCTCACCTACGGCTCAGAGGAGCAAAAGAGCCATTGGCTCCCGAAGCTGCAGTCGGGCGAGGCCATCGGTTGCTTCGGGCTCACCGAGCCGGGCTTCGGTTCGAATCCCGCGGGGATGCAGACGCGCGCGAAACAGGACGGGGGTTGTTGGATCATCAACGGCGAGAAGACCTGGATCACTAACGGCGGCATGGCTGACGTCGCGATCGTGTGGGCGCGCACGGATGACGGCATCCGCGGATTCCTGGTGGAGAAGGGAACGCCGGGTTTCACGGTTTCCGATATCCACGGCAAGCTGTCGATGCGGGCGTCGGTGACGTCGAGCCTGGCGCTGTCGGATTGCCGTGTGCCGGCGTCGGCGATGCTGCCGGGCGCGAAAGGTCTGAAAGGCCCGCTGAGCTGCCTGTCGCAGGCGCGCTACGGCATCGGCTGGGGCGTGATCGGCGCGGCCATGGATTGCTACGAGACGGCGCGGCATTACTCGACCGTGCGCAAGCAGTTCGACGACCGGCCCATCGCCAGCCATCAGCTGGTGCAGGAGAAGCTGGCGTGGATGATCACCGAGATCACCAAAGCGCAATTGCTCGCGATTCAGGCAGGACGCATCAAGGACGCGGGCAAGATCGACCCGGCGCATATCTCCATGCTGAAGCGCAACAACGTCGCGATGGCGCTGGAATGCGCGCGGCTGAGCCGCGACCTGATGGGCGCCAACGGGATCATGGACGAGTACCCCGTCATGCGCCACATGTGCAATCTGGAAACGGTGAAGACTTACGAAGGCACCGACCACATCCACACACTGGTGATCGGCGAGCGCGTTACGGGCATCGCGGCATACAAGTGAGCGGCGTGAGGCGCCGGGCGATCTGCAGCTCGGTGCGGCGGATGAGGCGCGGCCAGACCGAATCCGGATCGGAGTGAAACACCTCGCTGGCAGCGGCTGCCATAACGTGCCAGGCGCCGAGTTGCACTTCGTGCTCCAGCTGGCCGGGGCCCCAGCCCGCATAGCCTAGATACGCGTGAAAACTGTCGGCGTCGGTGTCCGACGCCATGGTCTTGGCCAGGACGTCCTTGTTGGCGATCAGGTACACGCTGCCGAACACGCGCATGGCGTCGTCCGGCGGGCTGGAGGATTTCAGCAGCGCCAGAACACTGTCGAGCTCGACGGGACCGCCCAAATAGACCGGATCGGTGCGGCCTTTGGCCTCGCGCATATCCTCCAACACTTTCGAGATGGGAACGTCCGAGCGCCGGTTGATGATCAGACCGACTGTGCCTTTGTCCTGGTCGTAGTGCACCACGAGGACGACACTTTGGGCGAAGTTGGGGTCGCCCAAATCGCGGCTGGCAACCAGAAACCGGCCGACCGCGATTTCTTCCTCCTGGCCGAATGCCGGCGCAAGCGCCAGAAAGAACAAAACGCCCAGCAGCCACCGAGCCATACCTCATTTTAGACCCGCGGCTGGGTTCTAGAAGACGAGAATCTCTGCCTGGTGTCCGGAGGCGCTCTTCAAAGCTCGATCACAGGTGATGAGCGGAGCATCCAGCGCTTCCGCCAGTGCGACGTAGGCGCCGTCATAGGCCGGCAAGTTATGGCGCAGCTCCCAGATGCGTTCCAGCAAAATATCCTGCGGGTAGCGGGTGATGGGCAGGTCACGAAAATCCTGGATCACCTCCCGCGCACGGGAGTCCTCCATCACTTTGGTCCGCGCGTAACGCCGCAAGACTTGGGCTACCTCGACGTCGATCAGATGGGGAGCATGAATGGTCTGATTTTCAGCGAAAAGACGGTTTGCGATCGCGGCGCCCGTCAGAGTGTTCAACACAACCTCCAGGACGGCGGAAGCGTCCGCTACGATCACCTTTGGTTCCGTTCCTGCCGCAGGATCTCAGCCGGGGATACCTTGTACTTGACGGGAGCTCTCGAATGGATCCGCTCCGTCAGCTCTCGCAGCGTCGGGCGCTCGGCGACCCTTTCGAGCTCCTTCAGGAGATATTCGGAAAGCGAAATGCCCTCCAGCGCCGCGCGCGATTTCAGCTTGCGGTGGAGCGGATCGGGCACATTCCGCACTTGAATCATCCTGGACATGCCCTCAGCATACTTACATGCTCCGCACATGTCAACGGGCGCGGCCGTTGTCCGGCAACGCTTCTACAATGAAGGTGATGGCCAAGGCCTCCGGCACAACCACGACGCCTGCGCGCAAGACGCTCAGCGGGATTCCCGTGGAGCCGGTGTACACGGCGGCCGACGTCGCGGGGCTCAGCCTTCCGCCGCCGGGCGAGTTCCCCTATACGCGCGGCATCCACGAAACCATGTATCGCGGCCGGCTGTGGACGATGCGGCAGTTTTCCGGATTCGCCACGCCGGAGGAAACCAACCGCCGCTACCTGTATTTGCTGAGCCAGGGCCAGACCGGCCTTTCGGTGGCGTTCGATCTGCCCACGCTCATGGGCTACGACGCCGATCACGCGACGTCGCTTGGCGAAGTCGGCAAGTGCGGCGTGTCGATCTGCTCGCTGGAGGACATGGAGATTCTTTTCCGTGGCATCCCGCTCGGCGACGTGACGGTGTCGATGACCATCAACTCGCCGGCGCCGGTCATCTGGGCGATGTACCTCGCGGTGGGCGAAAAGCAGGGCGTGGATTGGTCGCGGATGTCGGGCACGCTGCAAAACGACATTTTGAAGGAGTACATCGCGCAGAAGGAGTACATCTTTCCGCCGCGCCCGTCGATGCGCCTGGTGACCGACGTCATCGAGTACGCGACCCAACGCGTGCCGCGCTTCAATCCGATATCGATCAGCGGCTATCACATTCGCGAGGCGGGGTCGACTGCGGTGCAGGAACTCGCGTTCACGCTGCGCGACGGTATCGAATACGTCGAATGGGCCATCGCGCGCGGGCTGCCGGTGGACAGTTTCGCGCCGCGTCTCAGCTTCTTTTTCAATTCGCACAACGATTTCTTCGAGGAGATCGCGAAGTTTCGCGCCGCGCGCAAGATCTGGGCCGAAACGATGCGCGATCGCTTCGGCGCGCTCGACGAAAAGAGCTGGAAACTCCGGACGCACGCGCAGACCGCCGGCTGCTCGCTCACATGGCAGCAGCCCTACAACAACATCGTGCGCACGACGCTGCAGGCGCTCGCGGCGGTGCTGGGCGGAACGCAATCGCTGCATACCAATTCGCTGGATGAAGCCTACGCGCTGCCGAGCGAGCATGCCGTCACCATCGCGCTGCGCACGCAGCAGGTGATTGCGTACGAAAGCGGCGTGCCGGATGCGCCGGACCCGCTCGGTGGCAGCTATTTTGTCGAGAGCCTGACGGCCGAAACGGAAAAGCGCGCCCGCGATTACATCCGCCGCATCGACGAAATGGGCGGCATGATTCCAGCCATCGAGCGCGGCTTCCCGCAGACCGAGATCGCCAACGCCAGCTACGAATATCAGCACTCGATCGAGACCGGCGAGCAGAAGATCGTGGGCGTGAACGCGTTCGTTGAGAAGGACGAAGAGGCAATCGAGTTGCTCGAAATCGACGAATCGTCGCAGCAGCTTCAGGTCGAGAAGCTGGCGCGGTTGAAAGCCCGGCGCGACAATCAAGCTGTCCAAGCCTCGCTCGACCGGCTGAAGCGCGCCGCCGAAGGCGATGAGAATACGATGCCGTTCATACTGGACGCCGTCCGCGCCTACGCCACGGTGGGTGAAATCTGCGACGCCTTCCGCGACGTTTTCGGTTCCTACACCGAAACGACGGTGCTTTGAACGCTCCCTGACGGTCGCGGCTCGGCAACAGAGCCGCGTGCGTAAACAGTCGCAGCCGGAATCCCAACTGGCCGGTGCTAACATCAAATTATATGAACAACCGCATCCGGGTGTTGGTCGCCAAGCCCGGATTGGACGGTCACGACCGCGGCGCGAAAGTGATCGCCCGCGCTCTCCGCGACGCCGGCATGGAGGTCATTTACACCGGCCTGCGTCAAACCCCGGAGATGATCGTCAATGCCGCCTTGCAGGAAGACGTCCAGGTGATCGGCTTGTCCATCCTGTCGGGCGCCCACAACGCCATCGTTCCGCGTATCATGGAGTTGTTGCGCCAAAAGGGCCTGGATGACATCCTGGTCCTGGTTGGCGGTATAATTCCCGACGAGGACGCCGCTCAGCTAAAGAAGCTGGGCGTGGCGGCCGTATACCAGCCTGGAGCTTCGCTCGAGGAGATAGTGGACTTCATCCGGTCTTCGGTAAAGCAGACCGCGTGAAGTCAGCCGCGGGCTAACGTGCCCGCTAACTTTTGAAAGTACGTGACACCGGCACGGGGCCTGTGTACGAGAAGAAACGAATGGAAAAACTGAACATCGCCGTGTTTGTCGATTACGACAACATCGAAATCGGCGTGAAATCTACTTTAAGGCGGGAGTTCGATGTATCGCTCCCGTTGGATGCGCTCAAGGAGCGCGGCGACCTTGTCGCCAAATTTGCTTATGCCAACTGGGGACGCCAGGAAGGCGCGGCGCGCTCGATGGCCGAGAACGCCGTGCAAATGGTCCAGCGGCTGCCTTCGCCGCGTGGGGACAAGAACGGGGGCGACATCAACCTGGCGCTCGACGCGCTGGAAATGGCCTTTACCCATCCGCACGTCAACGCGTTCGCCATTATCAGCGGCGACAGCGACTTCATTCCACTGGTGAATAAGCTGAAGGAATACGGCAAAACCGTATTCGTGGTGGGCGGCAAATCGTTCACCAGCACGATTCTCCAGCAGAATTGCAACGAGTTCATGAGCTATGAATCGCTGCTGTCGGAGACCGACCGCGGCGAGCGTCCGCCGCGCCCGCAGCCGAGCGCGCAGCAGGGTCAACCTCAGCAAGCACACGGGCGCGATCGCCAGCAGGGCGGTCAGCGCACCAGGCCGGCGCCGCTGGATCTGGCGCAGGCCATGCCATTGGTCGAACGCGCGCTGCAGGTTCTGGAGCGCCGCGCCGTGCAGCCGCAGCTGGGGCTGCTCAAGTCCACCATGCTGCAGCTGGATTCGGCCTTCACCGAGAAGGCGTACGGCGCCAACAGCTTTTCGGACTTTGTCGAAAAGCTCAAGAAGGCCGATTACGTCAACGTCAGCGGGCAGGGCGGGCGCTATATCATCGAGCGCAAAACCTCGGCCCAACCTGAGCGTCCCACGCCCAAGCCCGAAGAGGCGCTGCCGGCGCTGCGCGACGTTCTGGAAACCCACCGCCTGGAGATGGAGAACGGCGCTACTGCCGACGATCTTGCCGGATGGGTGCAGACCGAAGTGCCCAACTTCGAAAACGCAAAGTACGGCTTTCAGGAGTTCTCCGAGTTCTTGAATTACGCGCAGGACAAGCTGGTAGTGCGCGTCGAGCCCGATGAAGAGAAGGGCCTGATGGTCTACCTCGGCGCCGAATTCTATCCGCCGGCCGAGCCCGAGCGTCCACCCGAGGAACACGTGGAAGAGGAGGAAGAAAAGCAGCCGATCGTGGAAGGCCAGCCCTCGCTGCTGGAGCCGAATCCTCCTCCGCCCAAGCCGAAGCCGGTGCGCCGTACGCGCAAGGCCGCCGGCAACACCGCCGAGCGTCCGCGCCGTGGTGGGGGTGGCCGGAAGAAGAAATCATCGTCGCTGGATCACCTGCCGATGCAGTAAGGCAGGCTCAAGCGGCCGCTTCGCGGGCGATGTAGCCGAAAGCCACGATGGCCAGGAACATGGTCAGGACCTCGCTGTCGCCGAGGTTGTACTCGACGAAGCCTTCAGCCAGAAGCGCCAGAATCGCCGCAATCGAGCCGTGCAGGATGAAGCGGGCCTCCGCGCTCGCCAGCTTCCTGCGCAACGCGGCGGCGAAGTCCCAGAGCACTTTTCCGATCAGCCACAGCATGGCGAGCAGGGTGGGGATGCCGCGCTCGGCCGCGTATTGCAGGTAGATGTTGTGCAGGTGGCCGTAGTAACCTACGGGCAGTGGCAGCGCGTCGGCGGGCACCCATTTCTTGAATTGATGATTCACCTGCTCGGGCCCCAGCCCCAGCCAGGGGTGCGCGCGGATCATGATCAGACCGGTCTCGCGCAGCACGGCGCGATGCCGGTTGGAATCCTCATCGCCGTGCGGGTGAATGACGGAAGTCACGCGCTCCTTGAGGAACGGCGGCGCAACCAGGAACGCGATCACGGCCACCACCGGCGCGGCGGCTACCAGCCAGCGCTTCCAGAACCACACCAAATAAATCAGGCCGACCGGGAAGCCCAGCAGGAAGATGCCGCGGGTGAGGCCCAGCACCATTGAGACCAACAGCAGCGCGGCACAGAGCCAGCACGCCGGTTTCCAGCGGCGCTCAGCGGAGAAGAACAGATACGCGCCCAGCATGAGTAGCACGATCATCTCTTCAGCGCCAAACGTCATCCAATGGCTCATGAAGCCGGTGATGCGCGAGCCGACGTAGAAGTCGTACAGGCCGACGTGTAGTCTGTGGGCTTCCTGGTATTTGCGCCAGAACTGGAAGAAGCTCAAGAGGGCCGAGAGCGACGCCACGCCGGTCCACAGCAGCACGATCGCGCGGATCTCGCTGGTCTTCCGGATGGTGCTCGCGGCCGCCAGCAGAATCAGGAAGACGTAGAACTTCTTGATCTGCGGCAGACCCTCCTGGATCTGTCCCGAGGCGAGCAGCGAGATCACGGTTCCGGCGATGAACAGGGCCAGCGGCACCTTGATGGGCGGCAGGCGCAGCGGCTGGCGGGAGAGCAGCAGGGCTACCAGCGCAAAAGCGAGCAGAATTTGTGAGACGGCGATCGAGAATAGAATAGAAATAAGAGCGGCGCACGTCAGATAGAAGGCGCTTCGCTCGAGATACAGCTTCAATCCAGTAGGCTAACAGGAATGGAGATCTATCTTCTCCGGCACGGGATCGCCGAGGACGGCCAGGTAGGCCAGCCTGATGCCGAACGCGTGCTCACCGCGGACGGCAAAAAGAAGCTGCGGAATGTCCTGCGGGCCGCGGCCTCGGCGGGCGTCGCGCCGTCGTTGATTCTCACCAGCCCCTACAAACGCGCAGTGCAAACGGCGCAGCTGGCGGCCGAGATCCTGGACTACAAAGGCGAGCTGCTGCGGACCAAGGCGCTGGAGCCAAGTTCGTCGCCCAAGCCGGTGTGGGACGAGATCCGCGTGCACAAGGACGAATCGCGCGTCCTGCTGTCCGGGCATGAGCCGCTGTTCAGCCGGCTCACGGCCTATCTGCTCAACGCACCCGAACTGCAGATCGACTTCAAGAAGGGCGCGCTGGCTTGCGTGGAAGTAGAGCGCTTTACCGCTGAGCCGCACGGCGTGCTGCGCTGGTTCCTGACGCCGAAGATCGCCGGCTGAAGAGCTACACGTTGTCGTGCTTGCGCTGGTACGGTTCCTTCATATACTTCGCGGCTTCGGCCTGCGCGCCTTGCGTGTCGTCCTTGGTGCGAATGGCGAGGTTGTATTCGTTCACCGCGCGATCGCGCTGCCCGGAGACATCGAAGATGTTGCCCAGCTTGATGTGGGCCCACACCTCGGTCCACTTCGGGTCCAGATCGCCGTTGAGCGCCTCGCGATATTCGTTGGCGGCCGACTGATAGCTGTTCTGCAGGAAGAAGACCTCGGCCAGGCGGTAGTGCGCCAGCGAGCTTTGGCGATTCACTTCCAGCGCTTTCTGGTATTCCTTCAGCGCATCGCCGAATTCGCCGATGGCGACGAACTGATCGCCGCGCTTGATGGCCACCGCGATGCGCATGTTGGGGCTCCAGCGCAGCACGGCGCCGTCGGGGTCGATGGTCACGGTCTTGGGCTTGCCGAACGTGTCGACGCTAAACTCCGAGGACGTGCCCACCACGTCCACGCGCTTGGTTTCGGGATTGCCTTCGGTCTCGATCTTGAGAGTCACCGGCATCTGGAAGGTGTCCAGGTCCTGCGAAATTTTGCCCATCACGCGGAAGCCTTTTTGCGTGCGGAAGATGGTGTATTCGATCTTGAACTCCGGCGCGCCGGCGGACTCCACCCATTGCACGAAGAAGTATTGCAGACTTTGCCCGGAGATCTGCTCGGCCATCTTGCGGAAGTCCGCGGTGCTCACCGATTGCCAGGCGAATTGATTCGGGAACGCGGACATCAGCTTGGTGAACGCGTCGTTGCCGATCACGTTGCGCAGCATGTTCAACAGCGCGGCGCCCTTGGCGGCCGTCAGCGCCCAATACTCCGGCGAATAGTCTTCCAGGCGGCTGGATTGGATGAGCGGCGGGTTGTCCACCGTGAGCGCCTCCACGTAGGTGTCGTGAATATCGTCCTGCATCGTGGACGGGCCGCTCTCATGTTCATCCCACAGCAGCTCGGCGTAACGGGCGCTGCCGTTCTCCAGCCACATATGATCGCGGTCGAGGGGCGATACAAGCTCCTCCCACCACTGCCGCGCGATCTGGTTGGCCAACAGCCGGCCCGCCACTTTGTTGCCAATGCCCCGCGGCGAAAGGAAAACGATTCCCGGAGCCGAGAATCCGTTCGGCGTACCGTCCTCGGTTTCCACCAGCGTCAGATTGGCTTGCGGCGGCAGGCCGTACAGGCTGGTCAGGAAGGACATGATCTTTCCGGTCTCGTCGCCGTAGTCGTTGGCCATGGATTGCTTCTGGCGGAAGTACACCGTGGTGGTGATGCCTTCGGAATTGACGCGCACCGGGTCGCCCTGCACCATGGCGATGCTGCCGGGAAACGAGGCTTTATCGAACTGGAAGCTATACGTGATTTTTCCGTCGGAGGCCGGTTGCGTGGACTGGGTGCCGCTGGCGATCACCTGGAAGCCCATCGGCACGGTGATGTTCAGGTTGGCCGAAAACCGGTCTACCGTGTAGTTGTGAATGGGAAACCAACGCGCCGGATAGAGCAGGTAGGCGAAACTGTTCTGGATGGATGCGAACTTGATGCCGTAGATGGGTGAATCTTCCTGCCCGCTTAAGCGGCCGTCGTACACGAAGGTCAGGGTGGTTTCTTTGCCTTTGGTGAGCGGGGCGGGGAAGCTGACGCGAACACCCAGGTCGCTGGCCCGGGAAGCCGGAATCTGGTGGCCCGTATCGTCCACGACGCGGGAAATCATCAGGGCGTTATTCAGTTCGAATAGCGCCGTGGAGACGTCGTTGTCCAAGGCCGTCAAGCGGATTTTCGCGGTGGCGCTCAGCGACTGCGTGCGGGGATTGATTTCCGCGTCGATGGCGTAGTTTTGGACATCGATGCGCCCTTCTCTGTTTCTGTCCTGCGCGGCCAGCAACGGCACCAGCAGGAACGCGGTGAGAATCGTCTTGCTAGACATGCACCATTTCCTCTTTGAAACCCTCCTCGACGATGGAAGCCGCCACTTCCAGCGGATCTTCCTGGGCCGCCAGTTTCCGGGCCACCCCGGCGAGCTCGCCGCGCATCGCAGCGCGCGCCTCTTCATCCCGAAGGAGCGCCAGCGCCTGGTCCGCCAGACGGCGCGGCGTGAAATCGTCCTGAATCAGCTCGGCCACAATGCGCCGGCCCGCCACCAGATTCACCATGGAATAAAAGGGCACGTCGACGAAGTGCCGGCCCATGTACCAGCTCAGGCGATTCACCCGATAGAAGGTAACCATGGGCGTTCCCAACACGCAGGCCTCGATGGTAACGGTGCCGCTCGCCGCCAGCGCGAGGTCTGCGCAGGCGAGAATATCCCAGGTTTGTCCTTCAAGGAGTTGGATGGATGAGGCCCGAATGCGTTCCCGGAAATTTGATGCCGCCGGTACGGTACCGGGCGGAACGGCCAGAATGAAGTGCGGCGCCGGGTTGGTCGATTGGCGCAAAAGCTCGACCGTTTGCAGTAAATCAGGCAGATGGCGGGCAGCTTCCCCGCGGCGGCTGCCGGGGAGCAAGGCAATCAGGGGCGTGCCTTCGGGGACGCCGTAACGGCGGCGCAGTTCCTCGCGGCCGGCGCTGGGCTTGACCAGGCGGGTCAGCGGATGGCCGATGTAGACGGCGTTGACGCCGCCGCGCTCGAAAAACTCGGGTTCGAACGGGAAAATGCACAGCAGCCAATCGATCGCCCGGCGCATCAACTTGAGGCGGCCTTTGCGCCAGGCCCAGACCTGCGGGGCGACCAGATAATAGACCGGAATTTTCAGCTCATTCAGCCGGCGGGCCAGGCGCAGATGGAAGTCCGGGCTGTCGGTCAGGATGGCCAAGTCGGGGCGGCGCTCGCGCGTGGCTTTCAACAGCTTGCGGAATTCGCCATAGATGCGCGGGATGTGGGTGACTACTTCCACCAGGCCCACCACGGCCAGGCTGTGGGCGTCGACGACGGTTTCCACGCCGGCCTTCTGCATGCGCGGTCCGGCGCAGCCGAAGAACTGGATATCCGGACGCCGGCGCCGCAAGGCGTCCACCAGCCCGGCGGCGTAGAGATCCCCGGAGGCCTCGCCGGCCGAAATCAAGACTCGAAGGGCCACTACCATTTAGTCTAACGCGGTGGCCGGCCGCCCCCGAAACGCGCGCCAGGAGCGCCGAAAATCGCGTAACCTGGGTTCAGCGGGACACGTTAAAGCAATCAGCGGGCTTTTCTGTCGATCCCGGTCCCGAAACGGGGAGTCATGAGCCGAGTTCTTCGATTGTTTCTTCTGGGTTGCCTCGTTGGCGGTCCCTGGATTGCGCCAGCCGACGACGACCTGGTCTTCCACAGTGATGTCTCCCTGGTGCGCGTGGACGCACAGGTGGTGGACGCGGGCAACCGCGCCATCACGCGCCTGAAGGCTGACGATTTCATCCTTCGCGAGGAAGGCCGCGCCGTACCGATTCGCAGCTTCGCCAGCGAGAACATGCCGGTAGACATCCTGTTTCTCCTGGATGTGAGCGGCAGTATGCGGCCTCACGTGGAGCGCATCGCGGACGCCTCCGGCCAGGCGCTGACCGTGATGGGCAAAGACGATCGCATGGCCATCATGGTCTTCGACCGATCCACGCGGGTGCGATTGCCGTTCAGCAGCAGCCGTTCGGAAGTGCACCGCGAATTTGATCGGCTGCTGAATCAGGAGCAATTCAACGGCGGCACAGACATCACAAGCGCGATGCTGGACGCGGCGGATTATATCCGCCAACAAGGACGGCGCGATGCCCGGCGGGCTATCGTCATCCTGACCGACGACCAGACCCAATTTGACCGGGACGACGAAGGAGTCGGGCGCGCACTCGCGCGGGCCGACGCGGTGATGTGCGCGCTGATCGCACCGGCCGTCCGACGCGGCGGTTATCGCGGTGGGGGGCGCCAGCGGGGCGGCTGGGGCGGCGGGCCAGGCCTGGGAGGGCCGCTCGGCGGGATTATTTTCGGGCCGCGTGGTGGTGGCGGCGGGCCCTATGGCGGCGGGGGCGGTGGCCGCTCGGGCAACTCGCGCGACCATTCGGCGGGGACGGCGCAGATTGCCCGCGATTCGGGCGGCGATAGCATGTCTGTGGACGACGCCTCGGCCCTGGAGGAAACGCTCTCGCGCATCCGGCAGCGCTATGCGTTATTCTTCAGCCTACCGGAAGGCGTGCAGCCCGGTCAGGAACGGAACATCGAAGTGGACCTGGCGCCCGCGGCCCGCAGCCGGTATACGGACGCCCAGGTGCGCTACCGGCGCGTGTACATGACGCCGGACGGAGGTTCGAAGGCCGGTCCGCCGATGGTGACGCGTGCACCTCGCGACGGCGACGTGTTCCAACCGGTTCCCGACAGTTCGAACAATCCACCCGTGCAGCGCCGCCGTCCCGCGGTCAATGAGGACGGGTCGCCAATTGATGGCCCGGCTCCCCAAAACTAGACGGAAACCTTCTTGCAGCGCCGCAGCAGGATGACGGCAAGGCCGGTCATGGCAAGCAGAGCGATGGAGGACGGCTCCGGTACAGCCGTCGCCGTGCTGACTGTGCCTGCAAGGAGTGTTCCGCAGCCGTCGCAAACGATGGTTGCATTGTCGGACTGGCCACCGTCACCGTAGAGCAGGTTGATGGTCCCGCCGGAGTTGCTAAGCGGGGATGCAAAATACAGGTCGATGTACTGGTTCGTGGAGCCGTCGTAAAAATCCAGGTGAGTCAAATCCGGAAAGATGTCGATGCTATCCACGGAAGTGTAAGTGTTGTCGGCGGATGTGTTGGTCCCGGCAACGGTGATGTTCCAGGAGACCAGGTCGAGACTGGAGTTCAACGTGAAACTGCCGCTGGCCGTGTTGGTCAGCTGATTATAGGCGAACGTCGCGTTGACGTTCCATATCGTATCAGCGGGAGCCAGCGCTGGGAAACTGAGCGCAAAGATAGCAAGCGGAGCGAACTTTAGGAGATTCCTCAACGCACGGTCCTCGAGACGAGCCACCATCATGCCATAAATTCTCGCGTATAAACGTCGTCCCGGTGAAATTAGGGGTACTGGTACTGTACTTCCGCGCTCGCCGGCCTCGGCCTGTTCACCTTGCCATGTTAGAATCAAGGTGAACTCAACCCACCCGATGTCCGCTCAACCTGATCTTTCCAAACTGAGCGTAGGCCAGTTCGCGGAGCAGTTTCGCAGCGAAATGATCCCGCTCAGCAACACTTTCTCCTACTTCTGCGCCTCCGTGCCGCTGAGCGAAGAAGATTTGAAGGAGTATCTGGAAGAGCCGATTGCCGCGCTGCCGCCCGCGATCGCGGCGCTGCTTCCCAAAGTCTCCATCATGCTGGTGCCTTATCTGGAGCGCGTCGACGGGAAGGAAAAGGGCACGCCGCGCCGGGACGAGTTCGTGTGCATCGAAAAGCCGCCGGACAACCGGCTCTCCTGGAATACCCAAGTGCGCTTCGACACCGAAGAGGTGCTGGTATTCGCGCTGAAGGACCAGGATGTCTCCGAGTATCACTACCGTCTTTATCACGTGCTGGCGACGCTGGCGGCCGATCACTGGACCGACGAGGCGCGCATTGAGTACAGTTCACTGCTGCGCGAGGAATTGAGCGGGCGCGTGCACGGCGAAGTGGATGAAGAAAGCTGGCACATGAAGCAGGCGCTGTTGCGGCGCGAAACCAATCTTCGCAAGGAGACGAAACTGTTCCGCGAATATGCCCGCCAGTCGTTCATCGATACGCTGACCCTGTACCTGCACGGGATCTGCTGCGATATCGATGTCGAGACCGGGCCGCGCCAGTTACCCAGCCGTTATCTGCGCAAACGCCTGAACGTGCTCTACGGCCTGTACCCGCCGCCGGCCGGTTACGCCGTGTTTCCCGAGCACCAGGAACGGCCCACCTAGCCGTTTACTAAACCTTACACGCCGCCGGAAACGCCGCCTGGCTCAAACGTGGTCCAACAGGCATGGTCACCGAGTGGGCCCTGGACCGCGACGCACTGCTGATGGCCAAGATCTGCGGCGGCGACGAGCCCAGCTTCGAGCTGTTGCTGGCGCGTCATCGAAGTGCGGTGGTCAATCACTTGTACCGCATGGTGCGGGATCGTGCGGCGGCGGAGGACCTCGCGCAAGACGTGTTCCTGCGCGTGTATCGCTCGCGGGACCGCTACCAGCCGCAGGCCAAATTCACAACCTGGCTGTTTCGCATTACCACCAACGTTGCGCTGAACTGGCGCCGGGATACGCGCCGGGAAGCAGCCCACGTGCGGTTGGACGCGGAAACGGAGATCCGCCGGTTGGAGCCCCCCGATGAAAGGCCGGCGCCGGATCAGCGCCTGATGGCGCAGGATCGGGCGCGGGAAATCCGCAACGCCCTCGAGACCCTGCCCGCCAAGCAACTGGCCGCGGTCCTGATGCACAAATACCAGGGCATGGATTACGCGCAAATCGCGCAGGTCCTGGGCTGCACGCTGCCGGCGCTGAAGTCCATGCTGTTCCGCGCCTATGGCACGCTGCGGCGGCGGCTGGCGCACTTCGATCCGGCGCGCGCGGCCTAGGGCGGAAGTATCACGGCCGCGGCTCGAACAAGCGATTCGCGTCTACGTAGGACAGCGAGCCCTCCAGCCACGAGTAGGTGCCCGGCCCGCGCAGTTCTTTCGCGATGCGTTGTGTCAAGCCCATGGTCGCGCGCATCGGGCCGGAACCGACGCTGACGCGCCGCACGCCCAGCCGTTCCAATTCCGCGGCCGGCGGCATGCCCGGACCAACCAGGACATTGAGCGGGCCGTTGACCGCGTGCGTCAAACGCCCAATCGTTCCGGCATCGCGAACGCCGGGCGCAAACAGGCAATCCGCGCCGGCTTGGCGATATGCATTCAGCCGCTCGACGATTCGATCGAAGCGCGTGGCCGGGTCGCCGATGCCCGCCAGGTAAATGTCGCAGCGCGCGTTGATCACCAGGTCAGTCTTCGCGCGGATCTGTTCGATCGCGCGTGTCTGGGTTCGCAGGTCGACCAGCGATCCGGGTTCGTGGCCGAGTGTGTCTTCCAGATTCATTCCCGCCAAGCCCGCATCGGCGAGGGCCTGGGCGGTCCCAAGCGGATCGCCGTAGCCTGCCTCCACGTCGGCGGTCACCGGAATGCGCAGGGCGCGGGCAATGCGCCCACAGAAGGCGATCATCTCAGCGCCGGGCGTCCTTTCGCCATCGGCATATCCCAGAATGTTGGCGACGCCGGCGCTGCTGGTGCCGACAGCCGGGAATCCCGCCTCTTCGAAGATGCGGGCGCTGGACACGTCCCAGGCATTCGGCAGCATCAGGATGCGCGGTCCCTGATGGAGTTCGCGAAACAGCGCCGTCTTTTTGGAATTCATTCGTTCTCTCGTTCGCCGGTCTCTTCGGATTCGAGGGCGTCGAGCGCCTGCGGCTCGCGCGCAAAGCGCTTCAGGACGCGGATGGATTGGCCGGCGGAGAATCCAGCGTAGCGCAGACGGCGGAAAGCCGCGGCCAGGTTCTTCTCCTCGGCGAGAAATGTGGCGAGCTGCTTGCCGCGGTATTTGCGCCGCAGAAAATCCTCGATCAGATCGGCTTCGTTCGTATCCCGGTAGGTCTGCTCGGTAATTTGCTCGGCCAGGTTTCCGGCAACGCGATGCCCGCGCAGATCGCGCAGCACGCGCATTTTGCCCAGACCCTGGTTCTGCAGCCGAGAAGCAGCGAAGTTCTCCGCGAAGCGGCGGTCATCCAGATAGCCGGCTTCCTTCAGCTTCGCAATCACCGCGTCCACGTCGGCGGCGTGTTCCGCGCGCCGCCGCAGTCTCTCGCGCAGCTCGCCGGTGGAGAGGGCGCGGCCACCCAAGGCCCGCAGTGCGGCGTTCATCAAACCTTCCCGGTCCAGCAGCTTTGGCTTGCGCTTTGCCGCCACAAGGGAACACTAGCAGATTGGAGACTGGTATTGTAGAGTTAGCGGAAGAAAGGAACAAGCATGGAAGACGACAACAAGTTTTCGTACTTCTTTTTGGGCCTTGGGCTGGGCGTGGCGGTGGGATTGCTATTTGCGCCGAAATCCGGGCCGGAGACGCGCGACCTGCTGAAATCCAAAGCCGACGAAGGCAAGGAATTCCTGCGCCGGCGTACCAGCGAGCTGCGGGATTCCGCCAACGATGCCATCGAGCGCGGCCGGAGCGCCGTTTCGCGGCAGCGCGACAATCTGACCGCCGCCGTGGAGGCCGGCCGTCAGGCCTACCGGGACGCCGTGAGCGGCGCTCCCGCCGATTCCACCGAAGGAATCTGACTCCGCCAGGCGAACCAATGACCCCGAATGCCCTGCTCTACGTGATGACGGCGTTCGTCATTATCGCCGCCGTCGCGCTTTGCATCCAAGCCGGCATGCTGGCAGGTCTGTACCGGACGGTCAAGCAACTGCAACAGACCATCAATCCTCTGGTGCCTAAGGTGGATAGCCTGGTGGAGACCACCCGGACAACCGTGGAGCAGAGCCGCCAGCAAGTCACCGAGATCACCACGCGCGCCAATGAGGTTCTGGATTCCACCCGAAGACAACTGGCAGTTGTGGAGGATGTGGTCAATGACGCCGCGGCGCGTGCGAAAGTGCAGATCCAGCGGGTCGAGCTGGTGCTGGACGACACTTTAACCCGCGCCCAGGACACCGTCGCGGAGCTGCACAACGGGATTCTCAAGCCCTTGCGGCAGCTCACCGGAGTGGCAGCAGGGATTCGCGCGGCGGCGGAGTTTCTGGGCCGCGGCAATCGCCCCAGCGTAGATCAGGCTACCAGCGACGAAGAGATGTTTATTTAGTTGCTGGGCGGCGCGGTTGGCGCCGGAGCAGGGGTCGCAGTGCCGCCGTTCGAAGTGCCGGAGATGGCGCCGGAGGTTGGCGAAGGCCCGGAACTGAAGGGGCTGGAGCTAAACGGGCTGGAATTCGCCGGGTTCTGCTGCGTCCCCGGCTGCACTCCCTGCGGCAAAGCCGCGGCGCCCAGCGCGGTCTTGTCGTTCTTGATGTCGTAGACAAACTCCCACTCTTTATATTTCTTGTGGTCGTTGATCACGTGAATGCCGGTGCCGCTCGCAGTGCTGGCGACGCCCGCAATTCCGCCCAAGTTTCCGCCACTCATGCCCGCCACGGAAGAAGGTGGCTGCCGCGGCGTGGTCAACAACTGCTGGATGAGATTGGCGGCCCCACCTTGTTGCGCTGCGCCGCCCGCGGCCGCGTTACCCGGCATGCCTGGAATCGGTTGGCCGGCGATTTGTCCCGGAGTCTGCTGGAACGGGTTGTAGGTCTGGCCCGGAGTCTGATTCTGGAACGGACTGTATGTCGACGGCTGCGATCCCGGGGGCGCGCCAACCGGTTGGCCCGGGTAAGGCGAGGGCTGACCGGGATATTGCGGCTGTCCGGGATTTTGCGATTGGTCCGGGTTCTGCTGCTGCTGAGACGGATCCTGGCCAGACTGCCCCGGGAGGCCTGGAGTCACGGGCTGTCCGGGATACCCCGGCTGCCCCGGATACAGCGGTTGGCCTGATTGACCCGGTTGCCCTGGAAGAAACGGCTGACCCGGTTGGCCGGTTTGTGTTGGAAATCCGGATTGGCCTGGATACGCGGGTTGGCCGGGTTGGCCCGTATAACCCGGTTGTCCGGGGTACAACGGCTGACCGGGTTGACCGCTCTGCCCGGAATCAGGTTCCTGATCCGGATTCTGCGCTAGCTGTCCCGAGCTGGTCGGGGTAAGGCGGTCGCTGGGCCGCCGCAGGGCCATGTTCAACGGATCCACGGGCTGCATCGGCTGGCCGTCCGGTCCAATCACGGTGGCGGTTGTGTCCGCCGCGGATGTGGACGGGGAAGCTGCGGTTGGGGTTGCTG
The DNA here is from genome assembly GCA_035508055.1 of Bryobacteraceae bacterium. GTDB lineage: Bacteria > Acidobacteriota > Terriglobia > Bryobacterales > Bryobacteraceae > Palsa-89. The sequence goes on along the minus strand of DATJNO010000067.1, from coordinate 8,994 downwards.
ACGAGCCGTTCGCCGTTGAATTCGAGCCCGAATTCGAGCCGGGAGCGCCGGGCTGAAGCGGGTTGGCGGGCGTTACCAGCGAATCAAGCAGCTGGCCGTTCGGGCCGACGTGTAGCAACCGGTAATCCTTGCCGGTCAGCGGATCCTTGTAGCGCTGGCGCAGGAAGCGGATGTTGTGCGTGGTCTCCAGATCCTCCAGAGTCTGCGGATAGGTCCGGTACTTGCGGTAATACAGCTGAATGGCGCGCTCGTACTGCCTGGCGCGGTCGATGGAGAGCTGCTCGCGGGCGCGCTGCGATTCAAAGGCGACGCGCGGCATCTCCATGTAGAGCGCGATGGCGATGCTGGCGGCCAGCAGAAACACCAGCAGCAGCGCGTATCCGGACTCTTGGCGGCGGCGTTTCATCCGGCCAGCTCCGCGACCAGTGGCAGCGTCTGCTGGTTGTTGCTGTTGAAGTGGGTATCTTCGACGACAGCCGAGTTCACGCCGATCCGCACGATCTTGTAGCGCTTATTGATGATGTCGCCCTCGCTGGCGATGACGATGTCGTCGCCATCCAGGAAGAAGGCGCGCTTGTCGCCGGCCTTGGTTTTATTAACGAAGCCGTAGAACTTCAGCGGAATGGGCGGCGCCTTGGGCTCCGGACGCGGCAGCGGCTTCGGAGGCAGCTCGGGTCCGGCGAACCTGCGCGCCACCTTGATCTTGTCCGGCTCTTTCACCTTCAGTTGCTCCGGCGAAGGCGGAGGGGCGGCCAGAATTTCAAACAGGGAGCGGGCTCCCGCTTCCACCGAGACATTTTTCAGCTTAGCCAGCTCGGCCAGGTGCAGGGTGGGATCGATCCGGGATGGATCGGGAATATCGATCTTGAGTGAGGGATGAAATTCGGCGCCGCTGGAGCCCGTCTGGATGGTCTGCGCAACCCGCCCAGCGGGCCGCGTTTCGGGGCGAGCGGCGGTCCGCGGACTGGTCACGGGCGGAGGCGTGTTCGCGGCCGGGCGCGGGGCTTCGGCGCTGGATTCATCCGAATTGCGGCTGGAAATGAAAAAATAGCCCGCCGCCAGCACCAACACCACCAGAACCGCGATCTTTTTCGGTTCTGCTCCGACCTTGCCGGGCACCCAGTTCATTGCCCCGAGCCGTCCTCCTTCACAAAAGTGTCGAGCTTCAGCATGATGTTCAGCTTGCCGCCGGTCTGCTGCGGCGTGGCGTTGAGGCTTTCGATCACCAGCAGCCGGTCCGACTTGTCCAGCATGTTGACGAAGTGAATCAGATCCGGGTAAGTGCCTTCGAAGTTGGCGGAAATCTGCATCATCTCCAGGGTATCGCTGCCGTCGACCGGTTCGATGGAGAAGGCACTTTCTCTGGGCGCAATCTTGGACTGGCCGGCGGAATCGTTCAGCTCAGCCATGATGGTGGAGAAGGCGGCGCGGCGCGAAAGGAAGTAGTGACCCATGAACTGGTCGCCTTCGGTGCGGCCGCTTTGCACCTTTTCGACCAGCGCGCGGGTGCGGTTCAGCGTAGCCTGCTGCAGCCGGATCTGGGTCCGCATTTCGGTGGCCTGTTCGCTGAGATCCTGCGCCGAGCCGCCAACCGGCCGGAACACGAAGTAACCCGCGACGAGATTGGCGGCGGCCAGCAGGCCCAAGCCCAGGCGGATGACCGTGCGTGGATTGCCGGGGGTCATATTAAAGCTTCTGGCCATAGCTCACCGTCACGCGGCAGCGGTAGAAGGGGTCGGTTTGAGAAGGCGGAACCACGGTTGGCACGCTGTAGTTTCCAAACTCGGGCGCGGCTTCCAGGTGCTTCAGCAATTCCAGGATGGGTGGTACATCCTTGGCGCCGACCATCAGATCGAGCAGCACCTGGTTCTCGGAATTGACGGCGGGCAGCCGAACCGAAACCAGCCGGACATTGTACGGCATGACCTTTTCGAGGTCGGCGAAAATCTTGGTCCAGCTGATGGCCTTGCGGTCGATGAGCGTATTCAGAAAGACGCTGCGCTCCAGCACGGCGGCGTTTTCCGGCCGGCGCAGCGTGGCATTCAGCCGGGCCTGCCCGGTGGAGATGGCGTTCAGCTGGGCGTTCAGGCGATTGATGGTGACACGCAGACCGGACGCCTGCTGACGTTCCGAGCGGATGATCAGCAGCTGGACACCCAACAGCAGGATCAGAGCAATGGCTAAAGCCGCGGAACCCACCAGCACGGCGCGATCGCGGCGGAACGGCTCGCTGGCGAGATTGATGGGGACGCGAATGGCCATATCAGTCCACCACCGATTCCAGATACCCGAGCAGGCCCGCGTTGTCCGATCCGGGCGTCGCGAAGCGCGACTGCAAGGGCTGGACGTCGACGTCCCACTCGTCGCGCCAGCGGTCCGCCCAGCCTTTGGTTTCCTTGCCGAACCCAGCCAGCCAAATGTGTTTCGGACGGGCGTTCAGTTCATCCTCGACGTAGGCGATGGTGGGATGCAGGACGGATTCGATGCCTTCGGCGCTGGACTCGTCCATTTCCACGCAGCGTGCGAGCTTAATGGCGCTGCCGTCCAAAACCAGAACGGTGAGCGTGCGCCCGGCTAGCTTCACCAGCAACGCGATGCCATCCGGCTCGATCAGATTCAAAGCGGCCAGCGACGACGTGGTGACCAGGCCGGGGTGGAAGCCGGCGGCGCGGAACGGAGCCTCGTACTGCTCGACGATATCGGAAGCCATCACGGCGGTAAGCACCTCCACCTGATGGTCGGCGCCGCGCGATTGCTGGGCGAAGCTGATCATGGCGGAGTCGACATCGAACGGGACGCTCTTCTTCATGCGGAAACGCAGCAGGGCCTGCTGCTCCTGCGGGTCTGACGGAAAAGCGTCGAAATCCAGCACCGCCACGCGCGCGCAATAGTCGGGCACCACCAGAGCGGCGCGGCGTTTGCGGTTTCCGGCGGCGGAGCTCAGGGACTGGATGTGCTCCAGCAGCACGTGCGGCTGCTGGATGTTGGTATTCACCGGGGAGACCGCCAGCATGCCGGATTGGAAGGGCCGGAATTCCACCAGCTTCGGTTCGCTGATACGCGCGAAAGCGAGGCCTTCTTCGGAAAGCTCGAAGGCGTGGGTGGGCGGCGGATCTTTCAGCAGGCTGGCAAGCGGCATGGTACTTCTTCTACCCCTCGATGAAAGTGACCTTGTTGATCTCCCTCAAGGTGGTGGTTCCGGCGCGGACTTTATCCAGCGCCGATTCACGCAGGAAGGTCATACCTTCTTCACGCGCCGCGCGTTTGATTTCCGAAGCCGGGCGCCGGTTGAGAATCATTTCGCGGATGCGTTCGGTGAGGTCCAGCAGCTCGTGGATGGCGGTGCGGCCGCGGAAACCGGTGCCGCCGCATTCAAAACAGCCGGGGCCTTCATAGAAAGTGACATCGCGCCACTGGGCCAACTCCAAGCCGCTCTCTTCGAGATAGGAGTCGGGATATTTCACCGGCGCTTTGCAGTAGGAACAGATGATGCGCACCAGGCGCTGCGCCAGGATACAGTTGAGCGCGGAAACGAAGTTATACGGCTCGACGCCCATGTTCAGGAAGCGGCCCAGCACGTCCAGCACGTTATTGGCATGCACCGTGGTGAACACCAGGTGGCCGGTGAGCGCGGCGTTGATGGCGATCTGCGCGGTTTCCTGGTCGCGGATTTCGCCGACCATGATTTTGTCGGGGTCGTGACGGAGAATGGAGCGCAGGCCGCGCGCGAATGTCAGGCCTTTCTTCTCGTTCACCGGAATCTGCGTGATGCCCTTGATCTGGTATTCCACCGGGTCCTCGACGGTGATGATCTTGTCTTCGTCGTTCTTGATTTCACTCACCGCGGCGTACAGCGTGGTGGTTTTGCCCGAGCCGGTGGGACCGGTGACCAGCACCATGCCGTACGGTTCCTTGATGTAGCGGCGGAATTTCACCAGATCGGCGTCGGAGAATCCGACCACGTCGAGCGAGAGCTTGGCGAACTTCTCGCTCATCGACTCTTTGTCGAGCACGCGCAGCACGGCGTCTTCGCCATGGATGGTGGGCATGATGGAGACGCGGAAGTCGATCAGCCGGCCCTTGTAGCGCACGCGGAAACGGCCGTCCTGGGGGATACGCCGTTCGGCGATGTCCAGCTCGCTCATGACCTTGATGCGCGAAATGATGGTGGAGTGCCAGTCCTTGGCGATGGGCGGCATGGCATAATGCAGCACACCGTCGATGCGGTACTTGATGGCCACTTCCTGGTCGCGCGTTTCGATGTGGATGTCGCTGGCGCGCCGCTCCAGCGCGTTGAAGATCGTCGTGTCCACCAGCTTGATCACCGGGGCGATGTCCGAATCGGCGGTCAGCTTGTCGATGGACAGCGTTTCGTCCTGGTTTTCTTCCTCGCCGATAACGTCCAGCGTGAAGCCTTCGGTGACCTCTTCGAGCACGCGCTGGCTTTGTTCGGTCTTCTTGAGCAGGTCAGAGATTTGCGACAGCGTGGCGACCTTGACGCGCAGCTTCTTCTGCAGCAGGACTGAAAGCTCGTCGATCAGGTTGAGGTTGCGCGGGTCGGCGAGCGCGATGTCCAGGTGCCCGTTCTGCGAATCGATGGGCACGAAGTTATAGCGGAACATCATGTCCACGGGAACGGAGTGGAACAGGTCGTGATCGATGCGGACCTCGCGCAGGTCGACGAACTCGCAGCGGTAGCGTGCCGCCAGGGTTTTGGCTTCGGCGATTTCGTCGGCCGGGCTGGTGAGCTTGATGCGTTCGCTAGTGGCCATGGATTACCTCAGAGTGTCCGCCAAGGAGAAGATCGGCAGATAGAGCGCAACCAACACGAAAGTGACGAAAAAGCCCATGAAAATCATGATGGCCGGCTCGATCAGGGATAACGACGCGGTCATGCGGGTATTGACGTCGTCTTCGTAAAACTCGGCCACGCTGGCCAGCATTTGCGGCAGCGCGCCGGTGGATTCGCCCACCTCAATCATGTCGATGGAAAGGCCCGGGAAAATGCCGGTCTTGGAGAGCGCCAACGAAAGCGCCTGGCCCTCCTTCACCATCTTGCCCGCCTGCCCGAGCGTCTCCTTCAACAGCCGGGTGCCGACCGAAGTGGCGGCGGTGTCGAGCGCCTGCAGCAGCGGGATGCCGCCCACCAGCAGGGTGCCCAGCACGCGCGCGAACTGCGCCACCTGGTACTTGATCCAGACTTCGCCCACCAGCGGCGTTCGGAGCCGCCAGCGGTCCACCTTGATTTCGCCCTTTTCGGTTTTGGACCAGAAGCGGAACGCGACGGCCGCCAGCACCAGGGCCAGGAACCCGAACAGGATGTAGTTGCGGGCAGTGGTTCCGACGGCGATGAGGATCTGCGTGGCGGCGGGCAGTTGCGCCGACATGCTTTGATACAGTTCGGCGAATTTGGGAACCACGAATGTAATCAGAAACACCATCAGGCAGATGACCAGCACGATGAGCAGGCACGGATAAACCAGCGACAGCAGCAGCTTCTTGCGGATCGCCAGGGCCAGCTTCTGGTAGGTGATGAAGCGCTCCAGCACCTCGCCCAGCGAGCCGCTTTTCTCGCCCGCGAGTACGCTGGTCACATAAATGGGCGGGAACACGCCCTGCCGCGCGAAGGCGTCCGAGAGCAGCGAGCCGTTTTTCACTTCTTCGCGCACCGCCTTGATATGGGGCGCGAGCTTGGTGTCGGTGAGGCGCTCGGAGAGCAGGTCGAGAGCTTTCAGGATGGGCAGGCCGGCGCGGATCAGCGTGACGAACTGCTGGTTGAAGATCAGGAATTTCTCCAGATTGATCTTCTTCTTGCGGCCGCCGACGGCCATACCGGCGATCTCGCGCCGCGGCTTTATGGAATAGATCAGGAAGCCCTGTTGCGTGAAGCGTTCGCGCAGGTCCTTTTCGGAAGGCCCTTCGGCCACCTGCTGGTGGATTTCTCCGCGCGGATCGGCGTATTTGAGAACGAACTCTGCCACTAGTTGCCCTCCGCCACGAGGCTGGCGCCCGCTGGAATCTGGAACTTGAACAGCGCGTCGTTCACCGGCGGGTTCAATTTTTCGCCGGAGAACTGGAAGGTGAGCACGGACTGATCCTGGCCGGTGACCACCAGGCGGAGGATTTCGTCATCGGGCGTGACCAGCATTTCGACCGTTTCATAGGGCAGCCGGTCGCTTTTGGCCTTGGCGGTGACGACGTAGTTGGCGCCATCGGGCTTCAGGCTGAAGTCGCGGAATTCCTTGGCGAAATCCAGCTTGCCCAGCAGGAAGGCCATGGGTGCGTGCATGTCTTCGCTGGCTTTCAGCTTGGTTTTTTCGACGCGGTGGGCGCTGGGGGTGTAGAGGTAGACGTCTTTGCCGTCGGAGACAAAGAGCTTGCCGGCGGGTTGCGTGTAGTCCCAGCGCATGCGGCCGGGCTTGCGGAGGGTGAGTTCGCCGGACTCGCTTTTGCGCGGCTGGCCCTCGATGCTATATGCCTCAATAAATTGGACTTGCAACGTCTTGGCGCGATTATAGCGCTGCTCGACGCCTTTGAGCAGGGCGGGCACATCCACCGTGCCGGCGGCCTGGAGCGGGAGCAGGCAGGCAAGGGACACCCATAGCGGGAGGTGCTTCACATTATTGTAGACGCGAAAGTTAGGCGGGATGTGGAAGGGAAGTTGGGGAGGCCAACGCTGAGCGCGATGTCTCCAACTTTCCGACTCAACTCTCTTGTCGTTGCAGGTGAGGCTTGCAAGAATTTGGTTACGGACGCGGCTGCGTATATATACCAGCCGCATCCGTACGCAAGGTCTTCTAAGCGCAAGGATAGTTGGTATATATACCAACTATCATCCTACGTGATTTGTCCACACTCCTATGAGTCGCTTTGGGTTTGAGGATCAGTAGATCTGTTCAGGCTTGTACCGTTGGTATATATACCAACGGTACTGGAGTCCAAAGTTGCCGGCACCAGTGAAGGTATATATACTCTTCACAGGTACCTCCCCATTGGCACGGCGCTCACAAGTCCAGCGAACAACTATAGAAGAGTTTTTCAGCAATTCCGCAAAGTTGGTTTTTTCGGGTGTTGATCTCCGAAACATCGTCGACCAGCACAGGGAAGAGTGGCGCATACCTCAAAGTCTAACTCTTGGACGATTTATTGATATGTTGACGCGATCAGGTAACTTAACAATCGCAACGTTGGAGAACGTCAACTACGAGAAACCGGCCATTACACGTTACGTGTGGCGACCGGCTTCGCCTCTACAAATTGCGGCCTCAATAAAGCCACGAGCCTATATCTCGCACGGAAGCGCAGTCTTTGTACACGCGCTTACCGATCAGCTACCGAAAACCATCTACATCAACTCTGAACAAAGCTTGAAAGCACGCGCCACCAGCGTGCTCACACAATCGGGCATAGATCGCGCGTTCTCATCCAAACAACGAGAATCTAATCTGATCTTCAAGTTTGATGATTGGCGAATTGTCGTCATCGCCGGTAAGCACACCGGCAGGCTAGAGGTTTCACCTTTCCCGCTCGAAAAAGGGATGGTCGATGCTACGCGGCTCGAGAGAACTCTCATCGATATCGCTGTGCGGCCTGCCTATGCCGGCGGTGTTTATCAGGTCCTACAGGCGTACACCAACGCAAGGACCAGGGTATCAATCGCAACGCTAATTGCCACATTGAAACAAATGGATTATGTTTACCCGTACCATCAAGCCATTGGCTTTTACATGCAGCGTGCCGGGTATGAGCAGAAGCAGTTGTCACGCCTGAGAGCTCTGAGCCTAACTTACGATTTCTACCTGGCACATGACATGCGCGACCGATTGTACGATTCAGATTGGAGGATTTTCTATCCAAAGGGATTTTAGTCGTTCGACCTGTTCCAACAAGAAGTCAAAATAGAAGTCGAACTCTTCGGTGGCCTCGGCCGAGCTGTTCCGAACATCAGCCCAATCCGGGCGGTGGAACTCTCGGTGTTGGTCGATATTCCGCAGGAGACTGAGCGGCACCTGCTTTGCAGCAAATATATGCTGTGCAAGTTCAAGATTCTCGTCGGTTGCAAGGTCGATTCCGAGCTTGGTCACCGCACTGTGAATGTCGTAAAAGTCGCGGGCACGAGGGTAGCGGCGCCCTCTGTGAGTATACTCAGGCATCTGCTGGCAAATCGCCCTCAGCTTCTCGATAGCAATCATCGCCGGCGTGTAGACCTGGATGGTGTAGTAGTTAAGTTCACGTTCGACCTTGCCAGCGGTGAATTCAAACTTGCTGAGATCTACGGTGAACGTCCGTTCTTGCCTCGTTCCAATCACCATTGCGTCAATCCGAAGCTTGTCGGGACGTTCCTTTAGGGCTTGGTACTTCTCACGTTGGATAATCTTGAACGCTAGTTCGTAGCCGCCCCACCAAGGCTTCAGATCCTCACCCTGTAGCCGCGGCTTCGGCTCCAGCTTTTCATCGAAAACAACAAATCCTACCGCATCAAACCGGTCGCGGAGTGCTCGGAAGATTCGTCTGCGAGCCTCGGAGAGGTCAGGGAAGTCCGAACTCATCGAAAAATCCAAGTCGAGCGAAGTACGGCTGCTGACGCCGTAGACCAGGCTGAGAGCATTTCCACCTTTGAGCACAAGGTGCTCCGACAGCAAGTCATCTGAGAAGAGGGCAGTAATAGTCAGTTGGCGAATCTCAGCCAGATCAAGGCTCGGCAAGTGTTAAGAATAGCAATTAAATTCCTGAACACAGTTCGCCCAAAATCACCGATGGGTTCGTTTGCCTAGCAGGAGCTGATCGGATAGTTAGGCGCGGCGTTACTGCTTGCCAGCTGCTTTCTCCGCCGCGCGGCCGGCGCTCAGTACATTCTCCACCGCGTGATTGCCTTCGTGACAGGCGTATTCGTAGATGCGGTAGCTGTCGTTGCGGGTCAGCGGGAAGGCCACCTTCCAAGGCCGCGTGTACATGGGCGGATCGTCGATGGTCACCTCATAGCTGATGGTGTCA
>DATJNO010000066.1:0-56304 GCA_035508055.1 Bryobacteraceae bacterium | reverse complement strand
ATGCTGGATTGGACGGATTGCCCGGCGGTCGAACAGCACGCTGACAAGGTCAGCGGCGCTTGGGTTTTTCGCGGCACTCGCGTGCCGGTAGCGGCTCTATTTTCCAATCTCGAGGGCGGCGCCACCGTCGACGAATTCCTTGAATGGTTCCCTGGCGTATCGCGCGAGCAGGTGAACACGGTGTTAGAGCACGCTGCGCGCAGTTTGGGCACCCCAATCCCAGCATAGGAACTGCGCAGTGCGCATCCTGCTCGACCACAACGTTCCCGTTCCGCTGCGGCACTGGCTGGCCGAGCATTCGGTGGAGACGGCTTACGAACGCGGTTGGGCGGAGCTAACCAATGGAGCGCTCCTCAAGGCGGCGGAGGAGGACGGCTTCGAGGTCATTATCACAACGGACAAAGGCATCCGTCATCAGCAGAATCTCGTCGGGCGCCGGCTCGCGCTTGTAATTATCAGCACGAATGATTGGACAAGAATCCGGAAATCTAAATCGGTAGTCGTGGCGGCGCTCTCAGAATCCGTGGCGGGATCAATCCTTGAGGTGGAGATCCCACTTGCCTAACCCACTCCTTCGAGCCATTGGCCTCAACCTTGTGATCTCATATAAGATATGCGGCCGATCTTAGTGTGCCTGGCATTCGTGGCGGCTGGTTATGGCGCCACGCCGTTGTTTCATGCTTCGTTCGACAACTCCAACACAGGATGGACCGTGTTGCGCGGCGCGGGCGCGATTGATCCGGCAATGACGCATGAGGACCAGCCTTCGATGCGTCTGGAGCCGGGCACCAGCCGCGACGCCGCTGTGGAATCCACACCCGTCACGCTGACCATCGGCAAGCGCTATGACCTGACTGGCTGGATCCGCACCGAGCAGCTTAGCGTCCGCGATCTGGACCGCTCGCCCATCGCCACCGGCGCGGCCATCCGCATGGCCTCCATGCCGTTCGACGTGCACTCGGAGTCGGTCGCGGGCACGCACGATTGGACACGCGTCGAGCTACGCTTCACGGCCACGCGCGCCCACGACAACATCCTGCTTACGACCGGCTACGGCGGCGCTTTCGAGGGCAAGGCCTGGTTTGCGGGCGTCGGAATCGATGAAGCGTCTTCCACGGACGCCTGGCCTGCGCCCGAAGCCGTCACCACCTACGGTCCGGCTTACCGCTATCCCGATCACGGCTGGATCTATCTGCACATCGAGGGCAAACCGTACGAGCGCGGCTACCAACACGGCCGGCTGATGGCCAAGGAAATTCCGCAGTACATGGCGCGCTGCGCCGCTATCCTGGATCCTAAAGGCAAAGATCAGAGCTGGGATCTGGATCGCACCACCGCGAGCGCGCTCTTTGAGCATGGCTTCGACTCGGAGATTCTCGAGGAAATGAAGGGCATCGCCGACGGCGCGTCCGACGCGGGAGCGCGCTGGCAGGGCCGCCGCATCGATCTCACCGACATCGTGGTGGTGAACACGACGGTCGAACTGGACTCGCTCAAAGCGGCCATACCCATCACGCCCAACGGCCTGGAAGGCCTGCATCTGAAGGCGCCGGAGTACTCTGAAGTCGGCAGGCTGCTCGATCATTGCAGTGCTTTCGCCGCTACCGGGCCGGCAACGCGGGACGGCCACATGATCATCGGCCACACCACCTGGTGGTGGCTCACTCTGGCCGAACAGACCAACGTGATGCTGGACATCAAGCCCACCAGCGGTCACCGAGTCCTGATGCAAAGCTACCCGGGCGGCATCGAAAGCGGCCTGGACTGGTATCAAAACGATGCGGGCGTGGTGCTGACGGAGACCACCATCCATCAGAGCCCGTTCAACGCCAACGGCACTCCCGTGGCGTTCCGCGCACGCCAAGCCATCCAGTACGGCGACAACATCGACCAGGTGGTCCGGTATCTCGGCACGAAGAACAACGGCCTGTATACGAACGAGTGGCTGATCGGCGACTCGAAAACCGATGAAATCGCGATGTACGAACTGGGCACTTACAAGACGCGGCTGTATCGCAGCTCCAAGAACGACTGGTTTGAAGGCACGGAAGGCTTCTACTGGGGCAACAACAACGCCAAAGATCTGGCGGTGCGGCTGGAATCGCAGCCGGACCCGCACGGCGCGCCGGGATATTTCCCGTATGTTCCCGCGCCGCGCGATCTCAAGTGGCAGGCGCTGTACCGCGAATACAAGGGCAAGATCGACGAGCAATTTGGATTTCTGGCTTTCCGGACCGCGCCGCTGGTGAGTTCCACGGCGATGGACGCCAAGATCGCCACGGCGGACATGGCCTCGCACATGATGGTGTGGGCGGAGTTCGGCAAGCCCAACGAGCGCGAGTGGGCGCCGTCGAAGGCGCAGCTGGCGGAGTATCCACGAAACGACGGCCTGTATCCGTCCGGCTATCACATGATCGAAGCGCGGATGGCGCCGCCGGTGGCCATGAAGTCCAATCCTGGGCTGGAAGACGATCCACCTGCGCAGTCCTATAGCGGCCGTTTGTGGAAAGGTTGGGTGGTGCCCGCGTCCGACGCCGACACCTGGTTCGTCGCGGGTTCCACGGCTTATTATCAGGATCTACAGTCGCTGGATCTGGCGGACGCGATGGCGGCGCATTGGGCGGAATATCGCTCGCTGAGCCTCGCGGAGGCGAACGCGGCGCAACGCTACGAACTGGCGAAGCAGGAAGGCGCGATTTTTCTGGACCAAGTGCGGCATGACCTGGGCGACGACCGGTTCTTCAAGCTGATGGCCGATTTCTTCGCGGCGCATCTGCATTCTGCCGTCACCGCGCAGTCATTCCTGAACGCGGCGGGAGTGAAATTCGTGATGCCGCGCGATCCGGGCGGCCCGACATATTTGGTCTCCGGTATCGGCCGGCACTTGCCCACGGCGATGCTGGTCTACGGAACCATGGCGGACGCGGGCGCGAATCGTTATGCCGCCGAGCAACTGCAGAAGAAATACCTGGATCGCTTCGAAAGCGAAGTACCGATCCGCAAGGATTTCGAAGTCACGGACGAAGAGCTACGAACGCACGACGTCATCTTCGTCGGGCGTCCGGAAAGCAACTCCGCGCTGGCCGCCTGGAAGGACAAGATCGGCCTCAACGCCCAAGGCGGCCTGTTCCGCATCAGCGGCAAGGCGCACGCGTCCGAGACCGCAGCTCTGGCCCTCGCGGCCACGAATCCGCTTGACCGGCATCACATGGTTCTCGTACTGGCCGGCAATGACGCGCTGGAAACCGTTCTCATCACCAAAGCGTTCCTGGGCCAGTCGCAATATGCGATCTTCGACTCGGGCAAGGAAACCGCTGCTGGATTCATCCAGTAGCGTGCTATACTCACCTGAGTTGCGCTGACCCGCAACTCGATCTTTCAAAAATCAACCAGCGAGGGATGCACGGGAAGGCGGTGAAAATCCGCCACTGCCCCGCAACTGTAAGCGGCCCGAAGTACGGCCGAAGCGATCACTGCGCAAGCGGGAAGATCGCTTCAAAGCAAGCGCAAAAGGACGCGACGCGCTCCGTTTGGCGCGTTAGAAGATTCAGGCCAGCCGCAAGTCAGGAGACCGGTCCTTCGCTTCGAATCCACCACGTTTTCGAGGGAGAAACGTACGATGCGAACCATTCTTTTCTTGTCTCTGCCGCTCATGCTCTGCGCGGGCGGAACCTCCAACATTCGCGGCGTCATTTTGGACGCCACCGGCCGTCCCGTGGAAGGCGCCCAGGTCTCCTGCCATGGCCAGACGGTTTTCAGCAGCGCCGAAGGGCGGTTCAGTGTAAGTGGCGCCGACGCGTGCAAAGCGCGAATTGAGAAGCCCGGGTTCGAGACGCAAACGACACAGCTGAGTTACTCGGCGGAGAGCCGCATCACGCTGGCAGTAGCCGGACCGGTGGAGTCGGTGGTGGTGTCGGCCACGCGCACCGAAGCCACGCCCGAGCAGGCCGCGGTGTCGGCCAGTGTCATCACCCAGCAGGACCTCAGCGCGCTCAATTTTCCGATGCTTTCGGACGTGCTGCGCGATGTACCCGGACTTCAGATTTCACAATACGGGCCACGGGGCGCGCTGGCCGAGGTGTTCACGCGCGGCTCCGACGAGACCGGCACACTGGTGCTGCTGGATGGCGTGCCGCTGAACGATCCGGGCGGCGAACTGCATCTAGAAAATCTCACCTCCGAAGGCATCGACCGTGTGGAGATCGTACGCGGCCCCCAAAGCGCGCTGTTTGGGGCCGAAGCCGCCGCGGGCGTCATTCAATTGTTCACCAAGCACGGCGACCCCGAGGACAAGCTACCGCACGGATCCTTTTCTTACGAACGCGGCAGTTTCCAAACCGACCGCTGGATCGCCGGTCTCAACGGCGGACTTGCTTCGCGGATCGACTACGCGCTCAGCGCCGCGGAGATCCACACCGTTGGCGAATGGCCCAACACGTTCAACCGCAACAACAGCGGGATGGCCGACATCGGCTATAAGATCTCGGACTCCACAGAACTGCGCGGCGTCTTCCGGGCCTACGATGCAATCGCCGGCGTGCCGGGCCAGATCGCATATGGCGTGGACGATCTGGTGCCGGACGAGCACGAGCGCGACGACACTGTGTCGCTGCGCCTGGACGACAGCCGCGGATCGCATTTTCACCAGCAATTCTCGTTCGGCTTCCACCGCCTCACCGACCGCTACAACGACGACGAACCTTATGGAGAACAACCTCTTGCCGCGCTGGTGCGAGAGGTCACCGGTCCGCCGCCGGCAGTTTATTTCGTCAGCCTGGTGAATCCCTACGCGCCGCCCTCGGCGATTCCTCCCGGGCTCACGCTGGTTCAAAGCGCGGCCTACTTCGGCCCGTCCGATTCCTTGAATCTGACCGAGCGCAAGATCGCGGGCTATCAAGGCACCTGGACGTACACGGGCGGCGCGCTGGTCTTCGGCTACGACTACCAGGACCAGGGCGGCGTTCTCTCCGGGACCGTGGCGTCACGAGACAATAACGGCTTCTTCGTCAACCTGCAGCAAAACCTGGGCAGCCGGATCTATTTGAGTGGCGGCGCGCGCCTGGAGCATAGCAGCGCGTTCGGCGCCATCGGGTCCGGCCGCGGCGGCGCCAGCGTACTCCTGTTTCACGAACATGGCGCGCTGTCTTCCGCGACTCTTCGGCTGAGCGCCGGGCGCGGTGTCACTGAACCGAGTCTGCTCGAAAATTACGTCCAGGTTCCGCCTTATGAGATCGGAAACCCCGCCCTGCGCCCGGAAGACACCACCACCTACGAAGCCGCGCTCGTATCGGAATGGTGGGGCCGGCGCGTCAAAACGGAAGTAGCGGCGTTCCGCAATTCGTTCCGCAACCTGATCGCTTACGTCGAGCCCACCTGGGAGAATATCGAAGCCAGTTGGGCGCGGGGCGTTGAAACGTCCGCGCAGGCGCGTATCGTTCGCAACGTAATGATCACCGGCACGTATATGTGGCTGGACACCCGCATCACCGCGTCGACAACGCCCACTTCGTCCGACACGGGCCTCGGAGATCCGCTGGTACGGCGGCCGCGAAACTCGGGATCGGTGGCAGTAATGGCGACTCCCGGGCGCTGGTCGCTGGCCGCGGGCGGATCGTTCGTGGGCGAACGGCAGGACGCCGACTTCATCTTCGGCATCACGCGCAATCCCGGCTACGAAAACGTCTTCGCCAGCGTTTCCTATGAAGCGACAAAACACATCACTCCGATCCTGCGCATCGACAATCTGCTCAACGAAAATTATCAGGAAGTGCTGGGCTATCCGGCGCTCTCGCGAAGCGTAATGGGAGGCGTGCGGATTCATTGGTGAACATCCCGCTATGATGGTGACATGTCTCCGTCACAGCAGGCCTTGTCGCCCGCGATCGTATTTGACACTCTGCAGGCCTATCAGCGAACGGTCGCGCTGCGTGGGGCGATCGATCTGGATCTCTTCACGGCGATCGGGGAAGGCAATGAAACGGCCAGCGCTATCGCCGCGCGCATGGGAGCCTCGGAAAAAGGGACGCGCGTGCTGTGCGATTTTCTGACCATCCTGGGCCTGTTAACCAAAGCCGATGGCAAGTACGCGCTCACGCCGGAATCGGCCACGTTCCTGAATCGTCACTCGCCTGCCTACATGGGAACCATGGCCAACTTTCTGGTCAACCCGCAGATTGCCGCCATGCTGGAAGACGTTACCGGCGTGGTCCGCAATGGCGGCGCGCTTCCGGCCGACCAGGGCCCGCTGGAGGCCGACCATCCGGTGTGGGTGGAATTCGCACGGTCCATGGCAACGATGATGCGCACGGGAGCGGCTCTGGTGGCACGGGGCTTCAGCCGCGGCTCCGAGCCAATCAAGGTGCTCGATATTTCGGCGAGTCATGGAATGTGGGGACTCGCCTTCGCCGAGCAGAACCCCAACGCGACCGTCGTGGGTCTGGATTGGGCCAGCGTGCTCGAAGTGGCGAAGGAGAACGCCCGGGCGGCAGGATTGGCGGATCGCTACTCCACCATCATCGGCAACGCGTTCGACGTGGACCTCGGCGCCGGTTACGACATCGTGCTGATTCCGAACTTCCTGCATCATTTCGATCCGGAGACCAACGAATCGCTGTTGCGCAAGGTCCATGCCGCGCTCACGCCCAAAGGCATCGCGCTGACGCCGGACTTTATTCCCAACGAGGACCGCATCTCGCCCGCGCGCGACGCCATGTTCAGCCTGCAGATGCTGGGAGCAACGCCACATGGCGACGCCTACACCTTCGCCGAACTGGACCGCATGTTCGGCAACGCGGGTTTCGCGCGCAACGAACTGCGCGATTTGGCGCCGCATCCGCAACGCCTGGTCGTATCCTACAAATAGCTTGACCAACAAACTGGTTTTCGAAAACCTAAAGTACCGGCCCGTCCGCACCTTCCTCAGCATTATCGCCATCAGCATTCAGGTCACCATGGTGCTGGCATTGGTGGGGATGAGCGATGGGATGCTGAACGACCAGGCGCGGCGCGCTCGCGGCGTGGGCGCCGACATTCTGGTCCGGCCCCCGGGCAGCGCTCTCATCGCTTCGGGCGGCCAGATGCTCGAAAAACTCATTCCCGCGGTGATCAACAAGCAGCCGCACGTCACCGTTGCGACCGGAACACTGATTTTCGGGGTCGACTTGTTCAATTACGTTACCGGCGTCGACCTGGCAACATTCGACCAGCTCAACGGCGGATTCCGGTTCGTGAAGGGCGGGCCGTTCCGCAATCCCGACGACGTCATCGTAGACGAGCTGTATGCCAGCCAGCACACGCTGCACGTTGGCGATACCACCAGCATCATCAATCACTCGTGGCACGTCTCCGGGATCTTTGAGCCCGGCATGCTGGCGCGCGTGGTAGTGCCGCTCGCCACGCTGCAGGATCTCACGGGCAACAGCGGCAAAGTGAGCACGATCTACGTGAAAGTGGACACCTCCGCAAACATTCCGGGAGTGATCGCGGAACTTTCGGCGAAGCTCGCCACCTACAAAGTCTATTCGATGGAAGACTACACCACGTTGTTCTCGCCGGCCAACGTTCCCATGCTGACGCAGTTCATCGGCGTGGTGATCGGCCTGGGCGTCGTGGTCGGATTTCTGGTGGTTTTTCTGTCGATGTACACCGCGGTTCTGGAGCGCACGCGCGAGATCGGAATTTTGAAAGCGCTGGGAGCTTCGCCCGCTTTCATTCTGAATATCCTGCTGCGCGAGACCGTGCTGCTGGCCGTCGCCGGCTCTCTGCTCGGAATTGTGCTGTCCTATGGGACACGCCTTCTGCTGGAGGTCTTGACGCCCAGTTCTCTGATCCAGGCCATCGTACCGGCCTGGTGGCCCATCGCCGCGGGAATCGCTCTGGCCGGCGCCATTTTGGGCGCGCTCTATCCCGGGTTGAAGGCGGCCCGGCAGGACGCGATTGAAGCTCTGTCCTATGAGTGACCAGCCGATCATTTCCATCCGCGGCCTGCGCAAGATGTACCGCGTGGGCGACGTGGATGTGCACGCGCTGCGCGGCGTGGATCTGGACGTGCAACGCGGCGAATTCGTCTCCGTGGTCGGGCCTTCCGGGTCTGGTAAATCCACGCTGTTCCACATTGTCGGAGGTTTGACGCCGCCGACCGCCGGAACCGTCCACATTGACAGCCGGGACCTGCTGGGGATGAGCGACACGCAGCGCACCGAACTGCGCAAGACCAGCGTAGGGTTCGTCTTCCAGAAATACAATCTGCTTCCGACGCTCACCGCGCGCGACAACATCGAGATCGCGCGGTACATCGCGCACAAGGAGGGTCCGCTGGATCCTGAGTTTGAAGAAGTGCTGCGGCTGCTGGGCATCGCCGGGCGCCTGGAACACAAGCCGCGGGCTCTTTCCGGCGGCGAGCAGCAACGCGTGGCGATCGCGCGCGCCATTGTGAACCGTCCCGCCATTTTGCTGGCGGACGAACCCACCGGCAACCTGGATACGGAAAACTCCAACGCCGTGCTGGCTCTGTTGCGCGATCTCAACCAGCGCCTGGGCCAGACCATCCTCATGATCACGCACAATCCGGAAGCCGCCGCCTACGCCGATCGTACCGTCCGGATGCGCGACGGCCGCATCCAGTAACCTCGGCACCCTTGCCTGCCAACACTCCCGGGTCTATGATTTGGGCGGGGAGGCATGCCATGAAACCAGTCGATACGATCGATTCCGTTTTGCGGTTCAAGGGCCGCCAGGTGTGGTCAATATCTCCTTCCGCGACGGTCTACGAAGCGATCGCGAGAATGTCCGAAAGAGGCGTCGGCGCGTTGCTGGTGCTTTCCGACGGCCGGCTCGCCGGCATCATTTCCGAGCGGGATTACGCGCGTAAGGTGATTCTGAAAGACCGGTCATCGCAAAAGACCGAGGTGCGCGAGATCATGACGAGCCCGGTCATCACAGCGACGCCCGAAAGCACCGTCGAAGAATGTATGCGGGTCATGACGGAGCACCGTATCCGTCATCTGCCGGTGCTCGAAGGCGACCGGGTAACCGGAGTGGTGTCGATCGGCGATCTCGTGAACTGGACGATTACGGCGCACGAGGAGACGATCGGGCACTTACAGAATTACATCGCGGGCCGGTATCCGGGCTAAACGCCCGGCCTTGATCAATCGATCGCCAGCGTTACGCCGGGCTGGCTTTGCGCGGTTCCAATGGACAACACCACGGGCTGGGTTCCCGGCGGAAGGAAGCCCGCGGGCACTTGCACGTTGATCTGCATCAAGCCGGGAAAACCAGGCGCGGGTCCGGCGTAGAGCACCTCGGCGGTGTAACCGGCGATCGTGGCGCCGACCTTGCTCAAGTCGTTCCCCTGGCCCGTGGCGTAAAGCGAGACCACGGAGCCCCGCGCCGCGGGATTGGACGCGGAGTTGATGCTGCCATCCTGGTTGTTCGCGGCAGCCAGACCCGTGCCGCTGGCGGTGGTGAAGATGCCGGGCGCGGAATTGGCCACGGGTACGAACCAGTCCGCGGCGGCAACGCCGTCCACCTGGATGGTCACTTCGGTGTTCGAGCCGGGTGTCAGGGTCTCCGGCGCAAGCGCGTTGATTTGAGTCGCGCTGGTATAGAAGACGGTTGCCGGCTTGCCGTCAAACAGGAGCTCGGTCTGGGCCGGATCGAAGCCCGCACCGAAGATGGTTACGATCTCGCCGGCTGCGATCGGCCCGGAGGCCATCGACGCCGCGTTCACCAGGGTGGCGGCTGTGGTGCTATCGGCGGGCGCCGCCGACGGCGTCAGCGAACGGATGCGGTTGTTGCCGCTGTCGGCGACCCACACCGTTCCGTTGGAATCGATCGTCAAGTCTGTCGGAGTATTGAGTTGCGCGGTCGTAGCTACATATCCGTCGCCCGAAAAACCGGCCGTTCCGGTTCCGGCGATGATCGTTAGCGCACCGGACGGCGCCAGACTTCGAATCACGTTTCCCCCGGCCTCGGCGATCAGCAGGTTGCCATCTGCATTCAGAGCCGTCCCGCCCGGAGCATTGAGCCCGTCCAGCAACTTGGTGAGTGCGCCCCCGGAAGGAAACTGCCAGATCGCGGTTGCATCGCTGATGTAGATGGCCCCCGCGGAGCCCACCGAGATGGCCATGGGCTGAAGGATCTGCGTTACGGTGCTGGCCACCCCCGCGGCGGTTACCTGCACGATGCGGTTATTGCCGGTATCCGCGATATAAACCGACCCCGCGCCATCCACGGCGATAGATTGCGGGTTGTTGACTTGCGCGTCGAAGGAAACGATCGTCCCGTCCGGCGTGATCCTCCGGATCTCGTTGTTGCCGGTGTCGGCCACATAGACGTTGTGCAGGGCATCCACCGCGACGCTGCGAGGAGCATTCAACTGCGCCGCGGACGCCGGGCCATTATCCCCTGCCGCCCCCGCGTCGCCCGTGCCCGCCAGCGTGCTGATCAAGCCGCCGGGCGTGATCTTGCGAATGCGGTTATTCGCCGTGTCGGCAATGTAGGCGGTGCCGTCAGTGTCCACTACGATGCCGGAGGGCGTGTACAGACGCGCGTTCGTCGCCGGACCGCCGTCCCCGCCGAAATACCGCGAGGCGCCGCTTCCCGCGATGGTGAAGGAATCGCCGTCCGCGTTTGCCTCAATCACGAAGGGCCCGGTGCTGACGTACAAATTTCCCGCCGTGTCGGCCGCGATGTCTCTGGCGGAGGCAATGCCGGCCAGTGGCTGGGAGAGTGTTCCGACATAGGTGGCCGAGGCGACATAGAGGTTGCCCGGGTTGTCCATGGTCAGGCCGGTCGGAGATGGCACGTTGTAGATCGTGCCGATCATCCCGTTTACGACTTTGCGGACGCAGTTGTTTCCGCTGTCGGCGATGTAGAGCGCGCCTTGAGAATCCGCTGCGAGTCCGGCCGGCGCGTTGAGTTGTGCCGCCAACGCAGGACCGCCATCGCCCGCAATACCTGCGTCGCCCGTGCCCGCCAACGCAACCAGCGTTCCCCCCGTGACGCGGTAGACGCGATTGGCGCCGAAATCGGAGATATACAGCGAGCCGGTGGAATCCACCGCGACGTTGCGCGGCTGAAGCATCTGCGCGCTGGTGGCTGGGCCGCCGTTGGCAATGCCGGCGGGCGGAGTGCCGCCTCCTCCCGCGACGGTCTGGATCGTGCCGCTCGCCGTGATTTCCCGCACGCGCGCATTCCCGAGATCCGCGATATATAAGTTGCCCGCGGCATCTACCGCCAAGCCGTAAGGCTGATTGAGCAGCGCCGCATTGGCCGGACCACCGTCGCCGGCGAAGCCTGCCACGCCTGTCCCAGCGACGGTTTGAATCGTCCCGCCCGGGCTGATCCTGCGAACGCGGTTGTCTTCCGCGTCAGCCACGTAGATGTTGCCCAGCCGATCCACCGCGATGCCCTCGGGCTGGCTGAGCACCGCACTGAGCGCGGGTCCGCCATCGCCGGCAAAGTTGCTTCCCGCCACAGTCTGAATGACGTAAGTCTTGGCCGGTGCATCGGCGGCGAGGAGAGCGAAGAGGTTAACGAAAGAGACGAGAAGGGCGAGTGGAAGAAAGCTGGTCACGGCTACTCCTTATGGGATTAGTGCGTTGGGGTAATGGAAAACTCTCAGCTGACTTCCGATGGAAGGGCATGAGAACGCTCTCACGCCTTTTTCTGTTCGTCCTGCTGGCCGGGGCCGCCGTCGCGCAACCACCCTTGCACTTCAAAGCCCTGCAGCCAGGTACTGAGTCACATTCCCAAGTGCTGGCGCCACCCAAAACCCGAACGCCTGCCCGGGCACACTGGATTGTTCAATTCGGCGCGAACCCTTCCAGCGATCAACTGCGGGAATTGGCTGCGCGCGGCGCCACGGTTCTTTCCTACGTTCCCGATTTCGCGCTGGCGATCTCCGCGCCTGCCGGCACCAGCTTCGACGGATTGGAACTGCGGTGGGCGGGCCGGATGCGGCCGGACGAAAAAATCAGCCCGTTACTCGAAAAACAGCTGGTTGAGGGTTCTTCTCTCTCCGCAGTGGTTGAATTTTATGCCGATGTGGATCCTGGCGACGCCCGCGCCATTGCCACCGCCGCGGGACTGGTCATCCGCGAGCACCCGGATCTGCTGCCTTATCATTTGCTGGTTACCGGTAGCGGCAATCAGATGCGGGAGCTGGCACTGTGGGACGAAGTGTCTTACATCTTTCCGGCTTCCCCCGATTTGCTGGCCGGAAGGCGTGTGCGAGGCTGCGACGGCGGTCTCACCGGCTACGGGTCACTGGGCCAGGCGGTCGCGTTGATCGACGACGGTTGGGCCGGACCCAGCCACGGAAGCGCCGCCCTCAGTTATGCGTTCGTCAATTTGACCGAGCAGCTTCCCGCGGACTCCACCGAAAGCGAGATTGTGCGCGCCCTTTCGCAATGGGCGCAATACGCGCAGTTGACCTTCACTCCCACCAGCGACTCAACGGCGCCACGCACGCTGGCGGTGCTGTTCGCCAGCTACGCGCACGGCGATGGCTATCCTTTCACCGGCCCTGGCGGCGTGCTGGCGCACACCTTCTATCCGGTGCCGACGAATCCGGAGCCGATTGCTGGTGACATGCATTTCAATGACTCCGAGAGCTGGAAGATAGGAGCCGACACGGACGTATTCAGCGTCGCCTTGCACGAAGCCGGGCATGCCCTCGGATTGGGCCATTCGGACGATCCCGCCGATGTCATGTATCCCTATTACCGCAAGGTGACCGGGCTGGCGCAGGGTGACATCACCGGTATTCAAAGCCTGTATGCCCCGCAAAACGGGACTACTTCGCCCAGTTCGCCCAGCAGCCCCGCAACGCCCACCGCACCAGCCCCGCTGGTGTTAAACGCTCAGGCGCCTCCCAGTTCCACTTCCGCGTCATCCATCGCCATGAGCGGCACGGCGTCCGGCGGCTCGGGGACCATTCAGGTCAGTTGGCGGACCAATCAGGATGCGATCGGAACCGCGCAGGGTTCTTCCAACTGGACGATCGCGTCAATTCCATTGAGCACCGGTAGCAACGCCATCACCATCGTGGCGCAGGACGCCAAGCAGGATCAGGTAGCGCAAACCTATTTCGTGACGCGAGTGGCCGCGCAGCAGCCCAGTGGTCCTGCACCGCCGAGCACGCCGCAGCCGCCCGCGGGCAACCCAACCCCGTCGCCCGCACCGCCGAATCCGGCGCCGGGAGGGAACAGCGCACCGCCAACCATCAACATTTTGTCGCCGGCAACGACCACTGTGGCTACGTCGAACGGGTCCATCGTGGTGAGCGGAACTGCGTCCGATAACGCCGGCGTCGCGCAAATCACCTGGTCCGCCTCCACCGGTGGCTCCGGCGTGGCGAGCGGTACGAACAATTGGGTGACGCCGGCGATCCCGCTGTATGTCGGCACCACCACGATCATCATTCAGGCCAGCGACACCGCCGGGAACACGGCCTGGCGTTCGCTCACTGTGACGCGCTATTAAGCGCTACAGCAGCCGGGCCAGGCGGGAGTTTTCGATGAGGATCGTCTCGTCGCGCTCCGGACCGGTCGAGATGCAGCCAATCTCGACGCCCGTGCGTTCGCTCAGGAATCGGAGGTAATCCCGGGCCCGCGGCGGCAAGTCCGCATGCTGCGTCAGCCCGCGTGTTTCCGACTTCCACCCGGGCAGCTTCTCGTACACCGGCTCGACCGCTTCCAAGCCGCGGAAGGTGGCCGGCATCGCCTGGGTGTTCCGGTACTCCGTGCAAACCGGGATCTCATCGAACTGGTCCAGTACATCCAGCTTGGTGATCACCAGGCTGGTGAAGCCGTTGATCATCGCGGTATAGCGGAGCAGCGGCACATCGAACCATCCGCAGCGGCGGGGGCGTCCGGTAACCGCGCCGAATTCGTTGCCGGCCCGCCGGATCCGCTCGCCGTCTTCGCCCAGCAGTTCAGTGGGAAACGGCCCGCTGCCGACGCGCGTGGTGTATGCCTTGGACACGCCGATCACGCCCTCGATCGCCGTCGGCGGGATGCCCGCGCCGGTGCACGCCCCGCCCGCGGTCGCGCTCGACGAAGTCACAAAGGGATAAGTCCCGTGGTCCACATCCAGCATGGAGCCTTGCGCGCCTTCAAACAACACGCGCTTTCCGGCTTGCATCGCGTCATGCAGAAGTTGGGCCGTGTCGCACACCATCGGCCGGATGCGTTCGGCGAAGTGCAGGTAGTCGTCGCGGATCTTTTCGTAGTCGATGGCTTCGTGAATATCGAAAGTTTGCGCCAGCAACTGCTTGTCTTCGGCGAGCGCCGCATACATCGCGCAAAATGCCTCCGGCTCGTACATGTCCGCGATGCGGATGCCGCGCCGTCCGATCTTGTCCTCGTAACAGGGTCCGATGCCGCGCGATGTGGTGCCGATCGGCACCCGATCCTGGCGGCCTTCCGACATCTTTTCCACGATGCGGTGGAACGGAAAGATGACATGTGCGCGGTTGCTGATGGCCAGCTGTTCGCGGACATTGACGCCCGCCCGCTCCAGCGTTTCCATTTCCTCCAGCAGCGCCGCCGGATCCACCACCACGCCGTTGCCGATTACCGCCTGCACGCCCGGACGAAGAATGCCACTCGGAATCAGCTTCAAGACGAACTTCTGCGCACCGATAAACACGGTGTGGCCGGCGTTGTGGCCTCCCTGATAGCGGGCCACGACCGAGAATTTCTCCGAGAACAGGTCGACGACCTTGCCCTTCCCCTCGTCTCCCCACTGCGCCCCTAATACGACGATGTTTCCCATGCGTGGAACCAAAACGTACCATTGTACCGTGGACTGGCCGGCGCTTTCCCGCTGGCGCCGCGCTGGTTTCCGCCCCGTGGGTCAGTCGCGCCCAGCCACATGATACGCTGACTGTTTATGCAGCTTTCCGAGATTTTCCTCGGCCTGGGAGAGGAGCCGTTCCGCCAGCTTTTGCGCGGGATTTCGCTCGGCAAACTCAAGACCTATCAGCTCTACGATCGCGTCAAGGTCCGGCTGCACCTGGCCAAGCTCAACTCCGAGAATCTGCGCAAAGCCGAGCCGCGATTTTGGGCCCGGCTGGCCGACAAGGACGACGACTTTGCCACGGATCTGGCCCAGGCCATCCTGGTCTCACACCTGGACATGATCAAAGCCGTGCTCGACGACCTGGGAATCCCCAACCAGGACGGTTTCTTCGAGAAGGACATCGACGGAGCCAAATATTTGACCGAGGGCTGGCAGCGGCGAACCTTCGAGAAATTCAAGACCACTTATCCGGAACCGGTGCTGCTGTTCTACATCAACCATCTGGGGTGGGAGATCGGGAAGGCGGAGCAGGTCTACCAGGTGGCAGGGTGACGGAATGAGCCAGGAATTCTTCGATGCGATCCGAGCCGGCGACGAGGACAAAGTCCGCTCCCTGCTGGCGGAGGATTCCACGCTGCTCAACGCGAAAGACGACAAGGGGCTAAGCCCCTTCGTGGCAGCGAAATATTCCGGGCGCAGGGGCGTGGCTGCGCTTCTGTTGGAACAAGGCGCGGAGTTGGACCTGTTCGCGGCGTCCATGGCGGGCGCCGAACAGCGTGTGACGGAACTGGCGCGCGGCGAGAACGGACGGGTGAATAGCTACAGCCCGGACGGCTGGACGCCTCTGCATCTGGCCTGCTTCTTCGACCAGCCAGCCACGGCCGAGGCGCTCATCGCCTTGGGGGCCGACGTGAACGCGAGATCGCACAACGCCATGCACAACACCCCGCTGCATGCCGCCGCGGGCGGCCGCTCGCGGGAAGCGGTTCGCACCCTCATCGAGCACGGCGCCGACGTGAACGCTCGTCAGGAAGGCGGATGGACGGCGCTGCACGCCGCAGCGCAAAATGGAGACGTGGAGATGGTGCGTTTGCTGATCGCCGCCGGCGCCGACGTTCAGGCCCGCGCGGGCAACCAGCAAAACGCGATGGACCTCGCCCTGACCAAAGGTCACCAAGCCGTCGTGAGTTTGTTAGATGAATACGCAATCCAATAGCGTGGAGCGCCTCCGGTAGTGCTCGAGGAACAAATTAAACGATTGCAGTCTGCGGCCTTGGCGCGGATCCAGGCGGCCGAGAACGCCGAGGCTCTGGAAACCGTGCGCGTGGACGTGCTGGGCCGCAAGGGATCGCTCGCGCAGGTGAGCAAGGACTTCGGCAAGCTCGCGCCCGGCGAGCGCGCCGCCGCCGGCAAGGCTCTCAACGCCGCCAAACAGGAATTGGAGAGTGCGTTCGAAGCGCGCAATCAGGCCTTTGCTTCCCAAGGGCTCCAGGCACGCTTGCGGGGCGAATGGCTCGACCTGACATTGCCCGCGCCCGGCCCGCGTCCCGGCAGCCTGCACCCCGTCACCATCATTCAGACCGAAATCGAGGACCTGTTTACTTCTCTCGGCTTCGCGGTGCTCGACGGCCCCGAGGTCGAAACCGAATACCACAATTTCGACGCGCTCAACATCCCGCCGGAGCATCCGGCGCGCGATATGCAGGACACTTTCTGGCTGGCGAACGGCCATCTCCTGCGCACGCACACTTCGCCCGTGCAGGTACGCGGCATGGAGAAGCTGGGGCCGCCGCTGCGCATGATCGCGCCCGGCCGCGTGTTTCGCAACGAAGAGGTAGATGCCTCGCATGAGCACACGTTCTATCAGCTGGAAGGCATGATGATCGACCGGGATGTTTCCGTGGCTCACCTCATCTACTTCATGAAGACGCTGCTCAGCGCGATTTTTCATCGGGAGGTTACCGTGCGGCTGCGTCCGGGCTACTTTCCGTTCGTGGAGCCGGGCTTCGAACTGGACATTCAATGTCTCATTTGCGGCGGACCCGGCTGCCCGGTCTGCAAACAGAGCGGCTGGGTGGAGCTACTGCCCTGTGGGCTGGTGCATCCCAACGTGCTGCGCATGAGCGGAATCGACCCGGACCAATGGGGCGGCTTTGCGTTCGGCCTGGGACTGACTCGCCTGGCCATGATGCGCTACGGTATCGACGACATCCGCCTGCTTCAGGGCGGCGACCTGCGCTTCCTGACTCAATTCTGACGGCCTCCCGATGAAATACTCCTATCACTGGATTCGCGAACTGGTTCCCACGCTCGAGGCCGAACCCGCCGAGTTGATGCGTCTGATCACCATGAAGACCGCCGAGTGCGAAGGTCTCGAACACGTGGGGGCGCGGCTGGCGGACGCTTCTGTGGCGCGCATCGCCAGCGTCGAGTGGATGGAAGGTAGCCACAACCAGGTCGTGGTGGCCGAGACCGCCCGCTATGGCAAAAGGCGCGTGGTCTGCGGCGCACCCAATTGCCGCCCGGGCATGCTCACGGTCTATCTGCCGATGCCGCCGGCGGTGATTGGAGGAGTCGAGAGTGACGGCATGCTGGCCAGCGGCCTGGAACTCGGCGTCAATCGCGATCACACGGGGATTGTCGAACTGGACGCCGAACTGCTTCCAGCACCGGACACCGTCATCGAAGTCGACAACAAGTCGCTGACGCACCGCCCGGATTTGTGGGGCCACCATGGCATGGCGCGCGAAGTAGCCGCGATCACGCGCCAACCGCTACGCGATCCGGTGAAGCTGGACCGCCTCCCGCGCGGCCGGGCGGCCGTCGAGATTCAGATCGAGGACCTTGCTCTGTGCCCGCGCTATAGCGCGCTGGTGTTCGAAAACGTCACGGTGGCGCCGTCGCCGCTGTGGCTGCAGTACCGCCTGGAAGCGATCGGGTTGAACACCATCAATAACATCGTCGACGTGACCAATTACGTCATGGCCGAGCTGGCCCAGCCCATGCACGCCTTCGATTTTGAGAAGCTGCACGGCGGCACGATCTTCGTGCGCAGCGCGCGGGCCGGCGAGGAGATTGTCGCGCTCAACGACCAAAGCTACCATCTGAGCCCCGCCAACCTCGTCATCGCCGACGCCCAGGGGCCCATTGCGATCGCAGGTGTGATCGGCGGACTTCACAGCGCCATCGGGCCGGAAACCAAGCGCATCGTGCTGGAGAGCGCCTGCTTCCAGGCCGCCAGCGTCCGCAAGACATCCGTCGCGCTGAAGCTACGCACCGACGCCTCCATGCGCTTCGAAAAATCACAGGATCCGTTAAACACGGTGCGCGGCCTGGCCCGGGCACTGGAGTTGCTGGAGCAGGTTTCGCCGGGCATCCGTTTGGCAGGCGGCGTCGGCGATCAAAGCACGGAGTTCAAAATGCACGCGCCGATCGAGTTGTCCGCCGACTGGCTGAGCCGCAAGCTGGGCCGCACCTTGGCCGCCGAGGATGTGCGCGAGATTCTCGAGTCGCTGGAATTCGGCGTGAACGAGCGGGCGCCCGGCCAGTTTTCAGTTTCGGTGCCGAGCTGGCGGGCCACAAAAGATATCTCCATCAAAGACGATCTGGTTGAGGAAGTCGGCCGCATGATCGGCTATGAATCCATCACGCCGCGGCCCCCTTTGATTGCCTCGGTCGTGCCGCCGGAGAATCCGTCGCGCCGGTTCCTGCGCAAGCTGCGCGGCATGGCTGCGGCCCAAGGATTCACAGAAGTCTATAACTATTCGTTCGTCACCGAAGAGATGGCGCGCGCTTTCGATATGAATCCGGACGCGCACATCCGCGTGGCCAATCCCATTGCGTCCGATCAGACTTTGCTGCGCGCGAGTCTGCTGCCGGCGATCCGTAAGAACATCCTCGAAAATAGCCGGCGCTTTTCCAACTTCCGCCTGTTCGAGATCGGGCGCGAGATTCATCCGCGCGATCCCAATCTTCCCGAGGAGATCCCCCATTTCGCCGCCGCCATGTACGCGCGGGAAGGTGAGGGCAGCGCTTCGCTGTTCGAACTGAAGCGTCTGGCCGAGTGCCTGATGCCCGGATGCGATGTGCGCCAGGGGTCTCCACGTCCGTTCGAGCACCCGGTGCGCGCCGCAGTCGTAACGTGGCGGGGCAGCGATGCTGGCCGCCTGTTCGAGTTGCACCCTTCGCTTGGCATCGAAGGCCGTGCCGCCGTGCTGGATCTCGATCTGGCCCTCGTCCAGAAGCTGGATGCGCGCGAACTGCGCTACCAGCCCTTACGCCGCTTCCCCACCAGCGCATTCGACCTGTCGGTGGTCGCGGATCTGCGCCGGCCCGCCGGTGAAATTGAGCAGAAGTTGGCTTCGGCCGCCGGAGATGAGCTGGTGGAAATTCAGTTTGTGCGCCAATACAGCGGCGCCCCGCTTCCCGGGGACCGTAAGAGCGTCTCCTACCGGCTCACGGTCGGCGCGGCCGATCACACCTTGTCGTCCGATGAAGTTACCGCCGTCCGCAACCGCGTGATTGACGCCATGCGCCAGGCCGGCTACGAACTCCGCCTTTGAGCGCGTCCAGCTGCGCGCGCTTGCGGCCTCCCGCCGCGACCTGATAGACTGGGATTTCCACCCAAGGAGCGAGAAGATATGGCGAAAGTATGTGAACTTTGCGGGCGTGGGCCGCAATTCGGCAACCGCATCAGCCACGCGCACAATGTAACCAAGCGCCGCTGGAATCTCAACCTGCAGAATGTCCGCGCCGTCGTGAACGGGGCCGCCAAACGCATCCGCGTTTGCACTGCCTGCATCAAGAGCGGCAAAGTGCAAAAGGCCGCGTAGCGCGCTTTTTCGCGCAACCACGTTTCTCATGAAATTTGTCACCTTCCGGCGCTCCGGCGCCGCGCCTCAGGCTGGAGTTTTGCTGGATGAAACCGTCGTGAGCCTGTCGCCGGCCGGATTTGTAGACATGCTGGCGGTGCTCGCCTCGGGCGCCGAGGGCCGCGCCCGCATCGACAGCTTCGTCGCCCAGCCTCCTGCCGGATGCGAGTTTCCACTCGCTTCCGTCCACCTGCTCGCGCCAGTCCTGCGTCCTCCCAAGCTGATTTGTCTGGGGCTCAACTATCGCGACCACATCGCGGAAGCCAAGCGCGACATTCCCACGGTACCCGTGATCTTCACCAAATTCCCGAACTGTGTCATCGGCCCGGGCGAAGCCATCGTGCTGCCGAAAAATTCCGCCAAGCCCGATTACGAGGCCGAATTCGCGTTTGTCATCGGACCCGGCGGCCGGCATATCGCGGCCGAGGACTGGCAGCGCCACGTCTTCGGGTACACCATCTTCAACGACGTCAGCGCGCGCGACGTCCAGTCCGCCACTTCGCAATGGACCATGGGCAAGAGCTTCGACACGTTCGCCCCCATGGGCCCTTACCTGACGAGCGCCGACGAGATCGCCGACCCGCATGCCCTCGATCTCAGCCTGAGCATCGCGGGCGAGGTGCTGCAGCACTCCAACACGCGCGAGTTGATCTTCCGCGTTCCCGAACTGGTTGCCTACGTGTCGAGCATCGTCACGCTGGAGCCCGGCGACGTGGTCGCCACCGGAACCCCTGGCGGGGTCGGCTTTGCCCGCCGCCCTCCGCGCTACCTGAAGGCCGGCGACGAAGTCGTCATCCGCATTGAAGGGTTAGGCGAACTCCACAACCCCGTGATCGCGGAAACCTAGCCGCCGGCCGGAGGCGGCTCGCGATGGAAAAGCTCTTCCAGTTGCCGGGCCGTCGGCGTGCCCTGGACCGCGTCCTTCATTTCGTTGGCGAACGCCCGCATTACTTCCAGCAGTTCGAATTCGCACCCTAAGGTGGCGTACAATTCGACACCCGCCAGCAGCAACGCCAAGCGGCGGTCTCCATTCTCTTCAATTTCCCGCCGCACCCGGCGCAGCAGCTCGAGAGACTCGGGACTCGTGGGCTGCCAGGGCATGCGTAGTGTGGGGCGCTTATTCCCCACGCCTTCCTAGATGCGCGGCGACGCGCCGCCGTCGCGGCTACGCGGAGATGCTTTTGCGAGGTTCGCTGGTTTGAATCTGGATCTGCCGCGGCTTCATCTGCTCGGAAACCGGGATTTGAATGTCCAGCACGCCATCGTGCAGGCGGCCGGTCAGCCTGTCGAGGTCCAGTCCGGCCGGCA
Organism: Bryobacteraceae bacterium; assembly: GCA_035508055.1. Classification (GTDB taxonomy): domain Bacteria; phylum Acidobacteriota; class Terriglobia; order Bryobacterales; family Bryobacteraceae; genus Palsa-89. The sequence goes on along the minus strand of DATJNO010000066.1, from coordinate 35,317 downwards.
GCGTCATGGTCGAATAGAATTTGCCGTAAACCAGCTGCCGGTAGCCATTCTTCTGCAGGTGCTCGGGCTGTTTACGCTCGCCTTCAATCACCAGCTGGTTGTTCTGAACGCTGACCTTCAGGTCGTGCTGCGCCACTCCCGGCAGGATCGCGCGCAGGTTGAGCAAGGTGTCGCTCCAGACCGACTCCACCACCGGACTGAAGATCCACTGGCCCCCCGCTCCGGCCTGGGCCGGCCTGCCGGTTTCCACTGGAAATCCATAAACATTTTCGAATAATTGATCAACGGATTGGCGGAAATGATCCAACATCTGGCGCACATCGCCAGTATACACGCTACTCGTCATTGAGTTCACCTCCAAGATTAACGTTGACAGGAAGGCTTTTCGAAGAACCTCTGTTCTCCCGTCTTCCTACCCGAATTCTAACACCGCGGTAAGAACCCGGAGCCCCGAAACTCGCTGTGTAACCGTGAATCCCAGGGAATCAGCGCACTTTGTTTGTTAGAAAGCGTTCGTCGATCTCGACCTGATAGCCGCTCGCCAGCCGGTTGCTTTCGTTGGCCATTCCCACCACGGCCATGAGTTCGGCGAACATGGCGTCGCTCATGCCGGCCTTGCGCGCCGCCGCGGTGTGCGACGCGATACAGTAACCGCACTGGTTGGTGACGCTCACCGCTACGTAGATCATTTCTTTCAGCAGCGGGTCCAGCGCGCCCGGAGCCATGATCTCCTTGATGCTCTGCCAGGTACGCCGCAGCGTCACCGGATCGTGCGCCAGCGCCTTCCAGAAGTTGTTGATCCAATCCGTCTTGCGCGTAGCCATGATGTCGTCGTACACCGCGCGCACTTCCGGACTCGCATCCGGATACTCCACCAATCCCAGGGTCGCCATGATTCTCCTCGCCTACTCATGGTAGCGGTTCGGGGCATAATAGAAGATACCCTGCATGATTCCAGAAACAATTGCCGAAGGCCTTACATTTGACGATGTGCTGTTGCAGCCGGCCCGTAGCAGCGTGGTGCCGGCGCAAACCGACACCCGCACCTGCCTGACCCGCCGCATCGCCTTGAACATTCCCATCGTCAGTTCGGCCATGGACACGGTAACGGAGTCGCACCTCGCCATCGCGCTGGCGCAGCAAGGCGGCATCGGCATCGTGCACCGTAACATGCCCATCGAGCGGCAGGCCGAGGAAGTGGATCGCGTCAAGCGCAGTGAAAGCGGCATGATCGTCGATCCCATCACCATCGAGCCGGACCGCAAGATTTCCGACGCGCTGGACTTGATGAAGCGGTACCGCATTTCCGGCGTGCCGGTCACCACGCACGGCAGGCTGGTGGGCATTCTTACGAACCGCGACCTGCGCTTTGAGACGCGCCACGATCTTCCCATCTCGCAGGTAATGACCAAGGAGAATCTCATCACCGTTCCGGTAGGGACCACGCTGGAGGATGCCGAGAAAATCCTGCATCAGCACCGCGTTGAAAAGCTCCTGGTGGTGGATGAGAACTACATGCTGAAGGGCCTGATCACGGTCAAGGACATTCAGAAGAAGTTGAAATACCCGAATGCGGCCAAAGACGAGCAGGGGCGCTTGCGTGTGGGCGCGGCGGTCGGCTCGGGCGCAGATTACCTGGAGCGCGCCCAGGAACTGGTGACCAAGAAGGTGGACGTCCTGGTCGTGGACTCCGCGCACGGCCATAGCGAAGGCGTCATGAACGCGCTGCGCACGCTCAAGCAAAAAATTTCCAGCATCGACATCATCGCCGGCAACGTCGCCACGTACGAGGCCGCGCGTGATCTCATCGAACTGGGCGCCGATGGCGTGAAGGTCGGAATCGGCCCCGGTTCCATTTGCACCACGCGCGTCGTCTCGGGTGCGGGCGTGCCGCAGATCACGGCGATATCCGAGTGCGCGCGAGCCACGCGCGGTTCGGGCGTGCCGCTCATCTCCGACGGCGGCGTCAAGTTCTCGGGCGACGTCACCAAAGCCATCGCAGCCGGCGCCGACTCGGTCATGATCGGCAGCCTGCTGGCCGGCACCGAAGAAAGCCCGGGCGAGACCATCCTGTATCAGGGCCGGACGTTCAAGAGCTATCGCGGCATGGGTTCCATGGGCGCCATGACCGCGGGCTCCGATCGCTATCCGCAGGACACCAGCGGTAAACTGGTGCCCGAGGGCATCGAGGGCCGCGTCCCGTACAAAGGCCCGCTGGCCGAACTCGTCTATCAACTGGTGGGCGGGTTGCGCGCCGGCATGGGCTACTGCGGTTGCCCGAATATTCGCGAGCTGCAGGAGCGCGCCCGGTTCCTGCGCGTGACGCTGGCCGGCCAGCGTGAAGGCCACGTGCACGACGTGATCATCACTAAAGAAGCCCCGAATTACCGCCTGGAGTAGCGTGGCCGAGCCGCGAGCGTAAACAAGCCGGTTCGGCTACAGCCCGTCCGCGTTGGTTTGCTTGCCGTACAGCACGTAGTCCAAGCTCTCCAGGGAAGCATTCAACATGTTCTGGTTGGACTCCTCCTGTGCGCACAAGGCGTCGGCCTGTTGCATCTGCGTGGTCACGCTGGACTGAAGCTGGCTCAGTTGCTCCTGCAGGGTATCGATGCGATCGGTAAGTTCCGAATCCGCCTGATCGTAGCCGTTCTCCTGGTCTTGAATGAGTCCGCTGATGGGATCGCTCAACTGCGTGAAGTTGCTGGCGAGCGAAGCGAAGCCCGAGCTGGATGACCCGATAAAGTTCAGCGCGTCCGAGATCTGGCTGCTGGAGAGCGCATCGAACGTGGCCTGGTCGAAACTCAATTGACCGGTGTCGTCGGCGAACTCCACCCCCAGGTCCGACAGGCTGTGAATGCTGCTGTTGCCGCTCGGGTTCCAGTACGTAACTAACTGCTGCATATCGCTGCTGATGGTGTTGATCAACTCGTCCCCGGTTAGCGGTCCGCCGGACGTGCCAGTTTGTTGGGCTACGTCGCTCACCAGCTTGTTGTAGTCGTTGACAAAGGTTTGGAGCGCGCTGGCGAGTTGCGACGGGTCCTGCTGGAGCGAGAGCGTAGCGGAGCCGGAAGTGACGCTGTTCAGCGTAAAGCTCACGCCCGGGATAATGTCGCTCACCGTGTTGCTGGATCGGGTTTCCGGAATCCCGTTCAGCTCGAAGACGGCGTTGGCGCCTTGGTTGGAGCTGCTGATCAGGTCCACCGGATTCTGGGTATCGTTGAGCTGCATGCTCACCGGTCCGCCGCCGGCCGTCAGCGAAAGTGAGTATGGCCCCGAGCCGGTAATACTGGCCGTGACGCCGGCGCCCGAGTTGTTGATCGCGTTCATCAGGCCGGTCAGATTATTGTCGGCCGAAATATCGAGTTGGTACGTGTTGGACCCCACCACCAGACTTACTTTGCCGGTGGCTGAGACAGGTGTAGTGTCCGTGTCGTTATAACTGGCCAGCAACGTCTCCGTGCCCGAGCCGCTATTGCTGATCAAATCCTGTGCCGCTGGAAGGTCGTTCAGCTGCAGCGTCGTCGCTCCCGTCTGCGTGGCGGTAAGGGACAAGTAGTCGCCTTGATCGGTGGTGAGAATGGTAGCGCTGACGCCGGCATTCGCGTTATTGATGGCGTTCACCAGTCCGTCCAGGTTGTTGTTGCCTGTAAGATTGAGCTGATAGGTGTTCGAGCCAACCACCAGATCGACATTGCCGCTGCTGGAGACTGGCGTGGTGGTGGCGTTCGCGTAGCCGGTGAGCGACATTTCCGACGCCGCCGAGGCGAGCGACGTGATATCGGAAACCGTATAGCTGCCCGGTCCCGACGCTCCCGCGTTGACCACCGAAACGATGCCGGAATCCGAACTGTCCGCCGTCAATCCCTGGCCGCTGGCCAGCTGGCCCAGCGCGGCTACGTCGGCGCCGAGTGCGGCAACGTCCGGGTTCAGCGCAATCAGCGCCTGCTTCATGCTCAGGTTGTTGCTTTGCTCATTCTGCAGGGCGGTGATCGGTTGCTGCGCCACCTGAACCGCTTGCTGAATGAGACCCTGAAAATCGCTGGAATAAGAACTGACGCCGGTGAAATATATCGGCGCCGTGCTGCTTGTGGTGCCCATCTTACTGAGATTATCGGCGGGAAAGAAGCGTTTCTTCACTGCTCTTCGGTCGAAGTTGGCAAACTTGCTCCGACACCTGCTCGACTTCCCCTGCCGTCAGATGTGCGTGTAACGGCAGGCTCAGAACCGACTGCGCACAAGCTTCCGCGACCGGAAAATCTCCCGCCTTATATCTCGCGTCGGCGTACGCAGGCATAAGGTGAATCGGTAGGGGATAGTGCACCGCTGTCTGGATTCCCGCCGCCTCCAGCCCACGCTGCAACTCATCCCGATCCCGGCTGCGGATTGTGTACAGGCAGTACGTATGGCGCATTTCGGCCGCGGCCTGAGGAATCGCGACCGCGGAATCTTCGAGCAGCCGGTCGTATTGCGCCGCCAGCGCGCGCCGCGCGTCGGTCCAGTCCTCCAGACGGCGCAATTTCACGCGCAGGATCGCGGCCTGCAGCCCTTCCATGCGGTAGTTGTAGCCCTTCAGTACGGGATGATAGCGGCGGTCTTCGCCCCAGTTTCGCAGCGACGCCACCGCGCGCGCATAATCGGGATTGTTCGTCGTCATCATCCCGCCCTCTCCCGCCGCTCCCAGATTCTTGGTGGGATAGAAGCTGAAGCAGGCCAGGTCGCCGATGCTGCCCACCCGGCGCTCGCGATATTCGGCGCCATGCGCCTGAGCCGCGTCCTCGATCACCAGCAAGTTGTGACGGCGCGCGACGTCCAGGATCGGGTCCATTTCCGCCGGCTGGCCGTAGAGATGAACCGGAAGAATGGCTCGAGTGCGCTCTGTAACGGCGGCCTCGATCCGGCGTGGGTCCAGATTAAAACTGGCTGGATCGATGTCCACATACACCGCTGTGGCGCCCACATAGCCGATCGCGGCTACCGTCGCGTAGAACGTGAACGGTGTGGTGATCACTTCGTCGCCGGGTCCGATCCCGGCGGCGAGCAGGGCCAGATGCAGCGCGCTGGTGCCCGAGTTAACTGCAACCGCGTACTGTGCGCCGCAGTAATCCTGGAATTCCTCTTCGAGCGCCGCCACTTCCGGCCCCAGTATGAACTGGCTGTTTTCGAAAACCCGCCGGATGGCGGCCTGAATCTCTGTTTCGAGCTCCCGGTATTGAGCGCTCAGATCGAGCAAGCGAATCATAATACAGACTGTTCCCAAAGTAACATGCAGGATCGTCCATAATAGGAAGCCGATGATCGCGCTGAACGAAACGCACGATCCGGCGCGGCGTAGCTGGGCGCCGGGCTCCAACGATCCCCATGGCGATTTCCCCATTCAGAACCTGCCCTTCGGCGTTTTCCGGAGCGCCGGCCGCGAAGCTCGGGGTGGCGTCGCGATCGGAAGCTCGATTTTCGACCTTGGCGCCGGCCTCGAACTGGGCCTGTTCACCAGCGTCGCTGGATCGGCCGCGCGCGCGGCGTCCGGCTCTACTCTGAACGCGCTGATGGCGCTCGGCACGGGCGCGGCCTCCGCGTTACGGGCGCGCCTGTCCGATCTGCTGCGTGAGGATGGTCCCCAACGCCGCCACGTCGAAGTCCTGGCGGACCGCTTCCTGGTGCCGATGGCCGCGGCCGAAATGCTCCTGCCCGTCAACGTTCGCAATTTCACCGACTTCATGACGTCTTCCTATCACGTGCTGCGAGTTACCGGCCGTCCTCTGGATGCACCGCTGCCGCCAGTCGTGTGCCACATGCCGGTGGCCTATCACAGCCGCGCCAGCTCCGTGCGGGTGAGCGGCGAAGCAGTACGGCGCCCTAACGGCCAGTTCAAGCAGCGTGACGGTGCCGTGCAGTTCGGCCCCTCCCGGGCTTTGGATTTTGAGTTGGAGTTCGGGGCGTTCATCGCGCAAGGCAACGAGCTCGGATCGCCCATTGCCATTGACGCAGCGCCCGCGCACATCTTCGGTTACTGTCTGCTGAACGACTGGTCGGCGCGCGACATCCAGTCCTGGGAAAGCATGCTCGGCCCATTCTTGAGCAAAAGTCTTTCCACCACCATTTCGCCCTGGGTCGTCACCGCTGAAGCGCTCGCGCCCTTTCACACCCCGGTCCACGTGCCACGCCCCGACTGGCCCGAAACCCTTCCCCACCTCAACTCGCAACAGGACCGCGCCGAGGGCGGCCTGGATGTCGAGTTGGAAGTTTCCCTTCAGACCGCGCGCATGCAGGAAACCGGCGAGCCGGCTGCGCGCGTCGCGCTAACCAACGTCCGCTATCTGTGCTGGAGCTTTGCCCAGATGATCGCGCATCACTCGAGCAACGGCTGCAACCTGCAATCTGGCGATCTGCTTGCGAGCGGAACGGTTTCAGGTCCCACCGATGACACCCGCGGCTGCCTGATGGAATACACCGAGCCCCTGCGCCTGCCCAACGGCGAGATGCGCCGGTACCTCGAAGATGGCGATCAGGTCATCTTTCGCGGCCGCGCCCGCCGCGAGGGCTGCGCCGCCATCGGCTTCGGCGAGTGCCGGGCACAAGTCGCACCCGCCCCGCTTGGGCCTGGGACTTAAGCGCTTACTTCCTGGCCGACAATTCCGGCTGGCTCTCGATCCAGACCAGATTGGGCGGCTCTTCCCGGGTTGTCACCTTCGGGTGCATCGTGGAGTCGCCGTGCAACTCGTAGCGGAACACCACCGCAACCGTCTTACCCGCGCAATCCGGTTTGAACTTCGAAGCATGAATGGCCGCTTCCACCGGCGCCGTCAGCAGCTTGGCCCCATCCGACCAGGCCGAAACCACCTGGGTGTCGATCTTTTCGGCCATCCCTTGCGGATTGACCTCCACACGGGTCCAGACCGAGCCGTCCACACGGGCCTGAAGCGCGGAGATCGGGTAATCCGGCATCGTCAGATGCTCGTAGCATTCCAGTCCCGGCAAAGCGAGGGGCGGTGTGGGCGCAGGCCGTTGTGCCGCTGCGTACGGCGACACCAAAAGAGAAGTAGCTGCAATGGCAAGTAGAATTCGCATTTAGCACCTCTGTCTAGTTGTCGAAAAAGTTTTCCTGAAGCTCGGCGGGGAAGGTCCGGCAGGACGCTGAAGTCGCAAAACCCAGCCCCACCGTCTGTCATTATCCCTCTTTGGGCGTGGACTGGCGCGACGTCCCAGTGGAATGCGGTGACGACGTGCCCCTGGGAAGGGCCGTTACGCGCGGCAGAACAATTGCATCCCTAGCCATCGAACGGTGGATTTCGCGCTTTGCGGCTGCGGCTTAGCGTTAGAAAACCCACCTTCCTGCGTTCTATGCCACAATTTCCTAACGTCGATCCGATTCCTCTTCCCGCGCCGATCTGGCTATTTAAGGTTCTGCACAATCTGACATTTGCCTTACATCTGGCATCGGTGGAGCTGCTGCTGGGTGGTCTGTTGATGGCGCTTCTCTTTGTGCTGGCCGGCCGGGCGCTGCGGCGAGAAGCACCCCTCCAGTCGGCCGGGGTCATCGTGCACCGGCTTCCAACGTTGATGGCCTTTGTCATCAATCTCGGTGTACCGCCTTTGCTGTTTGCCCAGGTTCTTTACGGGCGCGCGCTCTACACCAGCAGCGTTCTCATCGGAACTTATTGGATTTCCGTGATCTTTCTGCTGATGGCCAGCTACTACGGCCTGTATCTGGCCGCCCGGCGTGCCGAGACCGGGCGCCCTTGGACGGTTCCCGGATTTGCAGCCCTGGTGCTGGCGCTCACTATCGCCTTCATCTACAGCAACAATATGACGCTGATGCTCCGGCCGCAGAGCTGGGTGCAGATGTATCAGTCCAATCCACACGGTTTCCAGCTCAACACGGATGATCCAACACTGTTCGTGCGCTGGTTCTTTTTCCTCGCGGGAGCCTTCCCGGCCACGGGCGCCGCGCTCGCTCTGCTGTCGCTGCGGTCGGTGTTCAGCGAGAACGTACGGCGCTTTCTCGCGCGCAGCGGAGGAGTTGCCATTGCAGCGGGCGCGCTCGTTCAGGCCACTTTTGGTTATCTGGCGCTCGAAGCCCAGCCCAGTGACGCGCTGTCCACGGTGATGGGCGATGCCCTGTACCGCAGCTTCGCCCTCGGCTGGCTCGCCACCGCAGCGTTGTTAGTCGTGGCGGGTTTGCTCCTCTGGGCCACGCACGCAGCAAGGGCGATTCTGGCGGTGGGGGGCGCGCTCGCGGCATTCCTGAATATCGCCTGCACCGTGATGGTGCGCGACGGAATTCGCGACGTCACACTGCGTGCCGCAGGCTTCGACGTTTGGAACCGGCAGGTGGTCACCAACTGGTCCGTCGTCGGGCTGTTCCTGGTGCTGTTTGTTGCGGCGCTGGCGGTCATCGCGTACCTGATCACGGTCATCGCCAAGGCCCGCCGCCTCGAGGAGAAATATGCCGAGAAATATGCCTAGTATTCCATTCGAAGATCAATCGCACAACCGGCGAACCCTGCTGCAACTGGGCGTGGGTGCGATGGGCGCCTGTTATGCGGCATCTCTGGGCTATCCCGTCTACCGCTACTTGGCCACGCCCGCGGTCCGCGCCCGCGCTCTGGGCCTGATCAAAACCGTATCCATCCCAACCAAAGATCTGCCCGGCCCCGGCACGGCCACAATGTTCCTCTTCGGCTCGCGGCCCAGCATGCTGATCCATCACCGGGACGGCAGGTACGTCGCCTTCGACGCGGTGTGCTCCCATCTGGGCTGCACGGTGCGCTTTGAGCCTGAAAACAACCGCATCTTCTGCCCCTGCCACGGCGGCACCTACGACATGAATACGGGCGACGTCGTCGCCGGCCCGCCACCCAAAGGGCTGAAGTCCTACAAAGTGGAGGTCGCCGATGGCAGCGTCGTCGTATCCCGAAGCTAAAGACCAGGCGGCGGCTCCTCCGGGCGGCCTCTATCAATGGATCGACGAACGCCTGGGTTTGTCCCCGATCCTCGCACTGGCCCGCCACAAAACGGTTCCTCAGCACCGGCATTCTTTCTGGTATTACTGGGGCGGCATTTCACTGTTTCTTTTCCTGCTGCAGATGTTGACCGGCGTGCTGCTGCTGGTTTACTTCCGGCCCGGCAGCCAATCCTACGAATCCGTGCGGCAGATTACCTACGACGTCGATTTCGGCTGGCTGATCCGCTCGGCCCATTCCTGGTCGGCCAATCTGATGGTTTTCGCGGTTTTCGTTCACATGTTCTCGGTCTTCTTCATGAAGGCGTACCGCAAACCGCGCGAGTTCGGTTGGTGGAGCGGCCTGGCACTGCTGGGTCTTACGATGGTCTTCGGTTTCAGCGGCTACCTGCTGCCGATGGATGAGCTTTCCTATTTCGCGACGAAGGTCGGGCTGCAGATCCCCGGCATGATTCCCGGCGTCGGACCGATGATCACCGACATCGTTCGCGGCGGCCTGGACGTAGGCGAGGCAACGGTCCAGCGCTTCTTCGCCCTCCACGTCGTCGTCCTCCCGATGCTCTTCTTACCCTTGCTGCTGTTCCATTTGTTCCTCGTTCAGAAGCACGGCAACGCAGTTCCGCCGGCCGAAGCGGCCCGCCCGGCCGTCGAACGCCGCAGCGTCCCGTTCTTCCCGAATTTCTTTACCATGGATTTGGCCATGTGGCTGATCGCGCTGAATGTGGTCACCATTCTGGCGACGCTGTACCCGTGGGGCCTGGGCGCACCGGCTGATCCGCTGGCGCCCACTCCAATCGGCATCCATCCGGAATGGTATTTCATGTCGCAATTCCAAGCTCTGAAGGTCCTGGGGCGCATCATCCCCGGGTTATTCGGAGAAATCTTCGGCATGGGCCTGTTCACGGCCGTGTTGATTTTTTGGGCCGTCATTCCGCTGTTTGACCGCGAAACCACCGGCGGACGGCGCGCGCGCCTCACCGCGTGGGTGGGTTATGTGATGCTCGCGGGCGCGCTGATCTTCACCATCTGGGGCTACGCGACAGTCTAGAAAGGTTTCGAATCATGAATTATCCGGTATGGGATGTCCCGTGGATCGGCAGCACCTGGGTCATCGGCGCCATCGCAATCTTTCACGTCATGATCTCGCACTTCGCCGTCGGCGGAGGCTTTTATCTGGCGTTCGCGGAAACCAAGGCGCGGCGGGAGGACCGCGCGGACTGGCTGGAGGTCATCCGTGCACACTCGAAATTCTTCCTGATTCTCACCAGCGCGTTCGGCGCCGTGTCCGGAGTCGGCATCTGGTTTTCCATCGGCCTGGCCAGCCCGGAGAGCACCAGCGCCCTGATTCACAATTTTGTCTTCGGCTGGGCCATGGAGTGGTGCTTCTTCATCGTGGAGATCGCCACCGCCATCGTCTATTACTACACCTGGGACCGCATCGACCCGAAGACCCATCTGCGGCTCGGCTGGCTGTACGCCGGAACGTCCTGGGGCACGCTGGTCATCATCAACGGCATTCTCACCTTCATGCTGACCCCCGGCCCGGGCTGGCTCGCCGTCGCGGGAACCGGTCAGGAGGCCTCCCGGTTTTGGTCGGCGTTCTTCAACCCCACCTATTGGCCGAGTCTCGTGTTGCGTACCTTGATCTGCTTCGCTCTGGCCGGCGTTTGGGCGCTGGTTACGGCCAGTCGCATGAGCAGCGCAGAGAGACCCGCGCTGAAGGCTGAGGTAATTCGCTGGTCCACGCGCTGGCTGATCCCGTCCTTCCTGATGGTCCCGGTGGCATTGGCCTGGTACCTCTCCGCGGTTCCGGCCACCGGCCGGACTCTGATGCAGGCTGGAATCAGCACCATCGGATCGGGCATGTTCACCCAGGTGACCCGGGCTGCTCTCGTGACCACCATGGCGTCGGCCACGCTGCTTGCGGTGGTTTATTTTCTCGCCTGGCGCAATCCGCTGGACTTCACGCCCGGCCATGCCGGCGCGGTGTTGTTCCTCGCGCTGGCCGCTACCGGCGCCACCGAGCACGCGCGCGAGATGATCCGCAAGCCTTATACCGTCGGCCAGTACATGTTCTCCAACGGCGTCCGCCGCTCGCAGGTCGCGCAGTTTAATCAGGCCGGCTATACGGCCTCCAGCCCCTGGAACCACGGCCATATGAGCACCGGCGAACTGATGTTCCGCGGCCAGTGCATGAACTGCCACACCGTGGATGGCTATCGCGCCATGCGCAGGCTAATGCACGGCCGCGACCGGAAAGCGATCGCGAATATCGTGACCATGCTGCATGATGTCCCGCCTACCTCGCCCTACCGTAATTTCATGCCGCCGCTCGTCGGAACCCGGCAGGAGGTCGACGCGTTGGTCAGCTATCTGGATGGGCTGGTCAACGGGCCGCAACCCGGCACTGTGGTCGCGCAAAGCCACCGCTGAAACGTTGCGGCCATTCGGGAAATCCGCTAGCGTGGAGTTGGAGGAATGGCCGAGTGGTTGAAGGCGGCGGTCTTGAAAACCGTTAGCGGGGTGACTCGCTCGGGGGTTCGAATCCCTCTTCCTCCGCCATTTATATTGTTTAGTTTCAATAGATTAGATGATGGAAAGCCGACTGTGTTCTCTGGGTTCTTATTAACTCAAGCATCGCGGTGAGAGTCGCGCCACCGGGCCCGTAAGCTCCGGTCCATGTCACATCAAAATGGGCCCCCCGTACGCCAGCGCGACTGGGTGGACGGAGTCCACAAAGAGGTACTAATTGGCGATGGCTGAACAAGGCGCGGCCGAGCAGTCAAGCATGTATCCGGTTAGCGTCAAAGTCGGAGGGAGCTCCTGTGTCGTCACGATCGCGGCGCTGCTGTCCACCTGCACCATCGGTATTTGACCTTGGTCGAAATAGACGAGAACCGGCGAGTCAACCGCCACCACGTTGTCACCAACCTGTGCGCTTGGAGCGAAAAAAGCCGAGAAGGGGGCATTGCCGCCGGCGCAGTTACTGCATTGCAACGCCACCAGTGTTTGCGCACTTGGTGGCACACTGCCTGTAAAGAACCCTTGCATGCTCACATGCTGCACTACCAGGCGATGGTTCGCTGGAACCGCCGGAAAGTTAACGCCGAATCCAAGATTGGACGCTAAGACCTGAGATCCGAGCTGGGTCGATTGATAGGCCACCCGCCCGAGATTGTCCATGTTGCTCGTGATCGCCGGATTCGCCGTCGTATTTGCAACTAGCACGAGTGTTGCGACGAGAGCGTGAGCAGCTTTGGGGGCAAACATAAAGAGGATCAAGCCCGCCAGCACGAAGCTGCTGGTTCCTATTAGTGTCGACTTCAAAAATTTCATTGTGCTGCTCCTTTTGTATTCGGCGGCATGCGCCGTTTTCGAAATTGCTTCCAGCTACCCAGCGCCATTAAACCGATTGCCAATAGTGGCAGAGCCGATGGTTCAGGGGTGGCAGTCAGGTCCGCTTGTGTAGACACAATGTCCACCGCGTAGTTGCCGTCAGGGGTGACGCAGGCGTTGGACACCGGATCGCAGGTCTGAAAGACTCCGCCCGTGAAATCGGTGAATCCTTCCGACAGCGCGCCGTTGTCGTAGACCGCGTTCGGTACGTAGTTGGCGTCGGTGAGTACCAGGGTATAGGTTCCCGCACCCAGCGCAGCTTGCATAAAATCGTCGCCGCAATCGTTGTCCGTCCCGATGGCCACCGTCCCGGCGGGCGGGCAGTTGCCGACGAAGGACCAGGGGGGATTGAGCAGATTATCCGCATCCGCCAAAGGGTTCCCGGAGCCGTCCGTCACGATTGCGGCGGTCGGCCCGGAGCCCGTGAACAGCGCGATCAGAGGGTCAAAGCCGCCTGCCGGGATTACCTGCCCTGTGGCGTTCGTTCCGCCGCCGAAGCCCCACGTCTGGAAGGTGACGGTGTCGGAGCCCGTGAGTGTAAAGGTGGTCTCGAAGACACCGTCAGGATTGGCAAGGGTGCCGGTGAACGATAAACTGTCCGCCGAAAGGCTGCAGGCACCTGCAGCCAATAAGCACACCACGGCCAAACTTTGCCCGGCGATGACGCGGAAGTCTGCGGCAAGCGTAAGCCATGAGCATCGTCTGCGCGTTGGCACGATGGGGGTTTTCTTCATATAGTCCTCACTTCTATCTAGGGCGGAAAATCCTTGTGAAAACTGTAATCTCAGCCGTTTTTTGTGAGTACTGGAACCTGATTCGGTTCGTAGATCTGCGCAAAGTTGTTAGTCTGTCTTTGAGGTGCCCGCTCTCGCGCGAGACACGGGGGAGCCAACCCCGAACTGCTGGTCGAGTGGGGCTAAGGCGACGAGCAGGCGCTCGAATAACTGCTGGCTCTTGTCCACAGCGAGCGGGGACGTCGATCCGTACCCATCTACAGTTTGAAAGTCACGCTGCCCGCGCGTGATTTATGCCTTAGAGGACACACACCCCATGAATGGCGACATTTAAACATTAATCGCCACTAGAACAGACAGTGCCGGTCAACTCCCCCAGGAATCCTTGTCCATTGTCGACAAGGGATCCCGATATGAAGAAGACGCTGTTTCCAGGATTGGCGAATATACCAGTCCCGGATGCGGGCCGCTCCATCTCGGAAAATGCCAGGTGGTTTGCGTCCAGAACCCCTAGGTCGTTAATGACGAAAGTGCCGTGTTTTGCCGTGATAGTGAGCTGACCGGAGTATACAAGGTTGGCGGCTGGTTCCACTGATGGGAGTCCGGCATACGGAGCGACATAAAGCGCGCTGAAAGTAGTCGTTCCGTCCAGAAAACCTGCATCCGTTATGGTGCCAGTGGTGCAGAGCCCCACGGGGCTGGTGCAGTTCTGCGTAGTGAACAAGCTGTGGATCGTGCCGTGCACCGGCCTGCACACGACTGGCGGCGGGGCTGCGCGAATAGTGTCTTTCAACGCAACGAATAGCGCCGATGCTACGATGGCGACGCTGAGTGCGAGTCTAAGTGACTTCCTCAAGCTGGTTTTCTCTTTGATCATATGACCTCCTAACTCGGACAAGCCAGACACAAAACCCCGAGGGCCGCGGCCTGCCGGAGCGGAACACCTCCGAGTCTTGTTCCTGACGCGAAGCAAAGAAGTTCGCGCCTATACTCTCTAGAGCGGAAAATGTTGGCGAAAACTGCAATCTCCGGCACTCTTTTGTGAGCACCGGAACGTGACCTGGGCAAATAGATCTGCGCACGTTAGCGAGTTACCCCACGAAGCCTCGGGCGATGAAATCACGCGAAACGACGGCGCACGGCCCCGATCGCGATCAAGGCGCCACCGAGCAGCGGAAGAGTTACCGTCCCGCGTACCGGTCAAACTTGTGACCAGGTATTCGCCGGTGCTCACCAGTGTCGCAGTGAGAGTCGCACTACCGGGCCGAAAGCTCCCGTCCAGGTCAGATCGAACGTATCGGCGCGCGCGGAAAGCATTCCACCGCCCAGAAGAAAGAGGACCGCAGCCAGCAGAGTCCCGCGAAGACCGGTCGATCCCAACATCTTTTTGGACAAGTTCCCTCCTGGTCGCGGTGGAGAAATCCGCGTCCATATTCTCTAGGGCGGAAAACCCGGCGAAAACTGCAATGGCCGCTCTTTTTTCGTGGGTACTGGAACCTAGTTCAGCCTGTCAATTCGCGACTGAGCGTGAGAGAAACGCCACGCAAAATGCTAGTCTATCTTCTAAAGCGCCCGATCCGCCGAGAGACACGATGGAGCCAAAGGCAGGCAACATCACGCAACTGCTGGAGCAGTGGAGCCGAGGCGACGAGCAGGCGCTCGAAAAACTGATGCCGCTGGTATACAGCGAGTTGCACGGCTTGGCCCGGCGCTACCTTTCGGGCGAGCGTCCAGGCCATACTCTGCAAACCACCGCCCTGGTGAATGAGGCGTATCTGAGGCTGGTGGAGTTCGCGCACCCCAACTGGGAGGGTCGCACACATTTCTTCGCCGTGTGCGCCCAAATGATGCGGCGCATTCTCGTGGATTGGGCTCGTTCCCGTCAGGCAGAGAAACGCGGAAAGGATGTGCCTAAGCTGGAACTCGGTGATGCATTGATGGCCGCCGCACAGCCGGGAACAGACCTGGTCGCGGTCGACGACGCACTGCGCGCTCTGGCGGATATCGATTCACGCAAAAGCCAGGTGGTGGAGTTGCGGTTTTTTGGCGGGTTGAGCGTCAAAGAAACCGCAGATGTCCTCAGAGTATCTGTCGAGACCGTGCATCGCGACTGGAGATTAGCCAGGAGTTGGCTTCGCCGCGAACTCACCCGGGGGGCACCGTGATGCCGGACGAGCGCTGGTTGAGAATCGAAAGCATCTTCCATTCGGCGACCCGGCAACGATGGGCCGCTATTTCTGCGAATCGCTGGGGACCATCGACGCGGAACATATTGGCCGGGAACGGGGAGCTCGAATCGAGTTCGACCTTCTCCCCGCGCTCGGCACAAGCGGCTTGTTGAGAAACGGGGCCTGACAGCCCCTACAAGTTCCTAGTTATGATTTACCGTTTGCTTCAGAATCACAGAAGTGCTTGACAACAGATTGGCGTTTCCGTTATAGACCGCTGTGATCGCCTGCGTCCCCACCGGCAGATTTCCGGTTGCAAATGTGGCGGTGCCTGTAGTGGCGTCGATCGTGCCTGTCCCGAGAGTCGTGGCCGTCCCAAGACCGGCGATGCCATTCATGAAGGTGACCGTGCCCGTCACGGTTCCGCCGAACTTCGGCTTCACGGTTGCGGTAAACGTGATCGGCTGACCTGCTTTCGCCGGGTTGAGCGACGATGCAAGCGTAGTTGAAGTCGCCGCCTGCTTGACCCCTTGCGTGAAAGTCACCGAATCGGACGCGTTGTTGTCCGCGTCCCCTCCGTAGGACGCCCACATTGTGTGTGTCCCGACCGCAAGTGAGCTCGTGGTGAAACTGGCCTGGTTGTGGCTCAACGTTGCGGTGCCTAGTGGTTCGAGGCCGTCGTTGAAGGTGACCGTCCCGGTGACTTCGCCGGTCCCATTCACGGGTACAACGGTAGCGGTCAAAGTTATGCTCTGGCCCCAACTCGAAGGATCTAGCGAGGATTTCACAATTGTGCTGGTCGTAGCCTTCACCACGGTCTGGTTGAACGCCGCGGCCGCCGAACCCTGGTTATTCGCGTCACCCGAATACACCGCGGTAAAAGTGTGCGTTCCGAGTGACAGTACTGCGGTCGAGTAAGTCGCGGTACCGGTCGCTGGATTGACCTTTCCTGTTCCGGCCGTTGTCGTTCCCTCTTTGAACGTCACGGTGCCAGTGACGGCGCCGCCATAGGCTGAGGTGATGGTTGCCGTGATTGTGACCGCCGAGCCCCAACCCGAAGGACTCCCATCGGAGCTTAACGCCGCCGTAGTGGAGGCGATGGTGACTTGCTGCGAGACAGACGGTGAGGTGCTGGCCAAGGTGTTGGGGCTGCCGCCATAAACCGCAGTCAGGCTATGGAACCCTTTGGCAAGCCGCGTTGTGGAGAAAGCCGCAGTGTTGTTTGCTCCCACCGAAGCGTTGCCCAACGTCACGCTTCCGTCTTTGAATGTCACCGTACCGGTCACCGTTCCGCCGTCAACGGGCGTGATCGTTGCCGTCAGCTGGACAGCCTGGCCGTACACGGACGGGTTGAGAGACGAAGCGAGGCCTGTCGTTGTCGTAGCGGGTTTCACCACCTGCGTCAGCACGGGCGAGGTGCTTCCCGCAGCGGATGTATTGCCGGCGTACACGGCCTTCAGGCTGTGGTTGCCTCCGGCCAACGCGGCGGTAGAGAAGGTGGCCTGGTTCGAGGAATTGAGCGTCTGTGTTCCGAGCGTAGTGGCGCCATCATAGAAGGTCATCGTTCCGGCCACGCTTCCGCCATGGGTCGCCGCTACGGTTGCCGTCAGGGTGATGTTCTCTCCGTAGATCGAAGGATTCAACCCAGAGGAGAGCTTGGTGGTTGTCGAATCCTCGACGACTACGGCAACAGAGCTGGAGGTACTGGTCAGATTGAGTGCATCGCCTGCATAGACGGCGGTCACATTGTGTGTGCCTGGAAGAAGCGAGGCGGTGGAATACGTGATTGTGCCTGCCTTCATCGTGCTGGCGTTCAGTTTCTTGGCCCCGTCTAAGAAAGTTACTGTGCCGGAAGGCGCCGATCCGAAGGCGCCAGTTACGGTAGCCGTAAATGTGACCGTCTTGCCGAAAACCGAGGTAAGGGTAGACGACGTCAGCGTAGTCGTCGTCGGAGCGATGCTGGTGAATGAAAAAGTTTGACTTGCTTCGACATTGCCCGCCACATCCGTGCTGAAGTAAGTAACGGAATTAAATCCTGGCGTCGAAATCGTAAACGGCGCGGTATAGTTCTGTTTCGGCCCGCCGTCAATTGAATAAGTCGTCGAGGCAACGCCGCTTCCGTTTACATTGTCGTTGGCGACGAGCGTTATGGTCACTGGAGACGTATAGCTAGCATCACTCTGAAGGCCGGAGGCAATGGCTTGTGTCTCCGGAGGAGTTGTGTCCAGGCAGATCGGACCGTAAGTTGAGTCCCCGGTTGTGCCTCCTTGGTTGTTCCAGCCGCGGACATGAGCGACGTGGCAACCCTGGGAGACGCCGCCCTGGCACTCCTTGCCGAGCAAGGAAATGCATCCTTGATGTATGTTCGTGAACTGAGGTCCGTCCCAGAAGGAGTCGCCGGAGCCGCCCGTTGGTTGGGTCGCGGAGTCATCCGGAATCGAATCCCAGCCCTGTGTAAAGCCGGCGATGCCCGTTCCGGGATGATCGCCACCGCTATCAACAATTTTCCAGGAGACCTTTTGCTCAGAGTTGTACCACTTATGGGTTTCCGGCCCTTGAAAGTCGACTGTGGGAAATCCATTTGCCGGAATGATGAACCAGTTCAGAGCCCAGGCGAGCTGCATCATGTTTGCGGAGCCCCAACCCGTTACTTCGTCGTAGCCGGCAACCGCACAAAAGAACGTCAGGGCTGGGTTGGCTTGAGTCACGTCATTGGAGTTGCAGCCATAGGTGATG
Organism: Bryobacteraceae bacterium; assembly: GCA_035508055.1. GTDB lineage: Bacteria > Acidobacteriota > Terriglobia > Bryobacterales > Bryobacteraceae > Palsa-89. Next base: position 17,324 of record DATJNO010000066.1, on the reverse strand, counting down.
TCGTAATACGGATAATGGCTGGCGCCGCCTACGGTGCCCTCTTCATAGAGGAGTGGATTTGGATTCCCGACCGGCGCGCACGGGGCATTGCCACCACCGCCGCAAATGTTGCCGATCGCCAAAAGATAAGCATTCTCTTGCGCGAAGAAACCTGCGAGTGCCGGCGCTACGATGCTGGTGCCGCCCCTCCCGTCGAGTGATCCCTGAAAGAAAACGCTCTCGTTGTTCATATTCAGCGCAAGGTCGGGCACCGCGCGCATAGGAACGTCGAGGGCGCTCTGCCAGGACGGAGTTTGAAAAACTACGCTAAAACCGCCGCCGCTGCCGCCGCCGTTTTTACTGCAAGAGCCGGTCTTCGTGCCGCCCGTCCAGGCGACCTCGCCCTGCCACACCCCGTTCGAGTCGAGGCTAAGGACACTTCCGCCGGCGCTCACAAAATCGGGATCCGAGGACGGATAGGAGACAGTGGTGCTGCTGCAGTTATCGGTAGCGCCGCGATCGCCGGAAGCGGCAATCAGGGTCCAACCTTGGGCGACCATGTGGTCAAAAAACGTATGGAACGCCTGCAGGCTGGTCGCCGAGCAGGACACGCCGACATAGAGACCCAGCTCGGTGCACGAATAACTTGCAGTCAGCACGCGCGTGTCATTGTTCTCCAGAACCGACGAGAACAAGTCCGACCATGTTGCGCCGGGGCCGCCTTCGTATACACGGATCTTCGCGGTTCCGCTCACAGGACCGAAGTTGTTGGAAGTGGCGATCGCCCACTCTACGTCGAGCGTGGCCTCACTGCTGGGGCAAGGTGCAGTCACCCCCTTGCCGCAGGTGACCGGCCCATCGACGGTCCAACGGTCATAGTCATAGGCGAGGTACGGGAAGACCTTTTGAAATCCCTTTATGTCCGAATCCAGGAAGTCTGCGTTGGTCTCGAAGACAGCAATGGAGGTCGCCACCGGCTTGGGATTTTGGTTCGACGGGTTGCAGCAATGGCCGAGATTATACAAGCCTTCGTAGTTGTAGGCTTGCTCGCTCAGCATTGCCAGGGGGTTCATGCTTGTTCCGCCGTTTGTATAGTCGGTGAAGAGCGGCCCTGTAAACCAGTTTTGCTGAGGAGAGTCGAGTGCAGGGGCAGGGCCGATCAGGTTTGCGGCAGGTTTCCGTGAAGGCAATTTGGACGGGTCGCCGTCGGCTTGAAAAGTCGCGCCGTGCGAAAGGGCCGGACCCTCCGAGTAGTCCGGCCCAGGGTCCGGGTCCGGGCCTTTGCCCGCTCTTCGCATCCCCTGGATGTTGTTCAGGCCTTCGATGAAGGTGAGGACACCCGAAAGTTGCGAGGGAACCAGCGGATCGCGGTCGTTCGAGTAATAAATCTTGTTTTGAAGCTGATAGCGGTTGATTGTGATATTCAGGGCGTTCTCAATCACTCCCACCGGAGCTTCGACCGAAACGACGAGGCGGTGGTTGAAACGATGGGTGATGGTGAAGCCCTGGCTCGTAACCCAGTCGACAACGGCCTGCTCGGTTTCCGGCGTTGGGGCGAAGCGTGCGTTCCATTCCTCCGGTGTCAGGAACTGGTGGAAACTCGGTGAGCCTTTGGTTTGCAACTCGGTGATAAACTGCTCTTCTTCCTGGAGGTGCGGCGGCTCAATGGCAAACGACAGCCGCAGTTTCCGAGTGGGGTCGTAGTGCTCGACGAAGGTCGCCGTCCTATTGAGGACCTGGGGCGGCGTGTGATCTGCGAGGCGGATTCCGGTAGTGAAAGGCGTCTGCGCAAAGGCCGGCGTACTGCCCAACATGGTAACGACACAGAGAGCCGCGCCTGTCAATCCGATATTGGAAGGTAAACATCGCTTTAAGCTGAAACATTTATTCTTTGTCATGTCCTTCGTCCTCAGTTCGTCTCCAAGAAACTCTCGGGGCGGGTGTTCGTTTTCCCGCGTTCTATTGCTAAGGCGTAAAAGTTGTTCAAAAACCCAACCCCGCCCGGTTGGTTTTTAGATAGTGCCCGCAAAGCCAGACACGGGATGATACGATGCTTGATACCGACTTGTGGAAAGGACAGAAGATGGCCTCGTCAGGTAAAGAGGTCACCCAGCTTTTGCACGCCTGGAGCGAGGGCGATGAGAGCGCGCTGGACAAGCTAATACCGCTGGTGTATGACGAGTTGCACCGGCTCGCGCGGCACTATATGGCCCAGGAACGCCCTGGGCACACACTGCAAGCGACTGCCCTGGTGAATGAGGCGTACCTGCGGCTGGCGAACGCCGGACCGGCGGATTTTCAGGGAAGGGCCCATTTCTTCGCCATTTCTGCCCGCGTGATGCGCCGTATTTTGGTGGATTGGGCACGTGTGCAGAACGCGCAGAAGCGTGGCGGCGATGCGCCGGTGTTGGAGCTTCCTCAGAACCTGGCGCTCGACCAGGACGGCAAGCCTTGGGGAACGTCGACCGACGATGTGGTCGCGATTGACGACGCTTTGAAGACTTTAGCGGAACTGGATGCGCGTAAGAGCGAGATCGTTGAACTGCGCTTTTTCGGCGGCCTGACGTTGAAAGAGACGGCCGAAGTGCTCAGGGTATCGGAAGAAACGATTCGAAAAGACTGGAACATTACAAAGAGCTGGCTGCGTCGCGAGCTGAGCCGGGGGCACCCACTTGGAAATTGAGCGCTGGCGGAAAATCGAGCAGCTATACCATTCGGCACTGGAGCAGGAAGAGAGCCGGCGGTCAGCTTTCCTTGAAGCAGAGTGCAGCGGCGACAAATGGCTTCGGGAAGAAGTGGAATCGCTGCTCGCGCAGGCGCGGCAGACGGATGTTTTCCTCGAAGCGCCGGCGCTCGTGGTCGCAGCCAGGGAGCTGGCTGGCTCTACCAACGTGCAAGAGGCAAGAATACACCCGGCAATGATCGGCCGCTATCGAATTCTTCGAGTTATCGGTGAAGGCGGTATGGGCACGGTGTACGAGGCTGAGCAGGAAGAGCCGCGGCGGATCGTGGCTGTGAAGATGATCAAGCTCGGGCTGGCGGCGCCGGATCAATTGCGGCGCTTCCGCCAGGAATCGCAAGCTCTTGCTCGTTTACAACACCCGGGCATCGCCCAAATCTACGAATCCAATACAGCGGATACCGGCTTCGGGCCGCAGCCATATTTCGCCATGGAGTTCATCCGCGGCTTTCCCCTGAACGAATACGCGGAAGCTCAACATCTCAACACGCCCAAACGCCTGGCCCTAATGGTGAAGGTGTGTGAGGCAGTGCATCACGCGCATCAGAGGGGATTGATTCACAGGGATCTGAAACCGGGCAACGTTCTGGTGGATGAGTTGGGGCAGCCCAAGATTCTGGATTTCGGCGTGGCGCGCCTGACACAGGCAGACGCACAACAGGCAGATGCACCCCCGACGATGCAGACTGGTTTGGGACAGATAGTGGGGACGCTGGCCTACATGAGTCCTGAGCAAGTGCTGGGCGATCCACTCGAAGTGGACACTCGCAGCGATGTCTATGCGCTAGGAGTGATCCTCTATGAACTTTTGTGCGGACGGCCGCCCTACGAAGTGAATCATCGGCAGTTGCCGGACGCAGTCGAGACCATCCGGAACGAAGAGCCGGCAAGTCTAAGCAGGATTGATCGAAACTACCGAGGCGATGTCGAGACGATCGCCAAGAAGGCGCTGGAGAAGGACAAATCGCGCCGTTATGAATCGGCAGCGGATTTTGGCGCCGACATTCAACGCTACCTGAACGACGAACCGATTACGGCGCGGCCGCCCAGCACCGTGTATCAATTGCAAAAATTCGCGCGGCGGCACCGGGCGCTGGTGGGCGGAGCGGCGGCAGTGTTTCTGGTGCTGTCGGCGGGGATCTGGGTTAGCACATGGGAAGCGATTCGGGCGAACCGAGCTTCGGAAGCGGCGCTGGCGCAGCGGGACCGGGCTGCTACCGCAGAGCGACTGGCGACGGAGCAGCGCGATCGGGCATTACAGTCGCAACGGGCAGCCACCGCAGCGGGGGCCAAGGCTGTCGAGGAACGGAATCGCGCCGTCGCTGAGACACAGAGGGCGGATAAGGAATCGGCAACCTCAAAGGCGATCAGTGACTTTTTGCAAAAAGACTTGCTGGCTCAGGCGAGCCCGAACACTCAGGCTGCACCCGCCACGAAACCTGATCCCGAACTCAAGGTTCGGACCGCGTTGGACCGGGCAGCGGCCAGGATCGAGGGGAAGTTCTCCAACCAGCCGTTGGTGGAAGCTTCCATCCGTCAGACGATCGGCAGGGCCTACCTGGATCTGGGCTTGTTGCCAGAAGCGCAACGGCATATGGAGCGGGCCCTGGAACTGCGGCGCCGGTTTCTCGGGGAGGACAGCAGAGAGACCCTGGATGCAATGAACAATCTGGCGCAGGTTTATGATGCCGAAGGCAAGTATGCACCCGCGGAGGCAATGTTCACTAAATCGTTGGAGGTTCTACGCCGTGTTGCAGGCAAACAGGATCCGGAGACCGTAACGGTTATGGATAACTTGGGGGTCCTTTATAGCGACGAGGGCAAGAGTGCGCTGGCTGAGCCGCTCCTCGCCGAGGTGCTTGAAACCCGGCGACACTTGGTGGGCGAGAGCGATCCCGATACCTTGATTGTGATGAACAACTTGGCAGGCTGCTATATGGACGAGGGCAAATACGCTCAGGCCGAGTCGCTTCTAGTCAAGGCACTCGCCATTCGCCGTCGTGTTTCAGGCGACGAGCATCCCAATACTCTCTCGGTGATGAACAATCTCGCGTTGGCTTACGGCAACCAAGGTAAATACCACGATGCCGAGGACCTTTACAATCGGGCTTTAGAGATCCGGCGGCGCGTCTTGGGCGAGGAGCACGCCAAAACCTTGGATGTCATGCATAATCTGGCGGCTCTATACCGCAAGGAAGGAAAATACCCCGAGGCAGAGGCTCTGTTTGTAAAGACCATAGACATCCGCCGCCGCGTTGCAGGCAAGGATCATCCCAACACGCTCGCCGCAATGAGCAATCTGGCGATGGTCTATCGTCTGGAGAGCAAGTACCCGGAGGCCGAAGCTCTGTTTCGGGACGTGCGAGATGGCCGCGGCCGCATGCTGGGCAACAATAACCCCGCCACTCTTAACAGCGCGGTCCTGCTCGGCATGGTCCAGTTCCAGGAACAGCAATACTCGGAAGCGGAGAGTACTCTCCGCCCGGCTCTCGACGGATTCGAAACAGCCGGCCTGGAGACATGGCAGCGGTTTCATTGTCAAAGCCTCCTCGGCGCGGCTCTGGCGATGGAGCGAAGATTCACGGAAGCGGAGCCGCTTTTGCTTTCGGGATACGAAGGAATGATGCAGGTCCGCAGCTCGATACCCGTGGAGGATCGCCCATTCCTTACCGACGCTCGAGAGGCGATCATCCATCTATACACTGACTGGGGGAAGCCAGACGAGGCCGTCGAATGGCGTGCCAGACTCCAGGCGGATCATTCTGTGCCAAGCCGACGGTAGAACCTTAGGATCGGGCCAGCTCGCAGTGGCAATTGTTTCGCGCAAAATCGCGCACAAACGGTTCGTAATCCGCACCAACAAGCCTTGATAAGGCTGGGACGAGCGCAGTTCGAACAAGGCAAGTACGGTCCGGCAGAAGTCAACTTTCGCGAGGCATTGAAGGGATATGAAGGGCTGATGCAACGGCGAGATAAAATGTCGGCCGCCAACAGGCCCTACGGATCACACAGCTCCCGGCGACCTTCGCAATTGGCCGGAAATGACTTTGACTGTTCTGGCTTGACTGGCAGAACGCAGAATGTGTAACTTATGAAGGTGAGGAGAGGCGCAAAAGAACGAATCCCTCTTCCTCCGCCACCGAAGTTGCTCCCGTAAACCTTCATTCTCATGGGCGGCAGGATTCTTGTCCGAGGCGATGGCATTGCCGCCTCAGGCTGCATTCGCTTGTTGCGGCAAGCCGGCCTGAGCGTGGCCGTGGACGGACCATTTCGCCCCAAGCTCCCCGCCATCATGATCAGCGAAGCCACGCAGAAGCTCCTCCAGGACGTTTTCGCGCGGCCCGATCTGTTCGAGGGCCTATCCCATGTGCGCCGGCGCGTTGTGGCTTGGGGCCCAGGCGCCAAGCCGGTCGTACTACCTCATTCGGCCGTGGTTACGTCCGAAGAAGCACTGCTGCGGCACATCCCGCAGCCCGCGCTTTCCGAGTCGCCTGGCTGCAGCGAAACAGACGTTGCCTGGACTGTCTTCGCCGCGCGTCCCCTTCCCGAGACCGTCGAAGAAAGGAACTTTGGCTCGCGGGTCGCCAACGTGGCCCAGGTGAAGCTACAACCAGAATCACCTCCGGAAACCTGTTGGATCGAATCGCTCGACGACGGTTGGCTGTTTTTGTTGCCTACCGGTAAGTGCGCGTGGCTGCTGTCGGTGGGTGGGCCGGTGGAGTCGCAACTCGCGCGCAGCCGGGTGATCGCGGACGAAGTCCTGGAAATCCTGGCGCAAGGAAGCAGCTTCCCTTCGCATCCGCGCATCGCCGGATCGCTCTGCTCTGACCAGTGGCTCGCCTGTGGTACTGCGGCGTTGGCCTTCGACCCACTCTGCGGAGAGGGCGCCGGAAACGCCGCCCGCGAAGCGATCCTGGCGTCCGCCGTCATCCGTGCCGCGGTCGCGGGCGAGGACGTGAATGCGGTGACTGCGCACTATACCAGCCGCCTCATGGCCGGTTTCCGCAAGCATCTCGCGGTCTGCCACGACTTTTACAGCTCCGGCGGCACCAGCCCCTGGTGGGAGGAGCAGCGCCAGGCCACTCGCCGCGGAATCGAGTGGTGTGACTCGATTTTGGCTCGCGGCGCCAAACCTCGCTACCGGCTCAACGGGTTCGTCCTGGAAACTCTGGGACACTACTCAGTCACCAAAACGTAATCGAAAACTAAGTAGACCGTCACACTGGCGGGATATACTGCTCGGGCCAAAGGAGAACTATGGCCGCTGCAGCACCCGCACCCGCAACAGTACACCAAAAACTTTCACGAAGCCCCGGAATGATCGGAATGATAGTATTCGGAGCGGCTCTCGTCGTTGGTCTTATCTACACTGTCCTGAGCCTCTCGCGTGATTTGCAAGCAGAGCGAGGCACGTCTATCTTCCCGTACCTCTTGCTCGGCGTCGCCCTGCTGGTCGCGCTCGGTTTTGAATTCGTGAACGGATTCCACGATACGGCCAACGCCGTCGCAACCGTCATTTATACGCATTCCATGGAGCCGCACCTCGCCGTCGCCTGGTCCGGCATGTGGAACTTCGTTGGTGTCCTGCTCTCCACGGGCGCCGTCGCGTTCACAATCATCACTTTGCTGCCTGTGGAATTGATCCTGCAAGTGGGCAGCGGAGCCGGCTTTGCGATGGTCTTCGCTCTGCTGATCGCCGCGATACTGTGGAACCTCGGCACCTGGTACTTCGGACTGCCCGCGTCGAGCTCGCATACCATGGTCGGATCGATCATCGGCGTTGGTATCGCCAATCAGCTTATGAATCCCCGGCAAGGCACCAGCGGCGTCGATTGGGGCCAGGCTATGGGCGTCGGACGTTCCCTGCTGGTCTCGCCCCTGGTGGGATTCTTCATGGCCGCTGTGCTGTTGATGATTTGCAAGGCGATTATTAAGGACCGCCAGTTATACCAAGCGCCGACCACCGGCGATCCGCCGCCCTTCTGGATTCGGGGCTTGCTGGTCTTCACTTGCACCGGCGTCAGTTTCTTTCATGGCTCCAACGACGGTCAGAAAGGGATGGGGCTCATTATGCTGATCTTGATCGGCACGGTGCCCACAACCTATGCCTTGAACCGGGCCGTCTCTCCCGCGCAAACCCAGGATTTTCTCGCAGTATCGCAACAGACGGTCCAGATGCTGAACACGCACGTAGAGCCGTCCGCCGTTGTCGGCGACCCGCGCGACGATTTGACCGCCTACATCCGCACCAAGGAATTCAACGCCAACACCATGCTGGCGCTGCGTCAGGTCATCAGCGGCATCGGTGACGAAACTGCCATCTACAAGCAGCTCAAGAATGTTCCCTCGAACATGACCCGCAACTTCCGCAACGACATGTACGTGGTCAGCGAAGCGATTCGCTTGATTGAGAAATCCGGCAAATCGACGTTCACAGCCGATGAGGAGAAGATTCTCGCCAACTACAAAAAACACATCGACCTTGCGACCAAGTTCATCCCCACCTGGGTGAAGGTGGCAGTCGCGATGGCGCTCGGCTTGGGCACCATGATCGGCTGGAAGCGCATCGTCGTTACGGTGGGCGAGAAGATCGGTAAGGACCACCTGACCTACGGGCAGGGCGCGGCCGCCGAAATTACCGCGATGGCTACCATCGGCATGGCGGATTACTGGGGGCTTCCCGTGAGTACGACGCACGTGCTTTCTTCGGGCGTCGCTGGCACCATGGCCGCCAATAAGACGGGACTGCAATGGGGTACGGTTCGCAATCTGGCGTTGGCCTGGGTGTTGACGCTTCCCGCCGCGATGATCCTGTCGGGCTTCCTGTTCTGGGCCCTGAGGAACGCTTTCCAAAGCTAAGAAAATGGAAAACGCAGAACTCGATCAGCTTCGCCTCAAGTACAAAGCAGCGGTAGACCGCTGGATTGAGGCCATTCGCACCGAGGAAAATCTCGCGAAAATCGACCATTCGATGGTCGCCGACGAAGCGTGGGACCAGGCGAATTTCGCCGAGCAGGATGCTAGAAATGTGGCCAAGGCGGCGCGGCAAGAGTACGCGGATGAGCTTCGGAAAGTGCTTTACAACTTCTGAGGTGGCTGCCGGCCGCGGGCTCGCTTCGACTAAGCTGTTGGTATAGGGTTGCCACAAACATCCTCGCCGGCACCCGCTCGAGCGGATCTCTTGGGCGGATTTGACAGTTCCCGGCTGCTCGGCTGGCTGCTGCCCACGCTCGTCGCCCTCATCTGCATTCGCCTCTGGGTGATGCCGCTCGCATCCAGCTTTTGGGTGGACGAGATGGGCACCACGTTCGTGGTCCAGCGCGGCGCCCAGGATCCATCGCTCCAGGCCGCGCCGCAGGTTTCCGAATCCATCTACTACGCCTTGGCGGGCGTTTCCACGAAGCTGTTCGGCACCTCCGAAGCCGCTTACCGCCTTCCGTCTCTCCTGGCGATGGTGCTGGCGCTGCTTTTCATCTACCGGCTGGCGGCGCGGCTGATCCATCCGAAGGCCGCCTGGTTCGCGGTGTTCACTTGTCTTGCGCTGCGCGGCTTCAATTACCAGGCTGCCGACGCCCGGCCTTATGCTTTGGGAACCTGCGTGGCTGCCGCCAGCCTGCTTCTGCTGATCCGCTGGCTCGATTCCGGCCGCTATCTGGATGGGCTGTACTTCGCCGTGGCCGCCACTCTGTTGTGGCGCGTTCATTTGATCTATTGGCCGTTTTATCTCATCTTTTTCGTGTACACGCTGGTGCGGCTGTGGCGCTCGGATACCAAGACCAGCCGGCTCCAGGCAGCGGTGGTTTTCAGTTTGCTCGGCATTTCCCTGCTCCCCGTACTGGCCACCGCGCTCGCACTGAACCGTCAGGCGGGTGCGCACGTCATCGTTCCGGCGCCGTCGTTCAGCGAGATGACGACCGAGATCAAGGTGGGTCTGGTGGTTGGCGCGGCGGCTCTGGCGGCGTTGGCGGCCCGCTGGTTCCGTTGGCCGCAACCGGTTTCGTCGGTCTCCTCGCGCGGCGCGCTGCTGATTCTTTCGTGGTGGCTCTGTCAGCCCCTCGCTCTCCTCGCTTATTCCTGGATCACGGGCCACAGCGTTTTCCTGGGACGGTATTTGTCCATCGCGCTACCCGGCGCGGCGCTGGCAGCCACGATGGTCGCGGCTTTGTTTGTTCCCGTAGATCGCTGGCGGCCTCTCTCGCTCGCCCTCGGGGCCGGCGTTCTCCTCTTCATGGGCCAGTGGAACAAGCCCATGCCGGCGCATGACAACTCCGGCTGGCGCGCGGCGGTCGAGAAGATCCGGGCGCTCCACCTCGACGCCGCCGCTCCCGTCATCTGCCCTAGCCCATTCATCGAGGCGCAGGCGCCTGTCTGGACGCCCAGCTATCCGCTGCCCGGTTTCCTCTACGCGCACTTGTTCGCCTATCCGATTCCGGGCAAGATCTACCCGTTTCCGTTCGAAACGTCTCCGGAAGCCGAGCTATTCGCGGCGGGCTTGACCAAGGATGTGCTGGCGAAGTCCCCCCATTTTGTGATCTACGGCGGCGACGCCAACGTGAAATTCTGGCGCAACTGGTTCGCCACGCGCGTCGAACTGACCGGGTGGAACCGCAGGACCCTGGGGCCTTTCGGCGACGTGGACGCGGTGGAGTTCACTCCGCCGAGCGGACATTGACAGGGTGGATCTCCCCGCGAGCGAACTCCACCGCTGCGCGGCCATAGAGGAGAACAAAGAGGCCGGTCGCAAGGATACCCCTGTATTGTTCCGATGGTGGCCACGGTTGGGAGTTCACGTAGGTTAAGACGAGCAGAACGAAGAGAATCTGTAGCCCGCCCGCCCAGATCTTCTGGACCGCGACTGACCATTTCGGCAGCGGCCTGGGCCATCTTTTCGGGCTCATGAAAAACAGCGGGAGCCATCCCAATCCGAGCAGCCACGTCCCCCATCCGCTCGGCCAATTCGACCCGAAAAAGAGACCAACCAGCCGAAACAGCGAAACCGCCAGTCCGATCTGTGCGAGCGCACTGAGTTCCCGGCGGTGTGCCGCGACAAACGAGGCAAAAGGCCACGGAGATGCCTGCCTCTGTGGTTCTTTCGGCATAACGACGGGCAAGCGGAAATAGTAGTGGCGCCCGACGAACAACAATCCGATACCCATAGCCAGAAATAGCCAGCCCAGCCAACTGGCAGCGTTGGTGAAATCGAGCAGGGCAGCGAGTGCGACAAACCCAATGCCGGATATCACCAGCCCACCGGCGACTCGGTTTACTTTCCGCATTTTAGGCTTTATTATCTCCCGACACGGCCGACGCTGGAGGCGCGCAGAAGCAACCCGGTACCTATCATGAGCGGAACAGGTAAACTGACGAATTTGAGCCCACGCTCGTTCTGTTTGGGGAAGAGCAGAATCGCGAGGCCGATGAAGCCGAGCCCGCCAATGATCCGGCTGGCGACCCGCATAGCCCGCGCCTAAAATGGCACGTCGTCGTCCGTAATCCCTTGATCGTCCATCCCGCCGCCGGGAGCACCACCGCCGCTTGGTGGTTTCTGGGCGCTGCGCGGCATCGACACCGGCCGGTCCTCACCGCCTTCTCCGCCCCGGCCGCCCAGCAGGATCACGTCGTCCGCCACCACCTCGGTCATGTACTGCTTCTTGCCGTCCTTGTCGTCGTAACTGCGCGTTTGCAGCCGGCCCTCCACATATACCTGCTTTCCTTTGGTCAGGTAATTCGCCAGGTTCTCCTGCCGCCACAGAACCACATTCGCCCAGTCCGTCTCTTCCTTCCATTCCCCGCTCTGCTGATCCTTCCAGCGCCGGTTGGTCGCCACGGAGAATTTGGTGACCGCGACGCCGGCGGGCGTGAAGCGCGTCTCAGCGTCCCTGCCCAGGTGACCGACGAGAATTACTTTGTTAACGCTGCGGGATGCCATAATCCAAGCACTGTAGCACAAGAATCGAAGGACGGCTGTTTCTTTCGCGTGAGTCGCGCGTCTAAGTTTCGAGTTTTCCGGCTGGCTTGGCTCTAAAGACCGGCTCCAGTACCGCCGATTGCTTAGGAACGAGAAAAGTTGGCCCTTCAGCCAACTTTGTTATTTTGTTGCGTGCGGCCTTGGATGTACAATAGGGAACAATCTGACGGGTAAGGGTAATGCAGAGGCCCTTTTGGTTGGCAAATTTTCGCGGCATGCTGACCGCGGCTGTGCTCCTGGTCGTTCCGGTGAGCGCGCGCGCCCAGTTTCTGTTGCCCAGTTCGGGCCCCAGCCACAACGTGAACCTCTTTAACTCGGACTTGGCCGTGCTGGAGTCCGAGGAGCAGCGGAAAGACCTGCCCTGTACGGTAACGCCCGAAAAACCCACTCTGGGATTCGACCTCCGCTACCACGCCGGCTACCAGGTCACGCTTCCGCTCAAGGAGCTGGATGGCGGCGACAGCACGCTCTACATCGTGTTCCGGGTAACGCAGGAGGGACATCCCGACGAGCCGGTCTACTTCTCCCAGCACATCCATGTACCGCCCCTGGAAAGCGATCCGAGGGGCGATGCCTATCTGCAGGGCGCTTTCGATGTGGGCCTGGGCGCCTATCACGTCGACTGGCTGATGCGCGACCGCGTGGAGCACGTTTGCTCGTCCTCCTGGGACGCGACGGCCTCCTTGGCGCCCAGGGACCGCGCCATCAATCTCGACATCGCACCCGGCACCATCCAGCGCACCGACTTCGAACAATTCAAGGAAGAACCGCCCGTCCAAAGGGTTTCGACGGATCCACTAAATGTGAAGGTGCTGGTGAACTTCGCACCCCAGAATGCATTATCGGCCGCGCTGCTGCCCATGGACACCGGCGCCCTGGTTTCCATCCTGCGGACGATTGAACGCGACCCGCGCATCAGCAAGTTCTCCATAGTTGCCTTCAACATGCAGGAACAAAAGGTGGTTTACCGCCAGGAGGGCGGTTCGCGCATCGATTTCCCGGCTCTGGGTAAAGCTATCAAATCCTTGAACTTGGGCACGGTCGACCTGAAACGCCTCAGCGAAAAGCACGGCGACACCCAGTTCCTGACGGACCTGGTGCGGCAAGAAATTGCCTCCACCCCGGATAACCATCCGGACGCGCTGATCTTCGCCGGTCCCAAGGTCATGCTGGACGCCAATGTCCCCGACGACGCGCTAAAGTCCACCGGGGATGTGAATTTTCCAGTGTTTTATATGAATTACAACCTGAGCCCGCAGGCGACGCCGTGGAAAGACGCCATCAGCCATACGGTGCACTTCTTCCGGGGCTACGAATACACCATCACGCGGCCGCGGGATCTGTGGTTTGCCGTGTCGGAAATGGTGTCGCGGATCGTAAAATCAAGAAACGTAAAAGAAACTTCATCCATCTCACGACAATAGAGGGTTTCCAGGACGGGAATGCGAAGTTTTCATTGGGCGGGTCCGATCGCGATGTTGGCGGCATGCGCTGTGCTGTCGCAGGCCCAGGATCTTTACGCGCAGCAAAGGGTGCATCACTACGCCAATAGCCTGGCGCCTTACGTGGTGTCCCCGCAAGAAATTGTCGACCGGATGCTGGAGCTGGCCGACCTCAAGCCGGGCGAGACGCTCTATGACCTGGGCAGCGGCGACGGGCGCATCCTGGTGACCGCCGTCACGCGGTTCAAGGCGAAGGCTGTGGGTGTCGAAATTTCCGACGAACTGGTGAAAAGCACCAACGACCGCATCCGCAGGCTGGGGCTATCGGATGACGCGCGCGTGATCCACGGCGATGTGCGCAACGTCGACTTGAGCGATGCCGACGTCGTCACCATGTATCTGGCCACCGACGCCAATGCGGAGTTGCGGCCCAATCTGGAGAAGTATCTCAAACCGGGCTCGCGGGTTGTCTCACACGAATACGCCGTGCCAGGCTGGAAACCCAAACTGGTGGACAAGGACCCGGAAGCCCACGGGCATACCATCTATCTGTACACGATGCCGCCGGTAAAGAAGTAGCGCGGCATCGTGCCCCAATTCGACGTAGCCGGCGTTGGCCTGAACGCGACCGACACCCTCGTTCTGCTTCCCCATTTTCCGGCGTATGGCGGCAAAGTGCCCTTCCTGCGGGAAATGCTGAGTCCGGGCGGGCAGGTGGCGAGCGCCCTGGTGACCTGCGCGAAGCTGGGGCTTGCGGCGAAATATATCGGAACGGTGGGCGATGATGAGCGGGGGCGCATTCAGATGGGAAGCCTGCGGGAAAGCGGCCTGAACCTGGACGACGTCGAAGTGCGGCCCAACTGCGCCAACCAAACGGCCTACATCCTGATCGACCAGACCACCGGCGAGCGGACTGTGCTGTGGAAGCGCGACGAGTGCCTGCGCATCGATCCGGCCGTTTTGACGCCCGAGAAAATCGCCAGCGCGCGCCTGCTGCACATCGACGGGCACGACACGCCGGCGGTGGCCCGCGCCGCCGAAATCGCGCGCGGGCTGGGCATTCCCGTGACCGTGGACGTGGATACGATCTATCACGGCTTCGACCGCGTGCTGCCGAACGTCGACTACCTGGTGGCCAGCTCCGAATTTCCCGAGCGCTGGACCAGCGAGCGCGATCCCTTTCGCGCGCTGGCGATGATCCAGGACGAGTACGGCATGAAGGTCGCGGCCATGACCTTGGGAGCGCGCGGCGCCCTGGCGCGCGCCGATGGCCGATTCCTCTATTCGCCCGGCTTCGTGGTCAATTGCATCGATACCACCGGCGCGGGGGACGTGTTTCACGGCGCGTTCTGTTATGCTGTGTTGCAGGATATGCCGCCGCGGGACGCTCTGGAGTTTTCCAACGCCATGGCGGCGTTGAATTGCACCGCCTTCGGCGCACGAGGGGGCATCGCAACCGCCGAACGCGCGCAAGCCCTGATGCACAGCGGCGAGCGGCGCTCGGAGCCGGACTTCGAACCCCGCACCTAGCTCCCGGATTAGGCGATGATTCCTCTTCGATCTTCCGAGCCGCACTACACACGCGCCACCGTGACACTCGCGATCATCGCCGCGAACGTGGCGGTATTCCTGTACGAGCTCAGTATTCAAGGCACTCTCGGCACCTACGCCTTGAACCGGTTCATCGAGCTGCATGGCATCGTGCCCGCGCATCTGCGTTACTCTTCCGTGTTCACTTCCATGTTCATTCACGGCGGATTTCTGCACATCGCCGGCAACATGTGGTTCCTGTGGGTATTCGGCCGCTCGGTCGAGGATCTGCTGGGCCACACCCGGTATCTGATCTTCTATCTCGTCTGCGGCGTGGCGGCGGCGTTCGCGCACATTCTGCTGAATCCGTTTTCGCCCGTGCCCACGATTGGCGCAAGCGGCGCCATCGCGGGTGTCATGGGCGGCTATCTCATCAAGTTTCCGCGCGCGCACGTGGTCACGCTGGTGTTTATCTTCATCTTCATCACCACCGTGGATATTCCCGCCTTCGTTCTGCTGCTGTACTGGTTCGCGATGCAATTCTTCAACGGCGTCGGCTCCATCGGTTACTCGCAGGCCTCCAGCGGGGACGTGGCCTGGTTCGCGCACGTCGGCGGGTTCCTCGCTGGGATGGCGTTAATCTGGCTTATGCCCACGCGGCAGCGCTTCCGCTCGTCCTGGTCCCGGGATGTTTGAGGAAGTGAACACCGGCTCGGCGGCCATCTCCAAGCCGCTGGACATCCTGGCCATCGCCGCGCATCCGGATGACGTGGAACAGACCTGCGGCGGCACGCTGATTCGCATGGCGGAGCAGGGCTACCGCACGGGCGTCCTGGATTTGACCGCAGGCGACATGGGCAGCCGCGGCACGCCGGAAATCCGGTTGAAAGAATCCGACGTGGCCGCGCGTGCGATGCAGCTGGCTTGGCGCGGCAATCTGCGGCTGCCGGATGCGCGGCTGGAGAACACAGTCGGCGTCCGTATGAGCCTGGCCATGGAGATTCGGAATCTCAAGCCGCGTGTAGTGATCCTGCCGTATTGGGAGGCGCGGCATCCGGACCACTACCGGGCTTCGGAAATCGGCTTCGAAGCCTGCTTTCTGGCTGGATTGAAGAAGCTGGACGACGCGAGCGAGCCGCATCGGCCGCACAAGATGATCTACTCATCGCTCTATGCCAACGTGACGCCGTCGTTTGTGGTGGACATTTCGGCGCAGTTCGAGCGGCGCATGGCAGCGCTGCTCAGCTACGATTCGCAATACGGGCAGTCGGCCGAGGCGGCGCATCTGTTCCCCCAGGCGCAGGAGATTCGCGAACGCCTGGCAGCTATCGCGCGCTTCTACGGCAACCTGATCGGCGTGAAGTACGGCGAGCCGTTCGTGGTGAAGGAGACGATGCGCGTGGACGACATCACGGCCATGGGCGTGCGAAGTTTATAGTGGAATATTGCTGTGCTTTTTGCGCGGCATCGTGTCCACTTTGTTCGCCAGCATTCTAAGCGCGCGAATCACCTTGGGCCGCGTTTCATGCGGCTCGATGACGTCGTCGATGAAGCCGCGCTCGGCCGCTACAAACGGACTGGCGAAGCGCTCGCGAAACTCGTCGATCTTTTCCTTGCGCAACGCTTCGGGATCAGCCGCGGCCGTTAGCTCCCGCCGGTACACGATGTTCACTGCGCCTTCGGCGCCCATCACCGCGATCTCAGCGGTCGGATAAGCGAAGTTCACGTCCGTGCGCAGGTGCTTCGATCCCATGACGTCGTAAGCTCCCCCATAGGCTTTGCGCGTGATGACGGTGACTTTGGGCACCGTGGCTTCGGCGTAGGCGTACAGGAGTTTCGCGCCGTGGCGGATGATGCCGCCGAACTCCTGGTCCGTCCCGGGAAGAAATCCGGGCACGTCCACGAAGGTCAGAATCGGGATATTGAACGCGTCGCAGAAGCGCACGAAACGCGCGCCCTTCACCGAGGAATTGATGTCCAGGCACCCGGCCAAGAAGGCCGGTTGATTCGCGACGATCCCGACGCTTTGTCCGTCCAGCCGGGCGAAGCCCACCACGATGTTCTTGGCCCAATGCTCATGGATTTCAAAAAATTCGCCGTCGTCCACGACGCGATGGATGATGTCCGTCATGTCGTAAGGAATCTGCGATTCGGCGGGCACCAGCGTATCCAGCGCGGCGTCGGCGCGGTCGATGGGGTCGCTCGCAGCGCGCGCCGGCACGCCATCCAAATTGTTTTGCGGAATGTAGGAGACCAGCTGGCGGATCATTTGCAGGCATTCGGCGTCATTGTGCGCCAGGAAGTGCGCGACGCCGCTCACGGTGTTGTGCGTCTCGGCTCCGCCCAGCTTTTCCTTGGTGACGTCTTCGTGCGTGACCGTCTTGATGACGTCCGGCCCCGTGACGAACATGTGGCTGGTGTGCTCCACCATGAAGATGAAATCGGTGAGCGCCGGCGAATAGACCGCGCCGCCTGCGCACGGTCCCATGATGGCCGAGATCTGCGGGATGACGCCGCTCGCGAGCGTGTTGCGGAGGAAGATGTCGGCGTAACCGGCGAGCGATGCAACGCCTTCCTGGATGCGGGCGCCGCCCGAGTCATTCAAGCCGATGACGGGCGCGCCGGTTTTGAGGGCGAGATCCATGATCTTGCAGATTTTGAGCGC